>JBCQUE010000003.1:0-95841 GCA_047174325.1 Rikenellaceae bacterium | reverse complement strand
TTTGAGAGGTTATTCACTGGTCTAATTATAGCGTTGTTAGCACTACAATATAGTGAAAATCAGCGAATTAACCAACTTTTCAACCGCTTATTTTAGGTTATTTTCAAACCTTAATTCGCATGAGTTAGGAGTTATTTTGCTTGATAGTTTGGGGTTTTGTCCCACTGTCCCGAGGTGGGGCAGAGTTACTTGATAGAGCTGAGTATTACTGAGTAAGACTGAGAGCAAGCCCAACTCAGCTAATACAGGCAAGCCAAAGCTAAAAGGGAGCTAGCTCCCCAGCTCATACAGGCAAGCCAAAGCTAAAAGGGAGCTAGCTCCCCAGTTCATACAGGCAAGCCAAAGCTAAAAGGGAGCTAGCTCCCACTCCTAATTCCTAACTCGAATGTATCGGTAGATGCTTGTGCCGTGGAAGTCTCTCATATCGATCTCTAGGGTTGTTTTATCCATTGAGATTATTGAGAAGCCCTCTACACCAGCACAGAATTGCGTACCCTCAATTGGCTCTACTTTGCGAGCTAGCGACCCTGCTGTATTGACGATGTAGTCGACCTCAGAGCCCTGCTTGCGGATGTGTTGGAAGTTGTGTATGTGACCACAGAAGTAGGCATCGACACCATACTTACGAAGTAGTGGGTCAACTCGCTGCTGCATATCCTCACGCTCCGATATAGACTTTGGAGTGTAGGCATAAATGGGGTGGTGACCAACGGCTAACACCCAGTCGTAGCCCTCTGTTTGAGCCGCTTTGAGGGTGCTTTCGAGCCACTCTAGCTGAGCGCCCATATCCTGTTTCTCGGCATCGGGATACTCCTCGGGGTTGTTGCGATACTTGTCGATGAGCGCAGGGGTGTCGATCATCACTAGGAGCATCTTCACACCCTCCGCCTCAAACGATTTTGAGTAGTAACGTGCGGGCATTTGCCACCTACGGCTCACCTTTGTGTAGTCTATAACAGCCTGTGTGTTACCGTGATACTCGTGGTTTCCGAGCGCAGCGTACCAATTAGTGAGCAGTTCGGGGTGTGTGTAGATTGATTCAAAGTTAGTCCACCAAATTGGGTCTGACGTTGATTCGATACCGTTGTAGTGGTGAGTATCGCCCGCTGTGACGATGAACTCGGGCTCTATCTCGTTTGTCATCTCGCCCATTGTCCGTGCTACGCTCTTCTGCTCGTAGTATCCGTTACGTCCCGAATCGCTGATGAGGTAGAAGTTAAAACGGTTGTCGTAGTCGAGTGTCGAGGCTGTCGCCGATAGTGTCGCTACAGCTAATAATAGCGAAAGAAATTGCTTTTTCATTGTTTTTGTTTGTTTGTTTTTTACTGAGTAAAACTGAGTAGGGCTGAGTAGTACTGAGTAAGGCTTGCTCTCAAATTACTCAGCAATTACTCAGTCTTACTCAGCCTTACTCAGCTCTTAGAATGTGTATTTTACGCCAGCGTTGAAACGTGGTCCGTAGTACTCCACCTGATAAGTGCGGTCTGCATCACCTTGGTAGTAGCGCAATGGCTGGTTCAGAAGGTTCGTTGCATCTGCATAGATCGAGAAGTTCTTCTTGAATGCGTACGTTAGGTTGAGGTCGAGGTAACCCACCTTGTCGTAGTACACATCGTCGTAGCTAGTCTCGCCCAACTCATCGATGAAGTCCGATGCGTAGTTGTAGGAAAGGCGAAGTGTCACACCAAACTTCTCAGCATAGATCGAGGCGTTGGCTGTGTGAGCAGGGCTACCGGGTAAGCTCAAGCCGCTCTCATTCTCACGACCCTCCACATTGAAGTCGCTCACAACAGAGTGCGTGTAGGTGTATGTACCCGAGATTCCCATAAATCTAAGCGATGACGATATGAAACCCAAGTCACGTTGATAGACCAACTCAGCACCAAACATATCTGCATTGCCAGCATTCACGGGCTGTGTAAAGCGATCGAATGTTGAGCCGTTGTATGAGTAGTCCGATAGACGCTGATCCACGATAAAGTCGCTGACACGCTTGTAGAACACACCTCCACGGATTAAACCGATACCTGCGTAGTAGTAATCTGCACTCAAATCTACGTTGTAACCAAGTGCTGCTTTCAAGTTAGGGTTACCCACTGTTGCCTCGTTGTCCTCGTTGATTTCGACACTCGGTACGAGCTGCTCATAGCTTGGACGTGAAAGTGTGTTTGTGAACGATGCACGGAGCTTAAGATCTTGTGACGCATCCCATTTAACCATCACCGATGGAAGCACATTTATGTAGCTATTCGACTGCTCAGCACTCTTTTCGAGTGTATCTGCATCCTCGTCCCAAATCGTACCCTGATAGGTGACCTGTGTCGTCTCCATACGTACTCCAGCCATCAAATCGACATCCTCGCCCAACTTCTGATCGAAACGTAGGTAGGCTGCATATACACCCTCCGATGCTGTGTAGTTACCTGCCGATTCCTCAGTGATCTGCTCCAACATCGACTGATCATAATCTGATGACGATGAGAACTTCTGATCGCCCAACCACTCACGATCGATGAACTTACGACCATAGTTATAACGCTCACCAGCCATAAAGCCCTCACGATCCTGCACCGTAGCCCTCGCCAATGCCTCGCTCTCAACATCGCTCTTCGCTGCATCTAAGTAGCTGTAAGCCTCCACGTTGCTATCCTTAGACTTCAACGATGCCTTACCTCCAAACGATAGTGACGAGTGGTTACGACCCTCCGAAATCGGTAGCTTGAAGTTAGCCTTGAACTTCAAATCCTCCTCCTTGATCTTCTGATTCGACTCATATAGGTCCGCCAACTCATAGTCGCTGTTGAGAACGATGTTCGAGCCATCACCAAGTGTTGCAAAGGGCTGACGCTTGTTCGAGTAGTCCATAATAACACCTGTCGAGCTTGGTTTCCACTCGTAAGCTACATATCTCTCATCTGGACGATCCTCCGATGCACGTGCGTATGATGCCGACCAATCCATCAAGAGCTTGTTTAAGAGGTGCTCACCACCCACAGCGTAACTCATCGTCTGCTGTCTCTCCAAACGGCTGTACTTCACATCTGCAGAGCCTCCCTTGGTCTCGATCGACACCTTTGAGTTCTCGCCATATGCAGCACCCTCATCCATCTTCTTTGTCAAATCCTTAACCTTTGTACGGTAGCGATTCTCATAGTCATTACGGCGGTTGTAGATACCCTTGAAGTCGAGTTTGTGGTTCTTGTTGATGTTGTAGTTGAACGATGCAGAGTAGCTCTGACGCTCACGCTGAACATAATATTGACGAATCTGATACTCATCAACCAAATCCTTGCCGTCAACCTCAGCCCACGCAAACTCAGTGTTGTCCGAACCCAAGAAGTTGTTCTGATACGATGCCGAAACCATATAGCCAAACTTCTCATTATCAGATACATCACCATAAGTCAAACCGAGATTCAAGCTGGGTTTCTCAGCCACAACATCATAGCCCGAACCAACATTAGCTGTGATAACCTGACGAGATGGCGAGTTCTTCGTAACGAGGTTGATGCTTCCACCAATCGCATCAGCATCCATATCGGGCGTGATAACCTTATTCACCTCGATAGTCTGAACCATATCCGCAGGGATCAAGTCCAACTGTACATTACGTGTACCACCCTCAGCCGATGGCAACCTATCGCCATTGATCGTCACAGAGCTCATATCTGCAGGCGTACCACGCACCTGACCAAAACGTGCCTCACCTTGGTCGTACTGAACATTCACTCCCGAGATACGCTTCAAAGCATCACCAATATTTGAATCAGGGTACTTGCTCGACTGATCCGATGAGATCACATCCATCATATTCAGTGCACTCTTCTGTGAACTCAACGCACGAGATTGTCCCTTCATAACACTCGTCACAACAACATTCTCGATTGTCGTTCCCTCATCCATCTTGATGTTGAGTAGTGCAGTCTCATTCGCTGTGATCTTCACACTCTCAGTAGTTGTGTTGTAACCTACGTAGGACACCTCCACAGAGTAGTCACCCTTAGGTAGAGCTTGGAACGTGTAGTAACCATTAGCATCGCAAGCCACTCCACGGTTGAGCTCCTTGATGTAGACAGCCGCTCCCGAAAGGAACTGATCCGTTGTGTCAACCACACGTCCACGGAGCGTACCCATCTCGGTCGAACCCTTGGCAAGGTTAAACGCCATCGTGTTGTCATCTGCATCTGCAGCAAATGTAGCGGTTGTGTTACTAAGCATCGCCACAGCTAACATCATACCTGCATAAAATCTAAGTCTCTTCATAATCTTTTTTTAGTTAAACTTTGATGCCACAAAAGTATGCACCAAATATTACAAAGAGATTAAGGCGATGTGAACTATGAGTTATTAGTTATGAGTTATTTGCTTGCTTGTATGAGCTGAGTATTTCTGAGTAAGGCTGAGTAAGGCTGAGTATTACTGAGGGTAAACCCTACTCAGCCTTACTCAGAATTACTCAGCCTTACTCAGAATTACTCAGCCTTACTCAGCCTTACTCAGCCCTACTCAGCACGAACCCGCACAACCGAGCTTTTGAGCCCCTTGCCCGAGATAGTGAGCGAGACATCTCCAGCCTTAGCCGTAGACTCAAGTATCACCAAACACTTGCCGTTGAAAGCGCTGTGAGACGTGCCCTTAAATGGCTCTAAACACATATTGTCGCCATTATCCATACCTGCAACCGTAGCCGCTCCCGACACCTTGAAGTTGAGCATATTGTTCGCTGTGGGCACTTCGTTGCCATCCTTATCAACCAGCGTACACTCAATATAGATGAGATCCTGACCACCCTTGCTCATAACCCTCTTGCTTAGCTCCGTCACCACACCCACTGCCTCACCAGCCGTGCGGATCACCTTCTCAGCGATCTTCGCTCCATTGCGGTAGCTCACAGCTCGTAACTCACCGGGCTCATACTTCACGTCCCACGTCTGATACTCAACCTTATCGAGGCAATTTGTGCGCTTACCCTGTGATTTGCCGTTGATGAATAGCTCCACCTCGTCACCATTGGTGAACCCTGTGATCTTGATCGGAGCACCCTCATTACCTCTCCAACTCCAGTGTGGGAAGACGTGCACCATTGGGGTATCGCTCCACTGACTTTGGTAGAAGTAGAAACCATCCTTAGGGAATCCAGCCAAATCGATCGGAGCAAATGACGAAGATCGTGCAGGCCAACCAAACGGAATCACCTCACCCAAGTAGTCCCATCCTGTCCAGATGTAGACACCCATTATATAGTCACGTTTCTTGATCTCTCGCCAAGAGTCTATCGCAAACGAACCGATGAGATCTCGGCGCACAGTAGCCCACTGATACGATCCATCTTTCTCGTAGCCCAACTTGTCCCACCAAGCCTTCTCCTGCTCTTTGTTGATGAAGTAAGTTCCACGAGGCAAGAAGCCCTGAGCCGATTCGTGCTCTGTGATGATTGCACGTGCATATGGGCGCAGCTTACGCTCCCTGTCCATTCCCTCAGCCTTGATGTAGTTGTAGCCGTAGATGTCGCTAGCCGCCACTGGAGCATCTTTGGGCCATCTGTTCCAGCCGTAGCCGTGTGCACCATTCGACACAGGTCGGTAGTCCAATTCGTGGGCAATCTTTGCCAATTTAAAGGCGATCGGAGTACCCTCATCGTGGTGGAGTGTCTCGATCTCATTACCGATGCACCACGTGTAGATTGATGGGTGGTTACGATCCCTCATAATGTGGTCTGTGAAGTCTCTGTAAGCCCACTCCTCGAAGATGTTTGCGTAGTAATCGATCGGGATATTCTTCTTCACACCGCTCACCATCACCGTTGGTTTCTTCACATCGATCCACTCATCAAAGGTCTCGCTCATCACCAACATTCCCATACTGTCACAGACGTTGAGGAACTCCTCCGAGAATGCGTTGTGAGCAGTACGTACCGAGTTACAACCCATCGCTTTGAGCTTCTCCATCTGTCGCACAACCGTGGCACGGTGGATAGCTGCACCCATCGCTCCACCAGCGTGGTGTAGACATACACCCTTGATCTTTAGCGTCTTGCCGTTGATCCTAAAACCATCTTCGTAGCTGAAGAAGAACGTGCGGATACCGCTCTTGGTCTGCTCGCTCTGTAGAACTTTACCACACTTCGCCACGAGCTCAGTCTTTATATTATAAAGGTATGGACGCTCTGTGCACCACAATTTGGGGCTCACGAGCTCTATAGTGCTCTTTACAACGCTGCTCTTACCAGCCTCTACACTTCCCATCTCGGTGCACTGTGTCGCCACTGGACGACCCTCAGCATCGCTTATTGTGTAGCGCAATTTGCACTCCTTAGCCTCGCTATCTTCGTTGTTGATCGTGGTCTCGAAACGTACCGTAGCGGTGTCGCCCTTCACCTCGTTGGCTGTGATGTAGTTGCCCCACACGGGGATGTGCAGCTTCTCGCTCTTAATCAGATAGACGTGGCGATAGATACCTGTACCTGTGTACCAACGGCTACCGGGCTGCGAAGAGTTATCGAGCTTGACGGTGAGTGTATTGACCTCGCCAAACTTGATGTGAGGGGTCATATCGTAGTGGAAAGCGATGTAACCCATCGGGCGGAAACCCAACTTTTCGCCATTGATGTAGACCGTAGAGTTGCGATAAGCACCATCGAAGTAGATGACGAGCCGACGACCCTCATCAGCCTTATCGACCTTGAAACTCTTTCTGTAGGCGCACTTACCTGTAGGCAACCAACCTCCACGTGAGAAGCAGGGGTTATCTTGGCTAAACTCGCCCTCGATGCTCCAGTCGTGAGGCAAATCGACCGACAGCCACTTAGAATCATTGAATTTGGGGTTTTCAGCCCCCTCTGCCTCACCCTTGGTGAATCGCCAGCCGTAGTCGAATAGCTCACGAGAATCCGCCATCAAGGCTACATTCGAGCAGAGTACTACTGCACAGAGTGCAGAAAAAAATCTTTTCATAGTTTATTTTATTTTAGGTTGTGTTTCTTATTTTTTGCTGAGTAGTGCTGAGTAAGGCTGAGTATTACTGAGTAAGGCTGAGTTGGGCTAGCTCCCCTCCCCTCCCCTCAGCTCATATAGGCAAGCCAAAGCTAAAAGGGAGCTAGCTCCCCTCCCCTCCCCTCAGCTCATATAGGCAAGCCAAAGCTAAAAGGGAGCTAGCTCCCCTCCCCTCAGCTCATACAGACAAGCAAAATAGCTCATAACTAATAACTAAAGCGAGAAGTAAACTTCTCGATCCTTAGATCTCATCTCCTCGCCCGTGAGCTCCACCTCGCCCGAGAGGCGAATATCAGCTGACGATGCACCAATCTTAAAGCAGTATCGACCTGAGTTAACGACCCACTCGCCACCCAAGTAGTGCGACAAGAGACGAGGTGAGACCCTAAAGCGAACCTCCTTACTCTCCCCCACTTTGAGGCTCACACGCTTGAACCCTTTGAGCTGTATAGGTTTGAGAGGCAACGATTTATCGAGTGGCGATACATAGAGCTGCACAATCTCATCACCCGCCATCTTGCCTGTGTTGGTCACCCTGCACGAGATCTCAAACTCACGGTCGGTGATCTTCACCTCACGAGGCATCTCGAACTCTGAGTATCCATAAGTCGTGTAAGATAGTCCATAACCAAATGGATAGATCGCCTCACGAACCCCCTCATCTGCACGGTTGTAACAGACATCCACAACATCGTGTTTGTTGGAGTAAGTAGTCGAGAGCTTACCCGATGGATTGACGTTTCCGAAGAGCAGATCCGCCACAGCGTTACCACCCTCCTCACCTGGATACCAAGCCTGCACAATCGCTGCTGCACCACTCAACACCTTCTCGCTCAACACCTGCAGACGACCGCCAAAGACCACCATCACAACAGGTTTACCCATATCTATAAGCTCCTCCACGAGCCTCTGTTGCTTACCCGGTAGACCGATACCCTTACGACCTCGACCCTCGCCACACAGCGCCAAGTTCTCACCTACAGCCACCACAACGACATCGTTGCTCTTAGCCAAAGCGATAGCTTTTTCCCACGAAGTCTCATCCTTAACACTCTCATATAGATTGAGTTGCAGGTTACGCACCTTAGCCCTCACGAAACGATTATCCTCGTCCGATTTCAACTTCAAGTACGCCTCACTCTCCATACTCCAGTCACAACCTCGCTGATACTCCAATGTAGCCCCCCTCAGACGGCTCTCCATTCCCTCCTTGAATGTGTAGACCTTAGGGCTCTCAAAGCTCACAGGCAAGCTCCTGTGGAAGTGGTGCATAGATTGATAGGTGTAGTCACCCAACATCGCCCACTCAGAGTTAGCGTTCGGACCAGCCAAAGCGATTCGTCCAGAGGTAGCCGACAGAGGCAACACCCCGTCATTCTTCAACAACACAACCGACTGAGCAGCAGCCTCATAAGCGAGCTTGCGATACTTCGGTTTATCCATATCGATATTGCCCTCCTTATATAACGGCACACTCTCATCGAAGAGACCCAACCGAGCCTTCATCGTGAGCGTACGTTTCACAGCCTGCTCCAAAGCCGCCTTACTCATCAGACCCTGCTCGATCGCCTCATATATATTTGGGAAACAGACACCCTCCGAGAACTCCATATCACACCCTGCATTAATCGCCGCTGCAGCCCTCTCCACGAGATCTTGGTGCGTCTGATTCTTGACCTTACCCTTCTGAGCAATCGCCCCGTAGTCGCTCACCAACAAGCCGTCAAAACCCAATTTACCACGCAAAATATCTGTGATTATATTCTTATTGAATACACAATATATGTCGTCCACTTGGTGGTAAGCCGTCATCACACTCTTACACCCAGCGTAGTTAATCACAGCGTCATAGGGCAGCAGGATCTCCTCCCAAACCACCTTCTCATCGTTCTCCGAACTACCACCATAACCCAAGTAGTGTTTAGCGCAAGTGGCTACACCCGTCTTAAGATCAGCCGTCTGTAGACCCTCCACAAAGGCTACACCAAGGCGAGCCGTCAAGTAACCATCCTCACCCAAAGCCTCCTCACCACGGTTGAACACCGCTGTGCGAATGACATCCAAATTAGGCGAGAGCGCCATAAACGAACCACCCTCACGCATACTCTCAGCTGTGTATGCAGTCTTTTGCTGCATCAAGTCGGGATTCCACGTACAGCTCATTCCCAACTGCTGCGGATAGGTCGTTGCACCCTTTGCAGCGAGACCCGTGATAGCCTCCTCGTGGAACACTGCAGGGAGCTTAGAGGGTGTCTCCTCCATCAAGTACGCCTGTATATCACGCACCACATCACGCAACTCATTAGGCTCTAAATCGAGCATACAAGCGTATTGAGAGATGTGTCCGATACCGTTGGGGATCAACTCCCTACAGAGCTCTCTTGAGACCTTACCGTCCCTCATCAACACCTCCGTGCGGATTCCCTGCAGCTGTGCTAAACGCTCCTCAGCTGTTAGTTTATTATAGATTGCATCTACTTGCGCCTCGATCTTAGCGTTCGTGAATGGCTCTGCTTTGACCTGTGTGTAGCGCTCACTCTCTGTTGAGCAGGCGGCTAACAATAGAGCTGCGGCTGCTGCACTGCATAGTTTTGTTTTCATATTCTTTGGTTTAGTTTGGTTGTTTTTTTGGTAACTCTGAGTGTTACTGAGTAACTCTGAGTGTTACTGAGTAACTCTGAGTAAGGTTGAGTAGTTCTGAGTTGGTTCTTCTCAGTCTTACTCAGCAATTACTCAGCCCTACTCAGCCCTACTCAGCCCTACTCAGTAATTCTCAGTTATTACTCAACATAGAGCACCAACCCTTTGAGGTACTCGCCCTCGGGGTGATAAATATTAATAGGGTGGTCTGCAGGTTGCGTTAGCTGGTGGAGGATTCTAACCTTGCGCCCAGCGATAGCCGCTGCCGAAAAGAGCGTTGTGCGGAAGAGCTCCTTTGAGACCGCCTGTGAACAGGAGAATGTGAAGAGGATTCCCCCACTCTTGATCTGAGAGAGAGCCCTTGCGTTGAGCCTCTTGTAACCCTGCATAGCGTTACCCAATACCTTGTGATGCTTAGCAAAGGCTGGTGGGTCGAGGATTATCAAATCATACTTATCGCCAATATCCTTGAGGTACTCCATAGCGTCCACCGCCACAGAACTATGAGCCACACCCTCGCCAAAGTTCAAAACCATATTCTCATCCGCCAACCGTACAGCCCTCTCCGAAGAGTCAACCGAGCAGACCTCACAAGCCCCTCCAGCCATCGCATAGACCGAGAAACCACCCGTGTAACAAAAAGTATTGAGCACCGTGCGACCCTTAGAGTAGCGCTGCACCAACTCACGATTATATCTTTGGTCAATGAAGAAACCCGTCTTTTGTCCTCGCTCCCAATTCACCGCAAACTTATGTCCGCCCTCCAACACCACGTGACCATCCTCCTCAATCGAGTTGTGACCACCATAGAGGTAGCCATCAATAGCGCCCGTCTTAGCGTTGAACGGAAGTGTCTGAGCACTCTTGTCATAGACCGCCGTCAACCGCTCACCATAGAGCGTACGCAACGCCTCCATAACATCCATACGTGAGAGATACATCCCCACCGAGTGACACTGAACAACCGCCACAGATCCGTAAATATCGACAATGAGCCCAGGCAAAAGATCCCCCTCACCGTGTATAAGTCGATAACAAGTAGTCTCCTCGCTACCCGTCAGCTGCAGTGCCCGACGCACCTCATAAGCTGCCGCTACACGCCTACACCACCACTCTCTGTCGATCTCCTCCTGCTCAAAAGTCAAGACTCTCACAGCAATAGAACCCACCTGATAGTGACCCGAAGCGATATACTCACCGCCATTCATATATACATCCACAACCTCACCCTCCGTGAGCTCCTCGTCAACTTCAGCCCTCTCGATTGCACCCGAGAATATCCACGGGTGGTTTCGCTTTAGTGACTCATCCTTTCCTCGTTTGAGGTACATTTGTGCTCTCGCCATCTCTCTTTCTATCTTTTTTGTTATAATAACCTCTCTTGTTCTTCTTCGCCTCTCGCCTCTCGGCTGCCGCCTTAGCTGCCTCTGCTCGCTGCCGCTCTATCTCTCTTCTCCTCTCTGGTGACAACCTCTCCATCTGTTGCAGTCTGTTGTATATCTCGATACACGCCCACGCATCTGTTGCGGCGTAGCTCTGTTGCTGTGGCGTGAGCTGTTGCGCCTCCCAATTACTCAACCGCTGAGCCTTTGAGATCCTGTAGCCCAAGGTGAGTGCCGACATTTTGCGCAGGCTCTTCTCCTCGATACCCCACTCCCAAATCACCCCCTGCAGATCGTAAAACCCCTTAGGTTTGAAGTGTCTCAGCTCACTCAATGAACGAATATCGCCAGCCACATCAGCCCCCAACTTCACAACACTCTCACTCTCCAGTAACCTCTGAATAGCCCGATCGAAGGGTATCCGATTGAGCCGAAAGAGGTAACAACGAGTAGGCGTAGAGAGCTGCAACAGCGACACTCGATAGATCACACCCACCCTAAACGATGGGCGAGTCTCGGTATCGAACCCAATGTAACGATACGAGGCAAGATCTTCGCAAGCCGCCGCAATCTGCTCCTCACGATCCACAACAACAATCTCACCTCTAAATGAGAGCGCTGGCAACTCAGCCGTCTGCTCATTACTGATTGTTGAACTATATAATATCTCTTCTGACAACTAATTCCAATTTATTAAAAACACTTTTTTAGTTATGGGTTATAACTAAGTAGGGTAAAATAATTATTGGTGTATTTTTAAGAGTGCTATTGGAGATGAGATTTTTTACTATTAAATCGAAAATATAGTTATTCTATATTGAGATTTAACAGTGAAAAATATCGCTCCAAGAGTGCTTTTAAAAATATGGCAATAATTGTTTTACACTACTTAATTACAAATATACGAAAAATTCTCGATATTCAGCACCACTGCAGACCTTTTTTGTCATTTTCGCAACTATTCACCCCGAGCAGCCTTGCGCCTCTCGATGCAGATGTCGCAAATACCGCAATCCTCGCCGCTGTCAACACTGAAGTACTCAACCAACATACGTGCCCTACATCGGCTTTCGTTGAGGGTGTAACAGTTCATATCGGCAAAGCGTTTGAAGTAGAGGTCTCGCCGAAATTTATAGACTTCAGGCGAAATATATAGATCCCGAACAGGTACACGAGCCGACCCCATACGAAGAAGTGCCGTGCGCTGAGAGGGAATATAACGAATCACACCCGAACGCCACAACAGCGCCAAGAGCTCCCTAATTCGCTCCGTTGTATAGCCACCCCTTTGAGCAAGCCACTCCTCGTCTATGACCCTAAAATCGCTAAAGATACCCTCATAATTTCGCAACAACAGAAGTATGATCTGCTCCAAATCGGGTCGGTTGATTCGCACCCGATAGAGGTCATCTCGACTAACCGTAAAGAAGACCCGTGCTGGAGACTCCGACTGCTCATCATACGAGAGGTAACCACAGATGCTCAATATCTTGATCACACTGAGAACGCTATCGCTCCACCACCCCTCACGCACACAAATCTCCCTCAGATTAAACGGAAAATTGACACCCTCACCCTCCCCGTATCCAATCATCAACGAGGCACAAATCTTGTCGTAACACTCCTTGATGAAATCCAACGTCGGGAACGATTTATCGATAATAGTCTCTATTCGCTCCATATCGTTATTGCTGTAGAGCAACACAGCGTAGCTCCTCTCTCCATCTCGCCCTGCTCGTCCAGCCTCCTGATAATACGCCTCGATACTTGCGCACATTGAGTAGTGGACAACCAACCTCACGTCCGAGCGATCGATCCCCATACCGAAAGCATTTGTTGCACAGATAACCCTCTTCTCGCCCCTCATCCACTCATCCTGTCTGATGTTTCGCTCAGCATAGGGTAACCCACCGTGATAAAACGTAGCGCTCACACCCATCTCCTCCACAATCTGAGCCACAGCCTCACTCTCCGCCCGAGTTCGTGAATAGACAATTGCAGCACCATCAACACTCGTCAAGAGCCTCTCCAGCATACCTCGCTTATCTTCACACCTGCGCACTACGTACGAAAGGTTAGGACGTGAGAAGTCACCCATCATCACCTTGCGCTCTTTGAAGTTCAATCGCCGCATTATATCTCGACACACTCGCTTAGTAGCCGATGCTGTGAGAGCCAATATCGGCACATCGGGGAAGCGCTCACGAAACTCCCCAATACAGAGATATGAGGGTCTAAAGTCGTAACCCCATTGCGAGATACAGTGCGCCTCATCGACAGCAATAAACGAGACCTTAAGCCCTGCAACTCGCCTAATAAAGCTCTCCGAAGTGAGCCTCTCGGGCGCAACATAGAGCAACTTAACATCGCCAAATTGACAGAGGTCGATCGCATTGATGATGCTGCTGGGCGACAACCCTGAGTGGATCGCTAGAGCCTTGATGCCTAGCTGCCTGAGGCGATAGACTTGATCGTTCATAAGAGCAATGAGCGGAGTGATGACGATAGTCGTCCCATTCATAGCCAACGCTGGAACTTGATAAGTGAGTGATTTACCGCCACCCGTAGGCATCAACACCAACGTATCCTTGCCGCTCATAACACTCTGAATAACATCTTGTTGCATAGGACGAAACGAGTCGTAACCCCAATGCTCTTTGAGGATCTCATCAATCGTTTTTTGTGCTTTAGCTCTACTTTTCATAGTGCAAAGGTAATTATTTCAAAAATTTTCATAGTGCAAAGGTAATTATTTCAAAAATAATACGTATCTTTGGAACGGAAATAATTTGTAATTCTGAGTAATTCTGAGTAAGGCTGAGTAAGGCTGAGTAAGGCTGAGTAAGGCTGAGTAAGGCTGAGTAAGGCTGAGTAAGGCTGAATGATTATGAGAGCAAGCCAATAACTCCTAACTCCTAACTCCTAACTCCTAACTCCTAACTAATAACTAATAACTAAAATGAATGTTCGGCGATCGATAATGTCTACAATACTGCTGGTGATACTTCTCATCGGTGGGGGCACTATGCTTTCGCTCTCACTCAACCACTGTTGCGAACCTACACACACTCAGCAACACCACTGCTGCAGCTGCGAAAAACACACAAACGACTGCGACACACACCGCTTTGTGCTTGACCATAAGTGCACAGCCAACACCTCTATACAGCTAGAGTTTACACCACAATCCTCAGAGAATAGATCGACAAAAATAGGCTCAGCAGCAGCGATACTCTTCACCATCATCGTGGCTCTGTCGACACTCCTCTGTTCAGTACCAAGCAACATTGAACACACTGAGGATGAACGCATTTGGAGGCTCTGCACACTCACCTCTCGCTCGCTACGAGCACCCCCCGTCTTGGCTTAATCACAACCCATCAAACCCACACACAGAGTTGCTGTCGGGTTCGTTAGATTGTTTCATTAGCTAAGATAAAAATCAATGAATAGATACATATATTTTTTAGCCGCCCTAGCCACCACTGTGTCGCTATGCGGAGGCGTAACACCATCCTCAGCAGCCCCCATACAACAGAGTGTGACAGGCTCTATAAAGGATAATACAGGTACAGTAGTCACTGGCGCAACAGTGGTTTGGGCTGGGACAAATGTCGCCACCACGAGCGATACAGAGGGGCGATTCAGGCTCCACAGAGTAAAGGATAATGAGAAGTTAGTAGCCTATATGTTGGGCTACAAGATCGACACAATAGCGGTCGCAAATGGGGCTGAGAGGCTCGACATAAAGCTCCAATCGCTGCGTGATATTGAGAGCGTAGAGGTGCACAGCAAACTCAACGCCAACTTCATAAGCTTGGACGGGATAGCCAAGAATGAGGTGATCTCGTTCGCTGGACTATGCAAGATGGCTTGCTGCAACTTAGCCGAGAGCTTTGAGAACTCAGCCTCGGTGACGGTTGGTTTCAGCGATGCAATTTCGGGAGCGAGACAGATTCAGATGTTGGGCTTGGCTGGAACATACACACAGATATTGGATGAGAACAGAGCCATTATGAGAGGCATCTCATCACCCTATGCACTGAGCTACACCCCCGGAATGTGGCTCAACTCGATACAGGTCTCAAAGGGAATCTCATCTGTCACAGCAGGGCACGAGGCGATCACTGGACAGATCAACCTCGAACACCGCAAGCCGACCGACAGCGAGCGTCTGTTCCTCAATCTATACCTTAACAATGAGCTCAAACCCGAGCTAAACCTCTCGACAGCACAGCCCGTAGGCAAGAGCGGCAAGCTACACACGGTGGTGTTAATGCACATCTCGGCTGACACCGATCTGGTCGATATGGATCACAACAACGATGGTTTTCGGGATCTGCCGCTCGCACAGCAATACAACATCGCCAACCGCTGGAGCTACTTAGCCTCAAACGGCACACAGCTACGTTGGGGCGTGAAGCTCTTGGAGGAGGATCGATTGGGCGGAATGACAGCTTATGACACCTCTCGCCGTGAATATATGTTGGCGGACAACATCTACGGATCGGAGATTCAGAACCGTGGTGTGAATGGTTACTTCAAATTCGGAACACCCGTTGGCAAGGGGGTCTACGACTATGAGGAGCGTGAAGAGTTACGTTCAAACATCGCCTTTATGGTTGACTACGACTACTTCGATGAGGATGCTTACTTCGGGCTCAATAACTATGATGGAGCTGAGAGCAGAGCCTCAATTAACCTTATGTACAACCGTTACTTCACCCCCTCATCTTCACTAATCGTGGGCTTATCAGCTCAGCTAGAGAGCATCAACGAACAGGTCGAGAACCGAACAGCGACAATCGACAACACCTACAACCTAGACCGCACCGAGAATGAGGCGGGTATCTACACCGAGTACACCTATAAATACAGGGATCGTTTCTCGCTAATAGCTGGGCTCAGAGGCGACTACAACAGTTACTATCAAAGTTACCACCTCACCCCCCGAGGACAGGTTAAGTGGTCACTAACACCCACCACAACGCTACGTGCATCGGCAGGTATGGGTCACCGCACACAAAACGTCATCACTGACAATATTTGGATGTTGGCAACGGGTCGTGAGATCATCTTCGAGAGGGGCACAGGCTCAGATTTCGACCGACAGGAGAGGGCGCTAACGTGGGGCGGTAGCCTCACTCAGCGGTTCAAGATCATCAAGGCTGGTGACGCAACGATCAGCGTGGATTACTTCCGCACCGACTTCGCCAACACCGTGGTGGTCGATCAGGAGTGGGGAGACAGTGCAATCCATATCTACAACACCGCAAACCACTCAACGACAGATACTTATCAAGTTGACTTAACGTGGGCAGCAGCCAAGGGTTTAGACCTATTTGCAACGTTCCGCTACACCGATAGCTCGATCACGCTCCTTCGTCCCGATGGCTCGACACAGAGCGTTGAGAGACCCCTTGTGAGCCGATATAAGACACTCTTAAATGCTCAGTACGCAACACCAATGCGCAAGTGGGTTTTGGATGCAACAGCACAACTCAACGGCTCGACACGTCTCACAGCGCTCGATGGCGACCTCACCAACAGCGAATACTCACCAGCCTACCCAATGTTCTTTGCTCAGATTAGTCGCCGAGTGGCGGCGTGGGAAATATATGCAGGGTGTGAGAATATCGGCAACTATATGCAGCCCGACCCAATCATCTCGGCAGACCAACCCTTCAGCAGTGAGTTCAACTCATCGGTGATTTGGGGTTCACTGATGGGACGGAAGTTCTACATAGGCGTGAGACTAAACCTTTATTAATTATTAGTTATTTTGCTTGCCTGTATGAGCTGAGTATTACTGAGTAAGGCTGAGTAACTCTGAGTAAAGCTGAGTTGGGCTTGCTCTCAGTAATTCTCAGAGTTACTCAGAGTTACTCAGCCTTACTCAGAGTTACTCAGCCTTACTCAGAGTTACTCAACCTTACTCAGAAATTA
Source organism: Rikenellaceae bacterium (assembly GCA_047174325.1). Classification (GTDB taxonomy): domain Bacteria; phylum Bacteroidota; class Bacteroidia; order Bacteroidales; family Rikenellaceae; genus Alistipes. The sequence goes on along the minus strand of JBCQUE010000003.1, from coordinate 78,881 downwards.
CTCAATAAAAAAACAATAAACAACACAAATAAAAAACAATATGAAAAATCTATTAAAAACAGCATTGTTATCAGCAGCACTAATAGCAAGCATCACATCAGCAACAACAGCAACTGCAGCAGAGAAACCAAAGAAAGAGATCGTAAAGTGCAGCTACACAACAGACATCGATTGTCAAGGTTGCGTAACAAAGGTGATGAATACACTCCCCTATCAAAAGGGTGTGAAGAGTGTCAATGTAGATCTGCCGAAAAAGAGCATAACCGTAGAGTACGACAAAGCAAAGTGCTCTAACGAGGCGGTGATCGCACACCTCAAAAAGGTCGACATAAAGGCTACAGCGTGTGACCCAAAGGCAACAGCAACGGAGTGTCACCAGCACTCAGCGGACTGCTGCAAATAGTCCATCGTGAGGTCGCAAACCACTCAGCGGTAGGCGATTAAAAATTTATTTTGTGATCCCGATTATTTTCACTATCTTTGAGACGTATAATTATTTCGTTATGGATGGTTGGATAATCTGGGTCACAATTGCTTTGGTGGCTATCTTCATCGAGCTCTTCACGCTCGGTTTCGCTGTTGTATGCTTCGCCTTTGGGGCGTTGTGTGCAGCTTTGGTCTCATATTTGGGAGGGGGCGTTATGTGGCAACTTGGCTCGTTTTCTCTCCTTTCGTTGGTTGCGATGGTTACGGTGCGACCTCTTGCTTTGCGCTACTTCATAGCCAAGAGCGGTGGTCGGGTCAAGACTAATGTAAACGCTTTGGTTGGACGTGTGGCTACAGTCAGTAGTGAGTTTAAGGGTGGCGAGGGTCGTGTAGTTGTGGATGGTGACGACTGGAAAGCTAGAGTGGAGAACGACACAGATGAGCCCTTTGCGGTGGGCGAACGTGTGGAGATCGTGGAGGTTGAGAGTGTTGTATTAATAATTAAAAAGAGATAAAGTTATGGAGGGCGGTATGTTAATTTTTGGGGTCTTAGCACTCCTCGTGATTGTCGTTGCACTACGCAGCATCAAGATTATTCCTCAGTCGGAGACACGTATCGTGGAGCGATTGGGACGTTACGACAGGACACTCGAATCGGGTGTGAATATAATTTGGCCAATCATCGATCAGGCTCGAATGTTTATCGTGAGGCGCTCGACACGCACTATGGATGGCGACACCTACTCATCATTTGCACAGACACAGACGATCGACCTTCGTGAGCAGGTTTACGACTTCGCTAAGCAGAATGTGATTACTCGTGATAATGTACTCACTGAGATCAATGCGCTGTTGTACTTTCAGATTGTCGACCCCATTAAGGCGGTCTATGAGATTGATAACTTGCCCAATGCGATTGAGAAGCTTACACAGACGACACTTCGTAACGTCATTGGCGAGATGGAGCTGGATGAGACCCTCACCTCTCGTGACACCATCAACTCAAAGCTACGGGCGGTGTTGGACGATGCAACGAATAAGTGGGGCGTAAAGGTGAACCGTGTTGAGCTACAGGACATTACACCGCCGACAAACATCATCAAGGCGATGGAGCAACAGATGCAAGCCGAGCGTAACCGAAGGGCTGAGATACTCAGAGCAGAGGGCGAAAAGACCTCGGCAATTTTGAAGTCGGAGGGAGCTAAGGAGGCACAGATCAACACCGCTGCAGCCGAGAAGGAGACAGCTATACTCAAGGCTCAGGGATTGGCTGAGGCTCAGATCCTACAGGCTGAGGCGGAGGCTAAAGCGATAGCGAAAATCAGCGAGGCGATAGGCTCTACAGGCACAAATCCAGCGACCTATATGTTGGCGGTGAAGTACATCGAGACACTCAGAGAGATGACCAGTGGCGAGGATAACAAGACGATCTATATGCCGTACGAGGCAACAGGCGTAATCAGCTCGTTGGGTAGCCTTAAGGAGATGTTCTCGGCTGGTGACATCAAGAGATAAGAGAGATGAAATTTAGAGCGATTTTAGTCGTAGCGGCAGCCGTTGTGGCGATGAGTTGCAGTGAGCCAATAGCCCTAGAGGGTGTAGAGTGGCAAGCCACGATACTTGGTGGCGAGCAGATCAAGGGCTTAGACAGCGACAGCTACACGATACTTTTGGGCGAGGATCAGCAGCTAAGCGGCAAGGGTGAGTGCAACCGAATAATCGGCAAATACAGCCTCACGGATGGAGGCAAACTCACCATCGAGAGCCGAGGCACAACGATGATGTTCTGCCCAAATTTGGAGCTTGAAGAGCGATTTATAAAGGCGCTAGAGAGCACCACAAGTTATGCGGTAAAGGGCGGCAAACTAACCCTCTACACAGGCGATAAAGGCGATAGACCCTTCGCAACATTCACCCCGCTCGTTAGGTAGTGAGGAGTGAAGAGTGAGGAGTGAAGAGTGAAGAGTGAGGAGTGAAGAGTGAGGAGTGAGGAGTGAGGAGTGAGGAGTGAGGAGTGAGGAGTGAGGAGTGAAGAGTGAGGAGTGAGCACAGAACAAAAACAAAAGAACCAATAATAACCAACAAAAAATTTATGAAGAGATTAACAAAAGCCCTGCTCGTAGTGGCGATACTAACGACAAGTGTTACATTTGCTGAGCAGAAACCCATCTGGAAAGATAGCTCAAAATCATTCGATGAGCGAGTTGAGGATCTACTTCCCCGACTATCGATTGAGGAGAAGTTGCGCTACTTCAGCTCAGACATCATTGCAAGCGAGAATTTAGGTATTCCAGCCTATATGTGGTACGCTGAGGCGCTACACGGTGTCTTGACACACGGAGCGACATCGTTTCCTCAGAACAATGCGATGGGTAGCACGTGGGACAGAGACCTTATGTTTGATGTTGCCTCAGCGATTTCGGATGAGGCACGTGCTCTACAGAGCGCTGGACGTAGTCAGGTGATGATCTACTCCCCCACTGTCAATATGGCGAGAGACCCACGCTGGGGGCGTAACGAGGAGTGTTACAGCGAAGATCCGTATCAGATGTCTCAAATGGCGAAGATGTACGTGAGAGGAATGCAGGGCACACACCCAAAGTACCTCAAAACGGTCTGTACGGTGAAGCACTACGCAGCAAACAACGTGGAGCATAGACGTGAGCGAATCTCGTCAAATATGAGCGAGAGGGATCTCAGGGAGTACTACTTACCACCCTACAAGGCGTGTATCGTCGAGGAGCGAGCAGCAGGTGTTATGAGCGGACTAAACAGCTTGAATGGAATCCCTTGCTCGGCTGATAAGTGGCTATTGAGCACGGTGTTACGTGACGAGTGGGGTTTCGAGGGTTATGTAGTTGCCGATTGGGGAGCAGCTGGCGGAGTACACCGCACACACCAATATGCAAAGACTAATGCTGAGGGTTCGGTGATGGCTCTACGTGCAGGTTGCGATCAGGAGTGTTTCCGCCCACGTGAGTCACCGATGGTCTTTGGACTTAAGGAGGCGTTTGAGAGGGGTGATGTTTCGGAGGCTGAGCTCGATGTATCGTTGCGTCGTCTATTGCGTTTGCGCTTTATGGTCAATGGGTTCTGGTTGGATGATGAGTGCCCATACAACAACACACCTGCATCACTTATTGAGTCGGCTGAGCACAAGGCGTTGGCGCTAAAGGCTGCTGAGAAGAGCATCGTTCTGTTGAAGAATGAGAAGAGCATCTTGCCACTCAACGCTGAGGAGTTGAAGAGTGTCGCTGTAGTTGGTCCATTTGCCGATAGATGTTGGTTGGGTATCTACTCAGGTCGCCCAAAGAGCACGATTTCACCTTTGGATGGTATCAAGGCTCGATTCTCGGGCGAGGTGCTCCACGAGGCTGGTTGCGCAGTAACTCAGAAGGATGATAACGTAGATATGTCGAAAGCTGTAGCGGCAGCTAAAAAGGCTGATGTAGTGATCGCATTCGTGGGTAACGACAACACAACAGCGACAGAGAATAACGACCGTGAGACATTGGCGTTGCCGGGTCGTCAGATTGAGCTATTGGAGAGGTTGTGTGAGGCGAATGACAAAGTTATCGTTGTGATTGTTCCGAGCGGTTCGACAACAATTGGTGCGGCACAGCAGCAGGCTAAGGCTATCGTCTGTGGTTGGGCAAATGGTCAGGAGCAGGGTACAGCAATTGCGAAGATGCTCTTTGGCGATATAAACCCATCGGGCAAGCTCAACACAACGTGGTTTGCAGCGGACTCAGATCTGCCTGATATGCACGACTACAACATTCGCAACAACCGTACGTATATGTATTTCAAGGGTAAACCACTCTATCCATTTGGTTACGGATTGAGCTACACATCGTTCAAGATCTCGAAGATGCAGCTCAACACAACCTCTCTTGCTGAGGGTGGTGAGCTCTCTGTAACGGTGGATGTGACGAACCGTGGCAAGATGGCGGGCGAAGAGGTTGTACAGCTCTACATCAAGGATAATGCAACCAAGAGTGCCGAGGCATCGAAGATGTTACAAGGCTTTGAGAAGGTTGCACTTAAGAGTGGCGAGACAAAGAGCGTAACGATCAAAGTCCCCTACAGCGCATTTGCTCACTGGTGTGACGAGGCTAAGGCGTTCGCTGTCACTGAGGGTTCGTATGACGTTTTGGTTGGTAACTCATCGGCAAATACACCGCTCAAAAAGGCTGTAAAGGTTGCAGGGGGTAAACTGCCTGAGCACTCACTACGCACACAGAGCTACGACAACTATGATGCAGATCCACGCTATCGCTCGAAGTACTTCGGTGGCGAGGTTAAGATGCCTAAGATCGTTAAGCCAAAGGCGGTTGTTAAGACGGTCGCAGCACCTCGATGGGTTGAGTATATGGTTGAGTTTGTCGACCCCGGTTTCTACGTAAGCGAGTGGACGATGAAGCTTAACTACAGCGCTACAAAGCCAAATCAGAAGATCAAGATCGAGTATGACGGAGTGATGGTAATGGAGAACGTAGTGCTCACAAAGAGCGGCAAGGCGACACAGGCGATACAGATCCCTAAGCCCGACTACGGAATGGCGACACGTGTAAGATTCTACGTAACGCCCGATATGAAGATCGAATCGCTAGACATCATCTTCCCAAAAGACAACTCAGTAAAGCGAGTAAGCGAAATCTACGAAATCAAATAATGCTTGCCTGTATGAGCTGAGTATTTTCTGAGTAGGGCTGAGTAAGGCTGAGCAGGGCTGAGTAGGGCTTGCTCTCACAATTACTCAGCCTTACTCAGTCTTACTCAGCCTTACTCAGTCTAACAAAAAAAAGCCCAGCCCCACTCAGTTACTACTGAGCAGGGCTGGGTAATTTTTTAGAGTGTTAGACTGAGTAATTCTGAGTAAGACTGAGTAATTGCTGAGTAAGACTGAGTAAGACTGAGTAATTGCTGAGTATTACCGAGAGCAAGCCAATAACTCATAACTCATAACTCATAACTCATAACTCATAACTCATAACTCATAACTCATAACTTCTAACTCATAACTTCTAACTGATTTTGTCAAACAGCTCAACAACCTTAGCGTCAGGGGCTTTCGTAGAGCGGCTAACAACCAATCCAACGATGGTCGCCAAGACAAAGCCCGGGATGAGCTCATAGACACCCGTAAGCTCAGCCAAGAAGTTATTCCACGCAACAGTCACAATGAAACCTGTGAGCATTAGAGCGATAGCCCCCTGATAATTCATTCTGCGGTTGAACAACGAGAGCAGCACCAAAGGTCCAAATGCAGCACCAAATCCAGCCCACGCATACTGCACCATCGACATCACGGTTTGGTTCTCATCGATAGCCAACAGCGCTGCAACGATCGAGACCACAACGATACAACCACGGCTAATGATAACCTCCGTGCGGTTAGATAGCTGTCGCTTGCAAACAACCCTCACAATATCGTTCGTAAACGAAGAGCTAGCGCTGAGTAGCTGTGAATCGGCTGTACTCATCAACGCTGCAAGGATTGCCGAGATCAGCACACCAGCGATGAGTGGCGCACAGGTGTCGAGTGTCAACTCAATGAAGATCGTCTCAGCAGCCGAGGGGTTATTCAAGTAGCTATTGCCGAAATACATACGTCCAATCACACCCAACACACACGATGCAGCCAATGTAATCGAGACCCAAACCATAGCGATACGTTTAGAGAATTTGAGTGTCGAGGGCTCTTTAGTCGCCATAAAACGTATCAAGACATAAGGGATACCGAAGTAACCAACACCCCAAGCCAAGTCGTTGAGGATCGAGATAAAGGGCAACGGCTCGCCATTTGTCTGTTGAAAGAGGTTGAAGTAACCCGCTCCAGCCTGCTCGATGTTCGCCATCGCCACCGATGTATCAATCATTCCATAGGCGGTCATAGGGATGATGATTATTGCGAAGAACATCAGCATACCTTGGAAGAGATCAGTCCAACAGACAGCCTTAAAACCGCCAATAACCGTGTACGACACAACGATCAAGAGCGTAATCAAGAGCGAAGTTTGATAGTCGAAACTAGGCAAGATTATAGAGAAGAGCTTACCGCCAGCGCTCAAACCCGATGCTGTATAGAGCGTACAAAAGACGATGATGATAACGCCACTAATGATTCTCAGCAGACGTGTAGGGTCATTAAATCGATTCTCGAAGTATTGCGGCAGAGTGATAGCGTCACCAGCCATCGCTGAGTAACGGCGCAAACGCTCCGCCACGAAGTGCCAATTGAGAAAAGTACCGATCACAAGACCGACAGCTGTCCAGACACCGTTAGCCGAGCCCACACCGCTCAGATAGAGCACACCAGGCAGACCCATCAAGAGCCAGCTACTCATATCGGATGCTTGTGCCGAGATAGCCGTCACCCAAAGGTTATTGCTACGAGCAGCGATGATGTATTCATTAAGATTTTTGTTACGCCTCGAAACGATGATACCGAGCGTCAAGACAAAAGCGAAGTAGATTACGATACCTAAAATTGTTCCCATTCTTTGAAGATTTGATGATTAAATAATTCACAGCACATAGCCATATTGTCGCAAAGATACGACTTTTCTAGCTATGCACCACCAAATTACATTAATTTTCTACTCCCTTTATTAATAGATAAGCTCGAAATCATCTAAGCTCATAACGCTGTCGCTGCTGCCCGTGAAGTAGTCACCATACTTTGATGCTGAGCAGACAACGATAATATGCGTAGGCACTCGATCCATCACCGCATAATCCAACGGGATTGTAAATTGTGTCCAGCTGCCGATGCTCTGTGTAATCTCATACTCACCATAGGCGATCACCTCGTCCGCAGTAGGGTCAAAGAATGTCGATGGGTAGCGAGTGTAGACCAAGAGCGGTGTATCATCCGTACCCTCGATGCTCATATCGGCTGGGTTCACACCGTACTCCTCCTTAGTCCAATCACCCAAGGCGATGTATATCATTCCACGATCGGGCGTTGTTCCGCTCACGATGGTCTCACCTGCAGGCACTGTGCCCACACAATCGATCGTCCCCTGTGTGTACTTCACCCAACCACGTAACGCTGTAGGTCGAGAGGTAAACTTCTGTCCAAATCCAACCACACCATTTGTGCCATCCGTTCTCACATAGTCGCCCACAAAGAGGTTACCTGCCGCAAATTTAACCAATACATTACGAGACTTCAGCTGTGCCGCCTTCGAGCCGCTTGACCCCGTGCGTGGATCACTCACACCTGTAGTTAGATTATAACTATCGCCAACAGTCGTAGCACCCTCATTACCTGTGCTCCAATACGCCTCCGACTCGCTCAAGTATGGAAACCAAGCTTTAGATGGTTGCGACCAATCCTCAAAGTCGCTATTTGGCATCTGAGCCTTTGCGTCCGACTCCTTAGTCTGGGTAGGTGATTTATCCGAACCCGAGTACGCCATAAACTCATACTCAGTCTGAGGGCTCAACCCCGTGATCTGAGTTGAGAATGTACCCGATCCCATCACAACGTCAGCCACATCGACCTCAGTCCAGTCATCATCGCCAACCTTACGATAGTAGAATCCACACACCTCAGTAGTGTCACCAGCCGCCTCCAACCACGCACTCGTAGCCCACGCCTCACAGAGTGTCAAGATCACCTTAATATCCGTATGCTCAACATATAGTTTCCACCGCTCAGTCTCATCATAATACTTCGCCACAACACTTTTATAGGTCAAAAATTGCAACGGCTGGCTTATATCCAGCGAGAGCGAGGTGATCCCCACAGGACCCAACTTCAGCTCCTCAACAACGATATTATTTATATCGGTCTTTTCAGTGTTTACATATACCGTGATGGTCTGATTCTCCTCATCGACAACCTCTGCTCCGATCTGTCCCGTCACCTTAAAGTAGCGCTCAATAGGCTGCGAAGCAACGATTTGCCAATCATAATTTTGATAGTGCGAGAGCCTCACATCGATCGGATACTTCAAGTTGAGTGCCCCTGTCAACTCACGTGACAAGCTCGCCTCCGTGCTATACTTCACCGAATCGATCAACACCTCACGAATATTACACAACTCATCGAGCTCCACCGAGAGTGTATTTGTCTCCGTATCACACTTCGTAACCGTCACTCCATCGCCATATATAGCCGTCAAATACAACGGCACTACAGGGTACGGAATATCATTCTTAACGCAGGCGGAGAGCCCACAAACAGCTGCTGCCGTCACCACTACAGATATATATCTCAAATATTTCAAAGCTCTAACCATCGCCTCTATTTTTTAGTGGAGTTATTACCTTTACTCCATAGGTGGATATTCACACCAAAGTTTATCGCCGTAACATTAAACTTAAAACTCATCTTTGAGGATATTCGTCCACCCGTTCTATTTCCCTTTTCGTCATATTGGTCGATCGACTTATAGGTCAAACCACCAAATCCAAACGAGAGTGTTGTACAGACATTCGGCATAATATAGACCGCCACACCGGGGTTGAAACTCAACTCTGCCGAGATACTCTCGCTACTGCTTCGCTCGATCACATCGGTGCTCTTCTCATACGCCGTCTCACCCCTGCTCTTACAGCCCATCAGCTCAATCTCCGCAAAGAGACCTGCACGTCCAGCCCTGTCTAGTCCAACATACGAACGGTGAAAGATACCGCACGAATAGCTCTCGCTACTAAGGCTAACGTAAGGAATGTCAAAACTAATATCATTGGTCTCACCCAAATCGAGCGTAGCGCTACCCAACTCACCACCGAGCGAGCTATAAGCAAAGCGCAAACCAACACATCGGTTATCCTTATAGAAGTACCCCACAAATGGCTTTATCGAGAGCAAAGAGGCGTTTGCATCGATCCCATCCAACACCAACATAAGCTCACTATTCTCGCTATCCACCTCGCCATAACTCACCGCTGCACCCATCACGAACTCACCCTTGTAAGCGTATCTAATCTTATGGTTAACCTCACGGTTGAAGTTACGAGCCCTATCGATCTCACGACTCTTACGCACCCAGTCGGGGGTCATCACACGCACACTATCTTTCGCTACCGCCACCGTTGGCTCAGCAATGGACTCTTCTACAGGCTCGCTTATTGTTGCAACCGCCTCATTTATCTTTGCAACCTCTGTCGCCTCCACAACCTCTGCCGCTGCAAACTTAGGTGCAAAACTCACTTCGGGCTCAACGCTCTTTAGAACCTTCACCACAAGATATACATCCGATCGGCGAGCTAAACTATCGGTCGCTGCATCATAATCTACACCATTACCCCGAACCAAAGTTATATCCTTAGGCTGCACGCCCTCACGAATGAAGTATCTACGAACACCCTCTGCTCGCTGCCTACTCACTCGATCATTCACCTCCTGCGTTCCTGTCTTATCACACCACGCCTCAATCTTCAGCCTTGAATTATCATTCGATCTATAGACCCTGCAGAGCTCATTGACCTCAGCCAAATCAGCAATATCTACCCACAGACTATTGTGATGGAAATAGAGTGTCGTCCGTCTCAGAAGTGAATCACGCTCCACAACTTCGCCCCCACCCTGTGCCGCAACACTACCTACACCAAACAACAACACCGCCAACATAACAACAGACCGAACCCCACGCCTAACGCCCAACATCATAGCCAAGCTCCTAAATTTTTGAATCATCTCTTTCATCGCTAGCTGGGTTTAAAGATAGAATGCAACACCCAATCCGATGGAGAGAAGGTTGATCTTAAAGTTAAAGAATGTTGTCGAGGTCTCACCCTGCTCCACCTGATTATGCACCTGCTCACTCTTTGAGTATGAGAGCCCAAGCATACCGACACTAATCTCGAAAGCGACATCATTTGTAGCGAACGCCACGATACCGGGGCAGACACCCAGCGAGATATTTCGACCACGAGAATATGTACCCTTCGTAGGCTCATCAAACGACATCTTTGTGGTCGATCCTCCAACCTCCAGCTGCATCTCATTGAATAGCGCAAAGCGTTTATTGCGCCCAAGCGGAATGTATTGTCGCCAGATACCCATCGCCGAGTAGCTCTGAGTTAGTGCATAATAGTTGTTGATACTCAGATTGATACTGCTATCCTCCTCATCACCAAATGACATCGAGGCGCTATCCATCTTCGTGAGACTACGGCTGTAGACACCTCTCACACCTAACGCCATATTCGTAGCCACTGCATACGCCACCATCGGTGTAGCCTTCACAGTGTAACCATACGACTCAACGCCCTCGATGAGCAGCACTTTATAATCATCATTATCGTGAGCCGAGTACGACACTCCTGCGCCAAACATAATGCAGCCCTTCGGCACAAACTCGTTATCCAACGACACCAAGCCTCGCTCCTCACGCAGTGCATTGATCTGCTCCCGAGTGAGTTCATCACCCTCCGCCATCACCGCAGTCACCGAGACGATGAGCAGAGTGAGCAGTTGTATTACCTTATTTCTCAAACCAACTTTGTTTCTAATAACCTAACTCAAAATTATCTATCCACATCTCGTTCGTGTCACAACCCGTCAAGTAGTCACCATACTTACTTGTCGCACAGTTAACCACAATCGAATAAGTCTTGGATGGTTTAGTCACCGTGTCGTAATAATATACAGGGATCTCACACTCCACAAACTCATTAGTAGTTGTATCGATGTCAAGCATCGCATAGCCGATGACATTACCCGAATCAACCGACGTGTCGCTCTCAGGATCCCATACACCCGATAGAGATAGTCCCGAGACCGTTGCGTGGCGACTACTCCAATCGACAATTGCCAAATAGATCGTCATAACATCCTGATCGCCAATCTCTATCTCCGTACAATCACTATCGTAATACGAGACATTTACTTTACCAACTGTACCCTTATATCTAAACTTAAAGCTCGTTGGGCGTGAGTTCCACGTAAACGATTGACCAAACGAGACCTGACCGTTCGCACTGATTATACCCGTCAACTCGAACTGACCCAAGAAGAGGTTACCTGGCGCAATATCAACCAGCGTAACATTGCTCTTTGCCTTGAGGTAGGCGCAACCATCGCCATACGCAGTTGAGTGTGTACACAATGATGAGGCGTTACTGTTGTTACCGCTACCCCACGATGTCGTTGAGCTGTTGCTGCTCCCAAAGCACGAGAGACCGCTATTATCCATACTTGCGTATGGGATCGTATCCTTAGTGCCTCCAGCCGTAATCTCCACAACACCGCCTCGCTGCACTCCATCCACCTCCAATTTCGTCTCATACGTAGCCTGAGCCAACACTCCAAAATCAAGTGTATAACAGGTGTTGCCCTTTTTATTAGCTGCTCCATCACTCCATACAGCCGTGATCTTCGCCTCATTCTCGCCCTGTGCAGCGCCACTCGTCATTGCGAGCTCTTGCCAATCACTCTCATCACCGCCCAACCTACGGCAGTAGACCTTAGCCTCCGCAGCACTGCTCTCAGCAATATAAGCCGTCAATGAACCTGTATTGAGCCAATAATTTGCATCGCTGAGTGTCGTGAGCATTCCCGTCAACTTAGCCGCTGGCGTAACGTAACCCACCGCACCCTTATCATCGGTCGCTGTGATCTTATAGCCATTCTCACCTCCGGCGTTGAACCCTCCGTAGAAGTCGCTGCTGAGCGTAAGTGTCGCACTCATATTGTCCGCTGCAACATCCATCACAACGCCATCGACACCCTCCACAGCTGCACCACCACTCATCGCCAAGATCGCCACACCATCCCTCTCAACCGTGACGCTGCTCAACGGCATCACTGCCGAAAGGCTATACGTAATATCGCCACCGATATAATCAAACGACCCACCGATTCCATCACCCGTGATTGTTGGCTGAGGTGAGAAGCTAAAGTTGTCGTTACTCTCGGTGTAATCCACCTCTGAGAACTTAATCGAAAGGTTAGCCGAACCCTTTGCTGCATCCGAGCAACTCAACGCCAAGGTGTAGATCGTCTGTGGCTGCACAGCTGCAATCTTGCCAAACGAGCTATATGTTTTAAACTCTCCATCCAACTTGTCGCAGCAGTCAAAACTAATTGCATACGACAACGATGTGTTGTAGTCATAAAGCATAAAGTAACCATCATCACAGATAAAATCGACCCCCGACTCGTCACTCTTTGCGCCCGATCCATCGATAAAATTATAGCTCAAAGCCATACCCTCAGCACTCTTCATCACCTCCTCAGCCGAGCCACAACTCTCTGCCGTAACGTAACCAACGATATTCTTCACCACAACATTATTATCATCTGTCGTAGAGCCCTCGCCATCGATGAGTATCATACCTGTCGAGCTATCGAACGTGTACTCCACGCCATCGCTGTTGGTTGCAAAGTCGCTCGAATCGAGCTGCATCCTCACAACACTATTGACCAATCCACACGAGATCACTACATCGCTATGCTTGCCCTCGCTGATGGTGAAATCGCTCTCACCCTCATATGTAAAATCCAACGTCTCACGTGTTGCATAGACAGGCTCTGCATCCACCTGCATAGAGAGCGTAGCCCGATAGTCACCCGACATCAAATACAAAACCTCAGGCACTTCATAAGCAGGTTTGTAGTAACGGATCAACGATGCTGCACCCGTCTCATCAACACTATATATCTTAAGGATATAGCTCTCCAAACGCTCCTCAGCCTCCGCCAAAGTCATCTCATCGCTCACCGAACGAGTTACCGAAGAGAGCGAACAGCTAAGCGCCACAGCCCCCTCGCCCTCATCCATAACATCGTTGTAATCTGCACTCTCCTCAAACTTACTGCACGCCGACAAAGCGACCATACCGAGCAGCAACGCACTAAATAACGCACTGTTGAACGCTCTCAATAAATATCTCTTTACACTTCTCATAATCGTGATATTTTACTACTCAGCCGTAGTTGGTGCAACATAAACCATAGCGGGTGCCACTGTAGAGATACCTGCACTATTTGTGATTGTCAAAATAAATGTCGACTCACCCTCGCCAAAGAGATACAACATCGGCATAAAGCTCGACACATCAAAGACCATAGATGTCTTGCCCAAAATATCGCTACCCGTTGGGAATCCCAAGGAGATCAAACCAGCCTCATAAGAGCTATCGGGATAGGCAAGATCCATATGTGCATTGAGGTTAACCGACAACAACTCCTCAGCATCCAACACATCACTCACAATATCGACCGTGAAACCTGTGATCGCTGTGCTCGACTCGATGTCGATTATAAAGTCCAAACCATCAGCCGTGATCTCCTGAGCCTGCGTAATATCCTTATCTCGCCACACCACAATCGGTGCTGTTGCATCACCCACGTTCACCGTGCATTTATCTACACTCTCACGTCCCTTGCTATCTATCACCGTGAATGTCGTAACGTGGCTAGCGTCATTAGCCATCAAGGTCTCCAATCCAAACGCCGTAGCTGTCAAACTCACACGATTGCTAACAGCCTCGACACTCGCCGTGAAGTACTCCGAAAACTCGCCCAAATCACCATCCTCAGCGCTCCAAACCATCTCAGCACCACTCAGTAACGTAGGTGTCGTAGCGCTAATCGAGGCGATAGTCGACTCATCACGAGGCGTAAAACGATACTCCAACGAGACCCCCGTCTCCTCCTTAGCGATGAATCGAGTATTATCATCACCGCCATCAATGAGCTCAATGCGAGGCAGCGTCTCCAAATCGATAATCACCTCCTCCATCAAGAGAATATCATTTGCATAGGCGCTCATAATATCAATGTCAAGCGTCTCATTATAAGTCCAGCTCTCAACCGTAATCTTAAACTCAACATTACCCTCATTAGCGTAGAGAATACCCACACCGATCTTTCTACTCTGCCCAGCCTGAACATCAGTGAGCGACTGTTTCCAACCCTCAATCTTTGAGTATGATTCCGTCTCGTCACCTGCAGCAGTGTTATACATACCGCTCAAAACGATGTCGATGGTGTAGTTACCGCTCTCATCACACGTTGCACCTGTCGTCTCTTGATCGAAGTAGACAAATGTGTCATCCTCCTCCGAGCCATCAAATATATAGGTCATATTGCCCATCGTGATTGAGACATTAAGCGGAATATCACCAGCCGCCACATCCAAATCTGCTGTGGGTTTAAACAGCGCCTTAAGGTCTGCCGCAATCGCTACTGATGCCTTTACATTGTTGATGTCGCACTTAATCGCATCATCCACACCAAACTCCGTAACCTCGCTACCCTTGATCTCGAACGCTCCATATCCACGATACATCGGTTCGCCAAGCTCATCTTCGCTAGCGCTGCTCACCAAGACGCTCTTAGCCTCAGTCAATAAATCGGCTGGCTTCTTGCTGTCGATCGTTATATCATACTGACCAGCAACGAGTTGATAGCCCTCAATATCTTCACTCTCCAACGACTTGCTGTAGAAATCGTCATAACTCATCTCCAACGACACAGCCTCCTTAAGGTTCGTGCTCACGATTGTCAACCAACACTCATCAAGCTCCTCATCCAAAAGATCCCGATAGTCACTCTCACCGCTACGTGTAGCCACCGAAACCACATCGTTGTTGCTCTCATCACTATCATAGTCGCTGTCCCCGCTCCACTCCTCAGTAACACTGAGCAACGAGACATTGAGCCCCACAAGCGACAAATAACCATACTCACCAGCAGCAGCCTCCGCAGCCTCCTCCGTGTAGTAAGTATCCTCATCCATACACCCCACCACAGCGAAAAGCATCGCCAAGAGCACCATCAATTTTACAGTCACAAATCTCATATTTATAGTTAAAAATCTCATATCTCTACTCCTTATTATTCAAATTTAGTTACTCAGTAATATCGGGTCTCATATCAACACTCTGCACCTCCTCAGTAGCAAACTCCGAGATGTCATCATCAAAGGTGACCAAGATCGATGACGAGCCAACATCCTCAGCATCAATCACAATCGTGTAGCAACATCCAGCCTCCGTAACACCCAACTCACCCTCAAACGTGAGCTCTACATCGTTACCCGACTTAACCGTTGTACCGCTGAGTGTCAGTGTCGTTCCAGCCTCCACAAAGAATAGTGCGCTATCGCTCTCTGCCGCTCCGTTCTCATCCTCCTCATTCACCTCAAACTCACGCTCGGTGCCTGCAGTCGTTGTGATAAAGAACTGAGACTCATCGAGTTTGTAATAGTTGTTAAACTTCTCGGTCGTCACAACCTTGTATAGGATCGAGTTACACAACGACAGAGTAACCTCAGCATCTATCGACTTGCGAGCGACAATATTTATGGTCACATCGCCCGAGTAGCAGGGGTTATCCAGAGCCTCTAAAGTTGGGTCGCCATAGCTCATATTCACCTGATACTCACTAGCGAAGAAGTAGCGATCCTCCGTCTCAAACTCCGTGATGGTCATCGGCTCAAACTCCAAATCGGCTCTCTCGCCACCCTCCAACTGCACACCTGCCTCAGCATCGGGAATTATGTAATCGCCCGTGATCGAGAGCACAATATCGCTCTGCACAATATCGAGCCTCGATGGGAGCAACATAACCTCGTTACCCTCCGTGTCTGTGCCCATCTCAAGCGTCTCATTCACAACCTCTTCGTCCGAACTCTTGGTCGTCATAACCACCGACGACGTAGCGCCAACGCTCACCGAGAGGCTACCCATCGAGTAGCTATCCGAGAGCCCCGAGCCACTATCAGCCCCTTGGCAACCGACCGCCAACGCTGCCGCTGCTATTACACTCTTTATTCTCATTATATCTTAATATTTTTAATTCGCTATCGATACCCTTACGTTGTCTATATACAGATGCTCGTACTTAAAGGTACCATTAGCCTCGCCATCTGTTTTCCACACAATTCTATCAGTTGTTGCACAATTTGCAATCTCGACTTCTCGTAGTGTAAATGTGCTGTTTTCGCTTACATTTTTATCATTCAGCGATGTGTGAGTGTGGGTCTCTTCCCAAAACAACGATCCCGTAGTCCAACTAACAGTCGTGTCATAGAGCGTTGTTGAGTTATTTATTGTATCATCTAAATCACAACCACTACTTCTACCCACTATCAACTGAACATATCGAGCAACATTTTTGTTCCAATCTGCATTAAATGTAACTTTCAATTTCGCACCCTTTTTAAGCCCCATTGATGCAAAAGTGGGTGAATTAAACCTTGACTCATATGTAAGCGACCAACTATACATTCGAATGTCGATACACTTGCCAGCATACCACTGAGCTCGGTTTCCTGCCACCCATCCAGCCAACCCACTAAGGCTGTCATCTGTCGAAGTATCAGTGCTGTCGCTCTCCGAGAGTGAAGAGAAATCCTCATCCAGCAGATAAGGAACAGCTGTCGAGAGGCTATTGTCGCAACTCTCCTCGATTGAGCTCAACGAGATAGTGCTGCTCACCGCCGCATATGTCGAGTCGTAGCCAACATCGATAGTCTTGCCGCTGAACGCATCGCCATAGTTGTAAGTCTCGTAACTCAGTGGGTATTCGTAAGTTGTGTCGTTGACATAATTAAACGTCACACTCGCTGCACCTCCATAGAATAGCGCCCCATCGGGTGCGGTAAAGGTCACCGTGCTGGGGTTCTCACCGAGGTTGTTAGCTGTGATCTTGACATTGAGATTTGTCAAATCAATCTCGGGCGCTGTGAGCACAATAGGTGTGATCTCGCCCGAGCCAAAGCTGACGTTGCTAATGGTTTTGGTGATACTTTTCGAGGCGCTACCGCTCTCATTGAAGCACCTAAAGGTCAAATCGCCACTCATCGTCTGAGGCGGAATAGTGACCCAAATATAGTCACCATCGCCACTCACAGCACTCTCCAACTCAACCTCTATCGTCTTAGATGTTCCGCCAAATGCAAGCCCCTCACCTGTACGATAGTCGAACGACAAGTAGCCATCCGAGACTGCCGCAGGAAAATCAATCCTCACTTTCTTGATAGCTCTGCCCACAAGAAAGTTTTTATCATCGGGAATCTCGACACGCAACATATGCGCCAAGTGACGGAACGAGAGCTCCAAATCAGAGAACTTACCCACCTGCAGCGCTCCAGCTCTGCTCGATGTTGCCACCATCGGGTCTATCGCTGTGCTATCCTCATAGCGACCATTCTGCACCGTCGGGATCTCATACTTCACCGTTGTCCCCTCCACCTCATCGGGCACGGGGTGCACTGCATAATATGTGTACTCGACATCGGCACTATCTGTGTTGCTCTGCATCGTGCCCGTAAATATCGCCTTAGAGAGCAGCGAAGTGCTGTAGTAACACATCTCTAGCTCCAAGTTCGAGATCTTCGCCTCATCGCCTGAGTAGCCCCACAGGCTAATCTTATCGCCCGACACCCACTTAACAGTACCCGCATCTACATCATCCATAGCCGCACGTGTCGAAGTAGACGAAGTAGTCGATGTAGTCGATGTAGTCGATGTAGTCGATGCCGAAAACGCCACCTCATCACTACCAACCACAACCACATCAGCCGAACTCTCAACATCTGCACCAAATGCAGCATCCACCCCATCGGTAAACGAGCCGGAACAAGAGGCAAAAAGCCCAACACACATTAATAATATAAAGAGTCTCTTACTCACTAATCTCCACTTTTAGTTAAAATACAGCACAAATATACAAAAACGCTCCACTTAGCCCTACAATATTTATACTTTCACGCCCCTCGTTTTGAATTATTCAACGAACGTGCACTTTAACCCCATAAACAACCCCATAAACAAAAACAGCCAGCAACCACCCTAAGGTGATCACTGACCATTAATCATAACGAAACGGCTCTAATTCACAAGAACTGCACGCAAAAAAGCTCTATCTTACAAGAGCTACTCGCAACAGACCCTAAATTACAAAAGCCACTCGCAACACTTCGCTGAGACGAGGACTACTTTGAAGCCTCTACAGAGACCTTACGGAACTCCTTCATCAACTTAGAGATCTCCAATGCTGCCTTACGAGCACGTGTGCCTGCCGCCTTGTTGTTCTTTGTTGCCTGAGCCTCTGCATTTTCCGTGAAG
Source organism: Rikenellaceae bacterium (assembly GCA_047174325.1). Taxonomy (GTDB): domain Bacteria; phylum Bacteroidota; class Bacteroidia; order Bacteroidales; family Rikenellaceae; genus Alistipes. The sequence continues at coordinate 60,416 of JBCQUE010000003.1, read as the reverse complement.
ATTGCAACCTGCTCGCTGATCTGAGATAATAATGCTTCCATACTTTAACTACTTTTTTTTAATTGATTTGGTTGTATAATTTTGTTAACTTTCCTTGTTCTTTCAATCATAAAAAACACAATGCAAACCGCCTAACAAATAGAGCATAATTGCTAACACAATATGCCAAAAGCTGTTGAGTATATTTTTACGTTATACAAAGATATAAAATATTTTGAATTTGCAAGCTATTTTTACAAAAAAAAATATTTTTTTTCAATCAACAACGCCATTTTACCGCTGAATTGGGTATGTTTTTTGTGTAAACCCCTAAAAACATATAACTTATGAAGAGAAATATCGAATGGATCTTCGGGCTCACGTTGGGTCTGATTGCCCTACTTTCACTGCAGTGTAGCGAGGCTAAACACACAAAATCAAAGCAACCTCTTCCACCGCTCACCGTAGAGAGCGCTGTGGTTAAATCAACACCACTTCGGGATCAGATTTGGTTCGCAACATCCACACGCCCTAACTACAGCGTCACTATCGAGCCACGTGTCGTGGGTTACTTGGGCGCTATTCACTTCTCGGGTGGCGACCGAGTTACGACTGGCGAGAGGCTCTTCACAATCGATCCAGCGCAACTTCAAACAACCCTCTACGCTGCCGAGGCTGCTGTGGAGTCTGCACAAGCGGAGTTCATTGAGGCTGAGAACAACTACAACCGAGCAATCCCTCTGAGTGAGATCAACGCCATAAGTGGCTCTACGTTCGACAGCTACAGAGCGACCTACTCAGCTGCACGAGCCTCACTCAAAGCTGCAAAGGAGCAGCTTAGAAGTGCCCAGCTCGACATCTCCTATACATATATTAATGCACCCATCGATGGCGTACTCTCCGAGTCCCCAGCAAACCTTGGCGACTACGTTGGCCCGGCGACATCGTTCCAGACGCTCACGACAATATCTGCAACCGACACACTCAAAGTTGAGTTGACAATTCCGTTAGCTAAATATCTAAAATACACCCCTCAAGGTGTGCGCCCCGACGACAGCAAACTCCTCACAAACATAACTCTAATCCTCCCCGACAGCACTCTCTACAGCGAACAAGCAGAGTACGCCTACACCAAGAGCGATGCAGCATCGGGCAGCTCCACAGTGGTGTTAGTCGCCAAGATACCCAACCACACAGCCCTGCTCAAACCAAATATCTTCGCAAGGATAAGAGCCGAGATAGGCGATGAGAGTGAGCAGGTGACCATACCGCAACAGGCTGTAACCGAGATGCAAGGGGTGAGTTCGGTATGGGTAATCAGACCCGACTCAACAGCGAGTTTTCGCCCCGTAACCCTCGGCTCAAAAAGCGGCACAGAGTGGGTCATAACAAGTGGTCTGAAGAGTGGTGAGAGGGTCGCAACAACAGGACAACTGAAACTGCATCAAGGTGCAAAGGTGAATCTTGCAAGAGCGACAAAAACATCAAACCCAACAAAATAAGAGGCAACAACGATGGAAAAATTCTTTATCTCACGCCCAATATTTGCAATCGCCATTGCGATCGCCACGGCACTCATTGGAGCGATCTCGCTCTTAACCCTCTCCGTTGAGCAGTACCCCGACATCACTCCGCCCGTTGTAGAGGTTACAGCGACTTATTATGGAGCTGATGCACAGACAGTTAACTCAGCCGTTGCCACCCCCATAGCCGAGAGTATTATGGGAATCGAGAATCTGCTGTATATGCAGAGCACCAGCGCCAACGATGGAACGATGACCCTACAGGCGGTATTCAACATCGGCACAGACCCCGATATGAACGCCATCTTGACACAAAACAGAGCGTCCACAGCCTCGTCCGAGCTCCCTGAATCGGTCATCGAACAGGGTGTTGTCACCTCTAAATTTATGCCTTCGTTCCTGATGGTCTACTCCATCTCATCGGATCGCTACAGCGACAGCTTCATCACCAACTATGCCGACATCAATATGAAAGATGAGCTATTGAAGATCTCGGGCGTAGGTGATGTGATGGTGATGGGCGCTGGTGAGTATGCAATGCGTGTGTGGGTCGATCCCGAACAGATGAGTTATTACGGTGTGTCGCTAGATGAGATCGCCTCAGCAATGGAGGCTCAGGGGGGTGTCTATCCATCGGGAAAGTTCGGAGCACCACCTGTAGGCAACGAAGTTATATACAGCTACACCGTGACACTCCCTGCACAGATCTCCACCGCTGAGGAGTTCGAGAACATCATTCTCCGCAGCTCGCCCGAGAGCGGCACGATACGTATTCGAGATGTTGCACGTGTCGACCTCGGCAACGAGAGCTACACCGTGAAATCTCGTCTTGGAAGCACTCCAGCAGCGATGATGGTCATCTATCAATCGACAGGCAGCAACGCCGTAGAGGTGGGTGATAAGGTGCGTAAACGTATTGCAGAGCTCACCAAACGGCTACCTGATGGCGTTGAGTGTCAATTGGTTGTCGACAGCACACAGAGTATCGAGGCGGGTATCGATGACATCTTCCGCACACTCCTTATTGCGCTGCTGTTGGTGATCTTCATCATCTACATATTTCTGCAGGATCTTCGTGCTACACTCATCCCCTTGATCGCTATTCCTGTCTCGTTGTTGGGTGCATTTATTCTCTTTCCGCTGCTTGGGTTCTCGATCAATATCATCTCATTGTTAGGTTTGGTGCTCGCCATTGGATTGGTTGTCGATGATGCAATTGTCGTTGTCGAGGCTGTGCAGCTCAATATCTCGAAGGGAATGACACCCACCGATGCTGCTGTGGAGGCGATGCGCAGTGTCACCTCGCCTATCATCGCCACCACAGTTGTGCTCTTGGCGGTCTTTATCCCCGTCTCATTTATCCCGAGTTTGACGGGACTGCTCTTTCGGCAATTTGCTGTTGTGTTGGCGGTCTCGGTTGTCATCTCGGCAATCAATGCGCTCACCCTTTCGCCAGCTCTCTGCGCTATGCTTTTGCGCAGACGTGAAGAGCCCACGAGTGGATTTTTCTTCCGATTCAACCGCTGGTTCGACAGTGTGATGGGTGACTACACTCGCCACGTTGGGGCGCTCTCACGCCACAGCTCACGCACAGCGATCTTCGTCCTCTCGCTACTCATCTTGATAGCTCTCTCGTGGCGCTACATTCCTCAGGGTTTCCTACCCGAGGAGGATCAAGGCTACGTGATGGTGATGGTCGAGACACCACCAAACACAGCGCTCGATCGCACACTCACATCGATGGAGCAGATAGCCGCTGTAATCGCCACCAACAGAGATGTCGAGTCGGTCTCATACGCCGCTGGTTACAATATGATTGCAGGGATCACCTCCTCCAATTCGGGTATCATCTTCGTGGAGCTCACAGGCTACTCCGACCGCAAGGCGACCGCTGCCCAGATCGCCACAACACTCAACGGAGAGCTCTACTTCGCTGTTCCCGAGGCGATGGCGTACGCCTTTATTCCGCCAGCAATCCCTGGTTTAGGTCTGACTTCGGGCGTAACTTTCGAGGTGCAGGATCTTGCGAGCCGTGGCGGTGACTACCTTTGGGCTCAGACCGAGGTGTTGATCGACTCGCTACGCCAGAGCCCACTGGTCGAGAATGTAACCACTCAGTATCAGAGCGGCATTGCGCAACGTGAATTGGTCGTTGACAAAGAGCACGCCGAGAGCCTCGGTATCGACCTCAGCGAACTCTACAGCCTGTTGGGCGGAATGCTTGGCGGCACTTACGTAAATAATTTCAACCGCTTTGGTCGCCTCTACGACACCTACATTGAGGCTGCACCTGAGTTTAGAGCCAACGAAGAGGCGCTGCAAAGAATCTACATAACGAACGACCAAGGGGTCTCGATACCCATTTCAACGGTCGTAGCTGTGAAGCAGACAACGGGTGTCGAATATGTCTCGCAATTCAACCTCTACCGCTCAATATCGATAACCCTCACCCCTAAGCAGAGGGTCTCATCGGCCGATGCAATGGCTCTAGTGACCGAGATGAGCAACACCACACTACCGCCCGACATCGGCATAGCGTGGAGCGGTGTTTCGTATGAGGAGGCACAAGCATCTGCCGAGGGTTCTGTGGTCTATCTCTTGGCTGTGATCTTCGTTTTCCTCGCCCTCTCAGCACTCTACAACTCGTGGGGTCTGCCCTTCTCGATTCTGCTTGGAGTACCGATTGCTGTTGTTGGTGCGCTCTGTTTCATTGCTGTTGCACACGCTCACAATCCGCTCTTTGTCAACGATGTATATATGCAGATCTCACTGGTGATGCTGATCGGTTTGGCGGCAAAGAACGCCATCTTGGTTGTTGAGTATGCCGACCGCATCTTCTTCGAGGGTGACAAACCGCTGCTCGACTCAGCCATTGAGGGTGCACGATTGAGAGTTCGCCCCATCATAATGACCGCCTTTGCATTCATCTTGGGTGTTATGCCGTTGGTCTTTGCCTCGGGTGTCTACTCAACGGCACGCAATATTATGGGTGTGGCGCTTGTTGGCGGTGTACTCTTTGCAACTGTTTTTGGAGTGTTCCTCTACCCTGCTCTCTATATATTGGTCGGCAAGGTTGGCAACTTTGAGGGTAAGCGAAGAGCGATCAACCGAGCTAAACAGGGCGCTATGGGCGTTATGATTTTCGCTGCACTGCTCACACAATTTGGCTGTGCGCCAACGCTCGAAAGCACAACGCTAACACCCCCAGCCGAGTGGATCACCGAGTGCAACACCACCACACAAGAGAGACCACAACGTTGGTGGGAAGAGTTTCAAGATACAACGCTAAACGGGCTAATCGGCAAAGCTTTAACAAATAACCGAGACTTGATAGCCGCTGTAGCTCGCCTCGAAAGTTCACGTGAGGCGGTGCGCATAGCTCGCTCTGAATACCTCCCGTCACTCTCTTTCGATGTCACAGCTGAGCAGGAGCGCTACGTTTGGGAGGGTAAACTAAATGAGTATATAGTCTCGCCCACCGTCTCGTGGGAAGTACCTCTCTTTGGCGCTTTGAAGTCGACCACACGCAAGTCACGTGCAGAGATACTCGCCTCGGTGTGGGCGCTACGTGGTGTTGAGTTGTCGCTCGTTTGTGATGTTGCGACTAACTACTTCAACCTCCGTGAGGCGGAGGCTAACTATGATATTGCGCTACGCAGTGCGGAGCTCCGTGGAGAAGAGGCGGCACTAATCGACTCGATGGCTCGCTACGGGCTGTCGAGCGGTGTCGACCTCGATCAAGCTCGTAGCCTACTCTATAGTGCACAGAGCGATGTTGTTGCCTTTCGGCGTGAGGCGGAGCTCTACAAGTTCTCACTTTCGACGCTGCTTGGTGTTATGCCTAGTCGTGAGTTGGTCGCTACGGGTGGCGGTTCTGAGGAGTTAATCGGCTCAGCAATTCCGATCGAGATCCCCGAGACTTTACCCTCCGAACTGCTTGAATCGAGATGGGACGTGCAGCAGAGTTGGCAAGAGTTGGAGGCGGCAGCGGCAGCTGTAGGTGTTGCACGTGCGGCACGTTTCCCCTCGCTATCGCTCTCGGCAGCTGGTGGCGTTGCGGCTGAGACGATCAAGGGGCTCACATCGAGCGACCCGTGGGGCTGGAGCTTGGCGGCTGAGTTGGCGCAGCCGATCTATAACTTCGGAGCGTTGAAGAGCCGTGAGAGGGCGGCACGCAACGAATACCGAGCCTCACTAATGGAGTACGAGCAGACGATGCTGCAGGCGATCTCAGAGACAGAACAGGCGATGGTTTCAGTGGAGAGTTACGCCCAAGAGCGAGCCTGTGCCGAGCGGTTAGTAGCGGCAAATAGAGCGATAAGAGCCTCTGTAGGCGCACTCTACGACAGCGGAATGAATGACTACCTAAATGTGATTGATGCCGAAAGGGAGCTCTACACCTCACAACAGAGCCTCATCGAGAGCATCACCGCCCAAAGGCTAAGCTACATAACGCTGCAAAAAACCTTGGGGAGTTTTTAATAAACAACTCTGCATTACTCAGCCTTACTCAGCCTTACTCAGAAATACTCAGCCTTACTCAGAAATACTCAGCCTTACTCAGAAATACTCAGCTACAACTGAGTAACACTGAGTAAGGCTGAGTAAGGCTGAGTATTTCTGAGTAAGGCTGAGTAACTCATAACTAAAAAAAAGTCCCCCGAGCCGAAGCCCGAGGGGTGTTGGGTATTGAGAGATAATTTGGATTACAAAGTCCAGCCTATTGTCCAGTCTGTGTCATCAAATGCACCTACGTAGTTTGCTGTATCAAGACCTGTAGGAATTGTCGCTGCTGCATCAGCTACAGTGAAAGCTACACCGTTGTAGAAAGTTGACTTTACAAGAGTTGCACTTGACGTGATTCCTGTAATTGGCTGCTCCTCATTCTTCTCGCTAACCTCCTTAGAGATACCTGTAGTTGTGTAGATTCCGTCAAACTTAGCAGCAACTGTCTTCTTGTCGCCACCCTCAACGTTAGCGATAGTTACATCACTCTTGTAGTAGATGTCGTAAGTCTTACCTGTAACGATTGAGTTGTAGAACTGGATAGATGTACCCGCCTTCAACATCACACCGTCAGTCTTTGCGTCTGAGTAAGTGTCGCCGATAAGTGTTGCATTAGCGATAGTTGGGTTTGATGCAGGTGATGCTGAGTTGTCAGTACCCTGGTTGTCACACTCCAACAAGCAGTCACACTTAACTGTTGCGTCAGCATCCTGATAAGCAACGATAAACTGAGCTGTACCGCACCATCCGTCAGTCCAGTCGAATGAGTCGTCAGAGTTGTTTGTAGCGACACAATACTTGATGTTAACCGTACCACCGAAGAACTCGAAACCATCGTCAGAACCGTAGTAAGATTGGCAATACTCAACTGTAGTGCCGTTACCTACACCATAGAAAGAGAAACCGTTACACTCCTGATCCTCAGAGTAAGAGTAACCTGTGTACTCCAAACGGATGTACTTCAAGACTCCTGAGTTGTCCGCTGAGTCTGTACCACCATAAGGCAAAGACTCGATCTCAGAGAGTGAAGAGTCGCCAGTGTTGATAGGAGCCTTACCACAGATGTGGATACCACCCCAAGCGCCTGCCTCTTTCTTTGTACTTGTCATAACGATTGGTTTTGAGGCTGTACCCTGAGCGTCGATATAACCACCCTGCTCAACGAAGATGTAGTCAGTGTTAACATCGTCATACTGAGCCATAATTGTCACACCCTCCTCGATAACCAACTTACCGCCATCCTTAACGTGCAAGCCAGCGTCAAGACGATAAACAGTGTTAGCCTCAAGTGTTAGAGTTTCGCCACTCTTAACCTCAGCCACGATGTCGCTCTGCAACTCATAACCGCCCTCCTCATCTTTGTTACAAGATGTTGCAACCATTGCTGCTACAGCAAAAAACGCTAGTAATTTTGCATTCATTTTCATAAAATTTTGTTTTTTAAAAAATTAATTAAATTGTATTTGTGTGTTTGTTTTACGCTCTGTTTTTAGAACTTATATGAGACCCCAAGATCAGCACCGATTCCGTATTTGTGGCTCTCCACCTGATGCTCCACGCCGCTGAGTTCCTGCATATAGCGATCCTCCAAGTTGAGCAGGTTCTTAAGCTGTAGGCTCAAATCGAGCTTCTCAGTGAGACGATACGTAGTGTTGAAGTTAAGTGTGTTAACAGCCTGCTGGATGATGTCTCCACGACCAGCCGTACCAACAGTGTGGATACGTGGACCCTGCAAGTTGTAGAGCAAAGCCAAGCTCAACGCCCTGTTCTCGCCAAAGGTTGGTGTGTAGGTCAAATCTGCATTAACCAAGTATGGTGATGCACCCTGCAGTGAACGCTCCTTGTTTGTGTAGCTTCCGCCATTGGTCAAGTTCACATTTGTGTACATATATGATCCGTTAAGAGAGATACGGCAATTCTCGAACAACGTCTTGCGCAACTCAAACTCTACTCCTGCAGCCAATCCCGACTCAGCATTCTCAAAGGTGTCGATCTGTCCACCACCACTCACCGACTGAATACGCTCGATTGGAGTCTCCAACGCCTTGTAGTAACCTGTCAAAGAGAACATATCGCCCTTCTCGAAGAACAACTCATAACGAAGATCAACGTTGTAGTTGTAACCATTCTCCAACTCCGCATTACCCATCAACTGAACCGATCCGAACGCCTCCTGATAGAGGAATGGAGCCATCTCGATAAACGATGGACGTGTAACCGTGCGAGATCCCGACAGGCGCAACTGCTTCTTCTTATCGAAGTTATACTTTGCATTGATCGTTGGGAAGAGATCCAATGACTCTAGCGTTCCAGTCCGAAAACCATTCGAGTAGTAATTTACGCTCTGGTCATACATCTCCATACGCACTCCAACATTTACATTCAACGCCTCATTGAGTGCCAAATCTGTCGCTACATATCCAGCTATCACACTATTCTCAGCGCTATATTGATCCTTGTCGAGGATTGAACGTGTAACAGAGTAGTCACCAGCCAAGTAGTTGTTGTAACCAATCACATCATCAATGTTGTAAATATCTGTCACCTCGCCATCTGGAAGATTTGAGTAGTAATAACGAGATGTTGAGTAGTCACGTGATTTAGTTCTATACGAGAGACCAACCATTGCCTTCTGCTTATCCAAGAATTTGTAATTTGTCGATACATTGGCGTTGATCTCATCCTCCTGCAGCTCACCGAAGAATCGCATCGTTCCATTAGCCGAGACATCATAGAATACTTGACGACCATCCTCCAAGTGCTCATACAAAGATTGACGGCGATCGGGCTCATCCGAAGATGTACGTGTGTAGCCTCCGCTCCAATTCAAATCAAACTTATCGCTTAGGACGTGGTGACCATTGAGCTGACTTGTCATAAGTTTGTAGATGTGTGTCACATCGACACTATTTGTCAACTTGTGACCATCCTGATCGAAACCATTCACCAACATATACTTATCCTCAGCGTTGCGAGCATAGAAGAGTGTGTAGCTAATACGATCCTTCTCACGAAGCGTGATACCTGCATTGACGAGACCCGCCATCTTCAACTCGCTCTTATATGAATCGTATGAGTATGAGTCGGTTACCGTACCACCAGCCTCATAGATGCTGAACCACGAATCCTTCTCTGTCGAGAGGTCGTTGCTCGCTCCAAACGATGCCAAGAGGCTCAACTCCTGCTCACCAACATCATAAGTGTGACCCCACGCAACCTTACCGCCGAATGATGGCAACGCTGTTGTCTTATTGACATTCATTGTCGTCTCAAAAGGATCACCCTGTGAGGCTACCGTGCTGAATGATTGCGTCTTATCTGCTGCCGCTGAGTTGATCTTAGAGCTAGTGAATAGCGAGACATTATCCATTTTGTAGAAATCTCGACCGATCGTATTAAGGTTGCCACCAACACTGAAACCGATTGTAAAGAAGTCGTCACGCACATAGTTCTTAGTGGCAATATCGATATGCGCACCTGCATAATCTGCATAAGATGCAGCATCGTAAACCTTACTAACGGTGATGTTTTGAACTGTCGACGATGGGAAAATATCGAGCGGAATGAGCTTCGTATCTGGGTTAGGTGATGCAATAGGTTGCCCATTGAGTGTTGTGATGCTGTAGCGATCGCCCAAACCACGAACCACCAATTGACCCGACTCTGCAACCGAGATACCTGTCATCTTCTTCACACCATCTTGCACATTTGAGATACCCTTCAACGACATCTCTTTGACACCCAAATTCTCGATAGCTACGTGTGAGGCGATACGCTCATTCTGCAGATTTGCCTCGGTCTCCAAGTTCGCCTTAGTCACAACCTCCACCGATGCCAACATCTGTGTGTCGGGAGCGAGCTTAATCATCAAGTTGTCGAGACCCTTTGCAGCAGTGATCTCCTGTGTTAAGTAAGAGATGTAAGAAACAACGAGCTCTGCATTGCTCTGTACCGCAAGCTCAAAACTTCCATCGAAGCTTGTTGCCGTACCTGTAGTCGTGCCCTTAACCATAACCGTTGCGCCCAAGAGTGGCTCACCAGTTGTTCCATCAAGAACCTTTCCTCGGATTGTAGCGGCAGAAACCACTTGTGCCGAGAACAACATTGCTGCTGTCAAAAATAGTAGATTTTTCAATTTCATCTAATTCTCCTTTTACCTTATTTTCTTCGGTGCAAAGTTGAGAATTAAATATTACAGCGTTATGTCAATGATGTTAAGTGTGACGTAATAGATATTAATAGATTGTTAATGAAAAAAGCAAGTGCTACTCAGAATTACTCAGCAATACACAGCACTACTCAGAAAAAACCTAAAGCACCCCTCGACACCGCTCATAACGAGTAAATGAGACCCGAAGCTCAGCCCGAGCACGGCAGTGGTAGGTTTGAGCCTCTTGCCAAAGCGCTTGAGCCTCAAGGTAATCGGCGATAGTCTCCATTCCAGCCTCATACTGCACCCTGCCGAGACGCATATTCTCCTCAGCCTGCAGCACTGATTGAGCCGTTATCTCGACCTCCAAGAGCGCCTCGTTATAGTTATTAATGGATTGCAACAGCTCCAAAGTCATCTTCTGAGACAGATCAGCCAACTCACCCTCTGCGATTGTCACCTCACGTCTCTTAGCCGACTGCTTACGCCGTCCCTCACCCCAGTGAAAGAGCGGTACATTAGCCATCACACCCCCCGAAAATGAGGCGCTATTGAAGAGTGTCTCGCCATTAAATTTGCCTCCATTAAGATAGCTATATGATGCAATAGCCGACACTGACGGCAAGAAGTCGCTACGTATGATAGCCGCCTCTCTCTCCCGAGCCTCGATCTGTAGCTCCAACAGAGCAACCTCAGGACGAGCCGACACATCAAGATCACGACTATCGAGCGCCACCCCACTCCTTGGTGCATCAACAAGCTCTATATCGCTCGTGGTGAGCGGCAGCCCGATCGTGTAACAGAGGTTCATCTTAGCTAGTCGCAACCCATTCTCAGCCCTCAGTTTCATTAACTTCGCCTCACCGTGTCGCACCTCCACCTTCATCAAATCATTCGGGCGCTTCATTCCTGTCTTTACACCATTCTGCATCTGTCGCAAGAACTCCGCCACAACCTGCTCATACTTCTCAGCTGCAAGCAGCATCTCCTCCACTTTCACAACATTATAGAACGCCACATCACACTGCTCCCTAATCTCAGCCTCACTGCGCACAATCGAGACCCTCGACACATCGACACCCAACTCAGCCAACTTAATTGCATTGCGGATCTTGCCACCCATATATATAGGTTGCGTAGCCCTCACACCAGCGCTATAGACCGAGCCGATCTCCACCTCAAACCTCTGGTCAGGCATATAAGCGTAACTATTGAAAATCGTCTCACCACTAGCTGTTGTAGTGAGCACATTGGGCACTAATGCACCCGTAGCATCGGGAACAAATGTTGGCAAATATCCACCCGTTATAACCTCCGAAAATGAGAGTGGTGAGTAGAGGTAGCCACCATTCAACGAGAAGTTAGGCAGATGATTAGCTCTGTAAGCCGCCAAGAGATCCTCCGAAACGAGCTGTTGTTCACGGCTGGAGCGTAGCTTTTGACTACTCTCGACAGCCATCACACGACACTCCGCTATCGTCAATTTGCGGCTCTGAGCCGAAACGCTCTCCGTCGACAATACAATCACCTGAGCTACACAGGCAGCTATACTTATATATATATTATACTTCGTTATCTTTTTCATCATTATTTCTCCTTTACTTCACCTTTATTTCTCCTTCACAACACCTTTACCTCACCTTTATTTCTCCTTCACAACACCTTTACTTCACCTTCACGACACCTTTATTTCTCCTTCACAACACCTTTACTTCACCTTTATTTCTCCTTCACGACACCTTTATTTCTCCTTCACGGTTCCGTTACTTCTCCTTCACGACACCTTTACTCCAAACATTATCGAGTAGAGCATCGGGATAAACAGAAGCGTCACCACCGTGCCCACAAGCAATCCACCCATAATAGTCGCTGCAAGAGGTCCAAACATTGCATCGGGCAAGAGCGGAATCATTCCCAACACCGTGGTGAGCGAAGCCATCATCACGGGACGGAAGCGGCTCAGTGCACTATCTATGATCGCACGTTTCGGCTGTTTGCCTCGTCTGATCTCTTCGTTGATCTCATCCATCAGCACCACACCATTCTTTATCATCATTCCGATAAGTCCCAAGATTCCACAGATAGCCAAGAATCCAAAAGGCATCCCTGCAACCCAAACCCCAAAAAGCGCCCCAACAAAGAGCAGCGGCACACAGAGCATTATAATCAACGGCTTGCGGTAATCCTTAAACAACATAATAAGGATACCGATCATAAGGGCAATCGCTAAGGGAATATTCGCCAATAGATACTTCAACGCCTTTGTCTTAGTCTCATACTCACCTTGCCAACTAAGAGTATAACCCTCGGGCAACTCGATAGCCTCCACACGCTCCACGATCTGACGGCGAGCATCCTCCGCACCCACCGACGGAATATTATTCGCCTGTGCTCTCATCGCTCTCTCGCCTCTGTGGCGAACCACAACAGGATCTTCCCAACGTATATTCACACCGCTAATCGCCTGACTAAGCGGTGTCGTCTTTAGCACACTTTCAAGCAGATCCTCCCGAGAGACCGCCCCACTCATAACCCCTTGAATCAACTCCCTGTCAACCTTAGGCAGCGATGGCAATAGTGAAAAAACGGGTGCTGACTCCAGAGACTCAATGCGGTTACCATCTCGATCGACACAACGCACCACAATCTGCTCACGATCTGAGCCTTGATAGAGACTCTCCAAAGGCATTCCATCCGTTGAAACCAACAACGACAGCGCCACATCTTGACGGCTTAAACCCACCTCACGAGCCGAGGGTTGATGATAGTCAACCTCCAACACAGGCACACGCCGCTCCCAATCCGAAGTGATGAGCATTATATCGTCACACTCCGCCATAATCTGCTGCGCCTGCAGGGTCAAATCACGCAACACAGCTGGATCAGGACCTCTGAAAGTCGCCTCAATCGGATACTTATTATACATCAGATTGTATCGTTTCACACGCACGTACGCCTGAGGATAGTTATCAGTGAGGTGTTTTTGCAGTGCAGGAATCGCCTCCACCAACTCATCCTCACCCACAAAATCAACAATTATATCGCCATACGAAAGCGCTGGCGTAGCGATACTTCGCACTAAGTTGTATCGGCTCGGTGTAGCCCCAACCGAGGTTGTCACGTGCTCCACATCATCACGCAAGAGCAGATACTCCGCAATCGAATCGAGATCCTTAGCCGTGTGCGTTGAGTTGCTGCTCTCGGGCAACTTATACTCAATATAGAGCTGGTTGTAGCTCAAATCGGGGAAGAAACTCTGTGGCAAGATCTTATACAGATAGCCACTAACAGCGACCAAACCAAGGGCAACAGCCACCGCCACCGCCCTGTAGCGCAACGACCACTCCAACAACCAACGCAACACCCTCTGCCCAACCGTCAAACTCTCCGCCTCATCACTCGACACACTCGACACCTCACGCTGTTTAAATTTAAACATCGCCCGAGCCTGCAGCGGAACCATCGTGAGCGACAAAACCCAACTCAACAACAGCGACACAGTGAGCACAACAAAGAGATCCCGAACATAGACACCAGCCGTATCGGGCGACAAAAAGAGCGGCAAGAACGCCAAGATAGCGATAATAGTCGCACCCAACAGAGGCATCGCCGTCTTACGCCCAATCTCCGAGAGGTTGCGTGAGCGAAGTCCCCCACCCTTCATATCGTTCAATATTCCATCGACAATAACGATAGCGTTGTCAACCAACATTCCCATCGCCAAGATAAACGAGGCGAGCGAGACACGTTGCAGCGTACCGCCCAACATATAGAGGAAGAGCAGCGAACCCAACACAGTAACCAACAGCGTGATACCCAACAATACACCGCTACGGATTCCCATTGCAAACATCAACACCACAACCACAATCAAGATCGACTCCAAGAGATTCACAATAAAATCCTCAATAGCGACACGAACCCTCTCAGGCTGAAAAAAGACCTTATGATACTCAATACCTACAGGCAGACGATTATCACGCAGCTGCTCCAACACACGATCCACCTCACGCCCAATCCTCGTCACATCTGTTCCAGCCATCGCCGAGATCGATATTCCGATCGCCTCCTTACGATCGTACGACATCGCCTTTCGAGTTGGCTCAGCGTAACTCCGCTCCACTCGGGCAATATCTTTCAAGCGAATAACATCATCCTCGTGACCGCTGATTATGAGGTTGCCAATATCCTCTACATCACGATATTTATCATTGACGTTGACCCTCAAACGCTGCTCACCACTCAAGAAGTATCCCGAGTAGACAACTTTGTTCTGTCCACTGATTGTCTGAATCACCTCAACAGGCGAGAGACCCATATTAGCCATTCGATCCTCATAAATAGAGATCTCAATCGTAGAGTTAAGCGCCCCATACAGCTCGACACGAGAGACCCCATCGACACCCTGAATCCTCTGCTTAACCAACTCTGCATAATCATTCAGCTCCTCATTTGAGTACCCCTCTGCCGTCAGCGCATAGAACATTCCATAGACATCACCATAGTCATCCACAACGACACTCACCGATGCTCCCGACGGCAACTCACGCTGCACATCACCAACCTTGCGACGCAACGTGTCCCACCGCTGCTCGATCTCATCATCGGGCGTTGTGGTCAACAAATTCACCGTGATAATCGACAAATCAGCCGATGAGTTGCTGTCCAGCTTATCAACGCCACTCATTGAATAGATCGCCTTCTCCAACTTATCGGTCACCTGCAGCTCCACCTCATAAGCGGATGCCCCGGGGTAAGTCGTCACTACAACCGCCTGTTTAACCTTGATTGCAGGATCCTCCAACTTGCTCATATTTGAGTATGAATAGAGACCGCCAATAACCAATATTGCGATGAAATAATAGACCAACTTACTGTTAGCCAGCGCCCATTTACTGATATTCATAGCTAGAGGATATTACCAACGTTAGACTTCGTAGGCTCCGCCAGCGGCTCTACACTCTCGCCCTCTTTGAGGTTTGCAACGCCAGCCGTAATCACAACATCACCCGCCGCAACACCGATCTTGATCGCTGCACGTCCGCTGCTCAAAATCTGCGCCACAACCACACCACGCAACTTAGCGACACCGCCATCAACGACCCAAACATAACTATCGCCATCACGCTCCACAATAGCCGCTGTAGGCAACGACAACACAACAGCATCATCTCTATAGTGCAGCTTAACCATAGCCAACACCCCTGGCGCAGGTGACACACCCCCCTGAGGCTCAACGACAAAGTGGCTCTCATACATCTGATTGAGGCTAGCTTTGTATGACACACCGATCGGTTTTAAGTTGAACTCCAAGTCGGGATAGCTCTGCAGAGTAGCCGTAGCCGAGAGCAGCTCCCCACGGCGAAGATACTCCGAGACAGGAATATTGATAGTGATCTTAGGCGCTCCAGCCGAGACGAACGAGACCACAGGCATTCCTGCAGCAAGCGCCTCACCTCGACTAAATTTCACCGTTTGAATGTATCCATCAAAAGGGGCTTTGAGTTCACAATCACCCAACGCATTGCGGTGCGCCTCCAACTTAGCGGTGATCTGTTTCAGACCACTCACCGCCTTTTCATAATCATTTTGCGAGACACTCTGCTCCTTATAGAGTTCGATAACACGCTCCACTTCGCCCTTCACAGCCTCATACTCCGCCTCTGTAGCGGCAAGCTGTAGTGCATAGTCACGGCTATCGAGCAGCGCCACCACCTGATCCTTGCGAACAAACCCACCCTCACGAGCCACAACCCGATCCACAACACCAGCCACACGGAACGAGAGGTTGACATCAGCCACCGCCTCGATACGCCCCGAGTAGTCACGTGACAAAGAATTTACCCCTGTCGCCTGCAACGTTTCACACTTCACCTTTCTCACAGACTTCTCGATCTGTGGTGTAGATGTACAAGACAAAACTGCAAACACTGCAGCCAAATAGATAGATAGTTTGATCCTCATCTCTTTACACTCATTTCATTTGTGGGGTCGACAAAAGAGCCCCTAAAAAACTTAGATGGTGCAAAGATACGTATTATTTGACAATTTTCAACTAATTGCCCTATTAAATTTTTATTTTTTCTCGACTTATAAAAGATGCCTTACCAAATCTTCGTTGGGTAGACAATATCGACATCGACAATCTTATCGCCCTCCATCACCAACTCATACGTTGGATTAACAAAGCCGCTGTAAGGCTCAATATCGAGCGCTGCATAGCGATCCAATATTTGCGAATGTATCTTCTGATCGATCTTCACTCCATAACGCTCAATCAACTCACGAGCCGCCTCACGATCCCCCTCGCTCTTCATTCGCTGAATCTCCATCAACAACTCGCCAAAGTAACCACGCAACGCCTCAAAGTCATTCACCTCGATGAAGTACTTACCGCCACGCTCCACAAGGTTTGCAGCGTTACCCCTCGCCAATATCCACTCCGAGATGATCTTTCGGTTGCGCATATGGGTCTGCTCCACATCGTCACCCAACTTGATACGAGCCAATTGTGTCAACATTCCGTTGGTCAAGTACTTCACGTATTGCGCCTTAGCTGCATCACGGCTGGGCAACAGACCAAGGTCAACCATCTTCTGATCCGCCACAAAATAGAGACCAAAGAGATCAGCCCGACACTCCTCAATCACCGAGTGATAACCGCCCAAAGCATCCTGCGAAACACCCTCAGCAAGCTGTCCTGAGCCGTGACCCAAACACTCGTGCAGGTCGGTGTGCATACTGTCCGACACCTCGCCATACTTAACAACCAACTCACGTGTCGCCTCATCTATATAGAACTCACGATTAAAACCGCTACCCTTAGTCGACTGAGCGTAGGCGTGTGTGATGTTATCGATGGTCACCGACTTCGATCCATAGTCCCTACGTATCCACTCAGCGTTGGGCAAGTTGATACCGATAGGCGTTGCAGGGTAGCTATCGCCCGCCAACATCGCCGCTGTGATAACCTTTGCCGATACACCCCTCACCTTTGTTTTGCGGTATGCAGGGTTAATCGGTGCACGATCCTCGAACCACTGTGCATTCTCAGCTATAACCTCAGTGCGGTGGCTAGCCTCGACATTTTTGAAGTTAACCATCGCCTCCCAAGCACCCTTGCGACAGAGCGGATCACCATAAACCTCGATGAAACCATTGATAAAGTCGACATTAGATGTTTTGTCGCCAACCCAAGCGATGCTGTACTCGTCGAATTTATTAAGGTCGCCCGTTCTGTAGTAATCCACCAAGAGCCCGATTATCTGTTTCTGTTGCTCATTAGCCACGGTTGCCGCCATCTCCAACCAATATATAATCTTCTCAATCTCAGCCGAATAGAGCCCTCCAAGTTTATAAACCCTCTCATACAACGCTCCATCATCACCCTTGACAAGTTGTGAGTTAAGCCCCCACGAAACCTTTGAATCACCACCCTTAATGGTCAGCTGCTCATAGAACTCCTCAGCCTCCTTTTGGGTAACGCCACCCGAGTAATAATTACACGCCGAGAGAGCCACCACATCTACACCCTCCTGTCGTGAGAGGTTTGTTTTGTAGAGCTCTGCGTCAAATATCGCTGGCGAGACGATGCTCAACACTCTCTTTAAATCGAGATCGTCATCAAGCGGCAAACTCCTCTCGACGCTACGAACCACACCCTCGAAATAGGTTTGTGAAAACTCGGGCGTAAACTTCATATTTGAGTAGTGGTGATGTATTCCATTTGCGAACCAAAACTTCTTGGCGTACTTCTCAAACGCTCGCCACTCATCGCACTCACGTCTCCCCTCATAAGAGTTAATGACCGTATCAAACACCGATCTGATCAAGAGGTTATGTTCAAACTTCTGATCGATAAATATCGTCTGCCCAGCCTCTGCCGCCTTAGCTAAATAATATATGTATATCTTCTCATTAAGGGGCAATGAGTGAAAACCCGTCACTTCGTAGCGGAGCACCTTAATATCGTCAAACCTATCTAAAATCCACGGTTGCTCAATCTTCTCAATCTTCTCGTTTATTTCCATCTTCTCGTTTATTTCCATCTTCTCGTTCATCTCAATCTTCTCGTTTATTTCTATCTTCTCGTTCATCTCAATCTTCTCGTTCTGCATATCTCTACTTTTTACTTTTTTTGCTGATACATCTGTTACATTAATAATTGTGCCAAGCGCAAGGGCTGTGGCGAAGATATTTACTCTCATATTCAACTATTATTTACAATTATTACATTGTCGCAAAGGTATAAAAATAATCTAAAAAGATACGATCGAACTAGATATTTTGCAAAATTGACAACTTGATGGTGGAGAAAATTACAAATTAATTGGACAAAAGTATCAAAATCTCATATATTGTTCCTAACTTTGCCCGTGCAAAGAGTAAAATGCAAGATGAAAGTAATTGAAAATGTAGCTGAGCTAGGGAGCGAATTGGCGAAATATGGCTCACAAAGCGTAGGTTTTGTCCCAACGATGGGGGCGATTCACTCGGGGCACTTGTCATTGGTGGAGCGAGCACGTACGGAGTGTGACGTTGTTGTGGTGTCGATATTTGTCAACCCCACACAGTTCAACGACAAGAGTGATTTGAAGAACTATCCTCGTCAAGTGGCGCAGGATTGTGAGCTGATCGAGAGCGTGGGGGCTGATATTGTCTTTGTTCCAACGGTGGAGCAGATCTATCCTGAGCCCGACACAAGAGTATTTGACTTCGGTGAAATCGACAAGGGGATGGAGGGTGCAACACGCCCAGGTCACTTCAATGGTGTGGCTCAGGTTGTGAGCCGTCTGTTTGATATTGTGAAGCCCACGAAGAGCTACTTTGGCGAGAAGGATTTTCAGCAGGTAGCGGTGATCTTCGAGATGGTGAAGCAGCTGTCTTTGCCCGTTGAGATTGTCGTTGTGCCGATTGTTCGTGAGGCGGATGGTGTAGCGATGTCGTCACGCAATGCGCTACTGACGGCTGAGCATCGTGCTGCAGCGCCCGATATTTACAAAGCGCTTAGCTGGGCACAGGGGGCACAGGGAGCACAAGAAGCACAGAAGGCACAGAGGGCACAAACAGAAATTACACCCGAGCAGATGAGAGCAGAGGTCATAAAGAGAATCGAGCAGAGCGGACTACTAAAGGTGATCTACTTCGAGATGGTCGACGCTCGAACTCTAAATCCAATCAATAGTTGGGAAGATAGTGATAATATCCAAGGCTGCGTAGCGCTACAGGCTGGCGCTATTAGGCTGATTGATAACATAAAATTGAAATAGGCGAATCAGATGAAAATGATGATCGAAGTACTGAAGTCGAAGATCCACAGGGTTACGGTAACAGAGGCAAACCTAAACTACGTAGGCAGCATCACCATAGATGAGGATTTGTTGGATGCAGCAAATATGATCGCTGGCGAGAAGGTGGCGATAGTGAATAACAACAATGGCGAGCGTTTTGAGACCTATATCATTAAGGGTGAGCGAGGTAGCGGCTGTGTCTGCCTCAATGGAGCTGCGGCACGTAGGGCTCAGATTGGTGATGTTATTATCATTATTTCGTATGCCCAACTAGAGTTTGAGGATGCAAAAACGTTTCAACCGTGGATCGTATTCCCCGACACGGAGACTAATCGTGTAATTAAGTAACGAGGGGGGGGGCAGCCGAATAAAGTATGGATGTAGCGCTATCGATTTGTGCACTCTTGATGGCTCTCTTAGGGGTCATTGGGGCTGTTGTTCCTGTGATACCTGGAGCAGCACTGAGCTTTTTGGCGCTGCTCTTCAACTACTTTACAGATGAGCCGATTGTTACAACTACGGAGCTGCTGATCTGGTTGGCGGTTGTTGTTGCGGTAAGCGTTGCAGATAGTGTGCTGCCCGTCTACCTCACTAAGCGTCTCGGAGGGTCGAAGTCGGGAGTTTGGGGCGCAACGATCGGTATGGTTGTTGGGTTCATCGCCTTCCCACCGTTGGGTATAATCTTCTGTCCAATCTTTGGCGCAATTATGGGCGAACTCATCAATGACAAGGAGAATGTAAATCGAGCAATAAAGGTTGGTTTGGCATCATTTTTGGCGTTCTTGGTTGGCACGGCGATTAAGTTTATTCTATCTATATATATATTGTCACTCATCATCACGAGCCAAATGGCGTGGATCACAGATCTGATTGAGCGCATCAAAGGGGTGATTTGACAAGAGTTTCACACGAGAATTTTTTTATGATATTAAAGGGTATTAAGGCGGTTATTTTTGACCTCGGGGGCGTGGTTCTCGATCTCGATTACGATCGCTGCATTAGGTCGTTTGAGGAGATTGGTTTTGAGGGTGCGCAGAGGTACGTGAGTTGTTACCACCCGATGGAGATCTTCGGAGCGTTGGAGCGTGGCGAGGTTAGCACGGAGGAGTTTTGTGATGAGTTGCGCAAGATGTCGGGCAAGACGATGAGCAACGAGGAGATATTTTGGGCTTATCAGGCGATTCTTATCGATATTCCTGTGAAGAAGTTGCGAGATATGATTTCATTGCGAGAGCGAGGCTACAGGGTCTACGCACTATCGAATATGAGCCAAGTGATGTTGCCACGTGTCGAGGAGCTCTTCGAGTGCGACGGGCTGAAGATGGGCGACTACTTCGATGAGATCTTTATATCGAGCCAGATGGGGCTAATGAAACCTGATCGCAGAATCTATGAGACGGTGATCGAGCGCACGGGGTTAGAGCCACAGCAGATGCTCTTTATAGATGATGGCGAGAAGAATATCACCGCAGCGAGAGAGTTGGGCTTTATGGTCTACCTAGCCGAGGCAAGAGAGGATTTCGGGCACCTCTTTGAGTAGTGTGTCAAGAGTTGTCAACAAGGCGTGGTTAGAAGATACAAATAGCGCAAAAAGATGGGCAGACAGCAACAAAATGCACTTTTTTCAAAAATAATTGCCGAAATATTTGCACATATCAAATAAACCCCCTATATTTGCACTCGTTAAAACAACACAACGCCACTTAAGGTTCGACGAGAGTGCAACGAGGAGGATTAACAAAGGTTCAGTAAAACGAGACAAGAGGTGGTCAGCCACAAGCTCCGATCACGAAAGTCAAGTTAAGATGGAGCAAAAAAGACGGGGTGTAGCGCAGTCCGGTTAGCGTATCTGCTTTGGGAGCAGAGGGTCCCAGGTTCGAATCCTGGTACCCCGACTAAGAAAAGGGATTGGTAATCAATTGATTATCGATCCTTTTCTTTTTTGCACAACAGACAACTAGATGCAGGTCAAGAGAGACAAATCGCCAATATTCAACAAATAGTGTGCAACTAGAGTGCAATAATTGTTTTACACTACTTAGAGTGCAAACATTAACACAAATAATCAGCTACACATTAAGCGTAAAGAAAGAGAAAGGACAGAGAAGAATAATGACAATAACGAAACGAACAGTAACAACAATCACAATAACATACACAGTGTTAGTGACCACCCTATCGCTCGTGAAGTTGACACCCATCACACACTCCGTTGATGTTGTGGGGCTCGATAAACTGGTGCATCTACTTTTCTACTTCGGACTAACAACGCTGCTGCTCACTCAGCAGTGGATCAGAGGGAGGAGCATCACAACAAAGAGAGTAGTTGTGATCGCCACTGCAGCCGCTCTCTATGGAGGCGTAATGGAGATCCTGCAACACTTCATAGGCAGGGAGTGCAGCCTGTTGGATATGATGGCAAACAGCTTAGGCGCACTACTTGGCGCAGTTATTTTTAGGCTACCTGTGGTCTCTAAACTTATCGACCGCACTATCGAGCCGTAAGAGGACAATAAGCGCAAAACCTCACCCACACAACTCTACAGCGCAAAGAATTAACGTTAAAATTAACGGTTAATTAATCGTTAATTTGCCGTTATCTATTCCAAAAAACTTGATAGCCAACATATATTTAGTATCTTTGTTCAAGCAATAGCGAAACAATCTAATTAATCTAAATATATGAAGCAAAAGACCAAACAACTCTTTGCGTTGGCTGCCTCGCTACTTATGGTGGCAACGACAGCAACCGCTCAGTACACTCCCGAGGAGAATTTCGACAAGGGGTGGCGATTCTTCAACGACACAGCCGAAGGAGCTGAGTCACCAACATTCAACGATTCAAAGTGGCGGAAACTTGATCTGCCTCACGACTGGGCAATAGAGGGTCCATTTGACCGAGAGTACGACTGCCGTATGGGTGCGCTACCTGTACACGGAACAGGTTGGTACCGCAAGAGTTTCAAACTTAAACCCGAGCAGAGCGGCAAGGTGGTGCGCATTGAGTTCGAGGGGGCGATGTATAATAGCAAAGTGTGGGTCAATGGCGAGTATGTCGGCGAGCGTCCCTACGGATACATCGGCTTTGAGTTCGACATCACAAAGCAACTCAAATTTGATGGGTCGGACAACATAATTGCGGTGAGGCTCACACCCGAGGATTACTCATCGAGGTGGTATCCAGGGGCTGGAATCTACCGCTCTGTATGGCTCAAGATTGACGAGCCTACCTATATAGATATGTGGGGAACATACATCACAACACCAACGGTAACAGCGGCAAAGGGCGTGGTGCAGCACGAGACAACAATCGTAAACGCAACTAAAAAAGCCCAAAAGGTGAAGGTTGAGCACGAATACTTCGCACCCGACGGCAAAAGCGTAGCCAAGAACTCAGACGAGGTGACCATCGAGCCCGAGAGCAAGGGTTGGTCGGGAACATTCACCAACATTACGAACCCCGATTTATGGAACACGACAACGCCAAATCTATACACCGTGGTGACAACCATCAAGAGTGGTGACAAGGTGTTGGACACCTACAAAACACGCTTTGGTGTGCGCAAGGTGAGCTACACCAAAGATGCCTTCTTCATCAACGGCGAGCAGGTGCGCTTCAATGGAGTCTGTCTGCACCACGACAACGGAGCGTTGGGTGCTGAGATCTATCGCCGTGCCGATGAGCGCAAATTGGAGATTCTGCAGCGTATGGGTGTCAATGCAGTGCGCACGAGCCACAACCCACCCTCACGTGAGTTCTTGGAGCTGTGTGACGAGATGGGTCTGTTGGTGCTTGATGAAGCGTATGATGCTTGGGCGCTTAAGAAGATCGAGAACGGGTACAACAAGATCTTCCCTGAGTGGGGCGAGCGAGACTTGGCGGATATGGTGATCCGTGACCGTTGCCACCCATCGGTGGTGATGTGGAGCATCGGTAACGAGATCATCGAGCAGCATAAGCCCACGATCGGTTGGAAGATGGCTCGCCAGCTACACAACGTCTGCAAAAAGTATGACACATCACGCCCGACAACTTGTGGATTCAACTCATATCCAGCAGCTTACGTCAACAATATGGCGCAGCAGGTCGACATCGCTGGCGCTAACTACAAAGCGGTTTGTTACGAGCAGTTCGGCAAGGACTACCCCGATCTACCGCTCTACGGCTCGGAGACGGAGAGTGTCTACAGCACACGTGGTGTCTATCATCTGCCGATCGAGGACTACATAAAACACGAGTCACTGCAGTGTTCAAGTTACGACTTCGTAGCGCCACCGTGGGGATTTGCTCCCGACTTTGAGTTCCACTTCCAGAAGGAGAATCCACGCATTATGGGTGAGTTTGTCTGGACAGGATTTGACTACCTCGGTGAGACTAGCCCATACGGCGGATTGGACAATATCGACAACAAAGGTCACTGGAACAGCGACTACCCATCACGCAGCTCATACTTCGGCATTGTCGACTTGGCTGGATTCCCCAAGGATCGTTACTATCTATATCAAAGCCAATGGACTACAGAGCCTATGATTCACCTCTTACCACACTGGAACTGGAGCGGAATGGAGGGCAAGGAGATCCCTATTATGTGCTACACCAATTGTGAGGAGGCGGAGCTGTTTGTCAACGGCAAGTCGATGGGTCGCAAGGTTAAGGGGGTTGATAAGACAACCATCTTAGTCGATGTATTGCGCCACGAGCCTAAGACGTTTGATTCGGAGTATCGTCTCTCGTGGAGCGTTCCATACAGGGCTGGCTCTATCAAGGTTGTCGGCTACAAAGGCGGCAAGGCGGTAGTTGAGAAGGAGATAAAGACGGCTGGAAAGGCTGCTCAAATCAAACTCTCAGCGGATCGTTCGGTAATCGATGCCGATGGTCGTGACCTCTCTTATGTAACAATCACGATTGAGGATAAGGATGGAAACTTCTGTCCATTGGCGGACAACAACGTGACCTTCACAGTAAAGGGTGCCGGCAAAATCGTTGGTGTCGACAATGGAAACCCAATCTCTGTGGAGTCGTTCCAAGCGAGCGAGCGTAAGGCGTTTAATGGTCTCGCTCTAGCGATATTGAACTCAGAAGAGGGCAAGAGCGGCACAATCGAACTAACGGCAAAATCAAAGGGACTAAAGCCTGCAACAATTAAAATCACAACTAAGTAATGATGAAAAAGAGAGGTTTAATAACACTTTGTGCAGCGCTCTGTGCAGTGTCGCTATCGACTGCTGATCTGAGTGCAGCGAGCAAGAGGAGCAGCGAGCCGAGATACGATATGTTGTTGAATATGGTTCACCACAACCCTGGTGAACCGCTCTTCACAACTCGATACACACAGCCGCCATTCGTCAAGAGTTTGGGCTACAACATACAGGTGATTAAACGTGAGGTGCAGTGTGGCGTTACCTATGATCGCCATCCAGAGTACGCTGTGCCCTATGGCTCGGAGGAGCGTGAGTGGATCGAGCGACACGCAGCGGCAGTTCGTATTCAGATGAAGCAGATCAAGGATGAGGGGTTGCAGAATATTCCCTTTACAGATATGCTTGTCGTGCCTCAGTCGCTGATGAAAAGATATGAGAAGGAGATGGTCGATGAGTATGGAAAGATCTCGATCTTCAAACCACGCACCGAGGCGGTGTTACGTGCTCAGATCGATGAGCTCTTTTGGCGATTCCCTGAGCTTGATGGCTTGATGATCCGACACGGTGAGACATATCTGCACGATACACCGCTGCACGTCGGTAGCTCGCCAGCGAGATCACCCGAGGAGCACTGCAAATTTATCAATATCTTGCGTGAGGAGTTGTGTGTAAAGCGAGGTAAAGTGCTGATCTACAGAACGTGGGACTTTAGCAACCTGCACACGCTGCCAAAGGTTTACGATGCAGCAATGAGCGGCGTTGAGCCGCACGAAAAGCTCTATATCTCGATCAAGCACACCACTCGTGACTTCTTCCGCAACCAACCTTTTAACCCAAATATCGGGCGAGGCAACCTGCAGCAGATTGTTGAGGTCTCGACAAATCAAGCTGGATTGTATGGCAAAAATTCACACCCATATTACATCGGTCGAGGCGTGATTGATGGATGGTGCGAGATGGCTGCCGACCAAAAAAAGGGTCTTCGTGATCTCTATGACAACAAGCAAATCCGAGGCTTCTGGACGTGGACGTGGGGCGATGGTTGGGGTGGACCCTACTTCGATAATGAGTTTTGGATCAAGCTCAATGAGTTCGTTATTCGCCGCTTTACACAGCAGCCTGAGCGGACGGAGGAGTCGATATTTAATGAGTATGCAACCGATGTTTTGAAACTCTCAAAAGCCGATGTAAAGCGATTCCGTGAGCTCAATCTCCTTTCGGAGGAGGCAGCGTTCTATGGTCAGAGCACACAGCTATTTCCGCACACAGTGTGGTTTTCGAGGGATCAATACTTCGCCTGCTTGGATCTGGACAACGCTGTGAAGAAGAACGTTATAGAGGCTGCACTTAAGGAGAAACACGACAACCTCAAGCGGTGGTACAGGATCGAGGAGTTAGCTCGTCAAATCAAGCTACAATCACCTGAGGATCAAGAGTTTATGGAGGTCTCAACGACTTATGGACGTATCAAATATGAGCTCTATGAGCAGATGTGGATTATGGAGATGATGGTCGCTCAGAACAAGGTGAACGGCACAAAGATCAACCGTGAGCAGCTCTTGAAGGCGATTTCAGCGTACGACAAAAAGTTCGCTGAGTGGCAAAAACTCAAAGCCGATTACGCCTGCTGCCCAACGCTATACATCGACTATAGGTTGACCCCATTCGCTAAAATTGGCGTTCCATTCAAAACGAACTTGGACAAGTTGCGCAAGTATGCAACTTCGGGAATTGGGTTCTAATTGATGTTATAAACCTCAGTTAATCAGATGATTTGGAGCGGCTCTCTCGTGTGGGGGCTGCTCTTTTTTTACTCTGAGACTATTGCAAAACGTAACCATCTCCGCAATCACGTCTTGACACACATTTGATATCGCCCTACCTTTGTGCCAAAAAGATTATGGCGATGATATTTGATGTTCGGGAAGATGTTGGTTTTATTGTTTTGGGGCGGGTGTGGATATGCGAAATGGGATTCAGGGGCTCTATACCCTGATTCGGGCGAGTAGTGATTTGGATGCACTCGGTGGTGATGTATTTGTTTTTATTGGGTCGAATTGCAAGTCGATAAAGGTTTTGCAGTGGCATCGAAATGGGTTTCTGCTCACTCATAAAAGACTCGAAGTGGGGCGATTTTCTTTGCTCACACAGCACGGTAAGGATGCGTTCAGCACCGCAAACGCAAGTTCCTCGATATAGAGAATCAAGACCAAGCAAAGGCGATAATCGACCTCTACAATGAGTTTTACAGAGTCCGAAAAGGCACCCCAAAGAGGAGTGGGTCAAAAGGTCGAAGGAGGTTTACCAGAGATTAGAGCGCAAGCTCCGAGAGGTGGAGCGGAGGCAAGAGTGCATTGGCAATTCGATCCTTGCACGAGGGGTTGCCTACTGCATCAACGAGCTCGACAGCATCTACAACATAATCTCCTCGACCAACTACCGCCTCGACAACAACGACATCGAGCGCCCAATGCGCTACATCAGCTGGAGCCGCAAAAACTCAATGTTCTGCGGCGCTGGCAAGGGAGCCGAGCGCCTTGCACTGATCTACTCTCTGGCGATCTCGTGCCGACTAAATAACATCAACACATTTACCTACTTCCGAGACATCGTAGACCATCTCGCCACACTCCCCCACAACATCACAAAAGCTGTACTACGCAACCTCCTACCCGACAAGTGGGGTGTGAAAGCCTAAAATCTCTATTTTGCAAGACGTGGTTGCGGAGATAGTTACACGCAAGTAAAATAACTCATAACTCATAATTTACAACTTATAACTGACCTGTATAAAATACAACAAACCGCCGAAGATCATTTAAAATCTTCGGCGGTTTGTTGTGTAACTTCGTATCTTGATTAGAACTTGATGATGAAGTTAAGGTTTGTTGCCCAGTTGAAGTTGCTCTTTACTTCTTCTTGAGGCAATCCATCGATACCCTTACCTGTGAGGTAGTCTGCACCTGTTGTTAGGCGAAGTGCGTAACGCTCGCTGAATGAGTAGACAGCGCTAACGTCTGCTCCCATTGTGATGTGTGTATTGCTCTCGCTTGCCTTTACTGCAGCGCTCACCTCATTACTAGCGATCGTTGCTTTGGTGTAACCATCGCCAGTTATTTCAGCATCTGAGTATGCGAAACCGATCTTTGGTGATGCTAGGAACGCCCATCTCTTGAAATCAGCCTTGTTGTTGATAGCCGTGAGGTCGAAGTTCACCTTTGCTGTAACGCTGTAGAGTGTTGACTTAGAGGTTAGATCTGAATAAGACGCTACAGGGTATGAGTAGATCGTAGGTGTAACCAACAGACGTTGACCATTTCCGTAGTACACATCCTTAAATAGATCTGGTGAGTTCATCTCAAACTTAGTGTATCCCAACGCAAGCTCAGCCGATACGACTGGTGTGAACTTATACCCAGCGAAGATCTGTGCAGCGATACTTGGTGTCATACCATCCTGTGTTGCTGTACTGAATGTTGAGATTCCGAACGCTGTACCTGCACCAACTCCGAGGTAGAAATTGCCACTCACCTTGCTCTTATCCTTAGCCTCAGTTGCCTGTGGCTCATCTGTGTAGACCGCATCGCTGCCCTTCATCGCCAAAGTCTTCTCTTGACGCAACACTGGAGTAACTGCCTTAGGTGCTTTCTCTGGCTTTGGATCTGTAAAGACCGGCTCAAGGAACACCTCACGCTGTGCGATGATCGAGAAGTCAACACGGCGAGAGATACCTGTCTTTGTGTTATCCTTATCTACACCACCCTCGTTAACGGTGATACGATCAGCAGCGATCTTATAGTTGCGCATCAAGTAGCTCTTAGCCACCTCAGCACGCTTTTTAGCTACTGCCTTATCGTTAGCCTCGCTCTTTGTTGGCTCTGCCCAACCTGTGATAACGACCTTTAGATCCTTGTTATCTTTGAGCCACTTACCAACTTTGCTTAGTTTCTCGCTCTCGAAACCTGTTGCGTTGATGTTTGTACCCTCGAAGAATACGGCGTAACGTACCGACTCGTAATCCTCAACGCCACGTCTAACATAGTCCTGTGCAATCACTGCTCCGATGAGTGGCAGCAAAAGCATTGTCATAAATAGTTTTTTCATCTTATTTCTCTACTGTTTTTTGTTAGAACTATGTGTTAGTCGTTGTGTGTGAAACCCATATCACCAGCCTCCTCCTCAACACCACGTGTCACTGCTCCGTAGTACTTCGCTTTGTAGGTTACACTCTTTGCTTCTGAGCTTTCAAGAGTGCCGTCATCAGATATTGGGCAAACCGATGCAGTGATTGAGTAGGTACGATATGACTGGTTGAATCCTACAGTCACCTTGCTGTCACCCGACACGTTTACCGTCTCTGTGAATGTAAGCGTTGAGTTGGTAAATGATGCACCAAGCATTGTAGCGAGGTATGCAGCCAACTCACTCTTGATTGTATCTGAGCAGTATTTACTATCCTCACAAGTGCAATCATCGAATACCAATCCCTGCTTCATAGTGTAGCTAACCTCCTGTGACACAATTGATGTCTTGCCGATGTTGTCAATTACGAATGGCTCGATGAGTTTCTCCGAAGTACTCTCAGATGCTACTACGGTGAAACTTGGCGAGATACTTACGTTGATTGTCTTACCATCTGTAAGGTCGTCGTAATGAACTGTTACCTTATATTGACTATTCGTGAAATCTGGAGTAGATTCCTTAAGTGATGTCCAAGCGCTATTCTCATACTTAACAGCCTTAACACTGCTAAAGGCGTAGCCTTCGCTCGCAGCCTTAGTCACCATCTCTGAGTTGTCAATAGACATATTGATTGTAAAAGAAGAATCCTCAATAATTGCTGGATCATACTCCATTGCAAGCACAGATACTGGCGATGTTACATTGCTGATGGTCTTTTCAGATGTTGATGTCTCCGAAGATACAACTGTTGCCGTGTTACCTGGGGTGTAGGGAGTTGTCGATAGGGTTGTGCCTGGTTTTACCACATTTGCTGCGATAGTCACTGTTGTAGTTGTAGTTGTGCTTCCGACACTGATTGGCGTTTCTGTGTCAACCTCTACTGCCGCAGCCTTTCTAGTCAGTGTTGCATCAACCGTCACCTTTGTACCTGTGTCCGATGATGGGAACATTGCTGTTGACTCAACCGTTAGGTAGTCACTCTTCGAGAATGATACTGTAGTCTTGCTTGCGAAGTTCTCCTTCTCAATTGTTAGTCGATACTCACCCGTGCTAGCTGTTGTAGCCGTAGCGCCTCCTGCCGATACTGTTGCACCACCCAATGCTGAACCACCGCTAGTTAGAGTACCAATAATGTAGTAGCACTCCTCGACTGTGTCACCCTCAACCGTCTCAGGTATAGGGGGGATAGCACTCGATGAGGTACGACAACTAGTCACAGCCAAAGCGGCAGCAACTAGCATTACCAATCCAGCCTTGCGACCGAAACTTAATAATAATTTTTTCATCTTGTTTTAATTTGTTTAATTTATATATTTTTATCTCTATCTAAACTTGTCTAACTCCTTATTAATATATATAGGGTTGAAGTACCCATCCATACTCCCTGCATCGGGTCTCGTTCTATAACTATATCCATACAGCCCCTTGCCTCCGTTGCGTGCACTATACACAAAGCTGAAGTTCTCGGGATATGTAACTCTCGCTCCCTTGTTCCTCTTCGGGCGGCTCTTCGATGGGAGTGTCACCGTAAAGGCAAAACCACCATTCATATAACCCCCCGTGTAACATCCATACAACCCGATAGCGACCTCTCCAAAGTGTCTGCACAACTCACCACGTACACCCCTGTCTCCGTATATCATCTGCAACACCTCGCCCTTGATCTCCATACCGTAGTAGGGTTCGTAGTAGCTCACCCACGTGCTCCACGTCGTGTGATCCAGTGGCCCGATGACCCACTCCTGCCCATAGAACGTTGATGAACCAGTGTAGCCCAAGCCACCGCCAACACCCCAACGACCATCCGCTGTGTAGTACCCAACCTTAAGATCGCCACCCCAACGGTCATCCATAAAGTTACCCGCCGAGAACTCAGCAAAAAGCTGTCGATACAACTTCACTCGTTGGCGCAACGCAACCACACCCGGGCGAATATACTGCTTCTCATCGTTCATATTAGTGTATATAGGTATCACCACCTGTCCCGTAAGTGTCGCACCTCTCCACAGCCTCCACTCCACCGCTGGCGAGATACTCACCGCCACACCATAGAGCTTGCTATACCACGAGTTCTCCAAAAACAGCTCGGGGTAGAGCATCAGATCGATCTTGCCCAATGACGGGTTACCGACTCTCTCGAACCTCTCGCCCCGTAGTCGTTGGCTCAGCTCTCTTGTGTCGTAGCTCACCTCAGCACTCTTTGCCGATGTTGGTACACTCACCGATAGCCGCTCAACACCCTCATCCACTATGAGCATCTTTATCACTCGTGTCGAGTCGATCGCTCGCAACCGCTTGGTCACTTGATCGATGCCGTAGGCGTTTGAGCGGTAGATATTATCCTCAAACGATAGGTAGGTCGTACCCTCATCTTCCACCATTCGCACCTCCTCCATACCCATCTCGATTAGCGCCTCGATCTTCGCCTCACGTGAACTCTCTGCCGTGGGCTGAGCCGTAGCAGCTGTAACCCCAACAGCTAGCGCTAGTAGTGTTGCTAAGCACCTTTTTGCTGTGCACCCCTTGGTTGTGCACCTTTTTGCTGTGCACCCCTTGGTTGTGCACCTTTTTGCTGTGCACCCCTTGGTTGTGCCCCTTTTAGAATAGTGTCGTCTCATATCTCAATCCCCCCGAGGGGCTCTTAAAGTCGTAACAGAAGAGGTTGAGCGAGAGGTGATCCCACAGCAGCGCTGCAGCACCTATACTCACCTTCGTGCCCCTCACATCAGCCATAAACTGAAGGTATGGGGCGAAGTTAGGACGAACATTTACACCATAAAAAAGAGTGTCGTCAAAGTACTCCTCAGACGAGTTCGACATCGAGAAACTATATCCCAGTGTCACTCCAATCATATTATCTTCACAGAACCTAAAACCCTTTGTCGCTACAACATAGTGTGATGCAAAGTAGCGGTTCGCCTCGCTCTGGGCGAGAGCATTATAGTTGTCTAGTCTCGAAATCAGATCGCTCGAACCGATCGCTATGGCTGGTAACCAACCTCGTTCACGTGTCAAGCGTAGCTTCATCGCTAGCGCTCTATCTTGGTTAAACTTAGCGTAGCCCTCAATGTCGGGTAGCTCTCTAAGTGTGTTTACAAACGACAACTCCAAAAATGGAAAGAGTGTGACGTTTAAAAAATATCTTAATCTGAATGATGAGTAGCCCCACGAACTTGGCAGCATATCTTTAGGTAGATAGACCGCACCGCCCATAAACCGCCCATCCTGCTGCATCTCAGCCGTTGGGATGGTCGCTAGTCCCGTTACGCCATCTGTGTATTGAGCACGTAACTCACCACACGCCACCAGCATTAGGACTAAGGCTATAACTCTCTTTAACAAATTAATAGTTTTATATATTATATCTGTATCAACTCTATCTTCAAATCCAAAACTCAGTTGCTTAGTAGCTAGCAACTAGAATTATTTAGGCAAAAGTAAGGTTTTGAAAGTACATTACCAAATAAATTGTAATATTTTTTAATAAAAAATGGAAATTAGTGGTGTGAGCTAAAATAAATCGATCGCTTTGTAGCTGAGACGATTTGTGAAACTATGAAAAAGAGAGTGATGAGTGTCATCTGTTGGGCGAGTTTTGTGTCTAATTTGCAGCGAATGTGTGGTGAGGAAATGTGGCAAAAACCGCCCTAGAGTGGCAAAATGAATCATTTGTGACACTAAATGAAACAAACGGTTGCTCGATGAATGGGGCTAAATCACTACATTTGCACTCGGAGTTTTCTCTATAACAGACCTCACTCCAAACTAACTACCCAATCCTCAATTGATTCTATTCACAAAACAAACCAACCAAGGTATGAACAACAGATCAAAGATGTTATTAACCGCTGCGGCAATCTCTACAGGTGCAGCGGCACAGGCGGCACAGCAGCCAAACCTGCTCATTATACACACCGATGAGCACAACTTCAGAACGCTTAGTTGCTATCAGAGGCAACTCGCTGAAGATCAAGCTTTTGTGTGGGGTAAAGGCGTTAATGTCGACACACCGCACTTAGATAGAATTGCAGACGAGGGGGCTATCAACAACCGCCACTACTGCTCGACTGCCGTCTCTACTCCATCACGTGCATCGCTCATCACGGGTCTCTACCCACAGGCTACAGGCGCTTACAAGAATGGACAATATATCCGTGAGGATATTCCTACGTTTGCAACGATTTTGCGAGACAATGGCTATGCAACCTCTTATGTGGGTAAGTGGCACTTGGCTGGTGATGAGGTGCAGTATCAATTCGGCATTAAGTATAAGGCTGGTTTTGAGGATAATACATATATGATGACGGGTGGACACTCGCCCTATTTTCAGCTCGATGAGAGCGGTAAGATGATCCAAAATCCCGACGGTTCATACAAAGTGACAAGCGGCGGTAAGAATCTTGACCTAAGCCGTGTTACACACCTTACGGAGTACTTCACAGATCGCACGGTTGACATCATCAACAGAGACTACAAAAAGCCTTTCTGCGTGGTTGTCTCGATCCCCGATCCACACACGCCCGACATCGCTATGCCGCCATACAGCACAATGTATGACGATATGAAACCAACGATGCCTCGAACTATGCAGCCCAAGTATTTGGAGAATCTTCCCGCTTGGTCGCAAGGCAACAAAAAAGGCGCTATGACTAAGTTCGACCCCAATAAGTTGAAGCAGTACTTCGGTATGGTGAAGCAGATTGACGACTGCGTGGGTCGTATGCTTAAGGCGCTGGAGGATAAGGGCGTACTTGACAATACGATTGTTATCTTTACATCTGACCACGGCGATATGTTTTATGAGCACTCACGTATGAATAAGGGTGTGCCGTATGATGCCTCGGTTAAGATCCCGTTCATCATTCGATACCCAAAACGCATCAAGGCTGGTACGGTTGTTAACTCAGCATCGGTCAATTGCGACATCGCTCCAACGGTGCTTTCTCTGATGGGTGTGCCCTACAAAGCTGATATTTTCCACGGTATCGATATTTCGAGCGACCTCACCTCTCGTGGTAAGGGGGCTGCTACGACATCTCGTTACGCAATGGCGGAGAATAACTACGGTAGCTGGGCACTATTGAGCGATTCACGTTATAAGCTCATCATCTCGTCAAAGGAGACTCCGTGGTTGATCGACCTTGAGAAGAATCCCGATGAGACGGTGAACTATATCGCTGAGCCACAGCATAAAGAGATGGTCAAGGCGATGCAGACGGAGCTTGTCGAGCGACTCCAAAAGTATAAGTCGCCACACCTTAAGAGCTATCAGTTGATGAGTTTCTAAGGAGTTGTTGCCTTAAGGGGAGCTCTAATTTTTCCCTGAATTTAAAACGGTCGGTGGTTTTGTGCTGCCGACCCTTTTTTTATTTGGTTGAGTTGTTTGGGGATTATTTGGTCGAGTTGTTTGGAATATTTAGTTGAGCTGTTTGAAATATGAAAAAATGTCGTAAATTTGCAGATGGATAAATATTTTAAATTATGAAGAGTCTGTTTTTTCGAGCAACGCTGCTTATTCTGTTGGTCACGAATTGTGGCGTAGGAGAGCTATTTGCTAAGGGTGCAGAGTTGCCAAAGGTTGTTATCATCGCTACGGGTGGAACGATCGCTGGGGCTGCCGACAAGAGTGTGACAACACAATATAAGGCTGGTGTATTGTCGGTGGAGCAGATTGTTGCATCGGCTCAGGGGGTTGATGAAATCGCCCAAATCGAGACGGCTCAGTTCCTTAATATCGCCTCACAAAATTTGAGCTCTGAGAAGCAGTTGGAGCTGGCTGCATTTGTCACTAAAACGCTCGGTCGTGAGGATGTTACAGGTGTTGTAGTGACGCACGGTACAGATACGATGGAGGAGAGTGCTTATCTACTTTCGCTGCTTGTTTCGTCAGCTAAGCCTGTTGTTTTGGTTGGGGCGATGCGACCCTCAACGGGGCTCAGCGCCGATGGTTCGGCTAATCTATATTCGGCTGTTGTGACAGCTGTGTCGCCGCAATCTCGTGGGCGTGGAGCGATGGTTGTGATGAATGATGAGGTGATCCTCGCACGTGACGTTATGAAGTTCAACACCATAAAGACGGATGCTTTTCGAGCACCAAATAGCGCACCTGTAGGCTCGGTGATCGATGGTGAGGTGGAGTATCTCTATCCAGCGGTGGATCGCAGCTCGTTTGATCGGATCCCTAAGTCGGTAGGTAAGGTTGCGATCCTCTATGGTCACGTTGATAGCGAACCGAAGTTGGTCGATTTCCTCGTGTCACAGGGCTACAAAGGGATTGTCTTTGCAGGCGTTGGTCACGGCAATACAAACGACGCAACGCTCGATGCACTCGCAAAGGCGGTGAAGAGTGGGATAGCGGTGGTTCGTGCATCACGTGTGCCAACGGGTGTGGTGACATCACAGGGCGAGGTGGATGATGAGAGGTATGGTTTCACATCATCGGGGCGATTGAATCCAGCAAAGGCACGAGTGTTACTCTCGCTAGCCCTCGCTGAGGCAACGGGTAACAACCGTCAAGCCTTGAAGATATTCGACACGATGAAGTATTGATAATAGGGTGGGTAATGAAGTATTGATAATTGATAATAGAGTAATGAAGTATTAATAATAGAGTGATGAAGAACCTGTCGTATCTATTTCTCTATCGGAAGAGGCTTATAATGCCCTACGTTGAGATGCTGTTGAAGTTGCTCAACAATGTCGCTATTTTAGCCTCGGCGTTGCTTATTGTGACGGTCGTTTTCGAGTATGGTTTTATCGTCTCTGAGGAGGAGTATATCTATATCGGTTCTATCTATCGATTTACCTGGATTGTCTTTATTGTCAACTCGTTAGCTCAGCTTATATTTACGTTCCGCAGTAGTCTCAGGGAGTATGGGCGCTTGGCGTGGGTGATGACGCTGCTGCTCTACATTACGCTCGTTCCGCAAATTCTTCCCGAACCTTACTCTGGGTTTTGGTGCACGATGTGGAGGGTGTTGCAGGGGGGTGTTTATCACACTATCGTGCTGTCGGTGCTCTCTCTGTTGTACCTCTCGGATTGTGTTGTTAAACTGCTTGGACGGCGGATCAATCCATCGTTTATATTTGCGGCTAGTTTCTTGGTCATCATACTTATTGGAGCGGGACTGTTGATGCTGCCTCGGGCTACTTATGAGGGGATCTCGTTTGTCGATGCACTCTTCACTTCGACTAGTGCAACCTGTGTCACGGGGCTCACTACGGTCGATGTTACGGAGGTCTTTACCCCGATTGGTTTCATTATAATTATGATCTTGATTCAGATCGGTGGGCTTGGTGTAATGACGATAACGAGCTTCTTTGCACTCTTCTTTATGGGTAATACTTCGCTGAGTAACCAATCGCTGTTGAGCGAGATGGTGAGCTCTCGATCGCTCAGTTCGCTGCTCTCGATGTTGATCTATATCTTCGGTTTCACGATCGCTATTGAGGGGATCGGTGCGGCGATGATCTTCGTTGATATTCACTCTACGTTGGGAATGACCATCGATGAGGAGATTGGGTTCTCGATTTTTCACTCCATATCGGCATTCTGTAACGCTGGGTTCTCGACACTGCCGGGCAACCTTGGCAACGAGATGTTGATGAGTGGACACAATCCCTTTTATCTCTATATCTCGGCCTTGGTCATATTGGGCGGTATCGGTTTCCCGATATTGGTGAACCTCAATGATTGGGTTCGGTATCTGCTGCAGAGAGGTTATAAACGATTCATCAATAGCGACTTTGCGGTCGAGCGTCAAGTGCATATTTACGATATAAACACCAAAATTGCGGTGGCGGTGTCACTCATCCTTTTCGTCGTCGGAACGCTGCTCATTGGGGTGTTGGAGTGGAACGTAGCCTTTGTCGATATGCCTATCGTGGATCGATGTGTGCAGGCGTTCTTCTCGGCTGTCTGCCCTCGTACGGCTGGTTTCGCTAGTGTCAGTATGGGTTCGTTTACTGTGCAGACGATTATTATTATGACATTTTTGATGGTGATTGGTGGTGGCTCGCAATCCACGGCTGGAGGTATCAAGGTCAATGCGTTTGCTGTGATCCTGCTCAATATCAAGTCGGTGATTCAGGGTAGCGAACGAGTTACGCTCTTTAATCGGCAGCTCTCGGTGGATTCAATCAGAAGGTCGAACAGTACGCTGGTGTTGTATATAATGTTCCTCTTTGTGGCGGTCTTTCTGCTCACGATTTTCGAGCCTGATGCACCCCATTTGAGCCTCCTGTTTGAATCGATCTCGGCACTCAGTACGGTGGGCTCATCGCTCGATCTCACTCCAACGTTGGGTACAGATAGCAAATTTGTGATTATTGTGTTGATGTTTATAGGTCGTGTTGGAGTGTTGACGATTATGGCGAGTGTCGTTAAACAGCGGCGTGTGCATAATGTGTACTACGCTAGTGGACAGATAATATTAAACTAACGTGAGCTTGGCTATTGTCGTGCTTGTATTAAACTAATTTATTGATTATGAAGTATTTAGTTATAGGTTTAGGTAACTATGGTCAGGTGTTGGCCAAGGAGCTTACGGCGCTTAACCACGAGGTGATTGGCGTTGATAGTGACCCGTCGAGGGTTGAGTGTGTTAAGGACTCTATCTCGACATCATACATACTCGATGCAACGAATGAGCAGGCGTTATCGATCTTGCCGCTGCGAGCTGTCGATGCTGTGATTGTCGCCATTGGTGAGGCGTTTGGTATCTCGGTCAAGATCGTTGCGCTGCTTAAGAAGAATCAGGCGAAGAGGATCTATGCTCGTGCGCTGGATGAGGTGCATAAATCGGTGTTGGAGGCTTTTGAGATCGATATGATACTCACGCCCGAAAGGGATGCAGCGAAGGCGTTGGTGCAGAGGCTCGACCTGCATATTAGCGTGGAGTCGTGGCAACTCGATAGGGAGTACTACATTATGAAGTTCCGTGTGCCGAAGTCGTTGGTGGGCTTTAAAATCAAGGACGTGGCGCTGGAGCGTGAGTTTAACCTCTCGATAATATCGCTGCTTAAGGGTGAGCGGACGACCAATCGGTTGGGTATCTCGGTTACGGAGAAGGCTGTTGTGGAGAGCGTAGAGCCCGAGCATAAACTCTGTGAGAATGACTACTTAGTTTGCTACGGCAAGTATCAAAACTTCATCTCGTTCTGGAGGTCGATATAGATTGCCCTTGCAGAGAGTAGAGAGTAGAGAGTAGAGAGTAGAGAGTAGAGAGTAGAGAGTAGAGAGTATAGAGTAGAGAGTAGAGAGTTAAAGTGAAGAGGTTGCCCCAGCTCGGGAGCAACCTCTTCTGTTGTTATTGAGTTGTGATCTTCGCAAATTGATCTCGGTTTGTTGATCTTCGCAAATTGATCTCGGTTTGTTGATCTTCGTTAGTTGATCTTGAACGTCACAACGCTACGCTCGCCCATCTTTGCAGGCTTCTTGATCGTAAGCTCGCCATTTGCAGCTTGCGAGAATTGGATCTTCTCCTTGCTGCCCAACATTGAGATCTTCTTAACCTTTACATCCTTTGGCATCGACTTGATCACTAGATCTTTAGCTGGGTGCTCCATCGCAAATGCGTAGATCGTGTTGCCCCTCTTTGTGAAGCGAACGTCACCCGATTCATAGTTGCGAATATCCTTGATACCCTCGGCGTGACCCTTGCCCTGATCTTTCGATAGTGATGGACCCTCGCCAAAGGTGATCCACGGACGTGTTGAGTAGATTGCCTCGCCATTTACCTCCATCCAAGCGGCAATATCCTCCAAGATCTGCATCACCTCAGGCTGTAGATCGCCCTCGGGCGACTGCACAACATTGAGCAAAAGGTTTCCATTCTTGCTCACAATGTCGACCAACATCTGGATGATCTTATCCGATGATGAGTAGCCTTGTGTAGTCTTGAAGAACCAGTTGCCGATCGAGGTATCTGTCTGCCAAGGTTCGGGGTTGATCCCCTCGATGATACCACGCTCCAAATCTCGTACAAAGCGACCGTTTGACTCCTCCTTACAGTTGTAGATTACTGTTGACTTCTTGTTGCGCTGTAGATCTCGGTTGTAATAATCAGCGATTAGGCTGCGTCCCACGTGGTTCTCGAATGGAATCTTACCATCGGTGTAGAGCAGATCGGGCTTATACATATCGATCAACTCAACCATACGATCGTACCACATACGTTGGCACTCAGGGTCTGAGGTGTACCACTCATTGTGCTCGCTCTTGGGTAGCGCCTTGTGATAAAGATCCTCATATTTTGGATTTGCTCCGTCATATGGAACACCCTTCTTTGCGCCCTTGGTGTCTGCACCCTTAGCGGTTTGATACCACGTGTAGCTCGCTCCCAAGTGCTCCGATACTCCAAACTTAAGACCCTCCTTTTTAGCTGCCTTTTGCCAATCGCCAACGATGTCTCGCTTTGGGCCCATATTCACTGAGTTCCATTTGTGGATCTTTGAGTCCCACAAGAAGAAGTTGTCGTGGTGCACACCCATCGATACGAAGTACTTAGCTCCAACTCTCTTGTATAGCTTCATCAACGCCTCGGGGTCGAACTTCTCAGCCTTCCATAGCGGAATAATATCTTTGTATCCAAACTCCGATGGGTGACCATAATTCTCCTGATGATAGGTGTAGTGTGGGTCGGGTTTGCCAGCCTTGTTTACTACGCCAGTTCTGCGGTTGTAGTTCACCTCAACATACATCTTGCGAGCGTACCAATCACCTTGGCGAGGTACAGCCTGAGGTCCCCAGTGCGACCAGATACCGAACTTTGCATCACGAAACCACTCGGGGTACTCATACTGCTCCAGCGAACTATCCTCCGCTGTAAACTTGCCCTCTGTGATAGGCAGATTTGTGTTTTGTGCCGCCAACAGCTGCACACTTACTGCTCCAGCTACGAGCAGCGAAATAATTTTCCTCATAAGTTATATAGTTAGTTGTTTATGGGGACTTCTAATAATTCCCCGATTTTAATTTTTGGTTAATAATTGCCCATTTTTGATTTTGCAAAAGTGGGTTGTAGTGGCTCTACCACCTATTTTTGTGAAATCAAAAAGGGGTGGTTAGTAGCCTAAAAGTAATTTGGGGAATTATTAGAAGTCCCCTTATTACTTCTTAGCCTCGATAATCTTCATAATCAAAACAGCGTCACTCTTCATATGCCAAGGGTGGGGCTCATTGGCGAAGATGTTCATCTGTGTGCACTCATTCACATCGGTGTACTCACCTGTGTGGGTGTTGAACCACTGGAACGAGACCTTTTTCGCCAACTTCATAATCTGTCCTGTGGCTGTTTTGTAGCTCTCCTTAGGCATATAAAATAGGTAAGTCCCCTCGCCATTTGTCATACAGAAACCGCTGTTGCTGTTCTTGGGGTCAGCCTTAAATGTGTGGTACGGATACTTCGTGAAGAGCTCCGACATATATTTAAAGTACTCCATCTTGGGGCGATATGAGACCTTTGTGCTGGTGTCGAAGTCATCGATAAGGACGTTCCACGAGCACCCTTGCCAATAATACGTTGTATATGTTCCAGCAAAGACCGATTCGTAATTTCTTCGCAAGCAGTACTCCGCATTGATGTAGTTACCACAGAAGACCTCATAGTCACACTCCTCGTAGCCTCCATGCTCAACATTGAGGAGAGGTTTATTCTTGTTGCGTTGGCGACTGTTCTGCATCTCGTGGTTGACCAAAAGTTTCCAATTTTGGCTCGACGACATATCGACCTTGTCGCCATTGCGGTTGCAGTAACCGATGTCGTGCACGGTCACCATTCGGTTGTAGCTATCCAATTTGCGTAGCCTCTCGATTCGCTCCGAGACGTAGTTGTCATCGATTACACCGTAGAGTAGTGCCTCTTTGGAGATGTCCCACACAACGTTAGGGAAGGCTTGGTAACGCTTTGCCACATAGTCGAAGTAGCGGTTGTCCTCCTCGCTCGATGGTTTTGCCCACGCCACATTTTTGTTCCACACATATATCATTAGGTGCGAGATAAGGTTGCGATCGTTCAGAGCCTCCATCGTGCGGTCGAACCGTTTGAAGAACTCAATATTGAGTGCCGAGTGGTCGGGGTTGGAGTTGCTGCCCAAGAATGGGAAGATCGTCTCATCGCCACCCACCTCATACTCCTTGATGAGCTTTGGATCTTTCTTCCAGACAACATCATTTGCATATAGATTCATCACGATGTGGTTAAATCCGCACTCTGCAACACGATCCAAAAAGCTATCCAATCGCTTAGTCGAGGGGTTATGATAATCGAGCGCAAAGAGAAAATCACACTCAAAACCGAGCAGGAAGTAGGGCTCAGCGCCATCGCTCCAGACAAGATGCTCGGGCGATTTGCTGTCGGGACAGATCGCCCCCTTGCGATTTAGATATGCAGCCTTGTCGACCACCACCTTGCCCGATTTGCCGCTGAGTGGTTTAATCTCGCTAGCGGTTGTGTAGCGCCACTCGCCTGCCTCGCCCGATGAGAAACGCACCACCCACTCACTGCCGCCATTGAAGAATGCAGGGACGATTTGTGTTGCGCCCGAGGGCGATGTGAATGTAGCTGTGAACCCCACCTCGAAGGGAGTGGAGACCTTTTGTGAACTCTTGAATTTGATGTCGACAACTTCGTGTCGTTGGGCTGTAATGGCTGATTTTGAGTAGGTTACCTCCTTGATCTTAGCCTCAGCCGTTGCAGTTGTGCACACCATCACGAGGGCGAAAATTAGCTCTCTTGCTTTCATAGTTAGGTTGTGTTAGGTTTATTTCGAGCTAAGGTAGCGTTTTTTATGGAGATCTCCAAAATTTAATCTATATTTGCTGGCGAAAAAGTGTTGATAAATATGATTAAAAAAGTATATACAACCCTAATATTAGCCCTCTGTAGTGTGATTTTCGAGTCAATTGCTGCTGAGAGCAATAGGCGTATCGCCTTGATTCAGATGTCATTCGAGTGGGGCGACACAGAGAAAAACATCGCCTCAGTGGAGCGGAAGATCGCCTCGATAGAGGGGTGTGATATGGTGATCTTGCCTGAGCTCTTTATCTCGGGGTGTGATATGCAGCGGCGAGCTAAGGAGGAGAAGACCGCTATCAAGGTGCGTATAGCGGCGGAGTATCCTGCTCTCGTTGAGCGAATGAAGAGGTGGGCAGCCCAGAGCGGTGCGGTGGTTGTTGGTTCGACAATTTTTCAGCAGGGCGAGCTCTTTTACAACCGTTTGATTGCAGCGTTTCCCAACGGCGGGGTGGAGCTCTATGATAAGCACAACTGTTTTAAGATGGGTAGCTTTTCCGCTGGTGATGATCACCTTGTGATTGATGTTGATGGTCACAGGTTTGCAACATATATCTGTTATGACCTCCGTTTCTCACAGTGGTCTCGCAACGATGGGCGCTACGACACGGCAATATATATCGCAAATTGGCCTGAGTCTCGTGCGGAGGATTGGAGAGGGTTGCTGAGCGAACGAGCAGCAGAGAATTGTGCGCACGTTATCGGTGTCAATTGTGTCGGTCAAGATCCAACGGGCGTTAACTTCATAGGCGAGAGCTCGCTCTATGATCCATCGGGTGAGCTCGTTGCAAAGTGTCGAGATGGGGCGGAGGAGATTTTAATTGTAAATTATTGATCGGTTGGTTTAAGTTTCTACGAAAAGTTACTATCTTTGCAGACAGTGAATAGATTCTTTACAACATTTCTCGCCTTTGTAACGGCGCTCGTTGCCCTTCTCTATCGGGCGATTCGACACCTTCTCTCCAATCTCATTAAGTGGATTGGCTCGGTGAAGTGGCGACCCTCTGCACTTCGGGAGTTGGCGCTGAGCATCGCCCAATTTGTTGTGGCTAACAAAAAGGTCTCGATAGCATCAGTAGTGGGTTTCGTTGCGCTGCTGATACTCTCAACAACAGCAACAACTGAGTGTAGCCACAGCGGCGATGGATCGTCATCACAATCAAAGTCAAAACAACATAAACCAAGCCCAAAATCGATCAATACGCTCATCTCAAACTCAATGAGCGAGACGGAGCAGACCAAGGCGTTTGATCGTGATATTGAGGCGTTTATGAGGCGTTGGGAGCTAACGGGCGGTACATTTGCAATTATGCGAAACGATAGCCTGCTCTACGCTAAGGGGTACGGTTATGCCGATCGGGAGCGAGAGATTAAGTGTGACGCAAGCCACACATTTCGTATTGCCTCAGCATCGAAACTCATCACCGCTGCAGCGATTATGAAGTTGGTGGAGGAGAAGAAGTTAACCCTCAATCAACACATCTTCGGTGAGAAGGGAATCCTGTGCGACTCAACCTTTATGGATCTCAAGGATCGTAATTTGCGCCTCATCACGGTGGAGCATCTCTTGCGCCACACCTCGGGTCTCTCAACGCCAATTAGTGACCCAGCGTTTGCAAACTATAGTGTTGCAAAATCGCTCGGTAAGGAGTTGCCTCTCGATGTCGACGATATGGTTAAGTACGCCTCACTGCAAAGGGTTAAGGCTCGTCCAGGTGGACTTTATGACTACTCAAATTTGGGTTATATAATCTTGGGTAAGGTTATCGAGGTCGCCTCTGGGATGGGTTATGAGGAGTATATGCAGCGCAAAATATTGGAGCCTGCAGGGTGTTACGACATCTATATAGGCAAGAATTTTAGCAAGGATCGGGGCGAGAATGAGGTGAAGTATTACGAAGTGAAGGAGGCTGAATTGTTCCCTGCTTATGACGGCAGCGGACGACAGACACTAAAGAGTGATGGCGGCAATAACGTTACGTTGCTCAGTAGTGCAGGTGGTTTGGTCGCCTCGGGCGCTGAGCTTTTGCGCTTTGTGGCGGCGATAAATGGCTCGGGCACAAAGCGTGATATTCTCTCAAAGGAGTCGATTCGGTTGATGACTTATGACAGCAGCGACCGCAGTAAAAAACCAATGGGTTGGGCAACGGTGCACGGCTCGGAGTGGCTCAGAAGTGGCTCGATGGCGGGCACGTGCGCTCTGATCAAAAAGCAAAAGGAT
This sequence comes from Rikenellaceae bacterium, assembly GCA_047174325.1. GTDB lineage: Bacteria > Bacteroidota > Bacteroidia > Bacteroidales > Rikenellaceae > Alistipes. The sequence goes on along the minus strand of JBCQUE010000003.1, from coordinate 16,629 downwards.
GGCTACACGTGGGTCTTTATAACCAATAGCTCAGCGTGGATCGCCTATCACCTCACCAATCACATCTCCTCAAATATATCGAGATCCGTGTCACGTGTCAAGCAGTGGCCTAGGCAGGATCTGTTTACACTCACAGAGTAAGAGCATTGCAAGGCGGCGAAATTTCAAAGATACAGTAGAGTTCTGATCGGTCACGTACCCAAAGTACGCTCCCTCACAGCACCCTACGCCATCTTTAAAATTTCATCCGCCTATCAACGCTCTCTAAATAGTCGACCCTTAAAAACCACAACATCCAACTTCAGTAAATTTCTGAGGTCGGATATTTTTTCTGATGTAGCCAATAATATACGCCCACAAAAAAGCCATAGCTCTTTTGAAATTGAATGCTGCAGCGGCTAACATCACATTTTTGCTTGCTCTCAGCCTTACTCAGCGTTACTCAGCCTTGCTCAGTGTTACTCAGCCTTACTCAGCGTTACTCAGTGTTACTCAGCCTTACTCAGCGTTACTCAGCGTTGCGGAAAATTGTTTAGATCTCGTCCGACATCAGGGCTCTCATCCTCGATTTAACGCCCTCCACTTGCTCTACTTTTGATCGGCTTAACTTCGTTGTGTTGAGCACACGTGAGTGAAAATTATATGCGTGAATATCAGAGCCCACCAAATCATACATACCGCTCTTTAGCAACCGCTCGGCTCGCACCCTCACTTGGTCTCCGTAGCACCCAAGCAGCGAGGGCAAATTCAGCTGGAACCTCACCTGCATAGCTCTCAACTCCCTATAATCACTCTGAGAGAGGTACAGATAGCGCTCTGGATGAGCCAATACAACAAAGTACCCTCGGGACATTATTTGCGATATAAGGCTCTTAATATTGATCGTTGAGTCGACACACGAACTCTCAACCAAGAGATAATTTTCAAAAAGAGGCAAGAGATCACCCGATGCAAGATGCTCCATAAAGCACCCATCCAACATATATTCCGCCGCCAACGTCAACTCGACAGCCCCATCATAAGCCCCCTGCAACGCAGCAAACTCCTCTCTCAGAAAGGTCGCCCTATTGCGTGGATAGTCATCCATAATGTGTGGCGTGAGTATAACCCGCTGCACCCCAAACGCCTCATAATATGAGAGTATCTGCAGGCTCTCCTCCAAGGTACGAACACCATCATCCACATTCGGAAGTATATGACTATGACAATCCGTAAGTCCCTGCAGCAGCTCAGCAGCCAATATTTTACGCCTGAAAAACATCGAACCCCCTATATTGTTACCACTCCCAATCGAGGCGTATAATATCCTCCTCGACAAGATCTGTGCCCGACTGCACCTCGATGATCTGCAGATCTGTGATAGCCCTCACAGCGTGTCTCTGCCCAGCCTTGATGTGCGCCACATAACCTCTACTCACCTCGATAGTCTCACCATCCAACACCAACAGACCCTCACCATCGACAAATGTCCAGATCTCCTCTCGGTTGTTATGATATTGATAACTTATATTACAGCCCGCCTTTAGGTGCAGCAACTTCGTCAGCGCATTAAACCCATCGTCAAAGTGCTCGTGACCCATCACACGATATTTACCCCAGCGGCGCTCCTCGTACATTGGTCGAGCCGTAAACTTATCTGCATAGCTCTTAAGATCTACACTCGCCTCCTTCGTGCTAACCAATATTCCATCGGGACTAGCCGCCACAATCAGATCCTCCACACCAAGACAGACAATCGGTGTCGAGAGCTCGTTGACCACGTGCGTATTCGTGGAGTTATCCACCACAGCATCACCGATCATTTTATTCTCGATCTTTTGCGAGAGGCTATTCCACGTACCCAAGTCGCTCCACGTGCCGCTATAACGCACAAACGCAATCGACTCAGCCCTCTCCACAACCTCATAATCGAAACTTATCTTCGGGAACTCCTCATATCTATTTCGCACCTCATCGAAGCTCTCCGCCTTGATGTATCTATCAACAATATCAGCGATGTATCCCAACTTAAACGCAAAGACACCACCGTTCCACACAGCCCCCTCAGCGATCAGCTCCACAGCCCTCTCTGCCGTTGGTTTCTCCGTGAAACGATTTACCCGTGTCACCTCGCCCTGCTGCTCAGCGTTGGGCACGATATAACCGAACTTCGTAGATGGCTCAGTAGGCGTGATACCCATCAGAACCATATCTGCCGCACCCTGCTCAACAGCCGTCGCCATCTTTGCAATCGTCTCGAAATATCCGCTCTCAACATAAGAGTCACTAGGCATCACCACAACCACCTCATCACGGCTACACCCCTCAGCCTTAAGCAGATAGCTAGCCGACAGGGCGATTGCTGGAAAAGTATCACGTCTCACAGGCTCGGTGACAACCGCCACTTCACGCCCCAATTGATTGATGATAGAGTCATATTGCGAGAGGCTAGTAGCCACCGTCAAAGAGGCATCGATACCCGACTCCTCGATCTGTCGTGCAACACGCTGAACCATCGACTCATATCCACCACTAGGTGCATTGAGCAGCTGTAGAAACTGCTTAGAACGTGTGTCGTTTGACAGAGGCCACAAGCGTTTGCCCGAGCCACCTGATAATAATATTATCTGCATTACCTACCTCTTTACATTAAATTGAAACTAAGCCCGATCAAGCTCTATCGACCCTTATACATACTCTCGTAGTACTTCTCATAATCGCCCGAGGTGATATTATTCATCCAATCCTCGTTATCGAGATACCACGCTACGGTCTTTTCGATACCCTCCTCAAATTGAAGTGATGGCTCCCAGCCCAACTCCGCTTTGAGTTTATTTGAGTCGATTGCATAGCGTAAATCGTGTCCTGCACGATCCGTAACGTATGTTATCAGACCCAAGCTATGACCCTCAGCGTTGCCCAACAATCTATCTACCGTTGCGATTATGACCTTAATCAAGTCGATATTTTTCCACTCATTGAAGCCTCCAATATTATATGTATCAGAGAGTTTACCCCTATGGAAGATCACATCTATTGCCCGAGCGTGGTCAACAACATACAACCAATCACGAACATTCTCGCCAGCTCCATAGACAGGCAGCGGCTTGCCGTTACGAATATTATTAATAAAAAGCGGTATCAACTTCTCAGGGAATTGATACGGCCCATAGTTATTTGAGCAGTTTGTCACAACCGTGGGCATTCCATACGTATCGGCAAACGCTCTGACGAAGTGATCCGAGCTAGCCTTACTTGCTGAGTATGGTGAGTGTGGATCATACGCCGTATCCTCCGTGAAGAATGTCCCGTCAAACTCCAACGTTCCATAGACCTCATCAGTTGAGATATGATAGAATCTCTTGCCCTCATAGTCGCCATTCCACTGGTTCTTTGCCGCCTGCAGTAGGCTCAACGTTCCCATCACATTGGTCTGCGCAAAGGTGAACGGATCTTTGATCGAGCGATCCACGTGGCTCTCCGCTGCAAGGTGAATAACACCATCGACATTATACTCCGCAAAGAGCTTAACCATCGCATCGAAATCGCAAATATCAGCCTTTACGAAGGTGTAGTTTGGCTCATTCTCAATATCTGTCAAATTCGCCAAGTTACCTGCGTAAGTCAACTTATCTACATTAATAATATTGTACTCAGGGTACTTATTCACAAACAACCTCACCACGTGTGAGCCGATAAATCCTGCTCCTCCTGTAATAATTATATTTCTCTTCATCGCTATCTATTTTCTGTTTTTTTATATTTCTGTTTTCTCCGTCCCCTCTATTCAACTACGTCTCATATATTCAACTACGACTTAGCCTTATCCTCACTCTTCGCTCCATATCCATAAGCTCCATATCCATAAGCCCCATAGCCATAACCTCCGTAACCATAGCGATTGCCAGCACGATGATCCACCGCATTAAGCAGAATCGACATACTCTTAAGTCTCTTCGACTCATACAACTCAGCAAGATCCGAGATTTGACGCTTATCCATAAGCCCCGCCCTCACAATAAATATTGTCGAGTCACACAACTTCTCAACAATCATAGCATCAGGCACAATCTCAACTGGTGGGCAATCCAAGAAGATATAGTCATACTTGCTCTTCATCTCTGTCATCAACTCCGTGAATCGATCCGTCAAGAGCAGCTCCGTAGGGTTCGGTGGAAGTGATCCCATCGGCAAAACATCCAAATGCGGATGGAACTTACCCTTAACAATCACGCTATCAATATCGCTAACTGAACCATTAAGATAGTTAACTGATCCCTTGCGAGGCGAATCAACACTCTGGCTAAGTGTACCCTTTCTAAAGTCAGCATCTATGACCAACACCTTTTTATCCTTAAGCGCCATACTCACAGCCAAGTTCAGCGATATAAAACTCTTACCGCTACCTGGATTATATGAAGTAAGGTTAAATGTCCGACACTCGCTCTCCTGCAGCGAAATAAAATCGAGGTTCGTTCTCACCACCCTAAACGACTCATTCACCACATCACGGCTATTATTCACAACCACATAACCATCTATCGCCGAGTTATCTCGCTTACGCAAAATAAATTGGGAAAGTCGACCTAGTGGACCTCTACGGCTAGCTCCAATCAAAGGTATCGATCCCAAATATGGTGTCTGTAACCCCTTAAGATCCTCCTTATTCATAATCGATGTATTGAGGCTCATACGCAAGATCAAGTAGAGCACAGGCAAGATACAACCCACACACAATCCAAAGAGAATAATCACCCTCTGCTTTGGTGAGACGGGTGTATTGCTACCCTGCGCCAAGCTCAACACCTTCGTATTATACGCCGTAAATGCTTGGTTCAGCTCATTCTCCTCACGCTTCTGTAATAAATATAGGTATAGCTGCTCCTTAATCATCTGCTCACGACCTGTAGAGAGCAGATATAACTCCTGCGACGGATTGTTCGAGAGCCTCTTCTGAGCATCGATCTCCTCCTTACGAGCGATCTCCAACTTCAACCCGATGGTGTTGATAAGGTCATTCATCGAGAGAACCAACACCTGCTTATATGTCTCAAGATCCACAACCAATTGCGCCACAACAGGGTTCTTAGCGCTACTGTTCGCCATCAACGCATTCTTCTGCAACAACAGCTCATTATACTTTGCGATCTGCCCATCGATAGTCGACGAACCAATACCTGAGTTTACAGGCAGCAGCTGATCGCCCGTGCTGCTACTCTCAATATATTGAAGTATATACTTCACCATCGACAGCTGATTATTGAGCTCGACCTGCTGCTTAAAGATCTCATTCGTAGCGGCGAGGTTCATACCCGTCACAGCGCCAACATCGGGCAGTAGATTCTCACTCTTATATGTCGAGATCGTCTGATCGACCGCTCCCAGCTCCTTTGTGATGATCGCCAATCGCTCGTTGATAAAGTTCGCTGTACTAAGCGACACCATATTCTTGTCCTTAATCCAATTCTCCTTATATACCGAGATGAGCATATTCAATATATCCTCCGCCGTTTGTGTCGACCCCAACGTCATTGTCATATCGATAATCGACGAGCTAATATCACGAACCACAACAGACAACGCCGCCGAGTAACCAGCCGCAACACCGCCTACACTACCCTTCTTATAAGAGTACAACTTCGATGATGAGGTCGAGAGCGCACCATCTCGGTTATTGATCGTCATCACTCCGTAAGGTGTGGTGATCTTCTCGCCAAATTTAGTGCTCTCAGGTAGTGCCAACTCATTTCCATTGATGACAAGTGACTCGATCTCATAACCACTCTTTCCATCCGTTGTGATCTCCAACGATATGTAATTATCCGACAACTCCTCATCCAACACCACCTCAAATGGGGCACTATGGTATATATCGACCCATCGCAACTCCTTATACTTCACGCTATAACTACTTGTGAGGTTAAGGCGCTTGACCACCTCCTCCATCAGTTGCGGTGTCTTAAGTGTATAGACCTCGTTCTTAATATCGTTGCTAGCCTGTGCCGAAATCGATCCACTAAACGCTGCCGCTGTGATCTGCTGCATCTGGTTATTCTCCTCCTTGATCATAATCGAGGCGGTACGTTCGTAGAGCGGTGGAGTGATCGCAATCGCATAGAACGCCCCTGCGAGACAGACTGCAATCGAGACTAAAAATAACCAAATATTCCCAAAAAACATATCAAATATATCACGCACCGTGATATATGATGTATCGATTGTATTGCTATTTTGTTGCTTCATAATTTAGCAAAGTTAGTTTACAAGAAGATAAATGTGAGGGTCATCAAGAACGATGTAATCGACATCCAGAACGAGATCGAGCGCAATGAGTTTCCATTGATAGTCGACTGGTTTGACTTAACCTTATTAGGCTCAACATATATCAAATCGTTCTGCTGAATATAGAATGCAGGCGACATATATATGTCTGTAGTCCTCAGATCGAGTTGATAGGTTTTGAGCACACCATCAATATTTCGTGTAAGAAAGACCTTGTTTCGCTGTCCCGTGATCGCCAAGTCGCCCGCCATACTGATCGCCTCCAGTATCGAAGTTTTATCCTTCGAGATCGTATAACTACCTGCACCAATATCGCCGAGTGTCGAGAAACTCAAATTCTCAAATGTAACGATCACCAACGGGTCACGCAACATCTCGCTCTCGATAATCTTCTTTGAGATCATATCCGAGATCTCAAACCTCGTCAATCCAGCAACCTTCAGATGACCCAACACTGGGAAGTTAATCTCACCATTAGGATCAACCGTATAGGTTAGATCTGAGTCTGAGCTCGACCCACCACTAGAGCTGGGTTTAGTAGGGTTAAAAATTGCCGCCAACTCAGGCGTTTTACTCGTCACAACGATCGAGATCATATCGTTATTTTGAAGTCGAATCTCGCCACCATCATAGGTTGGGTAGTCGACACCGATCTGATTGTTCTGCAGATAGAGTATCTTCTCCTGTGTAGAGCAGGAAGAGATCATAAATGTTAACAATAAAAAGTAGAGTAATTTTCTCATATATTATACTTAAATTCTTAGCTAGTTTATAATTGGGAGTCGCTAGTTTAATCATTCGGGGTTCGTCAACTTAATTCTTCGTGACAAATAGATGTGCATAGCAACCCAAATCACCACATCCGCCACCACGATAAATGTTATATCGATATGTGTCGTAGCCAACGAGTAGTTAATCACAAGAAATGCAACATTGATAATTGAAAGCACCACAAGCGAGCGGCGAGCAGACAATCCAAACGCCATCAACTTATGGTGAAAATGGTTCTTATCGGGCAAGAATGGCGAGTTGTGCTCACGCACACGGTGCAACATCACACGCAACACATCAAAACAGGGGATGATCAACATTGTGAAGGCTATAACCCACGAATAGTCAGATATATAACCATACCTCGACCCCTCCATCGAGGTGCTGTTCCACAACTTCACAGCCATCACCGAGAGTATAAAGCCGATAACCAAAGCACCACCATCACCCATAAATATCTTAGCCTTCACGCCCTTGCGCAGTCCCAAAACATTGTGATGCCAAAAAGGACCTAAAGCGCCCAACGCTGCCACACAAAATATACAATTGATATAGTTTCCATTTAAATAGAACATAACGCCATAAGCGATGAAAGCCATCATAGACAACATTGATGCCAAACCATCGATTCCATCGATCAAATTTATCGCATTAGTGATAAAAACAATCAAAACAAAGGTGAGCGGAATACCAACCACACCAGGGATATGACCAATGCCACAGAGACCATTTAGATCTGTGATATAACACCCCGATCCGATGACCAGTGCCGCCGTGATAAATTGAAATAGAAACTTCTCCTTATATCTAAGCCCAACAATATCGTCATAAATACCGACAAAGTAGAGGATCATAGATGAACAGATTATAAGCAGCGAGCAGCGAGTAAGCTCCACATCGATACCGACAGGGGCAAAATCTGTAAAATAGAGAGAGCTAATGATAACAGAGAGTACAATTGCGGGCAAAAAGCTAGCCCCACCCAAACGACAGGCAGCCGTAGAGTGCACCTTGCGACTATCGATTTTATCGAGAATTTTATTCTTCAACGACAGCAGCAGTATTCGTGGCAAAAAATAGAGCACCACAGCGGAGCTAAACAGCAACGTAAATAGAAACAACAAATAGACCATACACTCCCTTTCTTTATATTTTTTCAATAAAACTTGCATCCACATCAATTGTATAGGCGACTACGCCCTCCACATTGATTGTCACACGTCTATCTCTTGTACCTTTAATTTTTGACAACACACCTACAAAACCCTTAAACTTGCCATCGATGATCCTCGCCGAGACCCCCTTTTCAATCTCCATCGAGACCAGATCAACGATTGTGATCTCATCCATCGCACACTCCACAGCGTAGATAAACTGCTCCATCTGCTCCGTAGGGACTACAATCGGGAACAACGTACCCTCAAACTCTGTGAGACGGCTCTGCATAAATGTCACTCTACTCTTGATCTCTCTCATCGTTGCGCTATCGCTCTTCACGAAGATCAGATTGTGCAGAGCAGGTTTGAGTGTCACTATTTTCTTGCCTCTCACCACCGTAACACACCTGCGCATAGGCACAAAATTCTCAACGCCAGCAGCGTCAAGCAGCGCCTTAGCCCTCATCTCTCTCTGATATGTGGTTCTCATCGCATACCACACCACACCTTTGTCCGAATAATCGACCATCTAATTATAATTCATAACAGGCTACGAATATAGTGCTTTTACGACAATTTTCCAAACAAATCGCACATTTTATTTTTAGTTAGGAGTTGGGGCTAGCTCCCTTGTAGCTTTTGCTTGCTCTCAGCCCTACTCAGAATTACTCAGCCCTACTCAGCTCATAGTCTCATAGTCTCACAGACCAAGAGTTGCGAAATGCTGGCGAGTTGTGGTTGTATTTTCAGTCGGTCATAAATTGGGTGAAGGTTATTTTCCCGAAGTATCGCAAGGAGATGTTGAGCGCCAGCGTGGGGAGAGTTATACAATCAATTTGGTGCGATTCCATTTGATGTGGCAGCCCTTGAGGTGGAGGTTGCTCGGCTTATGATGGATGATGATGTTTTGAAAAAGAGTGGTATCTATTTTTATCTACTCACACGCAAGGAGAAGTATCTGAATATTAGGTCATTTATGCCTAATCAGAAACGAGAGAGTTACGAGAGACAGGTCGGTATTTGCCCAAGGTGCAAACAACATTTCGAGATGTCAGAGATGGAGGGCGACCACATAACACCTTGGCACGAAGGAGGAAAAACCGATGCCGCAAATTGCCAAATGCTCTGCAAAGAGTGCAATCGGCGAAAGTCGGGGATATAAAAAAAGTCGGGGATATAAAAAAAACTCTGGGATATAAAAAAGAGCGAGGAGGAATCTCCCCCCGCTCTAAATGTTTTCACAACGGAATAATCCTTATTGTGAATTGCTTTCAAAATTGTACTGCAAATATAAAAAAAAAAATCATTAAAATTGTTTTTTTTGTATTTTTTTTATATCTTTATTGAATAATATGTATAATTAAGTAGGGTAAAATAATTTACTTTACACTACTTATAGTTTGTTAACGTAATCAAAGAGTAATATGAAAAAGGTTTTAGGGTTAGATCTCGGCTCTGCTAGTATCGGTTGGGCAGTAATTTCGGAGGATAATGATTTGATGCCATCTATTGTCGCTATGGGTAGTCGTATTATCCCTATGTCGACCGAAGATGCAAATGAGTTTACTCAAGGGCAAGCTATATCAAAAAACGCCAAACGAACCACGACTCGAACCCAGCGCAAAGGTTATGATAGATACCAACTGCGGAGGAGTAGCCTCACCTCTTTTTTGCGAGAACGGGATATGTCGCCCACCGAGGAGTTGATAAAACTACATAAAATTGAGCTATGGAATCTTCGTGCAAAAGCTGTTTTAGAGCAGCTATCTTTGGCGGAGATAGGACGAGTTCTTTATCACATCAATCAAAAACGTGGATACAAGAGCGCCCGTGATGACGATGATTCAGACAAGCAGCAACGAGAGTATGTCAAGGCAGTTATGGAGCGTCATAGTCGAATAGCCGAAGAGGGGCTGACTATTGGACAGTTCTTCTATCGGGCGCTATGTGCAGACAAAGATTTTCGGACAAAGGAGCAGGTATTTCCACGTGCAGCATATATAGAGGAGTTTGACAAGATAATTGATTGCCAAAGAGTATATTATCCAGAGGTTTTTAGTGATAAGTCGGTCGATAGACTTCGTAATGAGATTATATATTATCAGCGCAAATTGCGTTCGTGCAAGCACTTGGTCTCTATCTGCGAATTTGAGAAGAGAGCTTACCTGAACAAACACTCTGGAGAGGTTGTGTACGATGGACCAAAGGTCGCTCCAAGGAGCTCGCCAATTGCTCAAGTTTGTAAAATCTGGGAGAGTGTAAATAATGTTACACTTACAAAGCGGAATACACCATTTGTGGTTACACTGTCGCAACGGCGAGAGATGTTTGAGCACTTGGATAACAACGAAAGGCTAACAATTAGCGATCTATATAGAATACTTGACATAAAGAAGAGTGATGGTTGGTGGGGAGGTAAAGCCATTGGTAAGGGGTTGCAGGGTAACACTACGAAATTGGCTATCCAAAAGGCATTGGGCGATGATTATGAAGATTTATTAAGATTTAATCTTCGTAGAGAGGATTCTAAATATTACAACTCAGAGACTGGCGAGGTAATACAGATAGTCTCAGATGAGTTTCAAAATGAGCCTCTTTATAGATTGTGGCACCTACTCTACTCAATAAAGGATCGGGGTGAGTTGGCGGCAGCTCTCGAAAAACAGTTTGGCATTGTCGATTCTGAGGTTGTTGATAACCTATTCAAGATTGATTTTGTAAAGCAAGGTTATGCGAACAAATCAGCAAAGGCTATGCGTCGCATACTTCCATACTTGGAATGTGGCGTGTGTTACTCTGATGCTTGTCTTGAGGCAGGTTTCCGCCACAGCGAGAGTTTGAGTATTGAAGAGAATGCCTCACGAGAGCTATTATCTCAACTCAAGCCGATACAAAAGGGCGAGTTAAAACAACCGATTGTAGAGAAAATTCTTAATCAAATGATAAATGTCGTCAATGCTTTAATGGTAAAATATGGAGCATTTGACGAGATTAGAGTGGAGCTTGCCAGAGAGTTGAAGCAGAGCCGAGAGGAGCGTAATGAGACAAACAAAGCGATCGGCAAGGCTGAAAGATTAAACAAAACTATTGCAGAGCGAATTATGGAGTACGATCTCACCCCGACTCGCTCACGCATACATAAATATAAGATGTACGAGGAGGCTGGTGGTAATTGCTTCTATTGTGGGCGCACTCTATCATTGGCTCAATTCCTAAAGGGTTATAATGTTGAGGTGGAACATATTATACCTCGCTCGCTCTTCTTTGATGATGGTTTGTCTAATAAGGTGTGCTCTTGTAGTTCGTGTAATAAGGAGAAAAATAATCGCACCGCTTATGATTATATGAAAACAAAATCAGAGGGTGAATTTACTGAGTATTTAGAGCGCATCGACAGACTATTCAAGGAGCATAAAATAGGCAGAACAAAGCGAGACAGGTTGCTTACAGCGGGAGATAAAATACCGACAGATTTTATTGATCGGCAACTTCGAGAGAGTCAATATATCGCTCGTAAATCTCGTGAGATTCTATTTCAGGTCTGTCGCAGTGTTACGGCTACGAGTGGTTCAGTAACAGATCGACTTCGCTCGTTGTGGGGTTGGGATAGAGTACTCCACAATTTGAATTTTGAGAGGTATAAGATTGCAGGTTTAACCGAAATTAAACATCGTGAGCATAAGGGCAAGAGCTGGGATGAGGAGGTGATACGAGAGTGGAGCAAGCGTCTTGACCATCGCCATCACGCTATTGATGCACTTGTTATAGCCTGTACAAAGCAGGGGTATATTCAACACATAAATAATATGAGCGAGCTAAAGGATGTTAATTTCAAAGGAGATGAGCACCAAGGCGAGGAGTATCAGGGTCGTCTATCTCGCCTCGAACGATACTTGATTGCTCAACCGCACCCATCGACAGCTGATGTCGAAAGTGCTGCATCAGCAATATTGGTTTCGTTTAAAGCTGGCAAAAAGGTTGCCACATTGGGTAAACGTTACATCCATAAGGGAGGTGAGAGATGCTTGGCGCAGAGTGGTATCGTTGTTCCTCGTGGTGCACTGCACGAAGAGAGTGTGTATGGTGTAATTACTACGCCAGTTAAAAATAAGAGTGGCGAGATAGTCGAAGATAAACAGGTGGTTATAAAATACCCGATAACTTCTATTGTTCGCAAAGATCTTGATTATATTGTAGACAAAAGAATAAGAGAGATTATAGAGGAGCGTTTCAGTAGCCATCAAGGGGCAGAGAAAGATGTGTGGAAGGATTTGAATGCCAATCCAATACTATTTAATAATGCGCCAATTAAAAGTGTGCGATGTCGAACAGGAGCATTAACGCCTGCTTTTGCAAAAACATCACGAGGATATGTGAAGATGGGTAATAATCATCACGTAGCGATATACACAGGTAGCGATGGTAAGAGGATTGAACAATGTGTTACATTTTGGAGTGCGATTGAGCGAAGAAAAAATAATATTCCAATAATTATAGAGAATCCTGATGATGTTTGGAGTAATCTTACTGATGGTTTATCTGAGGAATTTTTATCAACGCTACCCGATCCAACGTGGCAGTTTGAGGTGAGTTTGCAGCAGAATGAGATGTTTATACTTGGACTTGAAACAGAGGCTGTTGAGGAGGCTATTCGGATGAATGACTATGCGTTGCTGAATAAATATTTGTACAGGGTGCAGAGTATTAGTCCGTCAGATTATTGGTTTAGACTGCATATAGAAACGGTAAATGATAAAACAAAAGAGGGTAAATTGGCAAATAAATTTTATCGCTTTAAAAGCGTAAAAGGCTTTTTTGAACAACACCCCCAAAAAGTATATATTAACCTGCTTGGCGAAATAAAGAGACTATGATAAAGCGAACCCTATATTTCGGCAACCCTGCCTACCTTAGCTTGCGACAGTCGCAATTACTGCTGCGATTGCCCGAAGTAGAGGTTAACGACACTCTGCCCGAGAGTTTTAAGCGAGAGGCTGAGCGCACAATTCCAATAGAGGATATTGGGGTGGTAGTGCTCGACAATGGGCGTATTACAATCACACAGGGGCTTTTGGAGGCTCTGCTTGAAAATAATGTCGCTATAATAACTTGCGACAAACATCGTATGCCCGTAGGTTTGATGCTCCCATTGTGTGGAAATTCAACGCAGAGTGAGCGCTTTCGAGAGCAGTTGAACGCCTCGCTACCTCTAAAGAAACAACTATGGCAGCAGAGTGTTGGGGCTAAAATCACAAATCAAGCTCGGGTGTTAAAGGAGTGCCGAGACAGAGAGGTTCGCAATATGCTAAAGTGGGCAGGTGATGTGCGCAGCGGTGATGCTGATAACCTCGAAGGGCGAGCAGCTGTCTACTACTGGGCAAATTTGTTTGATGATTTTCGCAGAGATCGAGAGGGTAATCCGCCTAATAATCTGCTCAATTATGGGTATGCAATTTTGCGTGCTATAATCGCCAGAGCCTTGGTCGGTAGTGGATTGCTGCCTACTCTTGGGATTTTTCACCATAACCGCTACAATGCTTACTGTTTGGCAGATGATATAATGGAGCCATATCGCCCCTATGTTGATAAGTTGGTGTTTGGGATGTATGGTCGAGGTATTACGGAGCTTGATAAAGTGGCGAAATCGGAGTTGTTGTCTATCCCTGTGTTAGATGTAGAGATTGGAGGTCGTCGCAGTCCTCTGATGGTTGCTGCAGGATTAACAACCTCCTCTTTGTATAAATGCTTTAGTGGAGAGTCACGACGAATCTTATATCCAGAGGTTTAATGGATCGTTTTTCAGAGTATCGTATTATGTGGGTGTTAATATTCTTTGATCTTCCGACCGAGACTAAGAGGGAGCGTCGAGATGCCGCACAGTTCCGCAAGCGTCTTTTAGAGGATGGCTTTACAATGTTTCAATTCTCGATATATCTGCGACATTGCCCATCCCGAGAGAATGCAGATGTGCATATAAAACGGATAAAATCAGCATTACCCCCAACGGGAGAAGTTGGCTTTTTATGTATCACCGACAAGCAGTTCGGTATGATTGAGATATTTAACGCACGCAAAGCTGCCAAACTAGCCTCTACTCCCCAGCAGTTAGAGATGTTCTAGCAGAAACAAGAAACCTCGCCTTAAAAGCGAGGTTTCGATTAAAATACAGTCAGATTTTACAACCCAAAGAACTGCTATAACTTGCTGATATTGAATTAAATACAGACATTCAGCTGTATTTCAATGAGCAAAGATACAATTTTGAAAGCAATTCACAACAGAAAATCTACGATCTCGTTCATAACAGAGCTGTATTTCAATGAGCAAAGATACAATTTTGAAAGCAATTCACAACTCCCCTACCGCACTTTCGTGCCCAGAACTTGCTGTATTTCAATGAGCAAAGATACAATTTTGAAAGCAATTCACAACTATGAACTTGATATTTCCGCCTATCTCTCGCTGTATTTCAATGAGCAAAGATACAATTTTGAAAGCAATTCACAACGGACAGGTCTTGTATGAGGTATATGACGAGCTGTATTTCAATGAGCAAAGATACAATTTTGAAAGCAATTCACAACGTATGACTTATGAGGCGCACAAGACTATCTGCTGTATTTCAATGAGCAAAGATACAATTTTGAAAGCAATTCACAACGAATGATATGAAAGTTGTAGAGCTGCAACAGCTGTATTTCAATGAGCAAAGATACAATTTTGAAAGCAATTCACAACCGGTTTATTGGTGTATGCACACTATGTTCGCTGTATTTCAATGAGCAAAGATACAATTTTGAAAGCAATTCACAACACTTATCGAGAATACATAAAAGGGATAGCAGCTGTATTTCAATGAGCAAAGATACAATTTTGAAAGCAATTCACAACTATATATGGTAAGATAGATTTAATTATTATGCTGTATTTCAATGAGCAAAGATACAATTTTGAAAGCAATTCACAACCAACGCTATGACCAAAGATATTTCATTCAGGCTGTATTTCAATGAGCAAAGATACAATTTTGAAAGCAATTCACAACAGGTTGCATCTGCGCTATTTATTAACGACCGCTGTATTTCAATGAGCAAAGATACAATTTTGAAAGCAATTCACAACCTGAGGCAACGGTGTCAGTGGCTGACGAAGGCTGTATTTCAATGAGCAAAGATACAATTTTGAAAGCAATTCACAACATCGGATTGCTCGAAGGCTCTGGTCTCGAGCTGTATTTCAATGAGCAAAGATACAATTTTGAAAGCAATTCACAACCGAGAGAGTTACGAGCCTCCCATAGCGCACGCTGTATTTCAATGAGCAAAGATACAATTTTGAAAGCAATTCACAACAATAGCGAAGGGAACGAAGTATATTACGCGCTGTATTTCAATGAGCAAAGATACAATTTTGAAAGCAATTCACAACTTGAGTCCACTTGGAGAGGTCAGAACCTTGCTGTATTTCAATGAGCAAAGATACAATTTTGAAAGCAATTCACAACTCAAGCTGCTCGGCTAATTCTCCTGCGGTAGCTGTATTTCAATGAGCAAAGATACAATTTTGAAAGCAATTCACAACTTGAGACCACTTGGAGATGGAGAGGTCAGAGCTGTATTTCAATGAGCAAAGATACAATTTTGAAAGCAATTCACAACATGCCAAGTTGGGTAGTAAGGCTGCTAAGTGCTGTATTTCAATGAGCAAAGATACAATTTTGAAAGCAATTCACAACTCTATGGTGCAACCAATATCGTGACTATGAGCTGTATTTCAATGAGCAAAGATACAATTTTGAAAGCAATTCACAACCAACGGCTCGACAGATATATGTCGAGGAGGGCTGTATTTCAATGAGCAAAGATACAATTTTGAAAGCAATTCACAACCTTGTGCCTCGATAACCGCTCTCGCAGTTCGCTGTATTTCAATGAGCAAAGATACAATTTTGAAAGCAATTCACAACGTGGCGATCGAGGGTGACATAAAGAACACGGCTGTATTTCAATGAGCAAAGATACAATTTTGAAAGCAATTCACAACTGTCTAATCCTGCTATTTGTGACGCACGCCGCTGTATTTCAATGAGCAAAGATACAATTTTGAAAGCAATTCACAACGGCGAGAACAGCCACCTGCTAGGATTGATGGCTGTATTTCAATGAGCAAAGATACAATTTTGAAAGCAATTCACAACAGTCCCGAGTCTCTAATGGCAATGTGCCAGCTGTATTTCAATGAGCAAAGATACAATTTTGAAAGCAATTCACAACAAACAGATCAAGGGTCACCAGATAAAATAGGGGGACTAAGCAAAAATACGGGTCACCAGATAAAATAGGGGGATTCAACAAAAATAGCTATCTTTGCAGATAATCATTAATTGATATGCAAGATAGTTCAATGTTACTGGAGTTGGCACGCGTGGTGCTACCCGAGG
>JBCQUE010000080.1:0-3974 GCA_047174325.1 Rikenellaceae bacterium | reverse complement strand
ACTTGACGTTCCAATGAACTATCCTGACCTAACGCCACCTACCCAAAATCTCAAAACCAACTCTTTTTCAACTATGTTGCCCCAAATTTCCTACTCTTACATTTTTTTTGTATCTTTGTAATTTGAATTTTAAAAAAATCAAAACAGAAACATAATGAAGAGACCATTACTACTTTCACTCTCGCTGCTCATCACCTCGGCTGTGGTGGCGCAAACTGTCGGAACTGTCAATATGAGAATCATCGATGGCAAGAGCAGTGAACCAATGCGTGGTGCGGTGGTGACACTCACTACCGATGGCGAGAAGTATCTATTTAACTCAACTAAGGATGACGGCTCGGTCAACTTTCCATCTATAGAGCAGGGCAAGTATGAGATGATGGCGACATTTATGGGCTACGACACGCTGCGTCGAAGTGTTGTCTTGGATCGTGACTTGGTCAACCTTGGCGATCTGAAGATGGCTATTCGCTCTAAACTCATCGATAGGGTTAAGGTGCAGACAACGGCTATCCGCACCTCTCAATCGGGCGATACGGTGAGCTACAACGCCGACTCATTTAAGGTTGCTGCAGATGCTGTGGCGGAGGGTCTATTGGCTAAATTGCCTGGTGTGACGGTTGACGAAGAGGGTGAGGTTGAGGCTCAGGGCGAGGAGGTGAAGAAGGTCTATTTGGATGGTAAGGAGTTCTTCGGTGAGGATGTAGCCTTGGCGGTGAAGAATATTCCTGCCGACATCATCGCTAGAATCGAGGTGTTTAATAAGTTGAGCGACAGCGCTGAGTTCACAGGCTTTGACGATGGCGATGGATACAAGGCGATCAACATCGTCACTAAGACGGGCAAGAACCACGGGCAGTTCGGCAAGTTCGTGGCGGGCTACGCATACGAGGATCTCTATCAATTTAGCGCTAGTTATAACTACTTTACAAACAATCACAGGATCTCTATATTGGGCTCAGCTAACAATATGAACATCAAGGGTTTCAGCTCAATGACAGTGGGCGGTGGCGGGTCGGGTCGAGCTATGACAGGCGGTGGCGGTAGTTTCAATGGCTCAACTAAGGCTGGACTATCTACGCTTGCAGGAATCGGTTTCAACTACGGTGGTTCATTCTTGGAGGAGAAGATGAAGGTTGAGGCTAGCTACTTCTACAATATGTCGGAGAATGAGGTGGACAAGGTGACCGATCGCCAATATATAACTGATGTCGATGAGTTGTTGCGTTATTACAACGCTGAGAGCGGCACAACGACCAACAATATGAACCACCGTGTGAATGCTCGTATGGAGTATAAGCCGAGCGAGCGACATATGTTGATGATACGCCCAGAGTTTGCATTTCAAGATAACGAGTCGAGTTCATATACACTCTCTCAGAATGACGAGTCGGAGGATGGTGTAGAGATGGATCCGCTCAACACGGTCGACCGCCAAACATCGAGCGATAAGTATGCTTACAACGTCTCTAATATGTTGGTCTATCGTGCACTGTTGGGTATGAAGGGACGAAACATTATGCTCACAGCTCGTGTGAACTATGCTCAGAATGACAACGATGCCTACACCTACAACCTCACAACGACCTATCCAGATCTGTTGGAGAGCCTCGTGAAGCAGAACACGGTCAACGACACGGAGAGTTACACACTCAACACCAGCGTTACATATAGCGAGCCTCTATTTGAGAAGAGCGCAATGTTGAACTTTAAGTACTCGGCAAACTATAGCTACTCCGATTCGGATTACCTAGTCTACAATTGGGACGAGACCGCAGAGATGTTCAACTTCGATCTCGATGATACCCGCTCAAATGTCTATAACAGCGGCTACTTGACACAGAGCGCTGGACCCGGTGTGATGTACTCAAAGCCCAACTCGATGATGATGAATGCAGGTGTCTATTACCAATATGCAACATTGGCAAATGAGCAGATTATGCCTGTAACGACACCCTCAAATCAGGAGTATAACTTCGATAACATCGTCTACAATATGATGATGCGCAAGACATTCAACCCAACAAATACGTTGCGTGTGATGTTGCGATCAAACACTAGCAACCCATCGGTAAGCCAGCTGCAGGAGGTGGTGAAGGATTCAAATCCGCTGAGTGTATCTTCGGGAAACAGCAACCTCATTCCGTCATATAGCAATACACTTAGGGCAACTTACGTGAGGTCGAGCATCGATAAGGGTCGCACCTTTATGGCGATGTTTAATGGAGGTATCACAGCTAATGCAATCGTTGATGACACGGTGCTATTGCTCGATGCAGATGACACCTTTGAGCTCCCTAATGGCTCTATGTTGGAGCAGTATGGCGAGTACACAACATCGACAAATATGGATGGCAAGTGGAACGTGGGCTCATCGTTGAGCTATGGAACGCCTGTATATCTGCTCTACAGCAACATCAACCTTAACGCTGGAGTAAACTATAGCGAGTCGCCAAGTATGTTCAATGGCGAGGTGAACCTTAAGCGCCAAACAGCATATAAGGCGGGTGCGACATTGGGAAGTAACATCAGCCAAAATGCGGACTTCACAATCTCATACACAGGAGGTTACAACGTTGCGAACTATGAGAACGAGATCGAGGGTGCATCAAACACCGACAATACCTACCTAACACAGAGCGCTTCGTTGAAGTTTAAGTTTGTGTTGTGGGGTGGATTTACACTTTCGAGCGACACTGCATATTCGCAATATAAGGGTATCACAGATGATTTCAATGAGCAGTATGTAATCAGCAACCTCTACGTCGGAAAGAAGGTATTCAAGAATCGCCGTGGTGAGATTACGGTTGGTGTTAATGACCTCTTCAACCAGTCGGAGAGCTTCGCTCGCAACGTGACGGAGAGCTATGTCGAGAATGTTTGGAGCAATGCGTTGGGTCGTTACTACGGCTTTAAATTCACGTTTGACCTGCGTAAGTTCAACGGAATGAAGATGCCAACACAGGAGCGTCGAGGTCCAGGTGGCGAGGGCGGTGAAGGCGGTGAAGGCGGCGAGGGTCGTCCACCACGTGGCGAAGGCGGAATGGGCGGCGGAATGATGGGTGGCGGTGGCGGCCCACGTGGCGGCGGCGGAATGGGCGGATTTTAGTTATGAGTTAGGAGTTAGGAGTTGGTAAAATATAAAGTAAAATATCAAAATTAAGAGTTATGAAGTTTGTAAAGGTATTAGCCACAGCGGCAATGTTAGTCACAATGACAGCTATGAGTATCAACGCACAACCTGGAGGCGGCGGCGGAATGGGCGGCGGTGGAGGTATGGGTGGCGGAATGGGCGGTGGTGAGATGGGTGGAGGTCAGCAGCAACAGATGCGACAGATCGATCCCATCGCTTCACAGGGTCTCTTTCTGCTCGATATGGATGCAATGATTAAGAAGTGTAAGATCAAGAGTAACGATACTAAGAGAGAGGTTGCAAAGCTATTTGCTGCCTATTTTTCGGAGTTTGATGCAATCTCGGTTGAGTACGCTCCGCAGATCGATTCTATGAAGAATATGCGCAAGAATCGCCAGCAGGGTATGCGTCCACAGCAAGGCAGTGAGGGCGGTGAGCAGTCGATGGGGCAGGGTCAGGGTCGTCAGGGTGGTGATCGTGAGGGTATGCGTAGCTTGATGCTTGCGATGAAGAGTATGCGTGAGCGCACAGTGGCTATGCACAAGACGTTGATCGCTGGCGTGGAGAGTGTGCTAACGGAGAAAGAGGTGAAGAAGTGGAACTCGTTCTATAAAGATGTCTGCACAGAGAACTACTTCAGCATTGACGGCAAGCCGATGATGCAGCGCAGCAGCGGCGGAATGGAGGGCGGTCAAGGCGGAATGGGTGGCGGTCAACGTGGCGGCGGCGGAATGGGCGGCGGCGGAATGGGCGGCTTCTAGCGAGTAAACTCATAAGAGCTGAGTAGGGCTGAGAAGGGCTGGGTAAGACTGAGTAAAGCTGAGTAGGGCTGAGTAAGACT
>JBCQUE010000032.1:0-25748 GCA_047174325.1 Rikenellaceae bacterium | reverse complement strand
ATTGAAAACAAGCTAAATAATCGTCCTCGTAAAAGACTCGGATACCTCACACCAAATGAAAAATTTAAACAAATTATTAATATGAATTCAGTTGCATTTGCAGGTTGAATTCAGCATACCTAAAAATATTATGACCTTAACATCTAAAGAGCTGATAGCTTTCTCATCGCTGCTCTCATTGAGTGCTGCGGTCTCGCCAACAGTGGCTGCCCCAAAGGGTGGCGAGGCGAAGAGACCTAACATTGTTTTTGTCCTTACTGACGACCAACCATTCGACCTTTTGGGTTGCACGGGTCACCCATTTGTTAAGACCCCAAACATCGACCGTTTGGCTAAGGAGGGTGTCTTGTTTAGCAATGGACACGTAAGCACAGCGATCTCAAATCCAAGTCGTACCTGTATGCTTACAGGTCGTTTCGAGCGCAACCACGGTGTGAACTTTAACTCAGGAACAGCGTTGAGCCCCGAGGCGTGGGAGGAGTGTTACCCAGTTGTGTTGCGCAAAAATGGTTACTACACAGGTTACGTTGGAAAGAACCATACACCAGTGGGCGAGAAGGGCTACGAGACGGGCTTGATGGACAAATCGTTCGACTATTGGTATGGTGGTCACGAGCACTTGTCGTTCTATCCAAAGACTCGCCACGAGATCTTTAAAGGTGCGGTGAATGAGACCCAAGTTGAGGTGTTGGAGGAGGGTATGTTGGACTTCCTTTCGCCAAATGATCGCAATTTGAAGGGTGCTATTCACTTCCTCGATAGCCGCCCAACGGATCAGCCTTTCTTCTTGAATGTATGTTTCAACTTGCCTCACGCTGCAGGTACAAGCACGATGAAGATGAAGCCAACAGATCCAGAGCTCTATCGCACGGCGTATCGTGACATCGAGAATCTTCCGTTGCCTGAGAACTATATCGCTCGCAAGGATATTGTAACGCCACGTCTCCCAGAGGATGTGCTGCACGTAAAGGATCGCCAGACGGGTTATGACTATGTCGATACACCTGAGACGCTTCGTGAGCGTATGATCCGTGAGATGGAGACTGTGACAGGTATCGATAAGTTGGTGGGTAAGCTCGTTGCTGAGCTTAAGCGTCAGAAGATTGCGGACAATACGATCATCATCTTCTCTTCGGATCACGGTATCTTCAAGGGTGAGTATGGTTTGGGCGGTAAGGCGTTGTGTTATGAGATCACAACCAAAGTGCCGATGATTATCTACGATCCACGTGCACCTAAGAAGTTGGGCTCGAAGAACTCGGATGAGTTGGTTTTGTCGATCGATCTCTCGGCTACGATGCTTGACTATGCAGGTGTTGAGATCCCTAAGTCGTACCAAGGTCACTCGCTCGTTCCGATGTTGGCTGGCGAGAAGGAGAGTGTACGTGATTGGTTGTTTACAGAGAACTTGTGGTCGACAAACTTTGGTAACCCCTGCTGTGAGTCGGTGCAGAATAAGGAGTGGAAATATATTCGTTACTACAAAAATGAGAACTTCTCAGCGACAGAGAAGATTAAGGCGATCAAGGAGTTGAAGATCCCGATGAAGGCGCTCTATGGAACAAGTATGATGGATGTGTTGACTTATCGTTTCTATGTGAACCGCCGTGTTGTGAATGGAGAGGAGCCAGTCTATGAGGAGCTATTCAACCTGAAGAGTGATCCAAAGGAGGCGGTAAACCTTATTCATAATAATGTACACGGTGAGTTGGTCGAGAAGTTGCGCAAGCAGTGCGACATAGAGTTGAAGTATGCAAGGGGCGAGGGTAAACCACGTGTTTGTATCATTGAGGAGTAAATGTTACGTATGAGTTTTTGTGTCGTTGAGCAGTAGCGGTACATATACATAATAGCGGTGCATATACATAACGTAGCGGTGCATATACATAACGTAGCGGTGCATATACATAACGTAGCGGTGCATATACATAACGTAGCGGTGCATATATATAACGTAGCGGTGCATATACATAACGTAGCGGTGCATATATATAACGTAGCGTGCATATATAAATATAGATAGAGGGGCGTAATCGAGATCTGAGAGGGTTGAGACGAAAGCCCCCTCTGTCGTGAAGATAAAGAGAGAAACAAATTAACCAAAAAAACAGATAGATGATGAAGACTAAAAGCCTTTTCACCACTCTTGCGGCGGCTGCCTTGATGGCATCGTGCGCATCGTCGAGCTATTATCCAGATATTAGCACGACAGCATCACCAGCTGGAACAAATATCTTTCAGCCAGACTCAGCGTCAATTGCGCAGAACTACACAATTCCAGAT
Organism: Rikenellaceae bacterium; assembly: GCA_047174325.1. Taxonomy (GTDB): domain Bacteria; phylum Bacteroidota; class Bacteroidia; order Bacteroidales; family Rikenellaceae; genus Alistipes. The sequence continues at coordinate 23,465 of JBCQUE010000032.1, read as the reverse complement.
TGGTTCACAGACTCTAAGTTGGGTATCTTTATCCACTACGGTGTCTACACAGTGCCATCATACGGAAGTGAGTGGTACGCACGTTGGATGTACACTGAGAATAGCAAGATCCATAAGCATCACGAGAAGACATTTGGTCCTGTAACGGAGTTTGGATATAAGGATTTCATCCCGATGTTCCAAGCGCCTAAGTTTGATGCTACGGAGTGGGCAACACTCTTCAAGGAGTCGGGAGCTAAGTATGTAGTGCCTGTAGCGGAGCACCACGATGGATTCTCTATGTATAAGAGTGCGTGGAACCCTTGGAACTCAGTTGAGATGGGTCCTCACAAAGATTTCGTTGGTGAGTTGTCGGTAGCGGTTAAGAAGGCTGGTTTGCACTTCGGTTTGTCGTCACACCGTGCTGAGAACCCTTGGTTCTACAATGAGGGTATGAAGTTCCCATCGGACGTTCGTGATACAGATTGCACACTCTATGGTCAGCGTATCGAGCGCCCAGAGGGTAAGGGTATGACTGCTGAGTATGGTCGCTATGAGGGATCGAACGAGGAGTCTCGCACACAGTGGTTGTTGCATATGTATGAGCTTATCGACCTATATCAGCCAGAGCTTATTTGGTTTGACTGGACAGTGGGTAAGTATCCATTCCAGCCTACGTTCTATAAGTTTATGGCTTACTACTACAACAGTGCTCGTGACTGGGGTAAGGAGGTTGTTGTAAACACTAAGGTTGGTTTCGGTGACAATATCCAAGTGTTTGATATTGAGCGTGGTAAGAGTGAGCGTATTCGTCACTTCGCTTGGCAGACAGATACTTCGATCGGTAATAAGTCGTGGAGCTACACTCCCGATGAGCAGAATAAGACACCAAACCACGTGGTTGATGACTTCATTGATATTGTTGCTAAGAACGGTAACTTGTTGCTTAATGTTGGCCCGAAATTGGAGGGTACTATCACAGACGAGCAGGCATCTGTACTTCGCAACTTGGGCGCTTGGTTGGGCGTGAATGGTGAGGCTATCTACAACACACGCCACTGGGTACGCTGGGGCGAGGGTGACGCTAAGGCTACGGCTGGTTATATGACTGATCGTGTGGCTACTAAGTACTCGGCTCACGATATTCGCTACACGATGAATGGTGACTACTTGTATGCAATTGCTCTGGATTGGGAGGATGGTGCAACAATCACACTTCGTTCGTTGGCTGCAGCAAATGGCGACAACATCAAGGTTACAGATGTGTCGATGTTGGGTACAAACGAGAAGATCAAGTGGAGCCAAACAGCTGAGGGTCTTAAGATTACATTCCCATCGTCTAAGCCATCTGATTATGCACACGCATTTAGAATCGCATACACAGGTGTTGTTTATGGAGATATTCAGGGTGATCTGCTTAACGGCACAGCTGTAGCTGAGCAGTATATCCGCAACAACACAGATAAGGCGGTATCTCTTAAGGTTGCTGTATCGAACAATGGTGTGAATCAGGAGCAGGTTGTTAAGATTGCGCCACACACAACTGGATATGCAATCTTTAACTTCGCAAATGCAGGCGATGTAAACGATATGATCTTGTCGGTTAACGGTAAGCAGATCGATCAGAAGCAGCTATTGTCGGAGACACAGAAGAAGTTGCAGGGTAAAAAGACAGATGTAGTTCACAATACAGATGAGCTCTACGGAAAGCCACAGAAGAAGGCTAAGAAGAAGAACTAATTCTGTAGGGTCTTCATAAATTAGTTACCTATCTATAATAGGGGCTAATGATTATAAGGATGGCGATCGGCAATTTATTGTCGGTCGCTTTTTTTGGTTGGTTGATTTTTTTGGTTGGTTGATTTTTTTGGTTGGTTGATTTTTTTGGTTGGTTGATTTTTTTGCAAAGCGATAATAAATGTGTACATTAGCAGCGGTTATGGTGATGGATTTAGATATTTCGATTTTGTGGTCGCTCTGTATATCTGCAGCGTGGGGTGTGGTGTGTGTTGTGTGTGTGGTGCTTTGGGTGAAGTTGCGAAGGGTGCAGAGAGAGCTGAGAGAGTGTAGAGAACAGCTAAAGTTGCAGGGGCAAGAGAGCGAGAGCGGTGAGAGCGATAAGAGGAGCGAGAGGAGTGAGAGGAGTGAGAGGAGTGAGAGCGGTGAGAGGAGCGAGAGCGGTGAGAGGAGCGAGAGCGGTGAGGGGAGCGAGAGGAGCGAGAGCGAGCAGAGTAGCGATGATAGCGATGCGAAGAGTGAGGGCGAGCAGAGAGGCGAGGCAGTAGGGGAGAGCACGGGAAGAGAGAGGAGTGAGACACAGAGGAGACAAAAGAGAGAAGAGGCGGATAGCGATATAGAGGTGCATATCGACCATAGGGAGCAGATTTCGGTGGGGGCGGAGATATTTGAGCTCTATGCGGATGGAGTGATGACGGCGAGCGATCGGATCTTTCTTGGTCGGCTGACGGGGTACATAGAGAAGAATATCGATAGCTCGGAGTTGGTGGTGAATAGTTTGTGTGATTTTATGGGTGTGACGCAGTTGGTGTTGAATAAGAAACTGAAGTCGTTGGTCGGTATGACGGCAATTAATTTCATTCGCACGGTGCGGTTGAGACGTGCGGCACAGCTATTGCGGACGGCACGTTATACAGTTTCGGATGTGACGTATGATGTGGGGTTTAGTGATTTGCGATACTTTAGGGAGTGTTTCAAACGGGAGTTCGGAGTGTTGCCCCAAGAGTATAAGGATCAGATGGTGGAGGGCGAGGTTGAGGGAGATGATAGGGATAGTGATGATTGTGGTGATGGTGGTGATGATGGTGGTGATGGTGATGATGGTGGTGGTGATGGTGGTGGTGATGATGGTGGTGGTGGTGATGATGATGATGATGATGATGATGAGAGCGATGCTAAGGGCAATGTTTGGGGTGATGATACGAAGGTTTTGGGGGCGGCGAAGGAGGCAAAGTCGTGAGGATGAGTAAAAAAGTAATATTTTTTTTAAATTTTTCTTGAAATATAATTAATAATATTTATCTTTGTTAGTTGTAAATGCAAACACAAAATATTTTAACTTAAATAATAAGACAATGAAAGTATCTCACATCGAGCACCTTGGTGTCGCTGTAAAGTCACTAGACGAGGCAATTCCTTATTGGGAGAATGTCCTTGGTTTGAAGTGTTACGCAATCGAAGAGGTTGCAGATCAGAAGGTTAAGACTGCATTCTTTATGTTGGGTCAGACTAAGATTGAGCTTTTGGAGCCAACATCTCCAGAGTCAACAATCGCTAAGTACATCGAGAATAAGGGCGTGGGTATCCACCATATGGCGCTAGCGTGCGAGAATATCGAGGAGCAGATGGCTGATGCTGAGGCTCAGGGTATCCGCTTGATCGACAAGACTCCACGCAAGGGAGCTGAGGGTTTGACAATCGCATTCCTTCACCCAAAGTCAACGCAGGGTATTCTAACAGAACTTTGCGAGAAAAAATAGGTGAAGCCAAATAGAGAGTGATTTTCGGCACTTCCTTGCGGTTTTTAATCCTCACAGCCCTTGGGCTGCTCTGGTTAAAAATCCTCACGAAGCCCCAAAACTCATCACTCTATTTGACTTCAAGTGAGGCTGCTAATAATAAGCTAAATATAAGATATAATAATACATTATGAGCGAAATTCAAAACAAGATCAAGCTATTGATCGAAAATCGTGAGGCTGCACGTATGGGTGGCGGTCAGAAGAGAATCGACGCACAGCACGCAAAGGGTAAATACACCGCACGTGAGCGTATCGAAATGTTGCTCGATGAGGGTAGTTTCGAGGAGTTCGATATGTTTGTTACACACCGCTGTACAGACTTCGGAATGGATAAGAGCCACACATTTGGTGATGGTGTTGTAACGGGTTACGGTACGATCGAGGGTCGCTTGGTTTATGTCTTTGCACAGGACTTTACGGTTACAGCTGGTTCGTTGTCGATCTCGATGGCGGAGAAGATCTGTAAGGTGCAGGATATGGCGATGCGTAATGGTGCGCCTTGTATCGGTATCAACGACTCGGGTGGTGCTCGTATTCAGGAGGGTGTTAACGCCTTGGCTGGTTACGCAAATATCTTCCAACGCAATGTAATGTCGTCGGGTGTGATCCCTCAGATCTCAGCGATCTTTGGACCTTGTGCAGGTGGTGCGGTCTACTCGCCAGCTCTCACCGACTTCATCATTATGAAGACACAGACCTCAAATATGTTCCTTACAGGACCTAAGGTTGTTAAGACCGTAACGGGTGAGGATGTAACACAGGAGCAGTTGGGTGGAGCATTTATGCACACTACAAAGTCGGGTGTTGCTCAGTTCGCTGTTGAGACAGAGGACGAGGGTATCTCATTGATTCAGAAGTTGTTGTCTTATATGCCTCAGAACAATATGGAGGATGCTCCACTTGTTGTCTGTACAGATAAGATCTCACGTTTGGAGGATTCATTGAACGAGATCGTTCCAGACCACCCAAATAAGCCTTACGATATGTTCGAGGTTATCAAGGCGATCGTGGATAATGGCGAGTTCTTGGAGTCGGCTGCAGGTTTTGCGAAGAATATCATCACTTGTTTCGCACGTTTCAACGGTCAGAGTGTCGGTATCATCGCTAACCAGCCTAAGTTTATGGCGGGCGTGTTGGATAGCAACGCTAGTCGCAAGGCTGCTCGCTTTATCCGTTTCTGCGATGCGTTCAATATTCCTCTTGTTACGTTGGTTGATGTGCCTGGATTCTTGCCTGGAACAACACAGGAGTATGGCGGTGTAATCACACACGGAGCTAAGTTGTTGTTCGCATATTGCGAGGCTACAGTTCCTAAGGTTACTGTTACACTTCGCAAGGCTTACGGTGGTGCTTACATCGTGATGTCGTCAAAGCATATCCGTGGAGATATAAACTACGCTTGGCCAGGTGCTGAGATCGCTGTGATGGGTGCTAGTGGCGCTGTTGAGGTGTTGCAGGCTAAGGCTCTCTCGGCGTTTGATAATGCAGAGGAGAAGGCTAAGTTCGTAGCGGAGAAGGAGAAGGAGTACAACGATAAGTTCTCTAACCCATACAACGCTGCACGCTATGGTTATATCGACGACATCATCGAGCCACGTAACACTCGTTTCCGTGTGATCCGTGCTCTTCAGTCGTTGTCGACTAAGCGTCTGCAGAACCCAGCTAAGAAACACTCAAATATTCCGTTGTAGTATGAATCAGCTATTATGTTCGCCGCTCTTCACAGTGTTGAGCGCACACGAAACAGGTAAGGTGATGGGCTCGGTTACGATCCTTGAGAATGACCCCTACGGACTTACCGTGGCGTTGATCTCGGTTAGTGTAGTGCTCTCGGCACTTATTGTGTTGGGGTCGTTGATTTGGGTATTCTCTAAGGTTGTGATCTACACCTCTAAGCAGCAGGCAGAGGCGGTACTTCGCAGTAAGTCTAAGGGTGACAGTGTGTCGGAGCTTTCGGATACGGAGCTTACGGCTAATGGTGAGATCATTGCGGCTATTACATTCGCAATCAAACTCCACAAGGGCGATCTACACGATCGTGAGAGCGAGGTTGTGACGATCAATAGCGTGGCACGTGCATATTCACCTTGGAGCTCAAAGATCCACGGCTTGACAAATTTGCCTCGTTAAGCTCGATAGATAGTGATAATTTAATTAGCAAAAAAAGTTATAATGAAAGAGTATAATATGACAATCAACGGTAATGATTATGCCGTTTCAGTCGAGATTACAAATGATAATTCAGCTGATGTTGTTGTTAATGGTGCAACGTATCACGTTGAGCTTGCCGATGCAAAGGTTAAGAAGGCTGTAGCATCGAAGCCTCAGGTGGCGGCTGTTCCAGCATCACACCCAGTGACAAATTCAGCAATGCCAGCAGCAGCGATTGGTAAGCCAGTTGCGTCAACAGGTGCAGGCGAGAGAACAATACAGAGCCCACTTCCAGGTGTGATCTTGGATATTAAGGTCGCTGTAGGTGACACGGTTTCGGCTGGTCAGACGCTCGTTGTGTTGGAGGCGATGAAGATGGAGAACAACATCGATGCAGCATTTGCAGGTGTTGTGAAGTCAATCAACGTTAAGTGCGGTGAGTCGGTTTTGGAGGGTGATGCACTTATCATAATTGGATAGAGATTATGAATAGTTTTTTATCGAGCTCGTTCCTTACTGAGAGTATTCAGAAGTTCTACGAGACCACAGGCTTCGCCACGTTGATGGAGCCTGGTGGATGGAAATACTTGGTGATGATCGCCGTGGGTTGTTTCTTCTTGTATTTGGCTATCAAACATAAGTTTGAGCCAATGTTGCTTGTGCCAATCGGTTTTGGTATTATTTTGGGAAATATTCCATTGGTTGCAGGAAATGAGATTAGTGTCTATAGCGAGGGGTCGGTGCTGAATCTGCTCTACTTCGGTGTGGAGCACGGTATCTATCCGCCACTGATATTTTTGGGTGTAGGTGCACTCACGGACTTTACCTCGCTGTTGTCTAACCCTAAATTGGTGGTTATCGGTGCAGCGGCACAGGTGGGTATCTTCGTAGCCTATATCGGTGCGTTGTTGTTGGGATTCCCTGCTAATGAGGCGGGATCTATCGCAATCATTGGTGGAGCGGATGGTCCAACATCTATCTTCTTGACAGGTATCTTGGCTCCTGAGTATTTGGGTGCAATTGCGATCTGTGCATACTCTTATATGGCGTTGGTTCCAGTGTTGCAGCCACCTGTTATGAAGTTCCTCACAACGGATGCTGAGCGTAAGATCAAGATGCGTCCATCACGTGCGGTGTCACAGACGGAGAAGATCTTGTTCCCTATCATCGCCTTTGTACTCACTACATTTGTCGTGCCAGACGCTATTCCATTGTTGGGAATGTTGTTCTTGGGTAACTTGATGAAGGAGTGTGGTGTTGTGAAACGTTTGGCTGCAACGGCTAGCAACCAGTTGATCGACATTATGACCGTGTTGATTGGTGTTACGGTTGGTGCATCGACTAAGGCGGATCTGTTCCTTACTGAGAAGACGATCTTCATCTTTATCTTGGGAGCGTTGTCGTTTATCATCGCTACATCGGGAGGTGTGCTGTTTGTGAAGTTTATGAACTTGTTCTTGAAGGAGGGCAATAAGATCAACCCACTTATCGGTAATGCAGGTGTATCGGCTGTTCCAGCGGCGGCACGTGTAAGCCAAGATGTTGGTTTGAAGTATGATAAGTCGAACTACCTATTGATGCACGCAATGGGACCAAATGTTGCAGGAGTTGTTGGCTCGGCAGTAGCGGCAGGTATCTTGTTGTCGTTCCTTGGATAGGGCGTAGCGTTATCGCTCGGCTCACGATTTTGTTGAGAGGAGTGATTTGATTGGAGCTGATACCCAGTTGGGTGTCGGCTCTTTTTTTGATGGTGTCGGCTCACTTTCGGGTTGGGTGTCGGCTCACTTTCGGGTTGGGTGTCGGCTCACTTTTCTGTAAATTGGAGGGGTTGTTTCTATTTACCGCCCAAATAATATCTGTTTCCCACCTTTGATATATCGATAAAAGTTATATCTTTGCTCTATCTAACAACACTAAAACTAAACGAGGTATGAACAAAATCTACAAAATTGTTACGCTTTTTATTGTCGCTCTTGGTTGCAGCTGTGCAGGAGTGGCGACAGCGCCAAAGTCTGAGGCATCGAACGATGAGTATCAAGGGGCTGCATTCCCCTACACAGTTACCGAGACAACAGCCGATCGGGATAACCTGAGCGAGTCGACACGCCGTGTCCTAACGACATATATGGGCTACCGCCCCGAGGAGAATCCTCTATTCACAAACTTTAAATATACACCTCTTGAGGGGTTGGAGTACCCCGATGATGGAACACTCACCAGACGTGACCCATCGAAGATCATCAAGGTCGGTGATACCTTCTATATGTGGTACACTCGTCGAGAGACTCACTGCGCACCGCTTGGAGCAGCAAACGCAGCGAAGTGTGACGATGTGACACCCTCAACGGATTGGGACTTGGCGGAGATTTGGTACGCAACGAGCAAGGATGGTTTCGTATGGAAGGAGCAGGGTGTAGCGGTGGAGCGACCAAAGCGCCCGATGGCTGGATTTAGGTCGGTCTCGACACCCGATATTTTGGTGTGGAAGGGGAAGTATTACCTCTATTATCAGGCGTTCTCAGAGCCGAGCGGCTTGAAGGGTGACTACTGCCCAGTCTCGATGTCTTACGCAAGCTCTCCTGATGGGCCGTGGACACACCACGAGGGTGAGGTTATCAAGTGTGGCGAGAAGGGTGCGTGGAATCAATTTGCAATTCACGATCCATATCCGTTGGTGCATAATGGACGTATCTATATCTATTATAAGTCGGCATTTAACCGCCCCGACAGATTGTGGGTTGGGCAGGGTTTGGCTACGGCTGATTCGCCCGAGGGACCCTTCACGCACTATGAGAATAACCCTGTGTTGGCATCGGGTCACGAGGTTGTTACATTCCCATTCAAGGAGGGTGTAGCGGCGATCTTGACCACCGATGGTTTGGAGCGCAACACGATACAGTACGCCTCGGATTGGGTTAACTTCAAGATCGCTTCGGTTGTTGAGTTGCCTCCTGTTGCGGCTGCTCCATATTGTCCCGATGCTTTCACTAATACGAAGAATGGTTGGGGTATCGAGTGGGGTGTGTGTCACTTCATTGGCGTTGGCGGTAAGCAGAATGGCAAGCGTCACTCGGAGATCGTGAGGTTTGACTGCTCGCTTACACAGGATCTCTCGGAGAAGAGTTTCAAGACTACTCGTCCACACCCAACGCCCGATGTGTTCCTAAAGAATAAGCTAACGAAGAGCATTAAAGATAAGCGTATTAAAGAGGCTAAAAAGTAGAGCTATGAGAGATTTAAAGAGTCTGTTGGTGGCGACAACGCCACTTTTGACAATCGCTGCAATCGCTGCAATCGCTGCAACAGAGGCAGCAACAGCAGCAGAGAGTAAGGGTGCAGCAGGTGCAGCAGGTGCAGCAGGTGCAGCGGGTGCAGCGGGTGCGCAAGATCGTCCAAACATCGTCTGCATCGTCTCGGAGGATAACACCACGGAGTATATGTCGCTATTTTGCGAGGGGCGTGGAACGAAGAGCCCAGCTGTGGAGGCGTTGGCGAGGGAGGGTATCCTCTTTGAGAATTGTTACAGCAACTGTCCCGTATCGAGTGCCGCACGATCGACACTGATCTCGGGTTGCTACGGCACACGTATGGCAAGCCACTATCACCGAGGCGATATGATGGTCGATATGGCGGACGGAATGAGAATGTTCCCTGCATATATGCGTGATGCTGGTTACTACACGGTGAATAACGCCAAGGAGGATTACAACATCGTCAAGGGCAAGGATGTGTGGGACGAGTCGTCTCGCAAGGGAACGTGGCGAAATCGTGCTAAGGGGCAACCATTTTATTATGTGCACAACTTGGCGGATACGCACGAGGGCAAGATGATTAAGAGCCTCGATAAGTTGCGTGAGGAGGTGGGCGATTATATGCCGTCAGAGGGTGTTCACCTGCAGCCAAACTTCCCCGATACCGAGACCTTCAAACTCTGTTACAGATTCTATTGCAAGTGCATAGAGGTGATGGATGCAAAGGTGGCGGCGGTCGTTAAGGAGCTCGAAAAGGATGGATTGATGGAGAACACGATCATACTTTATTACGGCGACAACGGTGGAATTATGCCCAACAGCAAGGGGTACTTGACACATATGGGTCTCAATGTGCCGCTGGTTATTCGTGTGCCTAAAAAGTATCAAGGTTTAGTTGATAGCGCTGCAGGTAGCCGTGATGGGCGTTTTGTGAGCTTTGTAGATCTCGCTCCAACGATCCTCTCGATGGCTGGTGTCGAGGTGCCTAAGGGGATGGATGGCGAGTCGATTTGGAGCAAGGCTAAGGGCGATGAGAGCGCACTGCAGTTTGGATATGCAGATAGAATGGGTGAGAAGTATGATATGGTGCGCACGGTGCGTAGGGGTAATTTCAAGTACGTGAGGAGCTTCCAGCCATTCAATTATGATGCCTTGACGAATAGCTATCGGGCGGTGATGCCTACATATCAAGAGATGTATGCACTCAATAAGAAGGGTAAACTCAACGAGGTGCAGCGCCAATTCTTCGAGGCAAAACGTCCCGAGATGCTCTTCGATTTGAGCAAGGATCTCTATGAGACAAACGACCTCTCGAAGGATAAGGAGTATCAGAAGATCTTGGTTGAGTTGCGTAGTGAGATGAACAAGTGGATGGAGAGTAATAACGATATGGGGCTACTCCCCGAGTTCTATTGGATACGTGAGGCTGGGGCAGCTACAGCGGCGTATGGCGCACGAAACAGCGATAGAATCAAGCGTTATCTCGATATTGCAAACCTTCAGCTGATGAGCTACGAAGATGCTGCAAAGGGTATCGAAAAGTCTTTGAAGAGCAGTGATCCACTCGATAGATATTGGGGCTTGAACGTCTGCAGCAGCTTTAGATATGCAGCTCGTGAATATCTTCCGCTCATCAAGCAGATCGCAAAGAGCGACACGGAGGCGACAAATAGAGTTCGTGCAGCGGAGTATATGGCGCTGATTTTTGAGGAGACACCACAAAAGGTGATGTGTGAGGCGCTCTACTCGGTGAGCGATCCGATGGAGGCGACATTGATCTTGAACTCGATGACACTCTTTAGCGAGATGGTCGGCAGCAAACGTATGGCGAAGTTCGAGATCGAGGGGGCGAAGTTGAACGAGAAGATCAAGGAGCACGCATTGGTAAAGGCTGCACTTGCAAAGCATACGGTTAAATAAAAATCATAATAACAATATGAAACCTAACTACAAATTAACAAAGCTGACGGCGCTATGTGGCGCTGCAGCAGTTGCGGCAGCCTCTTGTGCCGAGGAGCGACCACAGCCAAACATCCTCTTTGTGATGGCGGACGACCATACCTCTCAGGCGATTGGTGTCTACAATTCGATCCTCTCGCCACTAAACCCTACGCCTGTGATCGATCAGGTGGCTCGTGAGGGTGTGGTTTTTGAGAACTGTTTCTGCACAAATGGAATCTCGACACCTAGTCGTGCCTGCATCATCTCGGGTCAATATTCACAGACGAATGGTGCGTTGGATCTATACGACACGCTCGATATGCGCAAGCAGTATTTGCCTCGTGAACTCAAGGCGTTGGGTTACGAGACAGCGATGGTGGGTAAGTGGCACCTGAAGAGCGAGCCTGTTGGTTTCGACTTTTATGAGGTGTTGCCGCTGCAGGGTAAATACTTCAACCCAACGTTCCGTGTGCGTGGTGACAAGGCGTGGGAGAAGAATACAACCTCTTATAAGGGTCACGTGTCGGACATCGTTACAGACATCTCGCTCAATTGGTTGAAGAATCGTGACAAGACCAAACCATTCTTCTTGATGCACCACTTCAAAGCGCCACACGACAACTTTGAGTATGCACCACGCTATGAGAGCTACTTGGCGGATGTGGATATTCCTGAGCCAACAACGCTCTATGGTCAGCCAGCGGAGGGTTACGGCTCGGAGGCAACACGTGGTCGAAACGACTCGTTGATTCACTTGATCGGCTCATCGATCTCAAAGCGTAACCACGATCGTAATATGGGCGCTGTATTGAAGGTGGATCAGAGCTTGGAGGGTGATGCTTACACACACGCCTCGTATCAGAAGTATTTGAAGGCGTATCTTCGCTGTGTGAAGGGTGTCGATGATAACTTGGCTCGCATCATTCAATACCTTAAGGATGAGGGTGTTTACGACAATACGATCATCGTCTACACGGGCGATCAGGGTCTATTCCTCGGTGAGCACGACTATCAGGATAAGCGGTGGATGTATGACCCATCGATGCGTATGCCCTTCATCGTTCGCTACCCCGAGAGCATCAAGGCGGGATCACGTACAGACCTCTTGATTAACAACACCGACTTCGCTCCAACATTGATCGAGATGGCTGGCGGCAAAACCCCCGACTATATGCAGGGTAAGAGCTTCGCAAAGCAGATGCAGGGGCTCTCGGACGAGGAGTTGCGTGAGGCGACCTATTACCGTTACTGGATGCATATGGCCTCTAAGCACTGCAACCCAGCGCACTTTGGAGTACGCACTAAGCGCTATAAGTTGATCTTCTTCTATGGTGTCGATTATGTACCTGGAGGACGTAATTTGTGGGGCGGTCGAAATGGTCTCATCACACCATCGGCTTGGGAGTTTTATGATATGGAGCGTGACCCACAGGAGTTGAAGAATGAGTACAAAAATCCGAAGTACGCAAAGATTATTGCCGACCTAAAGCAGGAGATCTTGCGCCAACGTAAGGAGCTTAATGAGGAGGACACGAAGTATCCACACATACAGAAGATAATCAATGAAAATTGGAACAAATAAATCGAGCATTGCAAGGCGGCGAAATCCACCTATCAATGCTCTAAGCAAAGAAAAAAACATTAATAACTAAATAAATAACTATGATTAAGAGACTATTATCTATTGCAGCGGCACTCACGATGCTGAGCAGCTGCTGCAACACACCACAGCCCGAGCTAACGTATGAGATCTCGTTGGGTAAAGTGCCTCGCACAGCGATATTTAAGGATGGTGACGACACCACGTGGAGCGTATGGGGAGCATCGATGGTGAAGGATGACACCGAAGGGTTGTATCACATCTTCTATTCACGTTGGCCTAAGGCGTTGGGTTGGTCGTGGGTTGTCGACTCTGAGATCGCTCACGCAACAAGTAAGTCGCCATATGGACCTTGGGAGTTTAAGGACATCTCTCTTCCTCGCCGTGGTAAGGAGTATTGGGACGGTTGGTGTACACACAATCCAACGGTTTTGAAGATTGACGGCAAGTATTACCTCTATTATATGGGTAACACAGGCGATGGCGAGGTGACGTGTGAGCCCGACAAGCGTGAGGTTATCAATTGGCAACACCGTAACAACCAGCGTATTGGTGTGGCTGTTGCAGATTCACCTTATGGACCTTGGAAGAGGTTCGATGAGCCACTTATCGATGTGTCGAACGATCCTAAAGCACCCGACTGCTTGATGACCTCTAACCCATCGGTTTGTCAAATGGCGGATGGAAAGATACTCTTCGTATATAAGGTTGTGGGTAAGGAGTATAAGCTCCCTGCAGGTGGTCCTGTGTTGCATATGGTCGCTACATCAGACTCGCCACTGGGTCCAATCACTAAGCTCGATAAGTTGGCGTTCCATTACGAGGGCGAGCGTTTTGCAGCTGAGGATCCATATATTTGGTATCAAGATGGAAAGTATCGTGCGATCGTTAAGCGTATCCGTGAGGTGAACAAAAAGCGTCTATTCTCGTTGATGCACTATGAGTCGGAGAATGGTTTCGACTGGGCTGAGGCACCTTACAATCAAGTCTCAGAGCTTGAGATCACGTGGGAAGATGGCGAGTATAATAAGCTAGCTCACTTGGAGCGTCCACAGGTCTACATCGAGAATGGTGAGCCGTTGTTGTTGCTCTGTGCAGGCGATACATTGGAGGGTTTCAAGCGCCACTCGTTTAATGTGCAGATTCCGTTGAAAATTAAGAAGCACGAGGTTAAGGCTGAGTAAGAGTGTTGCAAGGCGGCGAAATTTCAATGCTTCTTAACGAGATATATTATCTCCCGAGTCAGAGCGTAAAGGTTCTGTTGCTCGGGAGATATTTTTTTGTAATAGTCTATCTCCTCCACTTCGAACCCAGCGCTGCGTAGGCGCTCGGCATAGTCGTTGCCGTAGATGCGGCGATGGTCATATTGACCGAAAATTCGGTTGCGCTCCTCGGGGTCGGTGATCGTGTCATCCTCAAAGGTGATGGGGCGATCCTGCTCCACGGGGGCGAGTATGATACCCCAACCGCTGGGTCTCATTATGCGGTGGAGCTCACGCATTGCGAGGCGATCGTCCGCCACGTGCTCCATAATATGGTTGCAGATGATGACCTCTACAGAGTTATCATCGAGCGGAATCTGCTGCACATCGAAGTGCATATCTGAAAGCGGGCTCTCCAAATCAGCTGTCCTATAGCGCCCCTTTACAGCGCTGTACACCTTGCGAAGCGGCTTTATGAACGACACCTCGGGGGCGATGTGCAGTAGGGTAGGGAGCTCATCGAAGAGCGTGGTCTCACGAGTTAGATAGAGCCACAATAGACGGTGACGCTCCAGTGATAAGCAGTTGGGACAGAGGGCGTTATCTCGCTGTACGTTGTAGCCATAAGGAATAAATTTGCGCCTCTCACAGCCGCATATTGGGCAGCGGTGACCCTTGCCGAGGTATAACAACCCCAGCATCGGCACACAGACACTCGCCGCTCGCTGCATCACGGGGCGAGGCACGTTGCCCAAAATAAATTTAATAAAGCCCTTCATCCTCTACTCTAGTTTTGCCCAAACTTGGTCGTTACTCTAGTTTTGCCCGAACTTGGTCATTACTCTAGTTTTGCCCGAACTTGGTCATCACTCCAATATCCTCTTCAACTCCGTCTCAGCCGTTGTCAACTTCTCACGGCAGAGTGTGATTAGCTCCGTGGCACGTTTCACCTCCGCTGAGAGCTCATCTATCGTGACCTCGTTGCTGCGAAATTTAGCGATTATCGCCTCGATCTCGGCTGTCGCCTCATCATAACTTAACCTCTTCTGTTCCATATTTTTTGATCGTTTTAATCTCTGTATCTATCTCTCCATCACGTAGTTGTAGTGTAATGCTCTCGCCACTTTGCAGCGCCTCGACAGTGTCAATGTTGCGCCTCGTATCTTGGTGGCGAGCTATTGCAAAGCCTAGCGCCAAGAGCTTTTGCGGTGAGTAACTATCGATGATTGCAGTGCTGTTGTCGAGCCTCTTGCGCTCATCTTCGATCCTCTTTTCAGCCAACTCGGGCAGCGATATTAACTGCTCAATGAGCTCACGTTTCTTGCGATTTATAAGCTCCTCAGTGCGTGTCGCAATCTCCTTGATATGACCCTCTAAATGACGCTCCTCGCCACGAGCCAACTCCACTGAGTAGCCCTGTAGCTGTTGGGCAGCGTTGAGTAGCCACCCATCGAGCTGCATCATCCTCTCGACAAACCAACTCGCCACAGCCGTTGGGGTCTTGACCGAGACGTGCGCAACCAAGTCGACCACGCTAATATCTTTGTCGTGACCAATGCCCGAGATCACGGGGCGAGGGAATCGAGCGAAGTGGAGCGCCAAGCGGTACGAATCAAAGCAGTTGAGATCGTTCGTAGAGCCTCCGCCTCGCAACACCGCCACAATATCAAACTCCTCACGCCTGTTAGCGATGGCGATGAGTGCATCTATAATCGACTGCTCCGCCTGTGCACCCTGCATCGTTGCCTCAAACAGCGTTAGGTCGAAGTGATACTCACTCTTTGTGATCTCACGCATAAAATCTTGATAGCCAGCAGCTTTTGAGCTCGATACTATCGCTATGCGTTGCACCAATTGCGGCAGCTCTAACTCTCGGTTCTTATCATAAGAGTCGTTCTCCTTGAGCCGCTTGATCGCCAATTGTCGTTGTCGTTCACTCTCGCCAAGTGTGTAAGTTGGGTCGATGTCGGTGATCTGCAACGATAAGCCGTAGAGCTCGTTATAGTTCACCTGCACCTTAGCCAAGATCTTGAAACCACGCTCCAACCGAGCACCCGTCTCCGCCTCAAAGCGTGCCGAGATAGCGCCCCACGAACTTCGCCAAATAACGCCACGAGCCTGTGCACGAGCCACGCCATCGCTCTCACCCTTCTCGATGAGCTCCATATAACAGTGCCCCGAGCCGTTGACCTTAAGGTCGGCAACCTCGGCACTAACCCATACGGGTAGCACAAAACGCTCCACAAGTGTGACCTGTATGGAGCGTTGTAGTTCTGATAGCGAAAGCGTTTTCAATGATTAATGATCAATGGTTACAACTCGCTCTCCTTCAAACGCTCAGCGTTCTCCGCTACGATCAACTCGTCGATCACACCCTGAATATCGCCATCCATAAATGCCGAGAGGTTGTAGATTGTGAAGTTGATACGGTGATCGGTGATACGTCCCTGTGGATAGTTGTATGTGCGGATCTTAGCCGACCTATCGCCAGTCGATACCAACGTCTTACGCTTTGATGCAATCTCGTCCAAATACTTCTGATACTCCAAGTTGAAGATACGTGTACGCAACTCCTCGAACGCCTTGTCGAAGTTCTTCAACTGCGACTTCTGATCCTGACACTGAACAACGATTCCAGAGGGAATGTGTGTCAAGCGAACAGCCGAATATGTAGTGTTGACCGACTGACCTCCAGGACCTGATGAGCAGTAAGTATCCTTGCGGATGTCGTTCATCGATACCTCAATATCGAACTCCTCAGCCTCGGGTAACACTGCAACCGATGCTGCCGAAGTGTGTACACGACCCTGAGTCTCGGTCTGTGGTACACGCTGCACACGGTGTACTCCCGACTCATACTTCATCGTTCCGTAGACGCTGTTGCCCGTCACTTTCATCACAACCTCCTTGAATCCTCCCGAAGTACCCTCCGACGAGCTTGTGATCTCATACTTCCAGCCCTTAGTCTCGACATACTTCATATACATACGCAATAGGTCGCCAGCGAAGATTGCCGCCTCGTCACCACCCGTACCGCCACGAATCTCGACAATCGCATTCTTCGTATCCTGTGGATCTTTGGGAACGAGCAGCAATTTTATCTCCTCCTCCAACTTCTCGATCAACGGCTCAAGTGTTGCGATCTCCTCACGGGCGATCTCCCGAAACTCCTCATCCTTCTCCGTTGCGAATATCTCCTTAGCCTCAGCCAAGTTAGCCAACGCTGTGCGGAACTTGTCCGAAGTCTCGATGATCGGTTGTAGCTCTTTGTAGTCCTTGATAAGCTGCGTAAATTGCTTGTTATCAGCTATGATCTCAGGGTCGGTTAGCTTCTCCGACATCTCCTCATATTTCAGTTTTAGCCCATCTAGGCGCATCAAGATTGAATTATCTGCCATCTATTTCTTTGTATTATTTATTTCTTTTTTTCTGCTTGTTTGTTCAGCTACTTGTTCAGCTGTTTGTTCAGCTACTTGTTCAGCTACTTGTTCAGCTGTTTGTTCAGCTGTTTGTTCAGCTACTTATTCAGCTCCTTGTTCAGCTGTTTGTTCAGCTCCTTGTTTAGCTGTTTGTTCAGCTCCTTGTTTAGCTGTTTGTTCAGCTCCTTGTTCAGCTCCTTGTTCACATCCGCAAGCCAACTAAGCAACAATGGTTGCCAAAGTTCGGGGCTCACTCGTGGGCTCATCGACCAGCCGTGACCACCCTTTGGAAAGATATATAGAGCCGAGAGTGTGTTGTGCTTTCGCAGCTCTCGGTAATACCTCACGCTATTCTCCGAAGGGACAACTTTGTCGTCACTGCTCAACAACATAATCGTTGGTGGGGTCGTCTCATCTACTGAACGCTCCAGTGAGTATTTAAGTGTCTCAGCCTCAGTGCGATCCTTGCCCAATAAGTTGTTAAATGACCCCTCGTGTGCAACCCCCTTTTCGCCCGAAATAACGGGGTAAAAGAGCACTGTAAAGTTCGGTTTCACACTCTTTTCAGCCAACACCGATACCGATGCAGCCAAGTGTCCGCCAGCCGATGCTCCACAGATTCCCACCTTGTCGGGCGAGTAACCCAGCTGTCGAGACCTCTGTCTCATAACCTTTAGCGCCAACTCTGCATCCTCAAAAGGAACCTCCTTGACCCCATTCGGCAGACGATACTTCAACACCGCCGCCGTGATGCCCTGCTTAGCAAACCACTCAGCAAGCAGCGTACCCTCGTTGTCCATCGAGACCAACATATAACCGCCACCTGGACAGATCACCACAGCTTGCCCTGTCGCCTTAGCTGGGTCAGCCTTGTAGATGAGCAACTCAGCCTGAGTGATGTTCGTGATGCGGTTGAGCTTTGGTTCGCCCTCCGCACCCTCCAATCTATTTGAGTGAGGTGCATCACCATTGTTCCACAGCGGAATCTTTAGATCCTCAGTGGTGGGCGTTGCAGCCCCTGCAACCCCTGCAATGAGTGTTGAAACCATAAGCAGCAGCGTTAGTAATCTCTTCATAACTATCTGTCCGTAATCTCTAAATCTATATATTATAATCTCTAAATCTATATATTATAATCTCTATACCTATATATTAATAGACCACATTGATGATCTTACCCTTCACAACGATCACCTTCTTCGGTGCTTTGCCCTCCAACCACTTCTGTGCGATCTCGTGCGCCACAACCTCCTGCTCAATCATCTTTGGATCGGCAGTGAGCTCATACGTCATCTTGAAACGCAACTTTCCATTCATCATCACGGGGTACTCAAACGAGCTCTCCACCAAATATTTAGGCTCAAAAGTTGGGTATGCAGCATCGAAGATACTCTCCGAGTGACCAGCGATCTCCCACAACTCTTCAGCGATGTGAGGCGTGAATGGAGCGATCAGGATTGTCAACGCCTCGGCGATCTCTCGCTTGTGACACTCGCCCAGCTCATTGAGACAGATCATAAATGCCGATACCGAGGTGTTGAATGAGAAGTTCTCAATATCCTCACGTATCTTCTTGATCGTCTTGTGTAGCGTCTTAAGCTCCGCTGCTGTCGCCTTCTCATCGTTGAGAACTAGGTTGCCCTCACGATCGAAATAGAGCCTCCAGAACTTACGTAAAAACTTATGCACTCCATCGATTCCGTTTGTGTCCCACGGCTTTGACTGCTCCAATGGGCCGAGGAACATCTCATACATACGCAACGTATCAGCGCCATACTTCTCAACAATCATATCGGGGTTCACAACGTTGTACATCGACTTCGACATCTTCTCAACCGCCCAGCCACACACGTACTTTCCATCCTCCAATATGAACTCAGCATCCTTAAACTCGGGTCTCCACGCACGGAACGCATCCAAATCAAGCAGGTCGTTCTTCACGATGTTCACATCCACGTGGATCTCCTGTGTCTCATACTCGCCCTTAAGACCGATCGAGACGAATTTATTTGTTCCGACAACACGATAGACAAAGTTTGAGCGACCCTGAATCATACCTTGGTTCACGAGCTTCTTAAATGGTTCAGCCTCACATACATAACCCAAGTCATAGAGGAACATATTCCAGAAACGTGAGTACATCAAGTGACCCGTAGCGTGCTCAATACCGCCAACATACAAATCAACACTTCTCCAATACTCATTCGCCTCACGGCTCACCAAACCCTCGTTGTTGTGTGGATCCATATAACGCAAGTAATAAGCCGATGAGCCTGCAAATCCAGGCATTGTCGACAACTCAAATGGGTTGCCCTCCTCGTCACACCACCTCTCGGCACGTGCCAGCGGTGGCTCGCCCTGCTCAGTTGGGCCGAAATTCTCGATATTTGGTAGCTCCAACGGCAGCTGATCCTCACGCAAAGGGTAGGCAACATCGTTCTTATAATAGACGGGGAAGGGCTCGCCCCAATATCTCTGGCGTGAGAAGATTGCATCACGCAAGCGATAGTTCGTGAGCTTCTTACCTAAACCTCTACGCTCCACCTCGTCAAACATCTTCACGATTGCATCCTTTACATCCATTCCGTTGAGTTCGCCCGAGTTGATGACCACACCCGACTTTGCATCATAAGATGCCTCCTCGATGTTGCCACCCTCCACTACGGGCGTGATCTCCAACCCGAAGTGGCGAGCGAAAGCCCAGTCACGTGAGTCGTGCGCTGGGACAGCCATAATTGCCCCCGTTCCGTAGCCCGCCAAGACGTAGTCCGAAATGTAGATCGGAATCTCCTTGCCTGTGAATGGGTTGATTGCATACGAACCTGTAGCGCAACCGCTCACTCGACGTGTGTCAGCGATACGCTCCCTCTCTGAGCGCTTCTTTGTCTCGGTGATGTAACTCTCCACAGCCTCCTTGTTTTCAGCCGTTGTGAGCATCTCGACCCATTCGTGCTCGGGGGCGATCACCATAAATGTTGTTCCATAGATTGTGTCGGGACGTGTGGTGAAGATCTCCAACTTCTCCTCAAATCCCTTGATGTCGAAAAAGACTTGAGCACCTGTCGAGCGACCGATCCAGTTGCGCTGAATCTCTTTGAGCGACTCGCTCCACTCAACCCTCTCCAATCCATCGAGCATACGTTTTGCATAGGCTGTGACCCTCAATGACCACTGCTTCATACGGCGCTGCTCAACGGGGAATCCGCCTCGCTCCGACAGACCATCCTTAACCTCATCATTCGCCAGGACCGTTCCCAAACCTTGACACCAATTGACCATCGTGTCGGCACGGAACGCCAAGCGGTAATTCTGTAGAGTTAGCTCACGCTCCTCCTCGCTCTTTGCTGCCCACTGCTCAGCTGTGAACGACATATTTGTTGTGCAGGCTACATCAACGCCCACTGAACCATTCGCCTCGAAGTGCGCAACGAGCGCTGCGATCGGCTCAGCCTTTTCAGTCGCATTGTTGTAGAAGTGGTCATACATCTTGAGGAACGCCCACTGTGTCCAGTGATAATACTCACTCTCGCAAGTGCGCACCTCACGATCCCAATCGAAACTAAAGCCGATCTTGTCCAACTGCTCACGATAGCGAGCGATATTCTCCTCGGTAGTTTTGCGAGGGTGCTGTCCCGTCTGTATTGCATACTGCTCAGCAGGCAGACCAAAGGCATCATAACCCATTGGGTGCAGCACATTGAATCCACAGAGACGCTTGTAGCGAGTGAAAATATCTGAGGCGATATAACCCAGTGGGTGACCAACGTGCAGTCCCGCTCCCGATGGATAGGGGAACATATCTAATACATAAAACTTTGGTTTCGTCTCATCGATCTCCACCTTATATGTCTTGCGGTCACGCCAGTTCTGTTGCCACTTGCGCTCTAATTCATTAAAATTGTACTCCATTTTTATCTATAGGGGACTTCTAATAATTCCCCGATTTTAATTTTTGGTTAATAATTGCCCATTTTTGATTTTGCAAAAGTGGGTTGTAGTGGCTCTACCACCTATTTTTGTGAAATCAAAAAGGGGTGGTTAGTAGCCTAAAAGTAATTTGGGGAATTATTAGAAGTCCCCTATAAATATTGTTCTATAACTGTTTCGCTCTGTTTGTAGATTCTTTATGTTATGCTGAGCACTCTGTTTTTTTCTTTACTCTATTTTTTCTTTGCTCTATTTTTTCTTTGCTTTGTTTGCTGCAGCTGCTTTAGCTTTAGCCTCTGCTTTGGCTTTTGCTGTGAACTCACTCTCCACCATCATTGCCGCTTTGCGTGGCTCATATATCTTCATCAAGTCGCTACGCAACTCATCAGCCACCTTGCGATACTTTGCACTGTCTGTTGTGAGTAGGTTCTGCATCTCACCTGGATCGCTCTTAAGGTTGACCAACATCTCCTTGTCATCTAGGTCGAAATAGGTGTATTTATAGTCGCCCTTAACAACATTAACAAAGGTTTGATTCTCGCCGTAAACCACATCACGAGCGATCTTCTTGCTCTTGCCCTTAGCCACTGCTGCTAGCGATACTCCATCCATCTTCTCAGGCGACTTAACCCCCGTCAACTCACACAAAGTGGGGTAGATGTCGACCCCCGAGACCAATAGATCGACTTTGGCATTAGCCTTAGCGCCTCCGCCGACAATGATTAGCGGTACCTGTTGGCACTCGTCATAAGGGTAGCCCTTGGTGATAGCTCGGTGTGCACCCTGCATCTCACCGTGGTCAGAGACAAAGACGATGATTGTATTCTTCTTGACCGCTGGATTTGCATCGAGCCCATCGAGGATCGTTCCAATATGGTCGTCAACCTTTGAGACTAGACGTTTGTAGACCCAGCGATATTGTCTCCAATACTCATCAGTGAACTTCTCCGACACTCTCTTCGACACCTCGGGGTAGCCCGCTGTTGGTTCGAAGTTGTAGGGGAGATGTGGGGCGTGTTTTGCGAAGAACTCCTCACGATCTATTGCCGCCATCTCAGCCCTTACGGTCTTGACCATCCCTACACGCTCCTCCAACTTGTTTGAGGTCGCCTTTGGATATTTATCCTTTGACTTATGCACCGTGCCCTCCATACATATATCGTGGGGGTTGATAAAGCTCGTCACCATCAAAAACGGCTTGTCGCTGCTCTTGCGGTTGCGAAGTAGGTCGGCCGCCTTTTTTGCTGTCTTGCCTCGCTCATCTTCACCTAAGTAGGTCGAGAAACCATAAGCATCGGGGTGACCATGCATCGATACGCCTTTGCCGCTAAGTCCTGCAAAGGCTAAGTGGGTTTTGCCGCCGTAAATCGTCTCATATCCAGCATTGGCAAATGACCAACCCATTGCGTTGCTCTTGATTACGGGTGTGACCTTCTCCTTGGTGAGGTGTTTGCCATTGTTGCTACGTATCTCATATGCACCGCCATAAACGCCTGTGAACATTGCGAATCGTGAGGGCATCGAGCCCGGGTTTGGACAGTAGCAATTCATAAATGAAGTGCCTCGCTCCACGAGCTTATCCATATTTGGGGTCTCGCAATAGTTTTCAGGTGTGATGCCTTTGTATGCGCTGATGGTATTTAGCGACTGCTGATCTGTAATTATGAAAAGAACATTTGGCTGCTTATCTGTTGCTGCCACCGTAGTCTGCATTAGTTGGAGTGAAATAGCGCCAGCTGCTGCAATTGTTAGTTTTGTATTCATAATGGTTGTTGGTTAGTTTGGTTGTGTTTACTCTTGGTTGCAATCAAGTGCAATTGAGAGCAATCAAGCGACAAAGATAACGAAATCCCCGTGGTTTTCAAAATATCGAGCCCATCATTTGCGTTAAATGTATAATATATGTGTATGTTGTCACTAAATTTGTTACCTTTGTGGTTGTTACACTCAAAATATTTTAGAATCGTATGCGTAAATATCTACCTCTTTTAATCTTGTTGTTTTCGTTGTCGAACCTCTCGTTGTCGAACCTCTCGGCACAGGTCACTTGGGGCGAACCTCGGGCGGTGGCGTTGGGTGGTGGTGAGTATCGTGTGGAGCTCACGGCTCGGCTCGATGAGGGTTGGCATATGTATGATTTAGTGCAGCGAGAGGGTGGCGCTAACGCTACAACGTTCTCATTCTCAGAATCAAAGGATTATAGACGACGTGGAGGGGTGCGCACCGCTGAGCCAGCTATCGTGAAGTATGATGAGATCTTTGCGATGGATATTGGATATTATAAAGATAGTGTTACGTTTACACAAGATATTCGTCTGCAGAGAGGTGGGGCGATGGTTGACTTTGTGGTTGAGTGGATGTTGTGCAACGATACGAGCTGTTTGCCGCCTACTGAGCAGGAGTTTTCGGTTGTGGTTGGAGAGGCTGGAGCAACGGGGTCAACGGGGTCAACGGGGT
>JBCQUE010000079.1:0-4132 GCA_047174325.1 Rikenellaceae bacterium | reverse complement strand
GAAAATTTTATCGCTTAGGCGGAATAAATTTGAGCCTGGCTCCGATTTGTTTCGCCTTTTCTTATGTCCCTATAGTTTCTTGACCTCAATTCAGTTGCATTTGCAGGTTGAATTCAGCTCTAAATACAGAGTAAAACACCCCGTTGTGATGTGCAATATTGGATGCTACGGTAGCCAACAGCGTTTTACATTCACCAACAATAAAAAAGCCAATACATGGTATTATAAGTCTGTTTACCTTATTTGTTAGTAGTTTGCAGAAACTACCATAGCTCTTAAAAAATATACCCGATAGGAGAAAGAAGAGAGGCATCTGCATATTCTCTATCCAAATACCATTGGGATCAATCCCACAGTGCCCCATAACAACCAAGATAATACAAATCCCCTTGGCGAGGTCGATAAATTCAATTCGTTGTTTCTCCATAGATCGATAACTTTTACCACCTATAAATCCTCAGAAGTCAGCGAATTGCACTTAACTATATTATACAAGAAAGGCGTGAGGACTTGACTTCTATTCACTAAAGAAGGGCATCGCCAAACGCCACAAGAAGATGAATAGTAGAAACAATACTCACACCGTTTGGTGTGCGATGGCGAGCCAAAAGCCCGTACCAAAGCACACAAAACAGAGGTGAGCGTTATATTGTCCCTTATCCCTTCTTTGTTTGAAATTGGCGATTTCTTCTTTAGGATAAAAGCATAAACGCTTTCACAAACCGACTATTTCTCGTGTCGATCCGCTGCAAATATAGCACTTAATTTTTATATAACGCCCACAGTGAGTACTGTTTCTATAATAATTATAGTAAAAAGGGTGCTGCAATCTCATTTTTTTGTGCTATCTTTGCAACATAATATATATGTAGTAACAGAAAATTAAGCGAGTAAGAGATGATTCAATCATTAAGCGAGCAGGAGCAGCAGAGGCGTAACTCCCTCACAGCACTCCGCCAAGCAGGCATCGAGCCATATCCAGCAGCACGTTATGAAGTGACCGCTACAGCGGCTGGGATCGCAGCAGAGTACAGCGCCGAGCAGGGCAACTTCCAAAACGTCACAATCGCTGGACGTATTATGAGCCGCCGTATTATGGGCTCGGCTGCATTCTTCGAGTTGCAGGATCACACAGGTCGTATTCAGGTATATATCCGCCGTGACGATGTTTGCAGCGCTGAGGATACATCGCTCTACAATACAGTATTCAAGAAGCTTTTGGACATCGGCGACTTCGTGGGTGTCGAGGGTTTTGCATTTATCACAAATATGGGTGAATTGTCGGTTCACTGCAAAAAATTCACCGTATTGAGCAAATCGATCCGTCCACTCCCCGTTGTTAAGGAGAAGGATGGTAAGACCTTTGACGCATTCACCGACCCTGAGGCTCGCTACCGCCAGCGTTATGTCGACTTGGTGGTCAATCCACAGGTGCGTGAGGTGTTTGTAAAGCGTGCGAAGATCATCGCAACAATGCGTGAGTTCTTCAATTCGAGGGGTTACCTAGAGGTTGAGACCCCAATCCTGCAGCCAATCCCTGGTGGTGCATCGGCTCGTCCGTTTATCACACACCACAACTCACTCGACACGGAGCTATACCTTCGTATCGCAAATGAGTTGTACCTCAAGAAGTTGATCGTTGGAGGATTTGACGGAGTATATGAGTTCGGCAAGGATTTCCGCAACGAGGGAATGGATCGAACACACAACCCAGAGTTCACCGTGATGGAGATCTACATCGCCTACAAAGATTATCTGTGGATGATGGAGTTCACCGAGCAGATGTTGGAGCGTGTGGCGTTGGCTACGAACGAGACGACAACGCTCACGATCGATGGTAAGGAGATCTCATTCAAGGCTCCATTCCGCCGTCTGTCGATGACTGACGCTATCAAGGAGAGGACAGGTTTCGACATCACGGGCAAGGATGAGGCGGCTCTGCGTACGGCGTGCAAGCAGCTAAATGTGGAGATTGACGAGACCTACGGAAAGGGTAAGTTGATCGATGCAATCTTCGGACAATATTGCGAGGAGGAGCTAATCCAGCCAACGTTCATCACGGACTACCCGTGCGAGATGTCGCCACTCTGTAAGCGCCACCGTGAGAACCCCGATTTGACGGAGCGTTTCGAGCTATTTATCAATGGTAAGGAGTTGTGTAACGCATACTCAGAGCTCAACGACCCGATCGATCAGCTGGCTCGTTTCCAAGATCAGTTGGCACTATCACAGAAGGGTGACGATGAGGCGATGTTTATAGATATGGATTTCGTTCGTGCGTTGGAGTACGGTATGCCTCCCTGCTCGGGAATGGGTATCGGTATCGACCGCTTGACGATGTTTATGACCAACCAGTCATCGATTCAAGATGTGTTGTTCTTCCCACAGATGCGCCCCGAGAAGAGAGTTGTGAATGACCCTGTAGAGGCTTACACCGCTATCGGAGTGCCCGAGGAGTGGGTTGAGCCGATCCAAAAGATGGGTTACATCACCGTGGATTCACTCAAAAAACTTGCACACGCTAAGTTCTTCAACGAGCTGTGCGGATTCAATAAAAAGAATAAATTGGGACTAAAAGCGCCAGCAATCGCCGATGTCGAGAGGTGGTGCGCACCAGCCCCTGTCGCTGAGGAGTAATAAATTTAGGAGGAGTAACAATGGGGAAAAAACCTGTAAAAAAGCCCGACATCAAGAAGATGGACGAGGCTGTCGGCAAGAAATTTTCGATTAAATGGAGCGTGGTTTCGTGGCTCGTGTCGCTAGCGATTTTTATCGGTATGTCACTCTGCTACAGCACTGTAATGGAGCAGGGCGGAGGTACACTCTACCGCACACTGACCATCTTGATGGGTGCGATGGTGATCTATAGATTCATATTAATAGTTTATAACATAATTCAAAAAAGAAAAGAGAAATGAGAAAGAAAATCGTTGCAGGAAACTGGAAGATGAACACACTTCCAGCACAGGGTGTTGAGCTTGCTAAGGCTGTAGCCGCTAAGAAATCAGAGGTTTGCGACTGCGTAAGCTTCATCGTTTGTCCTCCATTCACACACCTTTCTGAGGTTGTTGCGACATTGAAGGATACAGCTGTTGCTGTTGGTGCACAGAACTGTGCTGCTGAGACTAAGGGTGCTTACACAGGTGAGGTATCGGCTGAGATGTTGGCTTCAATGGGTATCGAGTATGTGATCCTTGGTCACTCAGAGCGCCGTGAGTATTATGGCGAGACTTCTGAGACTTTGAACAAGAAGATCGCTCAGGTTTACGCTAACGGAATGACACCAATCTACTGTGTAGGTGAGGTTAAGGAGGAGCGTGAGAACGGTACTTACTTCGATGTTGTTAAGGCTCAAATCGAGGAGGTTGTCTTCAACCTTACAGCTGAGCAGTTCTCAACATTGGTTGTCGCTTACGAGCCAGTTTGGGCTATCGGTACAGGTCTTACAGCATCTGCTGAGCAGGCTGAGGAGATCCACGCTTACATCCGTGAGGTGTTGGCTGCTAAGTTTGGCGATGCTGCTGAGTCTACAGCTATCCTTTATGGTGGCTCTTGTAAGCCATCTAACGCTGGCGAGATCTTCGCTAAGGAGAACGTTGACGGTGGTTTGATCGGTGGCGCTGCACTCGTTGCAGAGGACTTCATCGGTATCGGTAAGGGTTTCTTCTGCGCTAAGTAGTCGACCCCTTTCTGTATTATTGTCGTCCGCAAAATCGACCACTGCCCTAATTCCGGGCAGGCAGCCAGCTAGCTGGCTTTTAGCTGGCTTGCGTTGTTGGGCTTAGAACTTCGTTCTAAGATTTTTGAATAGGGTTAGTTATGCAAATAAATTTGCCTAACTAACCCTTTCCCAAAATTTCATTAAAAGCCTTTGGCTTTTAAACCCAACACAAGGGTAACCATTAAGCCCCAATCGCTAAAGGGGACTTCTAATAAGTCGATAAACGTAAGTATCACAAACACTTACGAATATTTAAGGAGAACAATATTCCGTTATATATCCGCCCGACTGGCTCTCGCTGGTCGGGCTTTTTGCGCCCCTTCTCAGCCTTATTCAGCCTTACTCAGCCACGTCTCAGCCTTACTCAGCCACGTCTCAGCCTTACTCAGCCTTACTCAGCCACGTCTCAGC
>JBCQUE010000031.1:0-26482 GCA_047174325.1 Rikenellaceae bacterium | reverse complement strand
GTGATGAGTGATGAGTGATGAGTGATGAGTGATGAGTGATGAGTGATGAGTGATGAGTGATGAGTGATGAGTGATGAGTGATGAGTGATGAGTGAACTATAAATAACCCAAGACTACTAAAATATGAAAACTAACTATTTAGCGACACTTCTGTCGATGGCGGCAGCGGTGGGTACAGCATCGGCTGCAAATCCAAACATCATATTTATATATGCTGATGATATGGGCTCAGGTGATGTTAGCGCCCTCAATCCCGACTCAAAATTCAAGACCCCGATGCTCGACAAGATCGCTCAGCAAGGGCTCACTTTCACCGATGCACACACCAACTCGTCGGTCTCAACACCATCTCGATATGGTGTGATCACGGGGCGTTATGCGTGGCGTTCATCACTCAAAAAGGGGGTGTTGGGCGGTTTTTCGCCAGCGTTGATCGAAAAGGATCGCCCTACGGTTGCATCGATGTTGCGTAGTGAGGGATACAAAACGTACTGCATCGGTAAGTGGCATCTGGGTATGGATGGGTGGCTCAACCAAGATGGCTCAAACATCAAGATGCCTAATAATCTAAACAATAAGGGTGAAGATGTCGACTATGAGGGGGTGAGGCTGAGCGGGCCTGCAGAACGAGGTTTTGATTACTTCTATGGAATCGCTGGGTCGTTGGATATGCCGCCCTATCTGCTCATCGAGAATGATCGTGTGATCGACAAGGCGACACATCTATATGACGGCACAAAGGAGAACAGATCGCCCTACGGCAGGGCTGGTTGGGCTGTGAAGGATCGCAAACCATCCTTCTTCCTGTCGCACTTCACCGACAAAGTGGTCGAGACGATTGGCGAAAATGCAAAGCAGAAAGATCCATTCTTCATCTACTTCGCTCTCAACGCTCCACACACACCTGTAGCGCCTAGCGATGAGTTTAAAGGTAAGAGCGGAATAGGCGATTACGGCGACTTTATGATGGAGGTTGACCACCGTATCTCTCAGATATATAAGGCGTTGGAGGATGCAGGTGTCGCAAAGAATACGCTCGTGGTGATCTCCAGCGACAATGGCGCTGAGATTGGTGCATACAACCGCTACTTGGAGACGGGTCACAGCAGCTCAGGCAAGTTGAAGGGTGTCAAGCGAGATCTTTGGGAGGGTGGTCACCGTGTGCCGATGTTTGTGACGTGGGGCGATGTTATCAAGCGTGGTCGCAAGGTTGATCAGACGATCTGTATGCTCGACTTTTACGCTACAGCTGCTGATATTGTTGGGCACAAGCTCAGCGATGGCGAAGCGCCCGATAGCTACTCATACCTGCCTCTCATCAAGGGCAAGGGGCAATCGGAGCGAGACTTCACAATACATCACGGTGTGAGCGGTCGCTTTGCAATACGCAAGGGCGACTGGGTTTTGATCGAGACCAAGACGGGACACGACAACAACCTCACACGAAACAACGTGGCGAAGTATTACGAAAAGCGTGGCTACACAGAGACTTTAGGCGAGGGTAATGGCGAGCTATTCAACCTCAAAAATGACCCTGAGCAGAGGGTGAATCTATATGCAAAGCACCCCGAGATTGTTGCTGAACTAACTGAAAAATTAAATAACAGCAAAAAATAGAACCAATGAAACGACTAATCACATTAGCTTTAGCCTTAGTATCTCTTGTTGCTGTAGAGGCAAAAGATAACAATCAGCCAACTCATTACGAACCAACGTGGGAGTCGCTCGAAAAACACGAGAGGATACCCGAGTGGTTTAAAGATGCGAAGTTGGGTATCTATTACCATTTAGGACCCTACTCAGTGCCAGCCTTTATGGGTGAGTGGTACGCACGTTGGATGCACGTCGAGTCAAAAGAGCACTGGGGCGCAGGGTGTTATCAGCACCACGCCAAGACTTATGGCGAGGATTTCGGCTATCACGAATTTATCCCGATGCTTAAGTGTGAGAAGTTCGACCCCGATGAGTGGGCGGATCTATTCATCAAGACGGGAGCACGTTTTGCAGGTCCAATGGCTCAGCACCACGATGGCTTTGCGATGTGGGCGAGCAAGATAAATATGTGGAACGCAAAGGAGATGGGCCCAAAAAGAGATATAATGGGCGATATGATTGCAGCCCTAAAGAAGCGACATATCTACACGATTGCAACTCTGCACCACGCCTTTAATCTACAGCGTAGCAAGGAGTTAGACACTGTGAAGTGGAAGGCTCGGGGTAGCTATTTTCCCCATATCAAGGGTAAATACACCTCGTCGGACGACCCGAAATTGAAGTATCTATATGGAAATATTCCTGAGGCGGAGTTCAACGATCGGTGGTTGGAGCAGTGTCGTGAGGTGATCGAGGGCTACAGCCCCGACCTCGTTTGGTTCGACTCGGATCTGGATCAGGTGCCGCTGAAGTATCGCCAACGGATGACAGCAATGCTCTTCAATAATGGATTGAAGGATGGACGAGACGTGGCGGTGATAACCAAGCAGAAGGATCTTCCTGAAAACATCAGAATCTTGGATATTGAGCAGGGCGGCAAGGAGGGAATGTCGGAGGATTATTGGCTCACAGACCTCACGATTAGCTCATCGAGTGGCTGGTGCTACGTCAATGGGCAGGAGTACAAATCGGTGGAGATGTTGGTGCGCAATATGATCGATGTGTGGAGTAAGCGAGGTGTGGTGTTGCTCAATGTTTCGCCCCGTGCCGATGGTGTCATTATCGATGCTCAGAGGGAGCGTTTGGCAGGGATTGGTGAGTGGCTCGAAAAGTATGGTGAGGCGGTCTATGATACACGAGCACACTCGACATTTGGATATGGCGATGCTGCACACCAAGCTGGTCACTTCGGTGGTCAATCGGCAACGATGGAGTACACTGAGAGTGATGTGCGGTTCACGAAGTCAAAGGATGGTAAGGCGCTATATATCTTCACGTTAGGTATGCCTAAGAGCGGCAGTAAGGTCGAGTTTGCAAACGTTACACTTGGCGATAAATCGGCAGTCAAGAGGGTCTCGCTGCTCGGTTCAAAGGCGAAGTTGAAGTGGTCACACAGCGGTGATAAGCTCTCGTTTGTAGCGCCCAATAGCTCGGAGATGAACGCTGTAGCAACGGTCTTTAAAGTTGAATTTAAGTAGATATTATTATGAGGAACTATGCGTGTGTAACAGCGACAATGGTCGGGCTCTCGGCAGTGGTCGGCACAGCGGAGGCGGAGGCTAAGACGATGCAGCCTAATGTGATTTTGGTGATGTGTGACGACCTTGGTTGGGGTGATGTTGGGTTTAACGGTAACGAGATAATCAGAACACCAAACATCGATAAGATGGCTGGCGAGGGTGTGATTTTCAATAGATTTTACGCCGCTTGTGCCGTGAGTTCGCCAACACGTGCGAGTGTTCTGACGGGGCGCAACCCTTATAGAATGGGTGTATTTACAGCAAATATGGGCATCCTTCGCCCCGAGGAGATCACCATCCCCGAGCTACTTCGTGAGGAGGGTTACGCTACGGGACACTTCGGTAAGTGGCACTTGGGGGCGTTGACCGATAAGGAGAAGGATGCAAATCGAGGTATGGTTGGTAACGCAAAGGAGTTGAATCTCCCTAAGGAGCACGGCTATGATGATGCGTTTGTGACGGAATCAAAAGTGCCAACTTGGAATCCGATGCTGAACCCTGCAGATAACTCAAAACCCTATGGAACAGCCTATTGGGACATAAATGGCGATAAGGTTACTGACAACCTTGCGGGCGATGACAGCCGTGTGATAATGGATCGAGTGCTGCCGTTTATCAAAAAGAGTAGCGAGCAGGGTAAGCCATTTTTGTCGGTCGTTTGGTTTCACACGCCTCACAAACCCTGTGTCGCTGGGGCGGAGTATGCAGCGATGTATAGCGACTACAGCAAGGAGTTTCAGAACTATGCAGGGTGCGTCACGGCGATGGATGAGCAGATGGGTCGATTGCGTAAATATCTGGAGGATAATAAATTAGATGATAATACAGTCATATTCTTCTGTAGCGACAATGGACCTGAGAATGGGGTCGGTGTGACGGGCGGTTTTAGAGCTCGCAAACGTAGCCTCTATGAGGGTGGTGTTCGAGTGCCTGCCTTTGTCTATTGGAGGGGTAAGATCCGCAAGCCATTTAGCACGGACTATCCAGCTGTGACTAGCGACTATTTGCCTACGATCGTGAGCCTCGTTGGTGTCGACCCTGCGAAGTGTAAATATGAACTTGACGGTGTAGATATTTCGGCAGTATTCACTAAGCGAGAGAGCCAACGAGAGCAGCCGATAATCTTTGCATACAATGGTCAATATACAATCGTTGACAATCAACACAAGCTCTACACACGTGGCGATCTGAAGGAGCTTTACGACATCACGGACGACCCTTACGAGAAGAGACCTCTATCAAATTCAACGCTCAGTGAGGAGCGACAAAAGCAGCTAACCGAGGCGTTGGAGCGCTTTAAGAGTAGCTTTGAGGGCAAGGAGTATGGTGTAAAATCATACAACAAACTCAAACAGGCGTGGCTCGGCAAGAAGAGGTAGACGCTAAAATTGGAGTGTGACACCAAATGTAGGGAGGAGTGTTCCGCTGCTGCTGGCGAGATATTTGAGCAGGTAACGGCTTGGGTCGTTGGGGTCTACTTCGCCACTGCTGATTGGAATATCAGCCTCGACGTATTGGCTCACGAGTGCATTTTGCAGGTCGAGATAGAGCCCCAACATCGAGCGTCTGAAGTAGAACGTTTTATCGACCCTCAGGTCTAGTTGTGCGTAGCCGTTGTTGCGCCCTGTGTTGTAGAGTGTGTAGTCGAGGGCTGGTGATCCAGCAATGTCCCAATAGATTATTTGCGAAGTTAGATCGGTGTCGTAGGGGGTGTATGGCGAGCCACCAATGGCGCTGATCTTTGCGCCTACGCTCCACCCCTTCTCGAAGAAATATGTACCTGAGGCGTTGAGTATCACACGGTTGTCCCACGCTGATGGGCGATATTCGCCACCCTCAGTCGTTGCGTATTCGCTCCTAAAGAGTGTCAATGAGCCGACCAGTGAGAGCCGCCCTGCCGCTTGCCACTGACCCATAAACTCCACGCCATAGGCTCGTCCGACACCGCTCTGAACCAACGCCTCATTACCCACAACACCATAGTCATCGCCCAAGTCGGCAAGCGGAATATCATCATTGACAGAGACCGCCATCTTGGAGTAATCCTTGAAGAATCCCTCGACCGAGGCGAAGATCTCACGCTTGGGTCGCCACTCAACACCTAAGGTGTAGTGCACAACATTTGTATAGGTCAAATCGCCATTCACCGCTACGCCATCGAGTGTGTAGCTCAGCGCTGTGAGCGGAGGCATAGCGTAATAAACGCCCGTTGCAGCGCTCAGCGATATGTTTTGCGGCAGTGCGTATGAAACGGCTGCACGAGGCGAGAAGTATCGCCAAATCTTTTTTGATGAATCGGAGAAGTTGTTACCGTCAAATCGTCCGCTAAGTGATGCTGTAATGCGCTCATTCATAGACTTAAACGATGCTCCACTAAAGAGTCCATACTCGATAATCCCGAGGTATCGGTCGTAACTGTTGCTCCCCGTGGTGGTGCGAGTGTATGAGTTGATCGAGAGCTGTGTGAGGTTCACTTCAGCGCCATACCTTAGCGTAATTTGGTCGCTTAATTTATCCTTTGCCTCGCCTCTGATTGTGCTCTTCTGATCCTTGGATTGGATGTTGTAGTTGAGCTTGTCGGGGTCGCTCTCATCGTTATCTTGATACTTAATGTTGCGGCTGTTGAGGTATGAGTGGCTCACCACCAATGAGTAGCTATCCTCGCCAGCGAAGTGTCTATATCTTACGCCTGTGGTGTATGTCTGCTGCTCGATACGGGGCAAGTAGCTCAGGATATATTCGGTGCTCTCGCTCGTCCCCTCCTCGTTGAGGGTCATATCGTCTAGTGCTCCGAGGGCTAGAAATGTGATCTCGTCCTGGGGCGTGAATCGGTGTTTGATCTTGAGCTGCCCATCGATGAAGTTGGGGAGGAAGGGCAGCCCGATCATCTTGAAGAGCACCTGTAGATACGATTGGCGAATGGAGAAGAGATAGGTCGTCTTGTCCGAGAAGTGACCGCTGCCGCTAAATGATGCCTCCGATGCACCGAGCGTAACCTTGAATTTTTGTCCATCGCTGTCGCCATCTCTCAACTTGACATTCATCACCGAGCTCAGAGCACCGCTGTATTGAATAGGGAAAGCGCCCGTGTAGAAGTCGATCTCACGTATCAAATCGGCGTTGAGAATGCTCACAGGTCCACCCGATGCACCCTGTGTCGAGAAGTGGTTGATGTTGGGGATCTCTATTCCATCGACATAAAAGGTGTTCTCATCGGGCGATCCACCCCTCACGATCAGGTCGTTGCGGTAACCCGAGGGTGAGAATGATACACCGGGGTAGCTCTGGACAATACGTGATACATCTCGATTTGCGCCTGCACTCTTCTCGATCTGTTGCACCCCGATACGCTTCATACTCACGGAGCTCTCGACCATTCTCCGAAAGAGCGAGGGGCGGACGATGATCGAGTCGATCTCACGGGAACTCTGTCTCAGTCTCAGCTCCACGGGGGCGGTCTTGGCGGAGATCTGAATATCCTCAGAGTAGCTCACCTCGTAGCCCAGCGATGTGGCGATCAACCGAAAGAGACCAGGTTTGACCCCATCGATCGTGAAGCGACCCTCATCATCTGTGACACCACCCAGCTGAGGCTGTCCATCGACCGTAACCGCCACATAAGCAATGGGTTGGCGAGAGCTATCACCAACGACCCGACCCGTCACGGTGTAGGTCGTGGCGGCAAAGGTGAGCAGTGGCGTGAGTAGAAAGAGGACTATGGCGAGTAGCGATCTGTGCATTTGGGATCTCATTTATTTTGTTGCAAATATAGTTATAAATTCTGAGTAATTGCTGAGTAATTGCTGAGTAATTGCTGAATAATTGCTGAGTAATTGCTGAATAATTGCTGAATAATTGCTGAGTAATTGCTGAGTAATTGCTGAGTAATTGCTGAGTAATTGCTGAGTAATTGCTGAGTAATTGCACTGCCGAGCCAAATAACTCATAACTCATAATTCATAACTCAAATTTTATACCTATATTTGCAGCATAATAAAAATGTAGATAATAATTATGTCAACACAGAATCCGACAGCAATCCTGCTTATGCACTGCTCCGATAGGGAGGGTATCATCGCTATCGCTACAAACCTTATCAATAAACACGGTGGTAACGTTATCAACCTCGATCAACATACCGATCGTGAGGAGGGGGTCTTTTTTATGCGTTTGGAGTGGGATTTGACCAACTTTAATATTCCTCGTGAGAGGATGCGTGAGCTCTTTGATAGGCTCTTTACGAAGCGTTATGAGGTGAGTTTCGAGCTCTACTTCTCGGACGTTAAGCCTCGTATGGCGATCTTCGTATCGAAGATGTCACACTGCCTTTACGACCTATTGGCTCGCTACACAGCGGGGGAGTGGCAAGTGGAGCTGCCGCTAATTGTGAGCAACCATCCCGATATGCAGAGGGCTGCCGAGAGGTTCGATATTCCCTATTATCATATTCCAATCACGAAGGAGACCAAGGAGGCACAGGAGGCGGTGACGCTCGACCTGTTGCGTGAGAACGGGATTGACTTCGTGGTGCTGGCTCGCTATATGCAGATCATATCGCCAAACTTCATCACGCACTATCCAAACAATATCATCAATATTCACCACTCATTCCTACCTGCATTCGTTGGCGCTAAGCCCTACCACGCTGCTCACGCAAGAGGTGTGAAGTTGATCGGTGCAACGAGCCACTACGTAACATCAGATCTCGATGCAGGTCCAATCATTGAGCAGAGTATCACACGTATCTCACACCGTGACACCGTGCAGAGCTTGGTTCACAAGGGGCGTGATCTGGAGAAGATCGTGCTTTCACAGGCGGTAGACCAGCACATCAGCCACAAGATATTAACCTATAAGAATAAAACAATCCTATTCGGTTAGGTTGCGGATGCTGCAAGGCGGCGAAATTTCGGCGATCCTGTTTTGGGCTTCTCGGTCACGGATAAAACTAACCGTCAAGCCAGCTAAAAGGGAGCTTGCTCCCCTCGTAATCGTCAAGCCAGCTAAAAGGGAGCTTGCTCCCCTCGTAATCGTTAAGCCAGATAAAAGGGAGCTTGCCCCCCCTCGTAATCGTTAAGCCAGCTAAAAGGGAGCTTGCCCCCCTCGTAATCGTCAAGCCAGCTAAAAGGGAGCTTGCTCCCCTCGTAACCGTCAAGCCAGCTAAAAGGGAGCTTGCTCCCCTAACTAAAAAGAGGGTGTGGCAGCTATCGAAATAATCGCTGTCACACCCCCACCAACTAACCTAAAAACCTAAAAGAACCTTTTGAACCTAAAATTATATTGTCATTGCTTTGCTCCTGATCTCTAATGCAAAGCTACGATCTTCTTGCCCATCTCTATATCACAAATCGTGCAAGGAGTATGACGAATTTAATAAAATAGGTTTTGTTATATAAACAGTCGAAATTGTTGTATGGTTCTTGTAGATATGTGGCTCTCGATTTAATTGCGCAATTAGAATTGGCAGACTAGCTCCACAACAAATTTATCCATCTCTGATGAGTCGATCATAGCGCCTCTTTTGTAGAAGTAGTTCTCATAGTTGAGACGTAGATCCGCCTTTGATAACTTCGCAAGGCTCAGCGTGATACCTGTAGTTACACGGTGGCGACCAGCGTCGTCGATGGCTAGGTAGTTGCCTGCAATCTCATCGTCACCCATCTCGCCATCGCTGTGGTCGCTCATCATATCGTAGCGCCCAAGGAATGAGATATTCTTGAAGAATCCCTTGATCGGCACTGTGTAGAGTGCAAAGAAGTCGACCGAGTGAACATCTGTAAAGCTATTCGCCTCATACGTCTTATATAGGTACTCAGCCTCTACGTGGAAACGATCCGTGCGGTAGAATGTGCCGAGATCATACATCGATACACGGAACTCCGATGGCTTGAGCATCTGCTCGCTGATTGTTACGTTCCAATTCTCGTGGAACCAAAATTGCGCTTTGAGTGAGTTGTTGTAATTTGTCTGCCAAGTCTTTTGGTCGGTCAAACCATCGCCGTTGAATACTCCACCCTCGATTGTGAATGGGATCGATGTGTTGCTACTTTTGTAGCTCGCCACCACTCCAACGTCACGAATATCACCCACCTGCTTACCGATGAATGAGCGGTTGGCGAAGAAACGTGCGTAGGGCGAACGGTGTGCATCGATGGTGAATGGAACACGCATCTGACCAATGGCGATACCTGTACTCTTTGTTGGGAGCAACTTTACGTATGCGTCCAACATACGTATCGTACCCTGATCCGAGAGGTCGATCTCAGCCTTGTAATAGATGCTCGGCACGGCATAGCCCGTCACATTCAATCGGGCGTTGCGCACCTGAAAGCGACCCTCGTTCACCTCGGGCTGATACTCATATTTACCTCTAATGTTTCCGTGGATCTGAGGCATAAATGAGGACTTGTCGCTCTCCTGAGCAAATGACTCCGCTCCACATATAAGTAGAGCGATTGCAGTAAGTATAAATCTCTTCATAATAGAATTTTAATGTTGCTGCAAAATTAGTGCATAAAGGGTTATATTTCTGCAAAATATCGGTTACAAGGCGGTTAACGAGCTGTAAAGAGTCTGTTAACAAAGTATTACAACGCCATTCACATATATTAAGAAAGTGTTAACGAGACTGTTTTTCCCCATTAACACTTATTACATAAAAGTTAAGCTCACGATATAATGCTTTGAAAATCAGCATTATATCGTGAGCTTAAAAAATATCTCTAAATATTTAGTCTTGGTCGATCGTGGTTTAATTCAGGTCGATCGTGGTTTAATTCAGGTCGATCGTGGTTTAATTTAGGTCGATCGTGGTTTAATTCAGGTCGATCGTAGTTTTAACGCCTCTGCCTGTTGAGAGTGTTACCTCCACCTTTTCGCCCTTTTCGATTTTGCGTGTTGTCTTGAAGAGGAACAGCGCACGACCGTTGTGTGTCTCGACCGATGTTGCTTGGTGGTTGCCTACGAACTGATCTGAGCCGTTGTCAACACCAGCTATCGCTAGCTCGCTGCCGAACGTGGCTGTCACCAACTCGGGCTTGTCAACTACACGTGTGCCGCCCCGATCCTCCAACGACAACTCGACACGTGCGAAGCCTTTGCAACTTATGGAACCAGTTTTCTTGACAGCCAACTTAGATGTCGCCTCAGCTGTGCGGAGTGTATAGCGAGATGTCTCCTGTCCATCGATCTTGCGACCCACAGCCACGATCTCACCCTTTGTGTAGGGCACTTGCCAAACGATCACATTCTCCTCGGGCAGCATCGAGTGGTTGCGCACACCTTGGCTCACGCCATTCACGAACAACTCAACCTTTGGCGCATTGGAGTAGACCTGCACCACAACCTGCTCACCCTCAGCGTAGTTCCACTTGTCGAATGTCTCATACCACAACCAACGACGCAGTGGGTCTTTGCGCAACACAACATCGAAACCTCCATCGCCCCTCTGCTTGAACTCGCTCATCGAGGCTGGTGTAGTCACCATATAGGTCTTAGGCTTATCGCTCCAAAGTGTCTCGAAGAAGTGACCACGTGGGCTCTGGAATCCAGCGAAATCAAATAGCGAGTAGTGACCGCCCTTGCTTGGCCAAGGTCCATTCTCACCCAAGTAGTCGACACCTGTCCAGAGGAAGATACCCGAGATGTAATCCTTATCAGCAACTGCCTCCCACTCAAAGAATTGACCCACATTCTCCGAGCCGTAGATCGCCTTCTCGGGGTACATCGTGTGGTCATTTGCGTAGTAAGAGTCCTTATAGTTGTAGCCCACAACATCCAGCGCATCGACATAACCCGAGATACGTGAGACCGATGGGATCACCACACCTGAAGTGATGGGGCGAGTAGTGTCAATCTCCTTGACCCAGCCAGCCAATTTGTGTGCCGTCTGTGAAAGTGGATCGTTCCCCTTTGAGAGCTCAGCAAAGCGTTTGCGTGTGAGTTCACGATTCTTCTCAGGCTCGCCCGTAAAGACTAGTCCCTTGTAGCCCTTGCGGTCGAGGCTCGATGCAAAGTAGTAACTATATGTCCACTCGATCTCGTTTCCGATGCTCCACAGAATAATCGATGGGTGGTTCTGATCTCGGCGCAAGAAGTTCTTCAAATCCCTCTCGGCAAACTCCTTGAAGTAGTTCGGGTAGCCGCTCTCCAGAGAGTCGGGAATATTATGCTTTGATCGCTGTATGATCCACTTATCCTTAAGCACCAACCACTCATCTGTAAACTCATCCATCACGAGTAGTCCCATCCTGTCGCACATCTCAAGCAGCGACTCCGAGTGTGGATTGTGTGCCGTACGTATCGCATTGACACCCATCTTCTGCAGCTTCTCTAGGCGATCACGCAACACATCATCATAGAGTGCAACACCCACAGCACCCAAGTCGTGGTGTAGATTCACACCCTTGATCTTGACGTTCTCGCCATTGAGGAAGAAACCGCTGTCTGGTCTAAACTCAGCTGTGCGAAGTCCAAACTTATCCATCTTGACATCGACAACATCGCCGCCGCACTCAACCGTTGTGTAGAGGTCATAGAGCTGTGGATTTTTCAAGCTCCACAGGCGTGGCTCAGCACCGAGTGTAAGTGTCGTCTTGTCTGTAACGCTCTCGCCTGCAGGGATGACAAGCTCGCTCTTTGATGATGTCTTGCGATAGATTCCATCAGCGATCTCATACTTGATAGTGATCTTCTGCTCCCTCTCTGAGCGGTTTGTGTACTCCGTCTCGACCGCTACCGTACTCTCATCATAAGTGATCTTCGGTGTGGTGATCTTCTGCCCGTGCGATGGAATATAGACCTCCTCACGAGAGATGAGGTGCACAGGGCGATAGATGCCTGCTCCAACGTACCAACGTGCATCGGCATAGGCTCTGCGGTCGACCCTCACAGCGATGGTGTTCGTCCCCTTTGTATTAATATAAGGTGTAAGGTCGTACTCAAAATCGAGGTATCCGTTAGGGAAGAAACCCAAGTGGTGACCATTGATCCAAACGTCCGAGTTGTTATACACGCCCTCAAATCGAACGGCGATACCATCCTTGCGCCACCCCTTTGGCAGCTCAAACTCCTTGCGGTACCAACCCACTCCACCCGGAAGGAAGGCATTACTTCCAGCTGTACTCTCCAATCTGTACCCCTCCTCGATGCTCCAGTCGTGAGGCACATTTAGTGACTTCCAACTCTTGGTGTCGCACTTCTCAGCGAAGTATGGGCTACTCATATCGCCCAACGTGAAGAGCCAATCATCGTTGATCGTGATCTGCTTATGGTGCTCCACAAGGTGCTCCACATCGATCTCGCTAGCGTGTGGTGAGACCTTGACTATGACAAATAGATAGAAAGCAACTGCAGAGCCGATTAGTCCCACAGCGGCGAATATCCACATAAGAATATTTAGAAATCTCTTCATTGTTCTGGTTTTTAGGTTATTGTAGTGCAAATATACTTCTAAATTATCAGTTAGCCAAATCTTATCGAGCCACTTTTGGTAAAATAGCGTTATAGCCTCTCCACACCAAGTTTGATATGATGAACCCTGTGATTAGACCCAACAGAATATCTTGCGGAAAGTGAGAGCTGATATAGATACGTGAGTAGCAAACCAGCGCAACCTGTGTCCACATAATCCACGAGAACCAGCGCCTATCGATCGCACGAGTAGCTAAGTAGCCAATCGAGAGTGAAGTAGCAGCGTGTGCCGAAAATGTGCCGTACATTCCGCCCCGTTTCACCACGTGAATCAAACCCTCCAATTCGGGTGTTTGACCTGGTCGAAGTCTAAACGGAAAGCTCTCGGGAAGTAGCCCTTTGAGCAGCCCCGAGTTTTTGAATACCCCCGTGATGATGTCCGAAAGCCCCACAGCTAAACCAATAGCCGCCAAGAGCAATAGCATTGTGCGCCAACCCGAGCGCCGCCACGTGATGCCGAGAATGAGCAGATAGAGCGGAATCCAAAGTTTCACACCCGAAATGAGCACCATAATTTTGTCAAGCGTCTCGCCACCATCGAAGTTTAGCAGCAAGAATAGATCTGTGTCCCACATATTTTTTTTAATGATTAATGCCGATAATGATTAATGATTAACGCCGACAATTACTAAAGATTGTCGGCGTTATCACTTGTTACCCACTCGGGTCGCTTACTAGTTCTTATTTGCAGCAGCCTGCTTAGCTACGTACTCCTTCCAAGCAGCATTCTGCTCTGGAGTAAGAATCTCCTTCTGAGCCTTCTGTGACTTTTGGAATGCAGCCTTCTGTGCAGCCTTCTTCTCGTCACCAGCCTCCATCTTGCGAACCTCAGCCATCTCCTTAGCCTGTGTCTCGAACACTGGAGTTAGCTTAGCCTTCTGATCTGCTGTAAGTGTGATCTGTGCATCCATTTGCTTGATCTTGTTCTCTGCGACCTTAGATGGCTGAGCGAGTGCTACAGTAGTCATTACTGCCAATGCGAAGAGTGTAGTTAGAAACTTTTTCATCTTTAAATTGTGTTTTATTGGTTATATATCTTCTCTATTGTTTCTTCTTGTCAGCAGCCTCTTTAGCTAGGTACTCCTTCCACTTCTTAGCCTGCTCAGGTGTTAGGGCGCTCATTTGAGCCTTATTTGACTTTTGGAATGCAGCCTTACGTGCAGCAGTTTTCTCCTCTCCTTGCAAATCCTTAGTAGCAGCTATCTCTTTAGCCTGAGTTGTAAATACCTCTGTGAGCTTGCTCTCTTGTTCTGGAGTTAGAGTTAGCTGCTCGTTCATAATCTTTACTCTGCTAGCTGCTAGCTTAGCTGGCTGAGCCATAGCGACTGTGCTCATTAGAGCTACAGCGAATAGTGTTGCGAAGATTTTTTTCATAATAATCGTTATATAGTTTAGTTTGTTATTTCAGCTTAATGCAATTTCTGTTTTAATTAATGCAATTTCTGTTTTAATTCAATGCAAGTTAGGAAAAAATAATTTCTTATGCAAATTTATGTCGAAAAAAATATGAGCAGTGTGTTGTGTGTTGGGTAATGAGGCGTGGCTAGAGATCGAGAATATAGTTGATTAGTAATTTATTTTAAAAATAACTCCACCCTAAAGTGTGCAATCAAAGTCTGTTACAAAAGCGTTAAACTTAACAATCGTGCATAAATATGGCGCTAGAGATTGATAATTGATACAAAAATGGGGGTGTTTGCTTTCAGGTTGATAATAAAAATATTTAAGAAAAATCTGCTGCTTGCAATCTCGCTATAACAATGGTGATTTTGCGTTAGCTTTGCAGTGTAGCGATGTAGAGTTGAGAGCGGCGTTGGTGCTCTGAGAGGGGGCAATGGCGCTCTGAGAGGGGGCGATGGCGCTCTGAGAGGGGGCAATGGT
This sequence comes from Rikenellaceae bacterium, assembly GCA_047174325.1. GTDB lineage: Bacteria > Bacteroidota > Bacteroidia > Bacteroidales > Rikenellaceae > Alistipes. The sequence goes on along the minus strand of JBCQUE010000031.1, from coordinate 11,957 downwards.
GCTCTGAGAGGGGGCAATGGCGCTCTGAATACAGTATGAATACAATATAAGTATAGATATTTTTTTTAAGAAAACAGGTGATTTATGAAGAGGTTAATCGAGAGTAAAGAGATGGTAAACTCGTGGATGGAGCGTTTTGGCGTTCGCTTTGGTGTCTACAAAAATGGAATTTTTAAGGAGCAGTTGTTCCCCTTTGATTCGATCCCTCGTGTGATCCCAAAGGCGGAGTGGGATCATTTAGAGGCTGGTTTGATCCAGCGTGTGAAGGCGCTCAATATGTTTCTTTACGACATCTATCACGACAAGAACATCATCAAGGATGGCGTAATTCCCGAGGAGTTTATCTACACCTCAAAGGACTATTTGCCGCAGTGTGAGGGGATCACTCCATCGATGGATATATATTCACACATCTCGGGCATCGATCTAGTGCAGGGCAAGGATGGTGAGTGGTACGTATTGGAGGATAATCTACGTATCCCATCGGGTGCATCATATCCAATGATCGCTCGCACAATCACTCGTAAAGTCTCGCCCGAGACATTCAAGCAGAACGCTGTTGCCGACAACCGTGACTACTCACAGCTCTTGCGTGAGATGATGGACTACGTAAACGATGGGCGAGGGCTCAACGTGATCCTCACACCGGGTCGCTACAACTCTGCATTCTTCGAGCACTCATACCTCGCTGAGAAGGCTGGCGCTGTGTTGGCGTTCCCTGGTGATTTGGTTGTGGAGGGCGATATGCTCTATTATAATGGAATACAGGGCAAGCGTCAACCCGTGGGTGCACTCTATCGCCGTATCTCGGATGATTACCTCGATCCGATGACATTTGAGCCAGCATCTATGTTGGGTGTGCCAAACCTAATGCAGGTGTACAAGGCTGGAAATGTGGCGCTTATCAATGCGCTCGGAAACGGTGTTGCAGATGATAAGGGTACTTATTACTTCGTGCCGATGATGGTGAAGTATTATCTCAACGAAGATCCAATTCTGCAGAACGCACCTACGTATCTTCCATATTACAAAGATGATTACGACTATATTTTGGCGAACATCGAGAAACTCGTTATCAAGGATGTTAGTGAGGCAGGCGGTTACGGCGTAGTCTTTGGTCGAGACCTCTCGCCCGAGAAGTTGGCGGAGCTCAAAGCGCTCATTATCGAGCAGCCTCGTCGTTGGATTGCACAGGAGATCATCGACTTCAAGGATCTCGAAATTTTGGATGGCGATGGCGACACACGTATCGAGCGTAAGGCTGACCTTCGTGCATTCGTAATATCGGGCAAGGAGACTAAGGTGTGGAGAAGCGGACTCACGAGGTTCTCACGACAGGAGGGCTCGTTCGTAGTGAACTCATCACAAGGAGGTGGCTTTAAAGACACGTGGGTTCTAGTCTAAGTTTAGGCTAGGGCTGCAAGGCGGCGATCTTTCGCAGATCCTGAAAATGGCTGATCGGTCACGTACAGGGGTACGCTCCCTCACATCCATTTCCACGATCTACAAAAGCTCATCCACCTATCAGCCCTAGAGGGTCACGCTGGTGGTCACGTTGGGGGTGAGGGTGTGATAAAAATTGTGCATTAGCCCAATTTAGAATTTATAATTAACAATTGATAATTGACAACACTATGGTTTGTAATGTAATAACAGCCGATAAGGCTAATAGACTTTTTTGGCTCGGACGCTATGCAGAGCGTGTATATATAAGCCTTCACCTGCTTCGCCGATATTATGATCGTGCGCTTGATGGAGACTCATCGGCTCTTGAGGAGTACTACCGCTACCTCGGAATGGAGTGTGGTGTGAATGGTAAACCTTCGTGCGAGAAGTTTCATCTTGCGCAGCTCTACGATCGTGAAAACATCTGCTCAATAGCGACAAGTATCGACCTCACGAATGATAACGGTATCGTTCTTCGTGACGACATTAAGAGCGAGAGCCTCTCTTATATTCAGATGTCAAAGGTGCTTTTGGAGGAGTGTGCCGCTCGCAGTGAGGAGAACATCACAAACCTGCAGCTCATCACAGATTATATGTTGGCGTTCTTCGGTTCGATCGATGAGCGTGTATTCGATAAGCGTATTCGTAAGCTCTTGAAGGCTGGTAAACTGGTTGAGAACCTCGATCTACATATCCGATTTGAGTACCCATTCTTCCGTATCGAGCAGGCGTACGTTAAGCTCAAAGATACACTCGTTAAGGTGGGTGCAGATCTTGATAATTACGCCCTAGAACAGTTGGATCAACTCATCGATGAGAGCAGTTACGCTGTCTCGGATAGTGCATACAAGGAGCGTGTTTTGGGCTATTTGAATAGCTTGGTTTTGGTGTAGTTGAGGAGGGTTGATATGAGGAGGTATCGCTATAGTTACCACACGATTGTCTCATACAGCTCGATGGTTACGTTTCACGATTTTCAGCTACGTAGCTCGCCACGTGAGAGCTCTTGCCAACGGGTCGTAGCTCGTGTCATAGACCACCTCACACAGGTTACTATTCGCTCGGGTGAGGATTGTTTCGGTAACCCGATTCACTACGGCTCGATGAGGTATCCACACGACCTCTTTGTTGCGGCATCACAGGGCGTTGTGGAGTGTGATATGTATCGAGTTAAGGAGCCTAAGCCCACACAGATATACACCTCTGAGAGCCGAATGACAAAGCTCTCGCCAGCTCTGTTGCAGTTTGCACAGGAGGTGACACCCAGTAGCGGCGAACCATTGGAGAGGGCGGCAGCGGTGGCTAGCGCAATCTATCAGCGGATGCTCTATGAACCGATGGTGACCACCACTGAGACAACAGCGGCAGAGAGTTTTGAACTTGGGCGGGGGGTGTGTCAAGATTTTGCACATATACTTATTGCGATTTGTCGAAAAAACGCTATCTTTGCTCGCTATTGTGTTGGTTTCTTGGTTGGTGAGGGGGCAACGCACGCTTGGGTTGAGGTCTATGATGAGGCGCAAGGGGCTTGGTTTGGGGTTGACCCTACGCACGATAAAGTCATTGAGTATGACTATATTAAGATAGCGCACGGGCGAGATGCTGCAGACTGTTCAGTGATTAGAGGGGTGCATAGAGGGGCGGCTGCTCACACTACTCAGATAAGAGTGATTGTTGAAGAGATATAGGTGATTGTTGAAGAGATATAGGTGATTGTTGAAGAGATATAAATAATGCGAACTGAGTTTTGAGATTCAAACCTTATTCGTATAAAGTTCTAAATTGTTAAAATTGTGATTAAAGAGGTTGTATCGGTCGCACTGCCAATAGCGGAACGGCTGACGATTAAGAAGAATATAATCAAGTCGGGCAGCTCCTCAAAGAGGGTCTGCATCGTTACGGGTACGCACGGCGATGAGCTCGAAGGGCAGTATGTATGTTTCAAATTGGGGCAGCTGCTGCAGGAGAATCCTGAGCTGTTGGATGGCACGGTGGAGATCTATCCAGCGCTCAATCCGTTGGGCATCGATACAATTTCGAGAGGAATACCGGGGTTCGACCTCGATATGAATCGTATCTTTCCGGGTGACCCAAATGGAGTGATGGCGGAGAGTGTTGCATCAGCGGTGTTGGAGGATCTTAAGGGGGCAGATATGGTTGTCGATATTCACTCCAGCAATATCTTTTTGAGGGAGATGCCTCAGGTGAGAATCAATATTGAGTCGGCTGAAAAGCTTGTCCCAAAGGCGCAACTTTTGGGTGTTGATTTTATCTGGGTGCACGATGCAGCAACGGTGTTGGAGGCTACGTTGGCGCACTCGCTCAACTCGACAGGTACGCCTTGTGTGGTGGTGGAGATGGGTGTCGGAATGCGTATCAACCACTCGCTGGGTAATAACCTCACGGAGGGAATCCTCAATTTGTTGGCCGATATGGATATGTGGCGGGGTGATGTCGATCGCTCGAAACTTGCTGAGGGTATCATCTCGGTGGGCGATAGCGTCTCGTTCCTCAATGCTGAGGGGTCGGGTATCTTCCTTACGGAGCTTAAGACCTCGGCGATTGTCGAGAAGGGAGAGTTGATTGGCACTATTGTCGACCCACTTTCGGGCGAGGTGCTGCAGAGTGTCTTGTCGCCAGTCTATGGTTATCTATTTACAATTAGAGCCTATCCTGTGGTCTATGATGGATCGTTGTTGGCTCGTATTCACCACCTTTAGCAGTAATTTTGGGAGAAATTATAACTCCCCTTTATAATATGAAGAGAGAGATACTTTATACAATGCGTTCGCCTTACCGTGATGATTTCAATATCTACGGCTATAGGTTTGGTTCGGGACGCAAGGCGTTGGCGGTGGTTGGAGCTATTCGTGGCGATGAGGTGGAGCAGCAATTCACCTGTGCATCGCTCATTAGTAGCTTGACTGAGATGGAGCAGAGCGGTGCACTCTTGGCTGGTTACGAGATATTGGTGATCCCGTCGGTCAATCCATTTTCGATGAATATCGGCAAGCGGTTTTGGTCAATGGATAACACCGATGTGAACCGAATGTTCCCAGGTTATGACAAGGGCGAGACTACGCAGCGAATTGCGGCGGCGCTCTTCGAGAGTGTCAAGGATTATGAGTGTGGTGTGCAGTTGGCGAGTTATTATATTCCGGGGGAGTTTATTCCTCACGTGAGGATGCTCAACACGGGCTATCAGCCTGAGCACGAGGCTACTTACTTCGGTCTGCCTTATGTATATGTCAAGGATGTGATGCCGTACGACACTACGCTGCTCAACTATAATTGGCAAATTTGGGAGACTAAGGCGTTCTCGATCTACACAGGTCACACCGATCGACTTGCTCAGGAGAGTGTAACCATTGGTCAAGAGGCGCTGTTGAGGTTTATGATTAACATCGGAGTGTTGAATAGCTCGGTGCGACCAGGTTATAGATCTGAGGTTATTTCAGATGCTAACTTCGTCACTATCAAGACTAAACATTCGGGAGTATTGCGCAAATATCGTGGTGCGCAGGATAGTGTTAAGCGGGGTGATCTCTTGGCGGAGGTCTACGATCCTTATGATGCAACGGTGCTGGAGAGAATCATTGCGCCAGCGAATGGTGTTGTATTCTTTACACAGGAGAAACCGCTCGTGTTGGAGGGGGCGAGAGTGTTCCAGATCATCGAGGAGCGAATGGTGTAATCTTCTCATCGAGGATCGAATGGTGTAATCTTCTCATCGAGGAGCGGATGGTGTAATCTTCTCATCGAGGAGCGAATGGTTTAGGTTTCTCATCGAGGATCGAATGGTGTAATCTTCTCATCGAGGATCGGATGGTGTAATCTTCTCATCGAGGATCGAATGGTTTAGGTTTCTCATCGAGGAGCGGATGGTGTAATCTTCTCATCGAGGATCGAATGGTTTAGGTTTCTCATCGAGGATCGAATGGTGTAACTTTGTTTGCATTATCAAAAATAAACTCTATCTTTGTAGAAACTACTTTTTGATATGCACAAATTTCTAACCACAATCCTGCTTGCTGCGGTAGTGGCACTGCAACCTCTTCAGACTTCAGCTAAGGGGACAATCACACTCGACACAAACAGGATTATTAGCGAGAACTACATCGGCAACGGTGCTCAGTGGGACCCTTACGACATTGCGATCGACCCCAATGGTCATAAGGTCTCTGCCGAGGATTGGAAGCTCGTTTGCGATCGCCTCGACTTTATGAGGATTCGGTTTATCCGTATGATGGTGAACTCGCCACTCTTTTACTCCGATGGCAAACTCAATGCAACCTATCGAGAGCATCTCAAGCCGCTGTTGGATTACTGCGAGAGCCGCAAAGTGGTGGTGATGTTTGGCGATTGGGGCGGCAATGGTCTTATCAAAGAGGATCTGTCTGGCTACAATATAGAGGTTTTGAGGAGCAATGTAGCGCTGCTCAAAGCGCTTGTGGATGAGGGGTACAGCTGCATTAAGTATTACAACCTCATCAATGAGCCAAACGGAAATTGGTCGGTTACAAATACGAAATATGATCTGTGGCGCAACACATTTGAGGCGCTACATACCGAGGCACAAAAGGCTAAGATTCTCGACAAGGTGCAGATCGTTGCACCCGATGCAGCAATATGGAACGCAAGACCAATCAAGGAGTGGATAACACCCGTAGTGGAGACGATGGACGACAAGGTTGGGCTCTATGATATTCACACCTATCCAACTAAGAGTGAGGTGAATAACGGTGCGTATGGCGAGGTGCTAAAGCGCTACAGGAGTGCAATTCCAAAGGATAAACAGATCGTGATGGGCGAGATCGGTTTCAAGTATCACAAGAAGAAGGATAGCCTCCTATTCAAGCAAAATATGCAGCGTGTAAAGAGGGTCTACACCTATGCAACGCCGCAAGATTCGCAAACTTTTGTCTTTGAACACTTCTATGGTACAGATATGGCAGACGCTCTGATTCAGACGCTCAATGCAGGGTTCTCGGGCTCGATCGTTTGGATGTTGGACGATGCTATGCACCGCCTTGCAACGGGGCTAAAGGTGTGGGGATTTTGGAATATCCTTGGCTCGGAGATGTTGGATAAGCCCGAGACTGAGCAGGTACGCCCATTCTACTATGCGTGGGCGCTGCTTACTCGTTATATGCCTACGGGCTCAACGATCTACAGCGCTGAGGTTGAGGGCGTTGAGGGGGTGCGAGCAGCCATCACAAGCCACAACGGCTCATATATGATAGCGATCGTAAACACCACCAAAGAGCCTCAGCAACTAACCCTCAAAAGCAGCTCGCTTAAAGAGCTAAAGGGTGCAAAGCGTTTCGATTACGAAGAGGGCAAAATGCGGATCGAGGGCGACCACACGATGCTGCCCAATGCCGAGAATATGAAGCTGCAACTATCTACAGGCGAGGATGTTACAATCGGTGCTGAGTCGTTGGTTGTCTACTCGACATTTAACTTTTAACGAGGGTTCAGACCACTCAGGCTAAACTCAGAGCGGCTCAGTTTTACTCAGAAATACCCAGCCTTACCCAGTTTTACTCAGTCTGAGTATCTCTGGGTAGGGCTGGGTATTTCTCAGTAGGGCTGAGTATTTCTCAGTAGGGCTGAGTAGGGCTGAGTATTTCTCAGTAGGGCTGAGTAGGGCTGAGTATTTCTCAGTAGGGCTGAGTAGGGCTGAGTAACCACAGCCCTACTCAGCCGATCTTCTCTATAGGGTTGTTATCTTATAGACAATCGCTGCATCGCCCTCGGCTGGTTTAGCCTTTGGCTGAGTGACTTTGAGCCCTGTCGGTAGCAACTTCCAATCGATCTTCTCGCTGCTGCCCAACACTTCGACACCCTTCACCTTGATCTTATTCTTCGCCTCAAAAGCCTTCAATTCGTGCGACAAACCGCCCTTTTTCCAACCTAGCTGAATAGCGTAGATAGTGTTGGTTGCACGGTCGAATGTGTAGCGAATATCCTCGGCATTGAGTTTGTTGAGGTTCTTTTTGATCGCTCCGTAGTCGTTCCACTCATCTTGTGGGTCACGCACCAACTTCGTCACACCCTGACCATAGCTGATAAATGGACGTGTGTTGTAGATCGCCTCGCCGTAGAGCTTCATCCAACGACCGATTCCCTCCATCGCCTTGACCTGCTCCTCGGGCATCGTTCCGTCCGCCATTGGACCTGCTGAGAGCAACATTACACCATTCTTACTCACAACCTCAGCCAGCATCTTAATCGCTTGGTTGGGGTTGATCGCTGTTCGCTTAGCTCGGTTGAAACACCAGTTGCTGCCCAAGATAAAGTCTGTGATCCATACATCGGGCGTAATGTCCGCCATCGTTGCTCGCTCGACATTGACTACCGCCAACTCCGTTGGGAAGAAGTCGCCCTTGGTGTTAACCACAACCTCTTTGCCTAGCTTATTAGCCTTGTTGAAGTAGTGTTGCAGGAACTTTTGGCGATGCTCCTCGGTGATGAACATCTGTCCAAAATCCATCCATATATAGTCGGGGCAGTGGTTCTCGATCACCTCATCGAGCTTAGACAACCAGTAGTCGTTAGCCTCCTTGTAAGGGATTGTTCCATACAGCAATCTATACTTCTCATCCTGAGGCACTTCGCTCTTGTCATAGACATACATATAGCGTCCGATTCCCTCATTTTCGTAGATGCCCATATTGCCGACTTGCTCCTTATAGTTCGACCTGTTCTTAGGGTAAAATAGGTGTGAGTATCCGTGGTGGAACGTGGTCATATACTTCAACCCACGGCTCTTAGCCTCCTGAGCAATTGCATCGACAACATCGATACGTGGGCCCATATCGACCGAGTTCCACTTGTTCACCTTGCTGTCCCACATCGAGAATCCATCGTGGTGCTCAGCAATCGAGCCGATGAATTTAGCGCCCATTCCCTCGAACATATCGCCCCACTCCTTGGCATCGAAGTTGGGTGCGCTCCACTGAGGGATGAAGTCGTGATAGTGGAAATTCTCGCCATAGGTCTCTTTGTGATACTCATAGATGTCGTGTCCCCAGCCCTCGTCACGATCTGGAACATACATCCAACGTGGGTACCACTCAGTACCCCACGCAGGAACGGAGTAGACTCCCCAGTGGAAGTAGATACCAAGCTTAGCATCTGCAAACCAATCGGGTGCAGCGTTGTGGCTCTTTAGCGACTCCCACTCGGCAGCGTATGGTCCTGTTTCGAGGTCGCTTTGTGCTGCTCCTCCACCTCCACACGAGGCTAACAGCAGCGATGACGCAATTAATGATTGTAATTTGTTCATTTTCATTTTTGGTTTTAGTTTTAGTTTTGGTTTAAATTGTTTCTCTTTTAGTCTTTTTATAGTCCTGTTATGCTCTTTATTGCGGCTAGTCTGTTTAGTGCCTCTAGGGGTGTTATTGAGTTTAGGTCGAGGTCACGTATCTGGTTGCGAATATCTATCAGCACGGGGTCATCTAGCTGAAACATAGATAGTTGTATTCCGCCGCCCGAGAGAGATGCTGATTTGGCTGTGACCGCCTCAGCAGCCTCACTAGCCTCCACCGCCTCGCCAACCGCTCTCTCGCCACCACCTCTATACTCGCTCTCTAGGTTCAAGAGTATCTGTTCGGCTCGCTTTACAACGCTCCGAGGCATACCCGCCATTCGTGCAACGTGGATACCAAACGACCGCTCAGCACACCCCCTTTCGAGTTTGCGAACAAAGGCTATCGTCTCCGCCATCTCCTTGACACTCACGTGGTAATTTTTAACCCTCTCACAGAGCTGCTCCATATCGCCCAACTCGTGATAGTGAGTGGCGAAGAGTGTCTTAGCGTGAGCTGAAGGGTGGTTGTGCAGATACTCAACAATTGCCCACGCAATCGAGATTCCATCATAAGTGCTTGTGCCTCGACCAATCTCATCGAGCAGCACGAGACTTCTGTCCGAGATGTTATTGAGGATTGAGGCGGATTCCAACATCTCAACCATAAATGTCGACTCCCCTTGCGAGAGGTTGTCCGATGCTCCAACACGTGTGAAGATCTTATCCACAACGCCAATCTCGGCAGCTGCAGCGGGGACAAATGAGCCCATCTGAGCCATCAATATAATAAGTGCTGTCTGTCGCAGCAGTGCCGATTTTCCCGACATATTTGGACCCGTGATGAGCATAATCTGTTGATCCTCACCATTGAGAACCACATCGTTCGGCACATACTTTTCGCCCACGGGTAGCATCGTCTCGATCACTGGATGGCGACCCTGTTTGATGTTGATCGTGTCGGTGGCGGTGAGTTGCGGACGTGTATATCGCCACTCGCAAGCCATACGTGCAAAGCCCTGCAGTACATCGAGTTTCGCAACGATCTGAGCATCCATCTGAAGTGTCGCAAGCGACTTCGACACATAGTCGATGAGCCAATTAAAGATCCTATTCTCGATCTCTAGGATGCGAGCCTCCGCACCCATAATCTTCTCTTCGTACTCCCTAAGTTCGAGGCTGGTGTAACGCTCCGCTGAGGTAAGTGTCTGTTTTCGATTCCAGTCGCTCGGCACTTTATCTTTGTGTGTATTCTTCACTTCGTAGTAATAACCAAAGACATTGTTGTAGCCCAACTTCAACGATGGAATCCCTGTGCGGTTGCTCTCTCTCTCGACAATTGAGCACAAAACACGCTTGCCGTTACGAGATACTCGGCGCAGATCATCGAGCTCGGGATCGATATTTGGACCGATCACATCACCCTTGCCGATTGGGTTTTTTGCATCGGCAAATATATGTCTCCCCAACATCGTCTCAATATCGGTGAGAGGATCGAGACGCTCCGCCTCACGTCTCATAACCTCGGTGTCGGCTTGTGTTAGTGTCTCTTTGAGCTCTCTGATCGAGCGCAATGAGGACTTTAGTTGCAGCAACTCACGGGGCGTAACTCGTTGAGCAGCAATGCGTGCTGAGATACGCTCTATATCGCCAATTTGCGCTATATACTCCTCAATCGTAGCCGACAGATCTCTATCCATCGTCAGTGTCGAGACCACATCCAGCCGCTCATTTATCTCCGCAATATCTCGAATAGGCATCGTGACCCACCTCTTCAGAAGGCGAGAACCCATCGGTGAGCAGGTGCGGTCTATAACATTTGCAAAGCCAACTCGCTCAATATCATTATCGGTTCGAGAGAAGAGCTCTAGGTTGCGAATTGTGAATCGGTCGATCCACACGTAACGCTCCTCATCGATCCTCGATATGGAGTTGATGTGCGCAATCTGCTTGTGTTCGGTGAACTCCAAATAGGCGAGGATTGCGCCAGCGGCCGATAGTGCGTGGTTCATCGTCTCGATACCGAAACCCTTGAGCGAACGGGTGTTGAACTGTCTGCAGAGCCTCTCACGGCAGCTCTCTAGCGAGAAGATCCACTCATCGAGTTTATAGGTGTAGTGCCTCTCGCCAAACGTCATATTGAACCGCATCTCAAAGCCACGCTGGAAAAGAACCTCCTTGGGCGAGAAGTTGGCGATCAGTTTGTCGACATATTGATCCGTGCCCTCGCCACAGAAGAACTCGCCAGTCGAGATGTCGAGAAAGGCGACACCCGTCTTTTGTTTGCTGAAGTAGACCGCCGCTAAGTATCTATTCTCACGGCTCGGGTTGGAGTGCTCATCCATCACCACACCTGGGGTAACGAGCTCCACCACGCCACGTTTAACGATACCCTTTGTGGTCTTGGGATCTTCGAGCTGTTCGCAAATCGCCACACGAGCGCCCGACCGAACCAACTTCGGTAGATAGGTGTCGACAGCGTGATATGGAAATCCAGCCAGCTCAACATAGCTCGCTGCACCGTTGGCTCTACGGGTGAGTGTGATACCCAAAATAGAGCTTGCCTTGATAGCATCCTCACCAAACGTCTCGTAAAAGTCGCCAACACGGAAGAGCAGGATCGCATCGGGATGCACCGCCTTGATGCTGTAGTACTGCTTCATTAGCGGTGTCTCAACGTACTCCTTTGGCTGCTTGGTCGCCCTTTTTTTAGGCTTTGGTTCTTTGATGCTTTGGGCTACATCTGTTACTCCTTCGGTTGCGCCCTCAACTACACTTTCGGTTACACCATCGGTTGTCGTTTTAAGCTCAACACTACTATCTATATATTCGTTACTCGTTGTCATCTGTAAATCTCGTTGTTTTACTCGCTCCACAAAGATATAAAAAAATTGCAAGATTTAAACTCTGTTTAGAAATTTTTACTACCTTTACAATTGTGCGATCTGTTCCGTGTTGTCTCTCGGCGATTTGGGGCGGTGAACTCTCGAAAAGTAGAACCTAAATAGTGAAGAGATTATGAATAGAGGAGTTAAATCGTTGGTAGCAGCCGCATTGCTACTCATTGCGCCACTGAGTGTGCTAGCGCAAAAACCAGCCGTGTGGCTAATTAGCGATGGCGGTGAGCAGATCAATGACCCCGATGATATTTCGGCAGTGGCTGGTTATCTGCTTATGTCGAACCATTTCGACACCCGAG
>JBCQUE010000030.1:0-27222 GCA_047174325.1 Rikenellaceae bacterium | reverse complement strand
GATCACACGTAATCTTCATCGCCCGATCACACGTAATCTTCATCGCCCGATCGCCCGTAATCTTCATTGTCCGATCGCCCGTAATCTTCATCGCCCGATCGCCCGTAATCTTCATCGCCCGATCGTCTGTAATCTTCAAATCTTCAGCTCGTTACAGGTGTTTTGCGATTGGGGCTTACTGTGGTTACACTCGTGTTGGGTTTAAAAGCCAAAGGCTTTTAATAAATTTTGATACGGAATTATTTAGGCAAATTCATTTGCATAAATAATTATGAATCAAAATCTTAGAACTTGAAAAGTTCTAAGCCCAACAACGCAAGCCAGCTAAAAGCCAGCTAGCTGGCTGCCCGCCCGGCATTAGGGCAGTGGTCGATTGGTGGCAGACAAAACTTTGGCGGACAACAATATTGTCTATTTTCTACGCTCCTTAGCCTCGATGCACTCTGTAGCGTGGGGCACTCTCATTAGTCGCTCCTTAGGGATGAGTGTACCTGTAGTTTTGCAGATTCCGTAGGTTTTATTCTCGATGCGAATTAGCGCCATCTCTAGGTTGCGGATGAATTTCAATTGGTGTGCAGCTAGACGTGCGCTCTCCTCCTTCGAGAGGGTTGTAGCGCCCTCCTCCAACACCTTAAATGTTGGTGATGTATCCTCTGTGCCGTTTCCTGATGTGTGTGTAAGTGTTGCACGAAGTAGCTCGTAATCCTCCTTTGCGCTCTTGATCTTCTCCTTAATCAGCACCTTGAACTCCGCAAGATCTCGATCTCCATATCTTAATGTCTCCTCTGCCATAGTACCCCTATTTTTATGTTTGTACCCTTTGAAATTTCCTCGCCTCCCAATCCTTAAATTGTGCGATTAGTAAAATTAAACATAAATTCGATGAAATCAAAATTTTTCGGACGGAATTTTTTCAATCTAATGAGAATAAAATCTTTTGTTGCCTATTTCCCCCCAACTGCAATATGAAAAGGGCTGCCGATCGTCTCCGATCAGCAGCCCAAATTTCTATATATTGAGATCAAACTACAGCGCCTTGCCTCTCAAATCCTCAACCTCCGATAGTGCCTCGATAGCGCTGAAGAGTGTTTGTTGAACCATATTTGCCGCCACCGACTCAGCACGAACCTTCTCAGCCTCAGCGCTTTGTGTCTCCTCTGCATCGTTTACCTTGCTCACCTCAAATAGGAACAGCGCTGAGTTACCCTGCACAGGTGACGAGACAACGCCCGTAGCCGATGTAGATGTGATAGCGCCAATCACACGTGGCTCAACGCCCAGGCCTGCAACATAAGTCTGTGAGAAGTTAACCGCCTCAAAGTCATTAACCTTGCCGCCCCAAGCCTTAGCCTGAGCATTGAGTGATGCACCGCTCTTAAGCTCGCTCTTGATGATCTCGAACTTCTTCTCGCTCTGTAGCGTACGCCTGATTGTGCTCTCCACCTCGCTCATTGCACGATACTCTGAGTCGTCAATCTTTGTCAACATCGCCACAACATAAGCATCATCAACCTTGAAGATCTCCGACACCTTGCCCACCTCAGCACGCTGTGCCCAACGAGCAACCTCCGAAGAGCCCTGTATCGCACTCACCGTGCGTGTTGCGCTTGTCAAATTTGCTGTACGAGCCACTACGTCCGACTCGCTCGCTGCACTCTTAAATGAGTCTGCGTCCTTTGTTGCATTTGCCGCAATAGCGAATACTCCTGCTGCGTTGTGTGTCGAGCGGCGTGTAGCCTCCGATGGAAGGATTGGCGTATCCAACGATGCAACTTGATAGTGTACAATACGCTTTCCAGCCTCATAAACCTGCATCAACTGTATCATATCGCCCGACTCAATCTCAACGATGTCGCCCTTTTTAGCTCCAGCCAACTTAGCTGAGAACTCGCTTGCAAGAGCCGAGAATGGAACTGCTCCAACATCTCCGCCATTGCGAGCGCTCTCTGCATAGACCGAGTGTGTAGCTGCCGCCTGAGCGAAGTCGCCACCCTTGCGCAACGCCGTGAGGAGGCTATCGGCCAATGCACGATCCGAGTAAGAGAGAACGATATGACGCAACGACAATGTATCCGATGCCACAACCGTGCTCAACACTCGTGACGCTCTCCAGCTATCGCCATTGTTCACAGGTCCAAACATCTTGTCTGCAACCAAATCAGCCGACTCAGCTGCTGGCAACTGTGCTGCTGGAAGATATGTATCAGCGACCGAACCGTTGCGGTTTGTGCGGATGAATGCTCTAATATCCTTAGCCTCGGCAAACTCTGCTGCAGCGCTACGAACATCGCTCTCGATCTTAGCTTGATCCTCTGCTGAGGGCTTAATATCGAACTTTGCGTATGAGATCGTGCGGCTAGGCAAGCGCTTGTATGACGACTTGTGTGCGTCATAATAGCTCTTGATCTCAGCTGCTGTAACCGTAGCCAATGAGTCAGCCACCTCGCTATATCGGCGAGAGATCCAGCGACCATCGTAGCTCTTATTCGCCGCCTCGACACCCTGCTCAACCTCCAACGAGTTGACAAATGCACCCGCTGCAACCAAACCTGCAAACTTCGTTGTAACCCTCTCAGCGCAAGCCTGCTCATTGATCGATGACCACATCGCCTCAGCCTGTGGATTACCCTGTGAGCTGAGCAAGAAGTTATTCATCGCCGCAATATTATACATTCCTGTCTGCGGATCACCAAAAGCGCCAAACATAGTCTGAGTAGCGATCTCGCCACGAACAATCGCCAAGCGCTCACCCTGAGTAACCTCTAGTCCGATCTGCTTGATATTTGGAATCACAGCAAACTTCGAGAAGAGTGCTTGCCAAGTCTGAGCAAAGAGCATATTTGCCTCAGCCTCAGTCGATGCCTGTGCGCCGCTGAGCTGCTGAATTTTGTTATACTCACTCTGATACTCGCTGTAGGTTACATTGTGACCATCGATCTTTGCCACAATAGGCTCGCTGCCCATAAATCCCATCTCAGCCTTTAGCGAAAAGACAAATGCCAAAAGCGCAAAGGCGATAACTGCCGAAAGTACGACTCCAAAACGAGTGCGTAACGTGTTTAGTGTTGCCATCTATATTGTTAGTTTTTTTTATTTGTTATTCGAGATATTCACTCTATCCAATTAAGTAGCCCAAAGGTAGCGATTTTTTTCAGAATACAATTAAATTTTCTCGTTATTTTTAAATAAGTAGTGTAAAACAATTATTGCCATATTTTTAAAAGCACTCTTGGAGCGATATTTTTCACTATTAAATCTCAATATAGAATAACTATATTTTCGATTTAATAGTGAAAAATCTCATCTCCAATAGCACTCTTAAAAATACACCAATAATTATTTTACCCTACTTAGATTCTAAATTCTGCACAATTTTTTGTTACTTATCCCCAACTTTTTTCACTCTCACAAGTTCAATCCTCGATCGTGTCGTCCTGAGGATCTTGATCTCGAAGTTGGAGATCTTCAGCTCAGCACCCGCCTCGGGAATCCCAACTTGATTATATATAATGTATCCAGCGAGTGTGTCGTACTCATCGCTCTCCTCGATCCCGAGTTCATACTTCTCATTGATGTACCTCACCTCCAGTCTGCAGGAGAGAACATATTCGCCCTCGCCAACCTCCTTTTCGATCATCTCGGGTTCATCGTGCTCATCCTCGATCTCTCCAAATATCTGCTCCAAAACATCCTCCAGCGAGATCACTCCTGCCGTGCCGCCAAACTCATCGATCACAACCGAGATGTTACTCTTGTGCTTTATCATACTCTGCATCAAGTCGTTAAGCGGCATCGTCTCGGGCACGAAGTTAACCGTCTTGACCATATCTTCAACCCTCTTGGGGAGGCGAAACAGCGACTTCGAGTTTACATAACCAACGATGTTGTCGATCGATCCTCGCCACACAAAGAGCCTCGAATACTTCGTCTCAGCAAACCTCTCGGTGAGCTCCTCGACCGTTGTGTTGTCGATGTCAACCGCCTCAATATCAACACGTGGTGTCATCGAATCCCTCACCCTCAGATCGACAAAATCGAGTGCATTTTGGAACAATCTGATCTCATTCTCACCATCGGCAGGTGTCTCAGCCGAACCCCCGTCAATGAGGCTCGCCAAGTCGTGTCGATCGAATCCAACCACGCTGCTGTCTGTCGAGATATTGCTGCCCAATAGCCGAAGGAAACCGTGTGACAGCATCGTCGTGAACTTCGCCAATGGATAGAGCAGCAGGTAAAAAAAGTATATTATTGGCGAAAACGCCTTATAATAAAAGTTCGGATTACTCTTGAATATCGACTTAGGAAGAAACTCCGCAACGAAGATAATCACAACCGTGGAGATAGCCGTCTCAATCAATATTGAGCCCCTCTCAATAAGCCCAAAATTGCGCAACAACTCACTGACTATCTGAGACATAAAGAGCGAATAGACGACCAGCGCAATATTATTGCCCACCAATATAGTCGTGATATACTGCCCTGGATTACGAGCGAACAGATCGGCGATGCGGTCAAACATCGGGCTCTGCTTGCGATCGATCTCCAACTTCAATCTATTCTTGCTCAAGTATGCGATCTCCATACCTGAGAAGAATGCCGAAAGCAGTAACATCGTGGCTATTATTAATAGTGTTGCTGTTGTTGTCATCTCTCTTCTCTTTGGTCTCCTTTTTTTTGTTTGGTGTAGTTGAGTGTTATTTGGTGTTGCTGAGAATTACTGAGTAATACTGAGTAGTGCTGAGTAATACTGAGTAATACTGAGTAATACTGAGTAATACTGAGTAATACTGAGTAGTGCTGAGTAGTGCTGAGTATTATCCAGCGTTTTTTTTATTTTGGTTGGGTCTCTTTTGTTATTGCTGTTGGGACTGCTGTTGGGTCTGCTGTTACCGCTGTCACGGCTGTTGAGTCGGCTGCTAATGTTGATACGGCTGTTGAGTCGGCTGCTGGGCGGCGGGGCTGCACCTCCATCTTCATTCGCCCCTTCATCTTGCGGAAACTCCACTTTTTCATATCTTCGTCAGACTCGAAACCCTCACCTAAATAGACATCGCCCGTTGTCGTATCCAAAATCTTCGTGTCGACATTTGAGTAGATCAACTTCGATTGCGCATTCCAAAAGAGCTGTTGCGAATAGAGCTCCTTGCCATCCGTCTTTTTCACCACAACATCACCCATCGCCTCCCACAACTTGCGCTTCTCATAATAAATTGCATAGTTCGAGGTGAGCGTAGCATCCTTCGAGGTGAGTGAGTCGTCCTTAAATGTTGTGATCTCCACACCCTTTGGAAACTCTCTATAGGGCTCAGCAGCGAGCGTAAAACCCTCAACACGTTTCGACTTAAATATATATGATGGTCGACCATTCTCGGTCATCACCATCGTCAAATTGTCGCTCGACTCGGTCATCAAACGCTCGTTATTAACGCTCTTTTTTGATGCGCCACTCTTCGCTTGATCGCTACAGGAGATAAACATCACGGCACTCCCAATGATTAGGAGTGCCTTGATTGTTAAGTATTTAGTCGCTTTTATCATCCTCTAGTCCCGCTCTTGGCGAGCCACAATTTAGTCACGAGTTCTAATTATAGTCATCGAACCAGCCGCTGCTCCACAAGGAACCTTATATGGTGCGCCTGTCTCGATCTCGTTGAAGAAGCACTCCTCCTTAGTTGGGAAGTAAGCCTTGTAGTTTGCAGCCATTGTTGCAGCTGGTTTTTTGTAGCTCTCCTCCTCAGCCGAGAAGTTAGCCAACGCCTTCTGCATCATATCGTACGCTGCCAAATATGCAACTTGGCTCTCGAAATCGTGACACGATGCAGCCGATGCGCCGTAGCACTGAGCAATCACAAAGAGTGCAATTCCGTTGTCCGCCTCTGTTCCGTCAGCTGTAGCGAGCGATTTGCGAGCCGCCTTAAGTGCCTCGCCCATACGTCCTGCAGCAAGCTCAATGAGCGAGATGCGAGCCAGCAACGCCTCCTGCTCCTCTATATCTGTCTCAGCCGCCAATGCGTCACGCAGATACTTTGAAGCCTTGTCATACTCGCCATTGTTTTGGAAAATCGCAGCCAACGCCATTGCCGAGCGTGATGATGGGCTCACCTGATAATACTTCTCCGCTGTAGCTGTGTAGAATGGAGTTTTGCAACCAGCCTTATTCATCAACTTAACCGCCTGTGCCAACACCTTCTCATCGTCTGGTGCAGCCTCCAACTTCTTCGAGAAGATCGACTCTAGGTTCTCGCAATTTGCTACACCGCTATTTGCAAACGCTGCCTCGAACCTAGCTGTAAGTTCTGCATCCTGTCCAACATAGAGTGGAGAGAGGCGATCATACTCCGCCAAGACGAAGTCCGCCATCACAAGATCCATCGAGTAATCCTCGCAAGCACACTGGAAATAGAGCGTCACAAGCTCACGATCAATCTTGTCGCCCGATGCCTCGATAGCTGCAGCAAAGACCTCACGAAGTCCATCACGGTCGTTTTTACAGTAGTTGAAGTAGTCACGAGCCTTACCATCGAGAATGTATGCTGCACCTCGTGTTGCGTGGTCACCGAAGTTTTCCAAGCGAAGGTCGTGCACGATTATCAATGAGTCGATCATCTGCTTCTTCTCAGCGAGGCTCTTTGCACGAGAGATCTTAGCTTTATAGAGTAGACTTGCACGAGCGTAAACCGCCTCTGATGCAGCTGGAGCGCTTGTTGCGATCTGTATGAAATACTTTGCAGCATCGTCATAATTCTTCGCATCAAGTGCCTCACGCATAAATGTTGCGGCGAACATATTCTTCTCTCGCTCCTCCGCATTCGCACCCCACTTTGCAAATTGGGGGTTGTTAAAGTCGACCTGTGATCCTTGAGCCAAGGCGCTCACAACAGTCGCAACTGTAAAAATCAATAGTAACTTAATCTTTTTCATCTAAAGTTTTTTTATTTTTAATGTAGTTAATTTCAAATCTATAAAACCAATCTATTTCAGTCAACTCTATTTCAGTAACTCTATTTCAGTCAACTCTATTTCAGTCAACTCTATTTCAGTAACTCTATTTCAGTAACTCTATTTCAGTAACTCTATTTCAGTAACTCTATTTCAGTCAACTCTATTTCAGTCAACTCTATTTCAGTAACTCTATTTCAGTAACGTCCGAGCTATCAAGCCAAAGCTAAAAGGGAGCTAGCTCCCTAACTCATAACTATTTAATCGATTTGTGGTCGAATAAACCAGTAATCGTCGCCAAAGAGTGTAAATCCAAGGGCAAATTTCAAATAGTTCTGCCGCACCATATTCACAGCTGTTCCATTGACCATCACACTCTTGAGCGACCCCAAGCCGCCCCATTCAAGCCCAGCATCGATCTTAGAAATTCCGATCACCTTAATTGGGAATCCAGCACCCATCGTCACTGCATATTGTGTAAGCTCCTCGCCGCTGTAGCTGTATTGATACCCTCCGAAGCGTCCTCCGAGGCGGTAACTAACCCTCTTGTGATAGTGTCGAACGTCGGCTCTGTTTGGCGTGTATTGCACTCCTAAACGTGCCGTTCCAAAGTTGTTGTAGCTAACAGTCATTCCCGAGGTCATCACTCCGATCGTGCCGCTATTTCTATTTGCCCACGCCTGATAATTTAGATCCGCCTCTATGAGCAGTTTCTGTGTTGAGTACTCCACACCCAAAGTTGCTTGGCGAGGCAGCACGATCGACATCGTTGTCGTGTCGCCCTGTGCATAGACATAAGTGTCAGACGAGCTCTCCAATCCAGCCGCTGCACGTACCGAACGAGCCCTCAGATCGCCACCAAGATCGAGCGTTGCACCCATCGTTATGACCCTCTTGTCGTTGTTCGCCAACTCCGCCTGCAGACCAAATTGCCCCTTAACCCTCGACACGGTGATGTTATCTACAGCATTCACCGAGATTGCGTTACCTGTAGAGGTCATATTTGTGATCTCAGAGTAGAATCCACGATCGATGTCGCCCCAATAATATTGCGCTGCAAAGCCGACCGAGAGACCACTCATAATCTCCCAACCAACGCCAAATTTAACCTCTGAAATAGTTCCCGTGCCGTACTTCTCAGTAGCGATGTAGCCCAAATCGGGTTCAATCGAGTTTGAGAGATTGCGGTATCCAACGCTAGAGTAGGGCGATACGCTAAAGCCAAATCCAAGACCCTTTGCGATGGGCATCTGTAGCGAGATATTGTTGAAATTCGCTGTGGTGTAGGTTCCCTTTTGAGTCGAGCCTCCGATGTTTTGAGCCGAGAAGTAGCTGCCGCCCTGTGCTCCAAAGTCGAGCAACACACCTCTGCGTAGGGCGATGCTGTATGATGCTGGGTTGAGCAGGTTGATCGCCCCGATGCTGCGCATAGCCACACCGGCGCTACCCATCGAGCGAGTGGCGAGTGTCCCTGCGCTCTGCAACTCACCAACTCCATACATTGAGTATGGTGAGAAGGTGTTTTTCGTAGTCGTCTGTGCTGAGAGCTCAAATTGCAACATAAGCGCAACGAGTGTCAACAGCCACAAAAAATATTTTTTACCCTGCATTATATTCTAAAATTCTATTCAGCCCCACAAAAATCAATTCGTTAGGTGCAAATATCGTGTTTTTAATTTGTATATCAAAGTATTTTGCATCTCCACCGCAAAAAATAATATCAATTTCACCCCATTTCTCCATCATTTTCGCTATGTGCCCCCTCACTTCGTACTCCACGCCCCTCATCACACCCTGTGCGATCGCCTCTTTTGTTGAGCGAGCCACATCGATCTGTTGCTCTGTAGGTTCACACAGCGGCAGAGCAGCGGTGTAGTCGTGCAGCGCTCGTAGACGTATCATCACGCCAGGCGAGATCGTCCCCCCCTCGAAGCCTCCGCTCCCAGTCACGAGGTCTATTGTTATGGCTGTGCCCATATCGATAATGAGTTGATTCTCAGCTGTTGAGATCTCTCGTGCCCCAACCGCTGCCGCCAATCTATCTCGCCCCAATGTCTCGGGAGTGGAGTAGCTATTGGCGATCGGAATAGGTGTCGATTCATCAAAGAGCAGGCAGTGTCCAACGCTCTGCCGCAACTGAGCTGCAGCCTCACTCATATCGCCACGTGTCGAGCAGAGAATCGAGCGCTGAAGATCAAACCGCCCCTTAAGCAGCTCAATATCCAACTCGGAAAGCTCCGCCACGCAACCGCTCCAGATGACCCTATTTAGATCCATAACGGCTGCTTTCACTCGGCTATTGCCTATGTCGACTATTAAATTCACCTCGTCTCTAATTACTAATTACCTCGTTAATCGAAATTACATCGTCAATGATAGCTCAAAATTACATCGTCAACGATAAGCTCGAAGCTACATCGTCAATAACAGCTCGAAGCTACATCGTCAATAACAGCTCAAAGCTACATCGTCAATAACAGCTCAAAGCTACATCGTCAATAACAGCTCAAAGCTACATCGTCAATAACAGCTCGAAGCTACATCGTCAATGATAGCTCAAAGCTACATCGTCAATAACAACTTGTACCCATCCTCAATATCCTTAACTCGCCGAATGGTCATCGCCAAGCGGTTCTCCTTCTGTCTCAGCACAAAGCGATCCGCCTCATCTGTCGCTCGTTTGAGGATCGACATAAATCGCTCGCTCTTATAATAGGGTGAGTTCTGGTCGAGCACAAAGCTCACGATCATCAACCCATTCTTAACCTTAACCCGCTCCATTCCCAAGCGCACCGCCTCACGCCTCAATCGAACCACGTTGAGTAGCTCCTCAGCAGCCCGAGGCATTCGTCCAAACCTGTCGATTAGGTGTGTTGCAAACTCCTCCAACTTCGCCTCCTCCTTGATCGAGTCGAGCTCTCGATAGAGTTTCAACTTCTCGGCTGGTTGCGCCACGTAACTGTCGGGCAACTCGGCAGCGACATCTATCTCGATTGCTGAGTCGGTGATGTATCTAACCTCTTGACCCTCAGCTGTATCACTGCTCTCCTTAGAGCCTATTCCGCCAACATCCAACCCCTCCTGTCGAAGCTCCGCCACAGCCTCCTCCATTATCTTTTGATAGGTCTCAAAACCGATGTCCGCCACAAAGCCGCTCTGCTCAGCGCCCAACAGATTTCCAGCCCCCCTAATGTCGAGATCCTGCATCGCAATGTTGAACCCCGAGCCCAAATCCGAAAACTCCTCAATAGCTCTCAATCGTCGTCGTGCATCGCTCGTCAGCATCTCCTCAGGCGGCGAAAGCAGATAACAATACGCCTTGCGATCCGACCGCCCGACACGTCCACGAAGCTGATGCAGCGCACTCAGTCCGAAGTATTGTGCATTATTGATTATGATGGTGTTGGCGTTGGGAACATCGATTCCATTCTCGATGATCGTGGTCGCCAGCAGCACATCATACTCGCCATAGATGAAGTCCATAACGAGCGTCTCCAACTCCGCTGCCGCCATCTTTCCGTGTCCAATACCGACCCTTGCCGTTGGGCAGACCCTCCCGATCATCTCGTTCACCGAGCTGAGGTTCTCAACTCGATTGTGGACGAAGTACACCTGTCCGCCTCGCTCCAACTCCGTTGTGATCGCCTCCCTGATTATCTCCTCCGAGAAGATGTGTGACTCCGTCAAGATCGGCTGGCGATTAGGTGGTGGCGTGGAGATCACCGAGAGGTCACGTGAACCCATCAACGAGAACTGTAGCGTCCTCGGGATCGGTGTAGCGGTTAGTGTCAAGGTGTCGACCCCAACGCTCAGCGCTGTGAGTTTCTCCTTTGCCGAGACACCAAACTTCTGCTCCTCGTCAATGATGAGTAGCCCCAAATCCTTGAACTTTACGCTCTTACCCAATATCTTGTGTGTGCCGATCAATATATCGACCTTGCCATCCTCCAGATCCTTCAATATTCGGTTGGTCTCCTTTGTCGACTTCGTCCTGTTGAGGTACTCGATCTTCACGGGGAAGTCCCTCAATCGAGAGCTAAACGAGCGGAAGTGCTGCATCGCAAGGATCGTTGTCGGCACCAATATCGCTGTCTGTTTTCCATCCGTAGCCGCCTTAAATGCAGCACGGATCGCCACCTCAGTCTTGCCGAAACCAACATCGCCACAGACCAAACGATCCATCGGTTGCGCCGCCTCCATATCTCGCTTAACAGCCTCAGATGCAGCGTTTTGATCGGGCGTATCCTCATACATAAACGATGCCTCCAGCTCCTGTTGCAGATAGCCATCGGGCGTAAATGCAAATCCTGAGCTCGCCTTGCGTTTTGCATAGAGCGCAATGAGCTCCCGTGAAATATCTTTGATCGCCCTCTTCGTTGCGTTCTTCAGTTTTGACCAAGCGCCACTACCCAACTTATAGACCTTAGCTGGCTCGCCATCGCCACTCTTATATCGAGCGATTCTGTGCAGCGAGTGGACATTCACAAAGAGCACATCGTTATCCTTATAGAGCAGCTTAATCGCCTCGTGAATACGCCCACCCTCGTTGATCTTCACCAATCCAGCGAACTTACCCACACCGTGGTCGTAATGCACCACATAATCCCCGACACGCAGCTGATTCAACTCCGCCACGGTCATCTGCTCATCACGCTTTATCTCGCCACGAATTTTGTAGCGTTGATAGCGCTCGAATATCTGATGGTCAGTGTATAAGCAGATCTTCTGCTCGTGGTCGATGAAACCCTCGTGCAGCGTCAAGAAGAGCGACTGCAGCGGCAGATTCTTATAACCCGTCTGATAAAAGATACTCTCCAATCGCTCCACCTGAGCCCTGTTTCTCGACAGCAAAAAGCTGTTGTAACCCCTCTCGCCCATCGAGATTACATCGCCAGCCAACACCTCATAATTCTTGTTGAACGATGGCTGTGGCTGTGTCTTAAACTCAATCGTGTGGTCAGCTTTACGCTCGGGCAGCGTGTCTCGCAACAGAAATAGTCTCCGCCCCGTGAGGTCGCCAAGCAGCTGATTGCGGCTGGTCACCTTAAGGTCGATTGTCGATGTGTCATCCTCCATCTGAGTGAGCAGCTTGCGCCGCATATCATTCACCTTACGCAGCACATAATCAGCATCATAGAACCAATAAGCGGCCTGCTCACCAGCGAACTCCACAAACGAAACTCGATTGGGGCTCTCCTCCTCGTTGCGGCTCAAATTGGGCAACACCTCAACCCTGTCGAGTTTGGTGAGTGACAACTGGCTCGAAATGCTGAATTGACGAATCGAGTCGATCTCATCGCCAAAGAAGTCGACACGATAGGGCTCGCTCTGTGAAAAAGAGAAGAGGTCAACAATACCGCCACGCTGTGAATAGTGCCCAGGCTCATAGACAAAGTCGACCTTGCGAAAGCCCACAGCCTCCAACTCCTCAACCAACACCTCGATCCCGATATTCATCCCCACCTTAAGCTCGATCACCTCTCGCCGCATTGCATCACTATCGACAACACGCTCCACTAAAGCATCGGGATAGGTGCAGATCACAGTGAATTTGCCATCCATCCTTCGTGCCGCATTCATAGCCGAAGTTCGCTGCACAACACCGTTTGCATCCTCCGTTCCGTAGAGTATCGAGCGCTTATAAGAGCTCGGCAAGAAGTGTACAAACTCCTCACCCAGAAGCGAATAGAGGTCATTGAGTAGATAGGCAGCTGAATCCCGATCCTCCGCTACAAAGATATGCAGACCGCCAACCTCACGAATCAAGGCTGCCGAATACAACGACAAAGCGCCACTCACCATCTCCGAGAGAAGGTGTGTTGCGCCCTGCAATTTATAACCCTTTTTGAGTGCCGTGAGACCTTGCGACTTAGCTACAAGAGCCAAGATCTGTTCCTTGGGATCTACACGTTTCTCGACCCCACTCTTCTCATCCCTGCTTCTCTCGCCTCTGCTTCTCTCGCCTCTGCTTCTCTCGCCTCTGCTTCTCTCGCCTCTGCTTCTCTCGCCTCTGCTTCTCTCGCCTCTGCTTCTCTCGCCTCTACTTTGCGATGAGGTTGACCCCGTTTTTATCATAATAACTCACGTCAATGATACCTACACTCTGATCTGTCGTCACCTTGATTTTACACTTATATCTCCACGACCAGCGTTGTCTGAGCGAGATGAAACCCTTAGTGATGTATGAGGCTACATAGGGACTAACCCTCAGATCGATAAATTTAGCCTTGCGGTCAACGGTCAAGAATGAGATCTGATTTTCGATGCTCTTATCTAACAACACCGTTGGCTGCACCTTACCCGTACCCTTGCAGGTTGGGCAGACATCCTCGACAGCATCCACAGCGATGGGTCGCACCCTCTGGCGAGTGATCTGCATCAAACCAAATTTGGTGATCGGCAGCACCGTGTGTTTCGCCTTGTCGCCCGCCATTAACTTAACCATCTCGTCAAAGAGTAGCTGTCTGTTAGCCTGCTTGTGTAGGTCGATAAAGTCGATGATGACGATACCGCCCAAATCCCTAAGCCTCAGCTGTCTAGCGATCTCAGCCGCCGCCGCTAAATTGACATCCAGTGCTGTCTGCTCCTGATTATCCTCCGCCTTGGTTCTATTTCCCGAGTTGACATCGATGACGTGCATCGCCTCGGTGTGCTCGATGATTAGGTAAGCGCCACGGCGAAGTGAAACATACTTTGCAAAGAGCGACTTGATCTGCTTTGAAATATCGAAGTTATCGAAGATCGGCACACTGCCTTTGTATAGCTTTACGATGCTCTCACGCCCCGCCTCGATAGATTTTATGTAGCCCCTAATGTTCTCATACATCGCCTCATCGTCCACCACGATCTGTGAAAAACTCAAGTTGAGTGTATCACGAATGATGGTGTTCGCACGGCTCATCTCGCTCATCAGAAGTGCAGGTGCTTCACTCTTTCGAATGTTGCGTGTGAGGGTGCTCCACCTGTCGAGTAGCGACTGAATATCTTGTTGAATATCTTCGTCATTAGCCGAGATGGCGGCGGTGCGAATTATGACACCGAAATTTTTGGGCAGCACCTCCGCTGCGATACGTCTCAATCGCTTTTTATCCTCTGTAGAGCGGATCTTTTGCGACAAGAAAACCTTTGATGAGAAGGGCACTAACACGACATTACGTCCCGCTAGCGATATATCTGAAGTTAGGCGTGGGCCTTTAGTTGAGATCGCCTCTTTAGCGACCTGCACCATTATATTTTGTCCTACTTGCAGGACGTTACCGATCTTTCCGCCACGGTCGACAGCCTCTTGCGGCTTGAGTGTCTCAACTTTGATACCTCTCTTTCCAGGTTGGTAACTTGAGACCACTTTGTCGAGTGATCGGAAATTTGTACCCAAGTCGAGATAGTGGATGAAGGCATCACGCTCGTGACCGACATTAACGAATGCGGCGTTGAGCCCAGGCATAATCTTGCGCACACGCCCAAGGTATATGTCTCCCACAGCAAAGCCCATTTGGCTCTGCTCCTTATTAAGCTCCACGAGAACCTTATCTTCGCACAGGGCGATTGAGATCTCCGACGGGGTTACATTTATTACTAACTCTCGATTCATAAAATCGAAATATGATTTTTAATATAAGACAATTTACGTAGGTATTAAGTAGGCAACCGTAGGTAATACAACTCCTAATTCCTAACTCCTAATTCCTAACTGTAAGAACTCTCTGTATCAATATTATAACGAAATTAAAGCTAAGGGTATTGCGCCCTTAGCTTTAAATCCATAGTTGACTTCACACTGGGCAATTGTAGTTGCCCAACAAGTCATTGATCTACAATGAATATAGATCTTCAGCTACCTATTTTTTCTTCTTGTGACGATTCTTGCGTAGACGTTTTTTACGCTTGTGGGTAGCCATTTTATGTCTTTTTCTCTTCTTACCGCTTGGCATAGTTTTATATTTTATATGTTAAACAATATGTAAATTTCTTACTTAAGCATTCCCGAGAAGCTCTTTGAGGGCTTAAATGCAGGAATGTTGTGCTCTGGAATAGTGATTGTAGTATCCTTAGAGATGTTGCGAGCAACCTTCTGTGCACGCTTTTTGATGATGAAACTTCCGAATCCACGCAAGTAGACAGGGTTGTTTGCTGCAACAGAGCCTTTTACGCTCTCCATAAATGCCTCAACGATAGTCATTACCTGTGCCTTCTCGACACCAGTAGCCTTTGCAACTTCGCTTACGATATCTGCTTTTGTCATAGTTGTATAAGTATTATATATATTATTGTATTGTCAAATTTATACTAAACCTAAATTTGGTTGAGAGTGCAAATATAATCTTTATTTGTTTAATACACAATTATGTAGCGATTTTTTTTGAAAATTTATTTAATGGCTTAGATAAATTTGTTTAAATGGTGCAAAATAGTCGTAAATCGGTGAAAAATGAGTATCTTTGTTTCGATATGAACGCTGCCACACACTCATCTCGCTCGGGCGTTGCTTGGAGCGCTATCGAGAGATTCTCGATCCAAGGCTCACAATTTGTCGTGAGTCTCATCGTGGCACGTATGCTCCTGCCCGAGGATTACGGCTTGATCGCTATGATGTCGATCTTCATCGCTCTCTCCACCTCGCTCATCGATAGCGGTCTGGCGCAGGCGATTATTCAGCGACGGGAGCGGACGGAGCGAGATCTCACTACGGCACTGATTTTCAATGTTGTGATCTCGGTTGCGATCTATGCTGTTATATATATGTGTGCGCCACTTATCGCCCGATTTTATGGTGCCTCGGAGCTTACATCGGTGGCTCGTGTCTACTCGATTGTGCTTATTGTCAACTCGTTGACGGTGGTTCAACAGGCACTCATCGCTATTGATCTTGACTTTCGGCGACAGGCTGTAGCGACACTCTCGGGAGTGGTTATCGGTGGTGCGCTCGCTATTTGGATGGCTTGGCAGGGGTTTGGTGTCTGGGCTTTGGTTGCTCAACAGATTGCCGCTGGTGTTGTCACGGCACTGTTGCTTTGGGTGATGTCACCGTGGAGACCTCGGGGTGAGTTCTCGTTTGAGGCGTTGCGTGGGCTCTCACGTTTTGGCTCACGAATTATGCTTTCGGGTCTGCTGCATCTGCTCTATACGAACCTCTACACGGTGATTATTGGACGATATTTTGCGCCAGCGGCGTTGGGTCTCTACAATCGTGCAACGACAATTTCGGCACTTCCATCGAGCAATATCTCGACCATTGTTGATCGGGCGCTTTACCCTGTGTTGTGTCGTGAGCAGGGCGATCGAGAGGCGGCTGCTCAGATACTTTTGCAACATTTACGGATGGTCTGCTTTGTGGTTTTTCCCCTGATGGTCGGCATCTCGCTTACGGCTGCACCGCTTGTTGAGGTGTTGTTGGGGGAGCGGTGGATGGCGGTTGTGCCGCTGCTGCAGGGTGTTGCGGTGGCGAATATGTGGGACCCAGTGATGAAGTTTATGGGCTCGGCAATTCGCTCTCAGGGGCGGTCGGGTGATTTTCTTCGTGCCGAGGTGCTTAAAAAGTTGTGTGGTGTGACGATCCTTGTTGCGACACTTCCGTTGGGTGTGGTGGCGATGTGTTGGGGTCTGCTGCTCTATGCGCTCTTTGATATGGCTATCGTGATCTTTTTCAGCCGCCGTGTCACACGGTC
This sequence comes from Rikenellaceae bacterium, assembly GCA_047174325.1. Classification (GTDB taxonomy): domain Bacteria; phylum Bacteroidota; class Bacteroidia; order Bacteroidales; family Rikenellaceae; genus Alistipes. The sequence continues at coordinate 10,618 of JBCQUE010000030.1, read as the reverse complement.
GTTGGGGTACATAAATATTGCGAGTGAGCTGCTGCCGACACTACTTCTCACGGCTGTGATGGGTGGTGCTCTTTGGCTGCTTGGTGGTTATCTTCAGTCGTTTGGTTCGGCTCTGCAGCTTGCTGTTGCATTTGTTGTTGGGGCAGCGATCTATATAACCTTAGCGGTGGTGGTTGGGCGACCCGAAACAAAGATAATAATGAAAACACTAAAATCTAATCGATAATGAAAAATATATACTTTGCAAATAAACGTCTGACAATCAGCTCTGTATCAACGACTGATGTGCAGTACGACCTCGATCCAACTCATCCGATCTCTCGCTCAACGCTTATGGATTTGCTCGATCGCCACCACGATTTGACGCTCCTCTGTAGCGATGAGGAGGCAGGGTATCGAGCCGTTGCAAGCCTCTTTGTCGAGGTGTTGGCGGCTGGCGGTGTGGTGGTGAGTAACAGCAGTGGTAAGGTGTTGTTGATCGAACGCAATGGACGTTACGACCTGCCGAAGGGACATTGGGAAGAGGGCGAGACAATCGAGGAGTGTGCCGTGCGTGAAGTGATGGAAGAGACTGGTGTAGAGGGTGTTACGCTTGGTCGGAAGATCTGTGAGACGCTCCATTGTTACTATATGTTCAACCGCTGGGAGCTAAAATGCACACATTGGTATGCGATGCAGAGCAGTTACGATCGCCCATTGACACCGCAAACCGAGGAGGGAATAGTGAGCGCTAAATGGGTGAGCATCAGTGATTTAGAGAGTGTTACGAAGGAGAGTTTCCCAACGATCAAGAGCGTGTTGAGTAGCTACCTAGCGTTCTAACTATCTGAAAATCATATTGTTTTACGTTATTGCTGTTCTGTAAAATACTTGCAAGTGTTTGTGATACTCAGCTTGTTAGTTGTTACAGGTGTTTTGCGAATGGGCTTACTGGTTACCTTCGTGTTGGGTTTAAAAGCCAACGGCTTTTAATAAATTTTGAAAAAAAATGCGTTAGGCAAATTTATTTGCATAACGCATTATATTTCAAAATCTTAGAACGAAGTCCTAAGCCCAACAACGCAAGCCTGCTAAAAGCCAGCTAGCTGGCTGCCCGCCCAGCATTAGGGCAGTGGTCGATTTTACGGACAACAATACTTACGCCCAAATAACTCCTGAGGCGACCAGCTTTTCGCCGTCGTAGAGTGCGGCAAATTGTCCGCCAGCGATGCCTCGTTGCGGCTCATCGAAGAGGATGTAGTAACCATCTTCACGTGCGAAGAGTGTTGCCGATTGCAGCGGTTGGCGATAGCGTATGCGCACCATAAAACGCAGTGAATCACCTGTTTGAAGTCTGTATAGAGAGTTGACAAAGTGAATATCTTCCGTCAAGATACGCAGCGCTCGGCGATAGAGACCAGGGTGTGAATCACCCTCACCAACATAGATTACATTCGCCTCGACATCAGTTCCGATGATGTATAGCGACTCTTTGCGACCGCCGATTCCGAGCCCCTTGCGCTGCCCGATTGTGTAGAAATGCGCCCCCGAATGTGTGCCGATCTTCTTGCCGTCACGCACCGTAAAGTTGAACGGTGTGGCTAGTGCGAGCAGGTCGTCATCGGTGGTGGGGTAGTGTGCAAACTTCGCCCACTCAGGTTTGATCTCGTGGATGTTGCCCTCCTTTTTGGATAGCTTTTGCTGCAGGAAGATGGGTAAATCGACCTTGCCAACGAAACAGATGCCCTGTGAATCTTTGCGCTTAGCCGTTGCAAGTCCCTCACGCTGAGCGATTTCACGCACTTCGCTCTTCTGCATATCGCCAATCGGAAAGAGCGCTTTGGAGAGTTGAGCCTGTGAGAGTTGACACAAAAAGTAGCTCTGATCCTTGCCTTTGTCCGCCCCTGCAATCAGGTTGTAAATCGTTGACCCATCGCTCATTACCTCCTCGCTCTTGCGGCAGTAGTGTCCCGTTGCTACATACTCCGCCCCGAGCTTTAGCGCCTCGGCAAGGAATACATCAAACTTAATCTCACGGTTGCACAGCACATCGGGGTTTGGTGTGCGCCCACGCTCATACTCAGCAAACATATAATCCACAACACGCTTGCGATAGTGCTCCGAGAGGTCAACAATATGGAGCGCAATATCGAGTTTTTTTGCCACCAACTCCGCAAAAACCCTATCATCGTGCCACGCACAATCACCCTCAAGTGTCCCCGTGGTGTCGTGCCAATTTATCATAAATAGACCGATCACCTCGTGTCCCTGCTCCTTTAAAAGGTGTGCAGCGACCGATGAGTCTACTCCGCCAGATATGCCTACTACAACTCGTGCCATCGTTATAACTTATTGAATTACAGCTCTAAAAGTCCCTCGGGGAGCAAGAATACGATGTGTCGCTCCTCGAAATCAATCCCTGCAATAAACTCCTCCGCCGCAGGGATCAGCACCTCACGACCACCATCAAACGTCACCTCAAAGAGTGGGTTCTTCGTGTCGTAAAACTCCGTAACCTCGCCTCCATAGACGATGCCGTCACCAACCGTTGCATCGACCGTGAAACCGATCAGATCCATAAAGGTGAACTCATCGTCTGCCGAGAAGTAATCACCCTCAGCAGCCTCGTTATCAGGTAGATATAGTTCTGTGTTTAGAAACTCCGTAACACGCCTCTCCGTGTCAATATCCGCAAATGCAACCACCGCACCAGCCTTGCCCCTACGCTCAAACTTCTCAAGATAGAGCGGCACATTGAGCCCATCGACCTTCGCAAAGAGCGGATCGTTAAGATCAAAATCCTCAGGAAAAGTCGGGTAAAGTGTTATCATCACCTCGCCACCAACTCCGAAAAGTCTATTTATTCGTGCAACGCTATCCATTGTGAGTTTCTATTTCGATTGTGTATCATTAAAAAAAAAGAGGAGCCGCAAGTAAAACCAGCAGCTCCTCGAAATTTGTAAGGGTTAACTTACTCTGCAGCAGGAGCCTCAACCTCCTCAGCAGCAGCCTCCTCAGTTGCCTCAGCGCTAGCCTCAGCAGCGGCAGCAGCGGCTTCAGCAGCGATAGCTGCCTTCTTCTCAGCGAGTGCCTCAGCACGATCTGTGCTAACCTTAACCTCAGCAGCCTTGCGAGCCTTAGCGTCAGCCTCAGCGTCAGCAGCTAGCTTGCTCTGCTTATCAGCGATCTTACCGCCCTTAGTCTCAACCCACTTGTTGAACTTAGCCTCAGCATCGCTCTCAGAGAATGCGCCCTTCTTAACACCATCCATTAGGTGCTTCATCATAAGTACGCCCTTGTAAGAGAGGATTGCACGAGCGGTGTCAGTTGGCTGAGCACCCTTCTGCATCCAATCCAACGCACGGTCGAACTTAAGATCGATAGTTGCTGGGTTTGTGTTAGGGTTGTAAGTACCCAATTTCTCGATAAACTTACCGTCACGTGGTGCACGAGCATCAGCAGCGACGATGTGATAGAATGCGTAGCCCTTCTTACCGTGACGAGCCAAACGAATTTTAACAGCCATATTGCTATTTTTAATTAAAAGTTACGGGTTCTCGACCCTTAAAATTAGAGAGTTCTCGACCCTCCACTATTTATGCTGCCCCAACTCGTGAGGCGTTGCGCTGCAAAGATAGTAATAATTTCTTAATTTACAACTCTTTAGCTGAAATTTTTCGCAGTGAAATTTAGTTTGTCTTTAGTTCGTTCAATGCATTCTCCATCCAACTTAGTCGAGTTGCTAACCACTCCTTCATATATGCAACCTCCTCTGGGTAGGTGTCATACCAAACGAAGTTTGGCCAAACATATTTGCCCAACGTGCCCCAAACGTTGTCATTCGCAACTTGCGAGTTGAGAAGATAAACCTCGTATGTGTCTATGAGGTCGTATATATCACCAATGTTATTTTTTAGCACAGCAAATCTCTCGATGACAAGATTCACAAAGTAAGGGTCTTCGAAGAGTCTCGAGATCCAATTTGATTCTTTTACCCAAAAGCCAGTCTCGCTAAAGCTGTTGTTGTAGTTGCAGTTTCCAAATGCAATATCAAAGTCCCACACGGGCCCCATTGAGATTACGCCCGCACGAGTTACATTCATCATACAGCTCGAGTAGAATATGGCGTCATTATTCTTCGCCAACTCATTAACTACATACCAATCGGCGAAGCTCTCAACGTTAAAGTACTTTTTGTAGCCAATCTCTTCATCTTTGAAATTTTCGCCATATAGGGCATTCTCCGCCTCTGTCATATAACTTTTTATCCACTCATACTCATCGGTGTCGTACTCGACGTCGTTTGAGTCTTTGATGTTGAGTAGAATTCCCATTGTCTCCGTGTAGAAGTAGACATCGCCCTCTTCAACTCTCGATAACTGATCGACCTCCAACAGGAAACCGTCATCACCGACATTGACCCTATCATCGCTAATCTTCTTATGCTCTGAGAGTAGGTAGCAACCTTGATACTCATCGTTTAGGTATAGATCGTAGAATTTCCATCGAGGAGTGTAGGATAGGTTCGTTAACTCAGACAGAGCAAAGGCGACAGATGTGCGTAGTGCACTCTTGTCTGTGTAGTTTGCAAGCAACACCCACGTGGGAATCCACCCAACGCCTCTTTAGAGTCGAACTTGAGTCTATACGGCTTTTTAGGCATATTCCAAGTTGAGTTACCTCGACCCTTTATATTAACCTCCGTAGTGCTTAACCTAAGAGATTCATCCGTGTCAAATATCGTAATGGTTGCATCTACATAGTCATCTTTCGATACAATTGGCACGTCATTAGTGTCGATGAGAATAGAGGGCAAGCCATTGTAGAGATCAGTAACTTTAATAGTGTAGGTCGCTTGATAGTCGTCATAAATGAGGGTGTACGTCAAATTTTCAGAGAAGTCGTTCGCTGTGACTCCGCTCTCTTGTAGTACCTCTCCTACATAGACCTCATTTGCATTTGTGGTGAATGAGGCAACTAATTTGGTTAGATCTACCTTGTTCTTAACCTCATAACTAAGCGATGACGCCTCAGTGTCAATGTATTTGCAGAGTACATCTATGTCTTGTAGATCACTATTATCCTCGCTAAGGAACGAGAGTTCGAATGAGCTCTCCTCTACCGGAGGATCCTGATCCAGGTCGTTATCGTCAATTTCGTCAATTTTATCTGTACAACTCCAAGTGAATATGCATAGAAAAATGGCTATTATTGAGTATAGTTTATTCATCGTAATGGTTTCTGTTTTATATAATATTTGTGTGTGAACTTTAATAAAAAAGGGTTGAAGCGACTGCTTCAACCCTTTTCTGTGAGATTAAATTCTAATACTCCATCTTAGCCATACGCTGGTAGCCGTTGTAGCGCCACTTTGCGTTATCCTCAGCTGCGGCGAAAAGCTCGTCTGCCTCGGCTGGGAATGCCTTCTTGAGTGATGTGTAACGTACCTCCTTCGCCAAGAATGCCTGGAACTTCGACCAATCTGGCTCCTTTGAGTCCATTACGAATGGGTTCTTGCCCTCAGCCTCAAGCGATGGGTTGTAGCGCCATAGGTGCCAGTATCCACACTCAACAGCCTGCTTTCCGATAGTCTGTGTGCGTGTCATACCACCCTTGATTCCGTGGTTGATACAAGGTGCGTAAGCGATGATAAGCGATGGACCGTTGTAAGCCTCTGCCTCCTTCATCACGTTGAACAACTGCTGCTGTGACGCTCCGATCGATACCTGTGCTACATAAACATATCCATAAGTCATTGCGATTGCACCCAAATCCTTCTTGCGGATTCTCTTACCCGATGATGCGAACTTAGCGATCGCTCCAACTGGTGTTGCCTTTGATGACTGACCTCCTGTATTTGAGTAAACCTCAGTATCGAGAACCAAGATGTTGATGTCCATTCCCGATGCAAGTGCGTGGTCTACTCCACCGAAACCGATGTCATAACCCCAGCCGTCACCACCGATGATCCACTGTGAACGCTTAATGAGCCAATCCTTAAGCTCAACGATCTTCTTGCAAGCCGCTGAGTCGCAAGCCTCTACGAGTGGTAGCAACTTAGCCGATGCAGCCTCCGAATCAAGTGCCGAGTGACGTGTGTCGAGCCACTCCTGCATTGCGCCCTTCAACTCCTCTGAGCACTCCGAGCAGTTAGCGATTGCATCCTCCATAGTGAGGCGCAAGCGGTCACGCAACTTCTCAACACCCATCTGCATACCCATACCGAACTCTGCATTATCCTCGAAGAGTGAGTTAGCCCAAGCTGGACCCTGTCCCTCTGAGTTAGTACAGTATGGTGTCGATGGTGCTGATCCTGAGAAGATTGAGCTACAACCTGTTGCATTTGCAACCATCATCTTCGAGCCGAACAACTGAGTAAGTGTCTTAACGTAAGGTGTCTCGCCACAACCTGCACAAGCTCCCGAGAACTCGAACAATGGCTGCTGGAACTGTAGGTTCTTCACGCTCTTGCGCTTGTCGAAGTCGCCCTTATAGCCGATCTTCTCGATTACATAATCCCAGTTAGCGCTCTCGCCCATCTGTGAATCAAGAGGCTTCATAACTAGTGACTTAGTCTTTGATGGACAAACGTCAACACAGTTGCTACAACCTGTACAATCGAGTGGAGATACCTGCATACGGAACTTATAGATCTTAGTCTCACCGATTCCCTGCTTCCACTCCAAACCTGATGCTGCTGCCTCCTCGTCCGTAGCCAAGAATGGACGGATTGCTGCGTGAGGACAAACATACGCACACTGGTTACACTGGATACAGTTGTCAACGATCCACTCAGGAACATTTACTGCGATACCACGCTTCTCGAAAGCTGCTGTACCGTTCTCCCAAGTACCGTCCTCGTAGCCGTTGAAGTCCGAAACCTTCAAATCATCACCCTTCAATGCGTTGATTGGCTCTACGATTCTCTTAACGAATGCAGTACCCTTTGACTCTGTAGCTGCTGCTGCCTTAACCTCAATCTCAGCCCACTCTGCTGGAACCTCGATCTTGATCACTGCATCACCACCAGCGTCAACCGCTGCATAGTTCATATTTACGATCTCCTCGCCCTTCTTTCCGTAAGACTTCAAGATCGCCTTTTTCATCTGCTTAACAGCCTCCTCGAATGGGATCACGTTTGCGATCTTGAAGAATGCCGACTGCATAATTGTGTTTGTGCGTGAACCAAGACCCAACTCAACACCCATCTTCGTTGCGTTGATGATGTAGAAGTTAATCTTGTTCTTAGCCAAGTAGACCTTCATATGGTCTGGCAATGTAGCGCAAGTTGTCTCAGCATCGTGAACAGAGTTCAAAAGGAACGAACCACCAACCTTAAGACCCTTCAATACCTCATACTTATCGACATAAGATGGAACGTGGCAAGCCACAAAGTCTGGTGTAGTAACCAAGTAAGGCGATGTGATTGGGCTGTCACCAAAACGAAGGTGTGATGATGTGTAACCTCCCGACTTCTTTGAGTCATATGCGAAGTATGCCTGACAATATTTGTCGGTTGTCTCGCCGATGATCTTGATCGAGTTCTTGTTAGCACCAACTGTACCATCAGCACCCAAACCGAAGAACAAGCCCTCGAAAGTACCCTCTTTGCCCAACATAACTGGCTCACCAACAGGAAGTGACAAGAATGTAACATCATCGTTGATACCCACTGTGAAGTGATCCTTTGGCTCAGCGGCTGCCAAGTTATCATAGATCGCAACAACGTCCGCTGGAGTGAAATCCTTAGACGAAAGTCCGAAGCGACCACCGATCAACATTGGAGCGTTCTCCATATTTGTGAACATCTCGGCAACATCCAAGTATAGAGGCTCTGCGTGAGCTCCTGGCTCCTTTGTGCGGTCAAGCACACAAACACGCTTTGCTGACGCTGGAAGTGCGTTGAAGAAGTACTTCTTTGAGAATGGGCGGTATAGGTGAACAGTGATGAGACCTGTCTTGCGACCATTTGCGTTCATATACTCTACAGTCTCCTTGATTGTATCTGTACTCGAACCCATTGCTACAACTATGTCTGTTGCATCCTCTGCTCCGTAGTAGGTGAATGGCTGGTAGCAACGACCTGTGATCTCAGAGATTTGAGCCATCGTCTCAGCAACCATATCAGGAATTACATCATAATATTTGTTTGATGCCTCACGAGTTTGGAAGTAAATATCTGGGTTCTGAGCTGTACCACGTGTCACTGGGTGAGCTGGGTTAAGAGCGTTGTCACGGAATGCCTTGAGTGCATCACGGTCGAACATCGCTGTGAGCTTAGCCTCGTCGATAAGCTCGATCTTCTGAATCTCGTGTGACGTACGGAATCCATCGAAGAAGTGTAGGAATGGGATACGAGCCTTAAGCGCCACGATATGAGCAACTCCCGCAAGATCCATAACCTCCTGTACTGATGATGTAGCAAGCATTGCGAAACCAGTTTGGCGAGCTGCCATTACATCTTGGTGGTCACCAAAGATCGAAAGTGATGATGCTGCCAATGCACGAGCCGATACGTGGAATACTCCTGGGAGCAACTCTCCAGCGATCTTGTACATATTTGGAACCATCAACAACAGACCCTGAGAGGCTGTAAATGTTGAGGTCAAAGCTCCTGTTTGGAGTGATCCGTGAACTGCACCAGCTGCGCCAGCCTCACTCTGCATCTCGACTACCTCAACTGTCTCACCGAACATATTCTTACGTCCTTGAGCGGCCCACTCGTCAACGAGCTCAGCCATTGTAGAGGATGGTGTGATTGGGTAGATCGCTGCAACCTCTGAGAACATATAGGCTACGTGAGCAGCAGCGTAATTACCGTCACAGGTAATAAATTTCTTTTCTGCCATTTCCTTCTAATTTATTTAATGTATTATCTGATTTGTTCTATTTTTCGTCCAATTTGTTCTACTCTCTTTCATATTTGTCATACTCTTTTTCAGAATATTTAATACTCTTTTCCAAAATAGTTTGCCACTCTTTTTCGGGATAGTTTGCCATAGTGCACAAAAGTGAGTACCGCAAAGATACAAATCATTTTTTAATTAATTGCAAAATAACCTATAAATCTTTCTTTTTTGCGATATTTTTGCAGCCTCGCTAAAATTGTTGTATCTTTGTCTCCACTATGATTGAATATAAAGAGAGAGTACTAAATAACGGTCTGACCCTCGTCGTTGGGCGGGATCGCAGCTCCAAATTGGCGGCTGTAAATCTGCTCTACAAGGTTGGGGCTCGCAACGAAAATCCACACAGGACGGGCTTTGCGCACCTCTTCGAGCACTTGATGTTTAGAGGTACGGAGCAGTTCCCATCGTTCGACAGCGTGGTGCAGAGTGCATCGGGCGAGAATAACGCCTTTACCAATAACGACTACACAAATTTTTATATAACGCTGCCAAAGGTCAATATCGAGTGTGCATTGGCGGTTGAGGCGGATCGAATGCGTAATTTGAGCCTCACGCCCGAGGTGTTGGAGACGGAGAAACGTGTGGTGGTCGAGGAGTACAAACAGCGATACTTGAACCAGCCTTATGGCGATCTGATGATGTTGGTGAGAGATATGTGTTACAAAGTGCACCCCTATCGTTGGGCTACAATTGGGCTCGATGTTAGCCATATTGAGGGGGCTACGATGGATGAGGTCGAGAGGTTTTATGATCGCTATTATCGACCATCGAATGCGGTGTTGTCCGTCTCAGCCGATATTGACGAGCAGCAGATGTTTGAGCTTTGCGAGAAGTACTTCGCTGATATTGAGGGCGTTGGTGAGTTTGAGCCCGACCGCTTGCCTGTTGAGCCTGAGCAGTGTGAGGCTCGCCGTGTGGAGGTGGAGCGTGATGTTCCAGCTACATATATCGTCATCGCTTTCCCGATTGGCGCACGAATTAGCCGTGACTTTTTTATCTCCGATTTGGTCTCGGATCTCTTGGCTGGGGGCGACTCGGCTCGGCTCTATCAGCGGTTGGTTAAGCAGCGAGGTTTGTTTGCAGCGGTCAATGCCTACGTTACGGGTGATCTCGACCCAGGTCTATTTTTGTTCACGGCTCAGCTGCTCCCCACGACAGATGAGGCAGAGGCGGAGGCGGCAATTTGGAGCGAGATCGAGCTGCTGAAGAGTGAGGCGGCTGGCGAATATGAGATGGCTAAGGTGAAGAATAAGTTCGAGGCGAACACACTCTTTGGTGAGCTCAACGTGATGAATAAGGCGATGAATATGGGTTACTACAATATGACGGGCGATATGTCGCTCATCAATGGTGAGGTGGCTATATATCAATCGATCGATACGGATCAGGTGCAGGAGTTTGCTCAGCGTGTCTTCACGCAGGGGCGTAGTAATACATTAATATATAGGTCTACCCACTCAAATGGAGGGGCTGAGCAAATTGATGAAATAGATATTGATGAAATAGATATAGAGGATGAAGATTGATATAAATGATGTGGCGCTGAAGTGTGCTGAGTGCCGAACGCTCGATAATGGGGTGAAGATCTACACCCTCTCTGCCGAGGAGTTTGAGGTGTTGCGTGTGAGCTTTGTATTTGGCGCTGGATCGGTGCACCAAACTAGAGCCTTTGCGGCTACGGCTACGGCAAATATGATGAGCGAGGGTAGCGAGACGATGACGGCACACGA
>JBCQUE010000002.1:0-102718 GCA_047174325.1 Rikenellaceae bacterium | reverse complement strand
CTTGACGTTCCAATGAACTATCCTGACCTAACGCCACCTACCCAAAATCTCAAAACCAACTCTTTTTCAACTATGTTGCCCCAAATTTCCTACTCTTACATTTTTTTTGTATCTTTGTAGTTACTAAGTAGGGTAAAAAATATCGCTCCAAGAGTGCTTTTAAAAATATGGCAATAATTGTTTTACACTACTTAATAACCAAGACAGACTAAACCAAGCCACAAATGAGACAGCGAATTTTAGCGACAATACTCTCAGCAGCAGCCCTCATCAGCAGCTGCTCGACACCTCGCCCATCAGCAGAGGAGGTGATGGCACTAACACGAAAAGTTGCCGATTGGCAGATAGATAACTACGAACGACAGGGCGAATATCGTGCGCTACCGCCCAAGGAGCTACGTTTCAAGTGGCACCATCGGGAGCGTTACCCCGACCAAGATTGGATTCCAGCGACACTCTTTGCAGGTATGTATCGCTTCTCGACAATCGTTGGCGATGAGGATTACCGCTACATCAATTGGCTGGACGATATGGCGGCTAAGTGTCAATACAAACTATTCAAGCGCCCATTTCACGCTGACGACCACGCTGTGGGACAGATGTACCTCAACCTCGCTGACCAATTTGGCGATGAGAAGTATTACCGTCCGACACAGGAGCAGTTCGATATGATAATGACGGGCAAACGTGCAGATGCCTATCATTGGCACTGGTGCGATGCGTTATTTATGGCTCCGCCTGTTTGGTGTCGATTGGCTAAGGTCACGGGCGAAGAGAAGTACCTCGACTATATGGATCTGCAGTATCACAAAACTTATGACGAGCTTTGGAGCAGTGAGGAGTCGCTATTTTACAGGGACAAGAAGTTCTTCACACAGCACGAGGCGAACGGCAAGGGTGTATTTTGGTCACGAGGCAACGGTTGGGTCTTTGGCGGTTTGGCGATGATGATCCCTGATATGCCTAAGGATTGGGCTGCTCGACCATTTTACATTGAGCTATTTCAAACGATGGCTGCACGTCTCAAGGAGCTACAGCGTGAGGATGGAACGTGGTCGGCAGGTCTGTTGGGCGATGTGTCGGCTTATGAGAACATCGAGACTTCGGGTTCAGCATTCTTCACCTTCGGTATTGCGTGGGGCATCAACTACGGGCTACTCGAGCGCAAGGAGTACGAACCGATGGTGCTCAAAGCGTGGAGCGCACTCGCTGGAGCGGTGAGCGATGAGGGTCTCTTTGGCTACGTACAGGGCGTTGGAGCAGCACCTGGAGCGAGCTACAAAGAGTACTCAGAACTCTACGGCACAGGCGCATTCTTGGCTGCTGCCTCGGAAATATATAAACTAGTTAGGAGTTATTAGTTGTTGGCTTGTCTGTATGAGCTGAGTAGGGCTGAGTAGGGCTGAGTAGGGCTGAGTAGGGCTGAGTAGGGCTGAGTAGGGCTGAGTAGGGCTTGCTCTCAGAATTACTCAGAATTACTCAGAATTACTCAGCACTACTCAGCACTACTCAGAAATTACTCAGAATTACTCAGAAAAAAAAAGTGTTAACACAGACCCTAAAATACACGTTAGCCCTGATATTGACAACAATATCAGCGGCGGTGTGTGGTGTTAACTACAGGCTGGAGTGGATAGGGTCGAGCGAGGGGTTACCGCAGGCTGATGTGAAGAGCATCGCCACCGATGGCAAGGGTCTACTGTGGATCTCCACCAACGATGGATTGGCTCGCTACAACGGCAAGGAGTTCACACCGATAGCGATCTCTAATGATGTGATGCCGACCATACAGGTACGGGCGGTGGTGAGTGACCCTAACGGCGATATTTGGGTCGGTTCGTTGGGCAGTGGTCTCTTTGTCTACGACACCTCGGTGGAGAGGTTTGTCGCTGTGACTAGCGAGGTTGGTTACATCTATGATATTGCTGTGGATAGCTACAACGATGCTGTTTGGTTGGCTGGGCGAGATGGTGCGCTACACCGTATCACAGGCTCATCGAGTGTCATTGAGCGGCTACGCAGCGGTGAGAAGATCGAACAGATCAGCCACTACACCATTGACGAGGTTGCAAAAAAGGGCAATATAACACAGCTCACAACGGATCGTAGCGGAGCAGTTGTTGCGCTACGCAATAAGAGTGCATACAGATATAATAGCGAAAAAGATAACTTCGAGGAGTATCTACCCAAGGTGCTGCACAACGTAACGTGCACTGCTCAATATGGAGACTACACACTCTTCGTGAGGAATAAGCGGCTCTTTAGCTATGACCACTCGGACGGTGATGTTGTCGATATGAATGTCGATGATGTCAACCGCCTCTACGTCTCATCACGTGGCGAGCTGTGGATCTTCTGCTCGGACGGGGTGCTACTCAAGGAGCTCGGAACAGCTCACGGAACAACACTCGAAGCAGCTCACGAAACAACACTCGAAGCAGCTCACGGAACAACACTCGAAACAGCTCACGGAACAACACTCGAAACGGCTCACAAAACAACACACGGAACAGCTCACGGAACAACACTCGAAGCAGCTCCAAAACAGCCTCTAAAGAGAGCTGAGCTACAGTCGCCACCACGGGTGATTTCGGAGGATAGGCTACAGGTTCTCGCCACCACTGAGGATCGAGAGGGTCGCATTTGGGTCGGGACACTACGCCAAGGGATGCTCTCGATCGATGAGGATGACAGGGCGTTTCTGCACTACAACACGGGGATGAATGCCGAGACTATCTATGAGGATCACAACGGGGCGATCTTCGTTGGGTCGGTTACGGGCGATCTACACATAATGAACCCCGAGAGGAGCGGCAGCTACGCAACAAGTCGTGTGGGTCTCAATTTGAGCCGAGCGAGCATCTTCTTCGTGGCGGAGAACCCCTACAACGATGAGTACATAATCGGTCGTTCGGGCGCAACGGCAACACTCAATCGGGACAATATGATGCACGAGATCTTTGGGGCGAAGTGTAACGAGAGCCACGAGATCTATTCGGCACGAGCCTTGATCGCTGACTCTATGTATCTGTGGTTAGCATCTTACTCCAATGGGGTGCTGCGCTATGACGCTACGACACATCGGCTGCTGAGCCACTTCACAAATGAGACTGAGGAGCTGAGGTTACCCTCCTCCACTACACGCAACATATTCAAGGATAGCGGTGATAATATTTGGATCTCCACATCAGGTGGTTTGGTTCGCATAGCGGCTGAGACGAGGTTCTCCGCCACACCATCATACAGAGTTTACCGCAACGACCCTAGCGATAGCCGTAGCCTCACGTACAACTATACGCTGCCCATCGCTGAGGGCACTGACGGGCGTATTTGGGTCGGTACATTTGGCGGTGGTCTCAACTCACTGCTGCTCGACAGAGAGGGTGAGATCATCGAGAATAGGCGCTACACGACAGAAAACGGGCTCTCCAACAACACGGTCAAGGCGGTGGTCATCGATGAAGATAACGTGGCGTGGGTGAGCACAAATAGAGGTCTCAACAGGATCGACCCCATAAGCGGCTCGATCGACCACTACACACCTGCTGACGGACTACAGAGTTATGAGTTTAGCGAGTTGTCGGGGGTGAAGTTACGTGATGGGCGGATCGCCTTTGGAGGTGTTAATGGGCTCAATATCTTTGAGCCTCGGGGTGTTGATTTTGGTGAGAATCGTATCGTTCGGGCTACGGTGGTGAGCCCCAGCGAGGAGGGTTTGAATCGATGGTTCGTGGCGCTACTTGTTGCGCTTACACTGACGGTTGCGTCGCTCTCGGTGGCTCTCTACTTAAGGCGCAAGCGGAGCAATAACGGGCACTACGGAACGAGCAATGACGGGCACTACGGAACGAGCAATGACGGGCGCTACGGAACGAGCAATGACGGGCACTACAGAGCGATCAACGACAGGCGCTTCGGAGTTGGCTATAGCGTACGCTACGGAGCAGGTAATAACGTACGCTACGGAGCTATCTACGGAGCTATCTACGGAGGCTCGGCACTCACTAATGGAGCGGTGGATAGAGATGCAGCCAATGGGGGCAATGGGGGCAATGGGAACAATGGGGGCAATGGGAACGAGAGACCAAAACTCAGCAAGGCGGATCAACAATTCATCGATGAAATTATCGATGTAATCAAGGCAAACATCACCGACCCAACGCTCGGTGTCGAGAGGCTCTGTACGGCGCTGAAGATGAGCAAAGTGACCCTCAATAAACGGCTAAAGAGAGTTAGCGACAAGACCGCAAAAGCACTAATACGGAGCGTAAGGATGCAACACGCAGCCCAGATGCTCACAAACGGCAATTACACCGTTGCCGAGACCACTTACGCAATAGGTCTCAATGACTTACGTCACTTCAGAGAGTGTTTCAAACGAGAGTATGGGGTGCTGCCCTCGGAGTATATAACCGCTCAACGAGAGCCAAAAAACGACAAATCCCCCCTATAATTGTTGCAAAACCCACCATCGAATTTAGATTTTCGTCACTACTTTTGCTGAAGAGATCTACAGAAGATAAACCAAATTTGCAGAGTAATAAACCCAACTTTGCAGAGAGAGGATAAAACCCAACTTTGCAGAGAGAGGATAAAACCCAACTTTGCAGAGAGAGGATAAAACCCAACTTTGCAGAGAGAGGATAAAACCCAACTTTGCAGAGAATAAAACTAAATTAAACTTCATAAGAATGAAACGTATCTATTCACTCCTCGCAGCGATAGTGTTAGCCGCCTCATCGCTCACAGCCTCACCAACAGCAACGGAGCTCATCGCCGCAAGTCAATCGGGATCGGAATCTATATTCTTTAAGATACCAAGCAATAAGAAGTTCGATGTAAATGTCGATGGCTACACCAACCCCAAGGAGTTCACCGTTAGACGTGGAGTGCCCAACTTTATGCGCAAATGCAAAGAGGGCAAAGAGGTGGTGATTGGATACATCGGCGGCAGCATCACTAAATCAGCAGATATGTATCGCCTGCAGTCGGCAGATCAGATCGCAAAGCTCTTCCCCAATTCAAAGATGGTGGGTGTCAATGCAGGTGTTGCAGGGACGGGATCAGACCTCGCTGCGTGTCGACTAAAGGAGCATATGTTGCAGTACAGCCCCGATCTGCTCTTCATTGAGTTTGCCGTAAATGGAGCAAAT
Source organism: Rikenellaceae bacterium (assembly GCA_047174325.1). Lineage (GTDB taxonomy): Bacteria > Bacteroidota > Bacteroidia > Bacteroidales > Rikenellaceae > Alistipes. The sequence continues at coordinate 97,565 of JBCQUE010000002.1, read as the reverse complement.
GCGATGGGTGTAGAGGGCATCATCCGCCAGACGATCAAGGCTAACCCCGAGACAGATATTGTGTTGATCTACACACTCTTTGGCAATCAGGCGATGGATTATGCAAAGGGTAAACTTCCGGCAAGTGTAGCGAAACTCGAACCCGTTGCCGAGCACTATAACCTCCCGTCGGTGCATATGGGAATGTGGTCAGGCTTCCTCATCGAGGAGGGCAAGATGTTGTGGAAAGGCAATGTAGACAAGGCTAAAGCAGAGGGCAAGGAGGTATTCACCAAAGATGGCGTTCACCCACTGCGCACAGGCGGTAATTACTACGCATCGGCTGTAGCTCGTGCATTTAAGGCGATGATGAGCAACGCAGGCAAGGAGCAACTCACACTCATAGAGCCACTACACAAGACGCATATGGAGCGAGCTAAGACGATCAAACCATCCGATCTCGGTATCGATTCAAGTTGGAACGTTATCCACTGCGATGGTCACAAGGATTACGACACATTCAAGTATTGGTTTGCCGATATTTACGATGCAACACCTAAGAGCACACCGCTCAAATTCAAATTCAAGGGTAACAAGATCGGACTATTTGATGTCGGCACAAAGGATTGCGGAGCGATCGAGATCATTGTCGATGGTCAGAAACTTGTCGGCACAAAGTTCCGCAACCACGGCAGCTCCGTCTCTCAGAGCGCATTAGTCCCACTGAGCGACCCACGCCCCAGCGTCACACGTTTCGCACCGCAATGTATAAACCCGTGGCTCAGAGGTCAGATGGAGCTATTCTCGCTACCTGAGGCTCTCCACGAGGTTGAGATTAGGGTTTTGGAGTTTAGTCGTGAGGCTAAGATGAAGATTATCGAGGATGCTAAATTTAAGGTGCGACCCGACATTCTGAAGAAGTACTCACCGATGCTGGACAACTCAGTGGTGCACTACGGACGTGTGTTGATCGATGGCGAGATTGTCAAGTAACGCAAAGCAAAACACAACGCAAAACACAACGCAAAACACAACGCAAAACACAACGCAAAACACAACGCAAAACACAACGCAAAGCAAAACACAAAGCAAAACAGCACAAAAGCAAAATAACCAAAACTAAAATAGAGATGAAAAGAGCAGTTCTAACACTAAGCCTAACGGCAGCGGTAGCGATGAGCGCCGTAGCACAGGAGGTGACAAGCCTACCCAAAGAGGTGGCAAAAAATTACCTCACGAAGTACGACACATCCATCTCAGATGAGTTCAACGGCAAGGATGTCGACTGGACAAAGTGGGGTCGCCGCAACACAGGTGGCGCTTACATCGAAAAGCACGTAAAGGATAAATCACTCGTGGTGATGGAGAGCGAAAAGGAGGGCAAAGAGACAACTAACTACCTATCAATCAAGGGAATAGCCTCAGACGGCAACATCCGCACAGCAGGTATCGTCACACGCTCAACAGGTTACTACGGATTCTACACGCTGCGTTTCCGTTTCAAGGGTCTCGACAGCGAGGAGGTGAGGAAGAAAAAGACTATTTGGCACCCATCGGTGTGGGGCGCTGTGATGAGCAACACAGCTGGCTCGAAGCTCAAATGTGCATCGGGCGGTTACTGGTTAGAGCTCGACTTTATGGAGTGGAACCCTGGTGCAGGTGGCTGGGGATCACACACCAACGCTCGCTTCGTAGACAAGACAGGTAAGTCACGTATCATCAGCGACAAGGCTGGCGAGAAGGCTGCAATGAAGGACTCTGTAAAGGAGAATTTCGATCAGTGGACAACAATCGGAATGGAGTACACATCGAAGTATATCCGCATTTGGCAGTGGGACGAGAGCGCTAAGAGCTGGTCAATGATCAGCGACCGTGACGTTACATTTGTGCCGATCGACCTCAATGACCCCGAGGCTAGCTACACCAAATCAACCATCGGTGATAAATCACAACAACCACACTTTTGGATCGTGGGTAACGTCGTATCTCGATACCTCTACCCTCGCATCGCAAACGGCACCGTTACTCACACAATGCTCGATATGTCGGTCGATTACGACTACTTCCGTTACTACCCACAGGTAAGCATCGCCAACAAAAAATGGAGCTGCAAGAAATAGGGGAGCTAGCTCCCTTTTAGCTTTGGCTAGTCTGTATAAACTCAGGGGGGGGAGCTAGCTCCCTTTTAGCTTTGGCTAGTCTGTATAAACTCAGGGGGAGCTAGCTCCCTTTTAGCTTTGGCTAGTCTGTATGAACTCAGGGGGGAGCTAGCTCCCTTTTAGCTTTGGCTAGTCTGTATGAACTCAACCTTACTCAGCAACACCCAACAAGAAAAAAACCAAAAATATGAAAAGCCTATCAACAATAGCAGCCACAGCATTACTAGCGATAGGCTGCGCATCAACACCACCAGCCGAGCTAAACATCGCTGCAATGATGCCCGAGAAGCTCGACAAGGCGAATGTGATTTCGTTTGAAGGTTACAACAACTGGGGAACAAACATCATCAAAGGCAAGGATGGCAAGTACCACGCAATCTACTCACGTTGGGAGCGTAGCCGTGGTCACCACGCTTGGGTCACACACTCAGAGGTCGCACACGCTGTGGCGGACAAATTGACTGGACCATACATACACAAAGATATGGCGCTGCCTGCACGTGGACGTGAATATTGGGATGGAGATGTGACACACAACCCACACCTTATCGAGGCAGACGGCAAGTATTACCTATATTATATGGGCAACAGAGGTAGCGGCTACTGGGATACAAAACCCAACGACTACTACCCAACGATTAAGGATAAGGAGTGGTGGGTAAACCGCAACAACCAACAGGTCGGAGTGGCTGTAGCGGATGACATCAATGGTCCGTGGACGAGGTTCGACAAGCCGCTGATCGGTGTGGAGGGTACAAACCGAATGATGACATCGACACCAACGGTCTCACGTCGTAAGGATGGAACGTTCTTGTTGGCTTACAAATATGTTGTGCCGCACCCAAAGTATAAGAATGGTCAGGTGATCCACGTAACAGCGTTGAGCGACTCACCTCTTGGACCCTTTGTCGACACAGGCAAGCCATTCATCACACACCCAACGGCGAGCTTCGCCATTGATGACCACGTTGAGTGGTGGGAGGATGGTCGTTACTACTGCATCGCCAAGGATTCACGAGGCGTGATGAGCCCACACGGTGAGGGCGCTACCCTACTCTTCACCTCAGACGAGGAGGGAATGGATTGGAAATTGGCGGAGAATGGAAATGACTTGGTTCTCGCCCCAGGCACACTAAAGTGGAGAGACGGCACAGAGACAGAGTGTAATCGCACGGCAGATATGCCTAAACTCTACTTCGAGAATGGTCGCCCTATGGCGCTTATCATCGCTACGCTACCCAAGGACTCAGACGATTCGTTCGTGACGGTTATACCGCTAAAGCGGTAATGAGAGGCTTTGATCGCTCTTTTTAGGTTGGTATAGTTGTGAGAGAGGCTGCACGGCGATTGTCGATAGTGATGTGTCGGACAAGAGAGGGTGCAGAGTGAGAAGTATAAGTTGGTTATGAGAGCGACTAAAGCAGAGAGGAGGCACTGGTTCGTCCAGCGCCTCCTCTCGTTCTGTTTATATAGAGCCTCACAGTCCAATCTCGGTTATCGAACCCAAAGCCCAATCTTGGTTACAGACCCCAAAGCCCAATCTCGGTTACAGAACCCAAAGCCCAATCTTGGTTATCGAACCCAAAGCCCAATCTCGGTTAGTTTTTACTCTCGCTCTTTGACCCACCAAACAGGAAGTCGGTGATCGTTGAGACCTTAGCGGTCATAGCTCCGAAGAGTGTAGATAGAAAGGCTACAGCCCACTCGGGGATCGCAATATCGGCTGCCCCCGATATGTTGAATATGAACACCAGCATCGCCACAATGAGCAGCATATAACTCACCAAAAAGACGATTGCGTAGATCTTCTGCAGCGAGCTATCGCCCTCATACATCTTGCGAGCGCTCTCACGATCTCGCACCGTTAGCTCCTCCAGCTCGTTGAGCAGCTGCATCTTCTCCTCTTTTGTTGTGATCACCTCATCGAGGATCTTCACCCCACCGCTCAACACCTTGTCGATAATTCCTAAAATCGCCATAATCGTTACGCTTTAAATTCATAAACCCGTGCAGTGACCCCCACCTGAGGCAGGGTATCGATGTGTAGCCAACTCACAGCCCCCTCCAAGCGGATGTTGCAGGGCAGCAGGTCGGCTGATGCTTTGATCGCCTCACGAGCCTCCTCAGCCGTCATTCCCGAGACGGTGAAGTCTCCAGCTCGCCCCAAGATGTGAGACGACAAATAGGGCGTAGTTTTCGTAGCGACAAGCTCGCAACGGTTACAGCGCAAGCCACGCTGCGTGAACCCACCGCCGTTGCAGGACATTGGTCGCTGCAGAACGTCACGCCTAATGATGAGTAGCGAGTGCAGGTAATCGGTGGCGAGGAATTGCCACGAACGCTCGCCAAAACGGGCGTAGACATCGGGACAGACGAGCTCCCCGATTGTGAAGAACTGCTTGAGCTCCTCGATGATTTTCTCTCTTTTCATAATAAAAAATGTTTTAAGGGAACTTCTAATAATTCCCCGATTTTAATTTTTGGTTAATAATTGCCCATTTTTGATTTTGCAAAAGTGGGTTGTAGTGGCTCTACCACCTATTTTTGTGAAATCAAAAAGGGGTGGTTAGTAGCCTAAAAGTAATTTGGGGAATTATTAGAAGTCCCCTTAAATTCACCTCAAAATTACAACTGTGGTGAGTGCAGATAAAAGCCTCCAGCTATTGTTTTTCGCCCCGAGATTTTGTATAGAGATGGGGAGCATCGACCGATTTTTCTATAAAAATTTCCGATTGAGAGGATAAGTGTCGACAAAAAACACTATCTTTGTGAATTGACCCTAATTATTTTTAGAGCCCAACAGAGAGAGATTTAGGAGTTAACGCAACGAAACAGGAGGTAAATTATGGAAAATGAGCCACACAACAACGAGCCCGTAAAGCAGACAATCGAGCCCGCAAAGCAGACGTTCGAGCCCGCAAAGCAGACAATCGAGCCCGCAAAGCAGACAATCGAGCCCGTAAAGCAGACGTTCGAGCCCGCAAAGCAGACGTTCGAGCCCAAGGTGCAGAGGTACGAGCCCGTAGTACAGACGATGATCGATGATTTTTGGAGAGTTGAGAATCTTCAGGAGTTCACCGCAGAGGATCGAGAGCGCATCAAAGCAGCCTTTGAGCTAGCCTACGAAGCACACAAACCACAGCGACGCAAGGGCGGTGACCCATACATCACCCACCCAATATCGGTTGCACGTATCGTTGCGGAGGAGTTCCAGCTAGACCCCAACACCATCATCGCTGCATTTCTACACGATGTTGTGGAGGATACCGACCACACCGTTGAGCAGATCAATGAGCAGTTTGGCGCAGATGTAGCGTTCCTAGTCAAGACCGTCACCAAGGAGAAGAAGGCGCAATACGAAATGTCGAAGCAGCTGGATAACTACAAACAGATGCTCAACTCGATCCAGTATGATATTCGAGCACTACTTGTGAAGCTTGCCGACAGACTTCATAATATGCGTACCCTGAGCTCGATGCGCCCCGATAAGCAGATGAAGATAGCTGGCGAGACCGACTACTTCTATGCACCGCTAGCAAATAGATTGGGGCTCTATGAGGTGAAGACCGAGCTGGAGAACCTCAGTATGCAGTACCGCTGCCCACAGGAGTATGCACAGATCCAAGAGGAGATGGAGCAGTACAAAATCGAAAACGATAAACGACTAACAGAGTGGTGTCTACAACTCAAGGAGCACTTCACGAAGTATCAGATCAATGTCGATGTCTACATCAATTTCTACTCGGTCTACGCTCTGTGGAAACAGATCCAAAAGACGGGTAGCGACCTGAGACATATACCTCACAAATATAATGTGCAGATCATCTTCTACAACCGCTCACAGATCAAGGAGAAGGATCGCTGTCTGAATATCTACTCAGCACTAACCGACCTGTGTAAGGAGCTACCGGGCAGCCTACGCAACTACGTTGACTCGCCCAAAGAGAATGGTTATGAGGCACTTCACGTCAATATTCTTGCGCCCAACGGCTCGTGGCAAAAGGTTCAGATCGCCTCGGAGCGAATGTTCAGCAACTCAAAAGTTGGCTGTGTGGCGGAGCGTGTTGCGGGCGTTAATGACTGGATCTCGAAGTTCAAAGAGGTGCTCAAAGATATGGCGTTCAGCAATAAGGAGGGCGGCTTTATGGAGGGTGTTGTGGCGAATTTCTACAACGATGATATATTGGTCTTCACCCCCAAGGGGATGGGTGTTATGTTGCCCAAGAGCGCAACGGCAATCGACTTTGCCTACGCCATACACAGCAACATCGGCAATAAGGCGCAATATGCACGAATCAATGGAGCGATCTGTTCAATCAAAACGACACTCCACCGAGGCGACTGCGTAGAGATCGGGACAAGCCCAAATATCCACCCCAAACAGGAGTGGCTCGACTACACAACGACCTACAAAGCTAAACGCAACATCTCGCTAAGCCTCCGCAATCAACACCAAAATGAGGAGCGAGTGATGCCGCACAAACGCTGCCCGCTCTGCTCGCCACTACCGGGTGAGGAGGTGATCGGGTTTGAGTTCGAGAGGGGGGACATTGCGATCCATAAACGCAACTGTCCCAATGCGATACGACTAGCCTCGGAGCGAGGAGACAACATCATCAACGTAGATTTCAATGAGAGCAGCCTACTCTACTCGGTGACGGTAAACATCAAAGCAGTAGACCGTTACCACCTGCTGAGCGACTTAGTGAATGTCATCACGGAGGATCTACACCTCTCGATCGACAACCTCACCACGACAACGATAGACGAGATAGTGGACTGCACAATCAACTTCTCGATCCACTCCGCACAGGAGCTCCGCCGAGTAATAGCGCACATCAAAACGATAGCCAACGTAGACGAAGTAAAACGCATCAAAGGAATGGCTGCCACACAGAAATAACAAGAGAAACAACAAGAGAAACAACAACAGAAACAACAACAGAAACAACAAGAGAGGAAACAAGAGAGGAAACAATAGAGGAAAAATAAACGACAAAAAAAAGTGATGAAACCAACGATAGGAGTGATCCCGCTGTGGGACGATGTGAGGGCGAGTATATGGATGCTGCCTGCTTATTTGGAGGCTATACAGATGGCTGGGGGCGTGGCTCTTACACTGCCGCTTAGCGCCTCTGCGGAGGATGTTTTGCAGATCTGTAGCCTCTGTGACGGCTTTCTGCTGACGGGTGGGCACGATGTCGACCCTGCACTCTATGGCGCTGAGGTTAGCAACGAGTGTGGCACAATCAATTTCGATCGAGATGAATTGGAGCGAACCGTATTCGACTACGCTGTAGCCCACGACAAACCGCTGCTGGGTATCTGTCGAGGTATTCAGTTCATCAACGCCATATGTGGCGGAACGCTCTATCAGGATCTCCCCACCGAACACACCGTACCCAACGCTGTGAGCCACCAAATGGTCGCACCGTACGACCGATCGTGGCACTCCGTGACGATCATCGAGGGGACACCTCTCGCCAAGATCACAACGACCAAGGAACTAGGCGTGAATAGCTATCACCACCAAGCAATCAAGACGTTAGCCCCCACCCTACAGCCGATGGCGATCTCCGAAGATGGGCTCATCGAGGCGGTTTATATGCCCAATAAACGCTTCATACAGGCTCTACAGTGGCACCCCGAACTCGACTTTCGCTCTAACGAAGTCTCGCTCAGAATCGTCCGCAAGTTTATCGAAACCAGCAAATAAGGGAGCAAGCTCCCTTTTAGTTATGAGTTATTAGTTATGAGTTATTAGTTATGAGTTATTTGGCTTGCTCTCAGTAATACTCAGCACTACTCAGTAATACTCAGAATTACTCAGCACTACTCAGCACTACTCAGCACTACTCAGTTCATACAGACAAGCTAACAACTAACAACTAACAACTAACAACTAACAACTAACAACTAATAATTAATAATTAATCTTAACGCCACAGAGGCTCTGAGCAGGGATCTCGAACTTCACCTCACGCCCAGCGATGTTGCAAGCGTAGTGTATAGCCTTATCTCCATCATTCTGCAACACGAGGTAGTAACTACCGCCATACTCCGAGCTAATCAACCCCGAGCGACTAAACGATGCAACACGCACCGCACCAGGCTTTATGAATGCGCTCAACAACTTCATAGCGGCATAGTCGGGGTTATAAGTGACGCTCTTAGCTGTGCGGTCGATGGTGATCATTGCGTTCTGTCGCCACTGCCAACCGCTCTTGCCCGTCTCATTGAGGATTATGTTCCAGTAACAGAAGTTCTCGCTACCGCCATTGATGTAGTTCGCCACCTCCTCGAAACGTGTCTGAGCCTGCTCATCGTTATTCTTGCCGTTGAAACAAGCGCCCTCGGTGTGCATCAATTTAAGGTCGGGCGCAAGGGTTGTGATGTCCTGAATATACTGCGGGCGAGTGTATTGGATACCCATCCCATCGAAGTGTGACTGATACTCCCGAGATGCTGCAAATCGCAATCCGTCCGCCTCCTCAGCGGTGCGGAATGTACCTGCCCAGATCTCAGTCTTAAGACCCTCAGTCTCGAACCTCGGACGCATATAATCCCTCACGAACATCGACATCTGGTCGATCAAAAACCTACACGATGGGAATTTAGCCCGTGAATCCTGCTCATTCTGCACCAAGATACGCTCCACCTCGACACCACGCTTTCGATACTCCTCAACGAACTTAGCGAAGTAGAGTGCATACGCTTTATAGATCTTCGGGTCGTCAATGATGCCGTTCTTATCACGGAACTCAAATCCACGATCCATAAATCCCGACTGCTTCATCCACGCTGGTGGGCTCCACGGTGAGGCGAATATTCTCATCTCGGGGTTGATATTGAGCGCCTTTTTGATGTAGGGCAATAGATGTTTCTCATCACGTTTCAGTGAGAAGTGTTTCATCTCATAGTCGCCCGCCACATCTGCAAAGCTGTAGGCATCGAAAGCGAAGTCGCTCGCCCCGATCGGCATACGGCAAAATGTAAATGCTGAGCCGCTATCGACATTGAATAGTGCATCGAGGATCTCCGCCTGTTGCGCCTTGCTGAGCGCCTCCAACGCCTCGCCACCCATCTCGTTGAAGCAGCCACCGATACCGCTCAGCCTCTGAAATTTGATGTCGGGATAGATCGTCATCAGCTGGCTCTTGCCGCTAAATTCGGTCGGTTGTGGATACTCTTTGATTGGTTGTGATGTGATCGTCTCCGATTTCAGCGGCACATACGAGACCTTAACCTCAGCGCTCAGCGACAACACGGATAGGAACATCAACATCGATAGGGGTAAAATTCTTCTCTTCATTTGTGGTTTTGTTTTTGGTTTCCAACTACAAAGATAGACTTTTTTCTCTAAAAACCAAACCCGAACAAAAGTTCTTGAGTTATGAGTGGGAGCTAGCTCCCTTTTAGCTTTGGCTTGCTCTCAGTAATACTCAGAATTACTCAGAATTACTCAGCACTACTCAGCACTACTCAGCACTACTCAGCACTACTCAGCTCATACAGACAAGCCAAATAACTAATAACTAATAACTAATAATCAGATCCACTCCTCGCTAAGGATTGCTCCACGGATTCCGATGACGACCCTCTTGATCGGCACTTTACGTATCGAGCGATCGACTGCTGATTTGCTGATCTGCATCAATGCGCTGCAGCAGGGCACCTCCATTATCGCCACTGTGATGCTGTTGATCAATGCGTTATCGATTAGCCCCTTGAGTTTCTGAATGTACACCTCTTTGTTGTTGTCCAACTTTGGGCAGGCGATCACCAGCTTACGCCCCTTGAGCATCGTCTCGTGGAAATCGGCACAAGCATAGGCGCTACAATCCGCCGCCACCAATAGATCCGCACCCCTCAGATACTCCGAGGCGTGGCTGATCAAGTGTAACTGAATGGGCCAATGTGTAAGGTGTGACACCACCTCGCCAGCTGTTGAGTTGTGAGCTGCATCGGCACTCTCTTGCGCCCGTTGCTTATCGACCTTGGGCATAATCTTCAACCCTGCAAAACTCGGTTTTGAGGCACTCTCGACCTCGATCGTCTCAACGGTGATAGCCCCCACAGGACACTCACCAATACATACACCCAGCCCATCGCAATAATCCTCGTTAGCCAACTGAGCCTTACCCTCAACCATCTCCAAAGCGCCACCCTGACACCTCTTGACGCACTGCTCGCAACCGATGCAGAGCCTCTCGTCTATTGTTATCTTATCTCTTCTGTTTACCATACTTTACTAACGTATTTGCACAATATTATTGTGTTGATCTATAATAACTTACAAAAACCGAAGGTGAAACCTGCAACACAGATCCCACCTCCATTATCTCTTACGAACTCTACCCTAGAAGTTGTACTGCGCCATTAGATAGATTCGGTTTGCCTTGCCGCTCTCGCCATTCATATTCTCACGCTTACCGTTGATATACTCCGCTACGAACTGCAGATCGGGTGTCGCTTGGAAGTAGATGTTACCAAATGCAAAGTTACCTGTGTGATAAGCCGATGACCCGAAGATCGCCTCATCCTTATCGCTGCCGATCGTTGCCGATGAGTAGGCGGCGTTACACCAAACACGCTTCGAGAGGTTGACCTGTAGACCGACATTATAACTATACATCTCTGTAGTCTCGATTCCATCCGCTGCCGAAGCTGTGATTGTGTACTCCATCTCTGAGCCGTAAAGGTCGCTTATATACTCAGCGATACCCGCTCCATAGATAGCGTTATAATATAGGAACAACGCTGGACAGAACGCCAAACGTCCGCTAAATTGTGCACCCCAACCGACACGTGAGAGAGTCTCATCTGTAGAGACCCTGTAGACCGACTGAGGACGAACTATTCCCGACAAACGCACGTGGTTATCACGATCCTCGCCAAAGTTGTATTGTGCATAAACGGGCACGGTTGGAAGGCGCTGTGTGATACGCTCATACTCCGTGCTGCCCAAGATCGATGTCGAGAGTGACTGCGGAAGATACTCCAACGATGCCGACAGAGAAAGATGCTCATTATCATCTACATAAGTATAACGCAACTGTGGTGCATAGTTAAAACAGTAGCCATTAGAGCCCTGAAAGTCGATCTGACCCAACATTGCGCCTGCATCCATAAAGTTAGTGAATGTCTTACCAGCCATCCAGTTGCCAACGGTGATGAAACCACGGCGCATACGAGCCGTATAGCTGCCCTGTGATCCACCACGGAAGTCGACATCCATATGTAGTTTCACCTCGCCCAATGCAGCCGACTCTTTCGAGTAGTCGAAGTTAAGACGTGATGTTGAGAAATCTGCTCTGAATTGCTGCTCTGCATTAGCCGAGCCCGAGACATCGATCAGCGATGGGATGAAGTCGTAATTGTCGATGTAGCCACCGAAATCCTCGCTCATAATGAGCTGAACAAATCCGCTAACTTTGAGTGAACCCTTCGATGAGTCTGTTGACTGAGCGGAAGTTGAGAGAGCCGCCAGCACTATTATTGCCGCTGCGGCGATGATGTTGCGTAAAGTTTTTTGCATACCTTAATTATAATGAAAATTTGGCTGCAAAGATACGCCTTTACTTTGAGATTAGCAACTTAAGTAGTGTAAAATAATTATTGCCATATTTTTAAAAGCACTCTTGGAGCCATATTTTTTTCAACTCAGCGCCAATTGTTTCTCAGCCCAGCGCCAATTATCTTTTCCAATCAGCGCTCCACAGATAATGCTGCACCGAAGATAGAGCCTCAAAAAGCAGCTCGCCACCACCGCCCAATAGCCTCACGACAAAGCCCGAATAGTGGCTCTCGGAGATGCCAAACTCCAACCCCTCGACCGCCGACAACATTGTCTGCACCGCCTCGATAACAGCCTTAATATCGACCCCATTCACGGTCGTTTGGTAGATGAGTGTCGCCTGATGTGTACGCCCTTCGAGCAGACCTAAATCGGTGAGTGGCAACGCCTTAGGCGACAGCCAAACCCGATCCTTAAGCCTCAATCTATGCTCATCATAGACCTCGACACTATTTGAAAACTCCCGAAACTCAAACGCCTCGCCGTGCAGTCTCCGCCCACACGTTATGACCTCGCTCTGCAGAAACGAGCTCTCACGCCCCAACTCAACCTCCGTCACAGCCGAATATGATGAGTTGCGGTGCGGCACAATCGGGTGCGACACCTGCGAATAGTGCGCCCCATCGCCCACCGTGATTCTCATTCGCTGCTGAGCCTCGCCCTCCATATCGAAAATTCGCTGATACGATTGGCTCTTAAATTGCAGCCGAGCATCTGTTTCGAGCTCAATATCGATCTCATATCTATCGCCACTCAACACCCCAGGCGAGGTACTCATCTGCATCAAATAGGCCGCCCCATCCCTCTCACACTGCCCAACCGAGACTACACGAAAAGGCGGCGTAGTGTAGAGGCTACGTATATAAGACCGCCCCTCACGACACCCCACCGACAATCTAATTTGAGCATCCATAATAATCAATCTTAATTATCAAACCAAAAGAGAGCAAGCCCCCACTCATAACTCATAACTCATAACTCATAACTCATAACTCATAACTCATAACTCATAACTCATAACTCATAACTCATAACTCATAACTCATAACTCACACCATCAAGCTAAAGTTAAAAGGGAGCTAGCCCCCTTATCTAACTAGGTTTGGTTCGTCTACCTCCTCCAGCAAGGCATAACGTTTGATCCAGCCCACAACTGCCTCCAACCCCTCATCGGTTTTGAGGTTCGAGAATACGAAAGGTTTACCCTGACGCATACGCCGTGCATCGCTCTCCATCACCTCCAAGCTCGCCCCAACATATGGCGCAAGGTCGATCTTATTGATGAGCAGCAGATCAGAGCGAGTGATTCCTGGCCCGCCCTTTCGAGGGATCTTCTCACCCTCCGAGACATCGATTACGAAGATGCTCACATCGACCAAGTCGGGGCTGAATGTAGCCGAAAGGTTATCGCCACCGCTCTCGATAAAGACAATATCTATATCGGGGAAACGTGCCACCATCTCATCCACAGCCTCTAGGTTCATACTTGCATCCTCTCTAATTGCGGTGTGCGGACAACCACCCGTCTCGACACCGATGATCCTCTCGGCAGCGAGCGAGCTATTCTTCGTGAGGAACTCCGCATCCTCCTTTGTGTAGATGTCGTTGGTGATGACACCCACGCTGTACTCACCGCAAATTCTGCGTGTCAAACGCTCCAATAGCGCTGTCTTTCCCGAACCCACTGGTCCAGCTACTCCTATCTTTATATAGTCTCTCATATTTCTATTTTTTCTACGACATATACAACCGTGAGTACAACCTCTCGTGCTGCATACATTTAATATCAAACCCCACGGCACAGACCCCTCTCATCTCTCGATCAAGCTCGATGGTCTCGCTAGTCAACTGCTCCAACTCCTGCTCCAACTCAAAGATAATATCTTGCCCCGACAGCTGCCCCAACGGGATGAGTTTCACAGCGTTAGTCACCATACAGACCATCGAGTTGTAATAAAACGAGAGCATCGTCTCCACCTCTTCGAGCCCCGATAGAGCCGCCACCGCACCATAAATTATTGCGTAGTGCCCACCGCCACTCTTTGTCAACTTCGTGAGCCGCTCGACCCCCTCGCCCGTGAGCGTTCGTGTGAATATCTTCAGGAGGCGAACCCCCAACTTCAGCGATGCTTGACGTATCTCCATCGGTGATTTGAGCGCTGTGCACTCCACGTCGAGCCTCACGAGCTCATCCAAATCGCCCGATACAACCGCCTCATAAGCCAATCGAACATAGACCCCATCGTTATATTTAACGTTGAACCACAACGAGTTACGCACAAACCGTCGAGCACTCTCCACACTATCGACCACCCCCTGCTGCACATAACACTCCAATCCATAAGAGTGCGCATACCCTCCGATCGGGAGTGTAGGGTCGCTCAGATGCAGCAGTGTTGTTAGTGCGCTAATTCTCATACTAATGAGCTTTTCCAGCGAGGTGCATCACCTTCGACAATAACGACCCATCGTGTGAATGTGAATGTGAATGTGAATGTGAATGTGAATGTGAATGGTGATGATCACCCGATTTACTCCTCAATCGCCCAACCAATGTGCGCATCTCCTGACGAGGCGAATAACCAGCCGCCTGCAACCACTTAAACATCGGTGCCTCAAAGGGCAACAGCAACTCCTCGCCCTCGATGAACAGCGGCATATGCTTATTTCCAATCTCATAACAGATAGTCGCCATCTCCAACATATCGACAGGCGAGAGGACAATCGCCTCTGTAGGCAACACCCTCACGACAATCGCAAAACCCTCCTCATCAGAGCGATACAACACGTCGCCATCCGAGAGCGCCACACCCTCCGAAATAAACTTCAGCGCCACATCTCGCCCCCCCTCAGTCACCTTACGCTGCACACGTTTATTGAGTTCAAACCACTCCAACTTAAGCTCATCAATAGCCACTCCATCGAGCGCCATCTCCGCCTCTCTACCTATAATCTCCTTTACTAACATCTAATTTTATTTATGGGGAGTTCTAATAATTCCCTTATAATACTCGCCGCCTTGCAACACCCGTTAAAACATAAAGTAGCGCTGTGCTAAGGGTAACTCCACCGCTGGCTCGCAGGTTATATGTTCGCCATCCACCGTCACCCTGTAATTCTCGGGATTCACTCCGATCTTTGGCGTTGCATCGTTGTGAATCATATCCGCCTTGCCGATCTTGCGACACCCCTTTACAGGCAACAACATCTTCTTCAAACCGTAGCTCTGCACAATACCCAAATCGAGCGATGCTTGCGACACAAACGTTGCACAGGTCGAGGCAACCGCCCCACCAAACGCCCCAAACATCGGGCGATAGATTACGGGCTGAGGTGTTGGAATCGAGGCGTTTGCATCGCCCATCTTCGCATACGAGACAAAGCCACCCTTGATGATCATCTCGGGCTTAGCGCCAAACAACGCTGGTCTCCACAGCACCAAATCAGCCATCTTGCCAACCTCCACCGAGCCGATGTAATCAGAGATCCCGTGGGCGATCGCTGGGTTGATCGTGTACTTCGCAATGTATCTCTTCGCACGGAAGTTATCATTCTCATTCGCCTCATCCTCAGGCAAGTAACCACGTTGAGACTTCATTTTGCTCGCTGTTTGCCACGTGCGTGTCACAACCTCACCCACACGACCCATCGCCTGAGAATCGGAGCTCATAATGCTGAATACACCCATATCGTGCAGAATATCCTCCGCCGCAATTGTCTCAGGTCTAATTCGTGAATCGGCAAAGGATACATCCTCGGGAATACTCTTGCTCAAGTGGTGACACACCATCAACATATCGAGGTGCTCATCAACCGTATTCTTCGTGAATGGACGTGTTGGATTTGTCGATGCAGGCAAGACATTTGGATACATCGCTGCACGAATAATGTCGGGAGCGTGACCACCGCCAGCCCCCTCAGTGTGATAGGTGTGAATCACACGCCCAGCGATTGCGTGCATCGTATCCTCCAAGAAACCCGCCTCATTGAGCGTATCGGTGTGGATCGCCACCTGTACATCATACTTGTCCGCCACGGTGAGCGAGGCATCAATCACCGCTGGTGTCGAGCCCCAATCCTCGTGTATCTTAAGCCCTGCTGCACCAGCCTCCACCTGCTCCTCAATCGGGCGAAGTGTCGCACAGTTACCCTTGCCCAAGAAGGCTAAATTAATTGGATAGTGATCAGCCGATTCAAGCATACGGCGAATGTTCCACGCACCCGGTGTTATTGTCGTTGCATTTGTTCCATCGTTTGGACCTGTACCGCCACCAATCATCGTTGTGATACCGCCCGCTATCGCTGTCTCGACCTGTTGCGGACAGATGAAGTGAATGTGTGAATCGATACCTCCAGCGGTGAGTATATAACCATTTCCACCGTGCAGCTCCGTAGATGCACCGATCACCATCCCTTCGGTGACACCATCCATTATATCGGGGTTACCAGCCTTACCGATCCCCACGATTTTACCGTCACGAATACCGACATCAGCCTTAACGATGCCCCAGTGGTCGATGATGATCGCCCCCGTGATACAGAGATCCAACACCCCATCTTCACGCACGGCTGTACTGTTCTGACCCATACTCTCACGCACGGTCTTACCTCCGCCAAACTTCACCTCGTCACCCAACACAGCGTAGTCCCTCTCGATCTCGATGATGAGATCCGTGTCGCCCAAGCGGATCTTGTCGCCTATTGTTGGACCATAGAGATTGGCGTACCTATCTCTGCTTATCTTTAAACTCATAACCCCTACTCGATATTAGTTTTAAACCCACGCCTCTTAAGCTGCCTCATAGCCGCCTCACGATCAGCCGATGCGATTGTCTGTGACGATGTTAAGTTGTTGACACCAATCACCCTACGCTCACCGCCAAGAGTCACAAGCTCGACCCTCTTCTGCTCACCAGCCTCAAACCTCACAGCTGTACCTGCAGGAATATTAAGCCTCATTCCAAACGCCGCCTCACGATTGAAGAGCAGCGCTCGGTTGATCTCAAAGAAGTGGATGTGCGACCCCACCTGAATAGGTCTGTCGCCACTATTGACCACCTCTAGGGTCGCTGTCTCACGCCCCTCGTTGAGAGTTATTTCACCCTCCTTAATAAAATATTCTCCTGGAATCATAATACCTAATTTTACTTAGAACGCTGATAAGTGGATGAGATTTGGAAGATGGTTTTGAGGGATCTGAGGGAGCATACTAAAGTACGTGACCGATGAGCCCTCGAAAGCATCTTTCAAATATCGCCACTTTGCAACGTTCTATCTGATTGGGTTGTGGACGGTTACTAACTTGGTACCGTCTGGAAAGGTCGCCTCGATCTGCACATCGTGAATCATCTCGCCAACCCCCTCCATCACATCGTCTTGTGTGAGCAGCTCAGCGCCCGACTGCATAAGCTCGGCAACGGTTCGCCCCTCACGTGCGCCATCCATCAAGTGTTGGCTAATGTATGCAATCGCCTCTGGGTAGTTGAGTTTGATACCCTTAGCCAAGCGGCGCGCGGCGACATCTCCTGCGTAGTAAAGCAGTAACTTTTCGGTCTCTCGTGGTGTTAAGTGCATAACCTAAATTTTTGTTCGTTATACAGACAAGAAGGTCTTAAGCTCATCATAGTCGGCATTCGCCTTATTGAAACTCTTCACCACCTTGCCTCGATCCATAATAAAGTAGTCATCGGTGAGCAGTTTCGCAAAATCCAACTTCTGCTCCACCAATAACACCGCTAAGTTACGCTTTTTTATTTGATCTTTCAAAACTTCTGCGATCTCAAGTGTGATTGAGGGCTGTATTCCCTCGGTTGGCTCATCCAAGATGAGCAATTTCGGGTTGCCGACCAATGCACGAGCTATCGCCAACTGCTGCTGCTGACCACCACTGAGGTTACCGCCCAAACGGTTGCGAAAGGTTTTGAGGATCGGAAATATCGAATAGATCTCCTCCTCATCGAAACTCTTATCCTTTCCCGATAGCGCCTCCGTACCTATTAATATATTCTCATAGACCGTAAGTTTAGGGATGATCTCACGCCCCTGCGGCACAAACGCAATACCGCTCTGTGCACGTTTCTCGGTAGCGAGCGACATAATCGACTTTCCGTCAAAGATAACCTCACCAGCTGTGCACTTCACCAACCCCATTATCGAGCGCATCAGTGTGGTTTTACCCACACCATTACGCCCCATTATCGTTGTCACCTTGCCTCTTTCAGCGGTGAGGTCTACGCCCCACAAAATTGCGCTCTGTCCGTAGGCAGCGTGTAGCCCCTCTATTTTCAATAACTTATCCATACTTTTTCCTCCTCTATTTTGCATTTAGAACCTGAGCAGAGTCGGGCGCACCCAAGTAACAATCGATCACCTGCTTATCGTTTTTAACCTCTTGGAACGTACCCTCCGTGAGGATCTCGCCACGCACCAACACCGTCACCTTATCCTTAGCGATCTGCTCCACGAAGTGCATATCGTGCTCGATGACGATTACACTGTGGCTCTTGCTCAACTCGATAAGCAGCTCGCCCGTCTTAGCTGTCTCGGCATCGGACATTCCTGCCGCTGGCTCATCGATCAAGAGCAGCTGAGGATCTTGCAACAAGACAATAGCGATCTCCAACCACTGCTTCTGACCGTGCGACAGCGCCCCAGCGATCGTATCCATCTCATCGATCAGGTTGACCAACTTCGCTGTTTCATAGATCTTAGCTCGCTGTGGAGGCGTGAGGCGGAAGAATATCGATGAAAAGACCCCACGGCTACCCTTCAAACCCATTATCATATTGTCAAAGACCGAGAGACCCTCAAAGACCGATGGTTTTTGGAACTTACGCCCCACACCCATCTGATTGATCTCGATCTCCGAACGACCGATAAGCTCCTCACCGTTGAACCTAGCCGACCCCTGTGCAGGCAGGGTCTTACCGCACAACACATCCATAAGTGTCGATTTACCTGCACCATTCGGGCCGATAATCACACGCAACTCATTATCCGCCACATCAAATCTATTCAGACATAACGCCACCACACCACCGAAGGTTATGGTTATATTTCTCACTTTCAACATAGCTTTACAATTTAGGGGACTTCTAATAATTCCCCGATTTTAATTTTTGGTTAATAATTGCCCATTTTTGATTTTGCAAAAGTGGGTTGTAGTGGCTCTACCACCTATTTTTGTGAAATCAAAAAGGGGTGGTTAGTAGCCTAAAAGTAATTTAGGGGATTATTAGAAGTCCCCTTTAGATAGTGTTAGACCCTTGCTCTTTAACTTCTGCACAATTGTCGTTCCAAGCCCCAATACACCCTTGTCGAGGTAGAGAACCGTCACAACATACAACGCACCCAATATATAGGGCCAAGCATCGGGCATCAACGATGTGAAGATACTGTACAACAGGTTGACGATCAACGCTCCGAGGATCGCACCCTTCAGGTTGCCTCGACCACCGAGCGCCACCCAAATCAACATCTCGATCGATGCACGAACATCCATTCTTCCCGGTGTAACGATACCTGTCTGAGGCAAGTAAAGCATACCTGCAATCATAGCGATAAGTGCACCAATGACAAAGACCGCCGTTTGGAAGTGCGCCACCTTATAACCCGTGAAACGCAATCGAGACTCGCTATCACGAATACCGACCAAGAGCTTACCAAACTTAGAGTTAGAGAGCACCTTAGCGCCAACATAGACCGCAATGAGCGCCACCACCGTAACGATATAGAGCGAGAGTTTAACCGCATCGCTACGAAGATCTAACCCCATCATACTCGGGAAGTTCGTAAGACCATTCGTACCGCCCAACAGCGTCTCATTTCGAGAGAAGAGCAGGAACATCGCCCACGCCAACGCCTGAGTGATGATAGCGAAGAATACACCCTTGATACGGCGGCGGAAGATTAGGTAGCTGATACTTGCGAAAGCGATCGTAGCGATGATGGTTGCGACAAGCGCACCGCCAAAGCTCTGGAACGGCAGCCAAAAGAGCGGCAGCTCGGTGATCTGATTCCACTCCATAAAGAGCGGCACTGTAGTCCCCTCGGGGAGGTTAAAGAGCGTGAGGTACATTCCCATACCGTAAGCGCCCAGACAGAAGAAGAAGGCTTGACACATCGACATAATGCCTGTGTAGCCCCAAATAAGATCGACTCCAATCGCCGCAATAGCGAAGCAGAGGTAGCGCCCCCAAAGGGTTACCGTATCGATCGGCACCAATCCAATAAGGTTCGCCACGGGGAGCAGAACCATAAAGATCAGCAGTAATACTAATATTGTTTTATCTTTTTGCATAGTTGTAATTCATTAAATTTTGTGCTGCATACTCGGACATTGATAGGTGGATGAGACCCTAAAGATCGTGCTTTGGAGTGTGAGGGAGTGCGAGGGAGCGTACTGCAGTACGTGACCGAATACTCCGAAGCGGGATCGTTGAAATATCGCCGCCTTGCAATGTTCGGCAAGCTAATCGTCTCCGATTCTTCCCTTGTCTGCGAAAAGACCCTTTGGGCGATACTGTAAGAATATGATTATCAACAGCAGGATCATCACCTTGCCGTAGACCGCCTCGAAACCAGCCTCGAAGAACTTAGACAACACTCCGATACCGACACCCGAAACAGCGCATCCAGCCAACTTACCGACACCTCCAGTCACCACCACCAAGAATGAATCGACAATATAAGTCTGACCCATATTCGGCACAACATTACCGATGAGAGTGATGGCGCAACCAGCGATTCCAGCCAATCCCGAACCCAACATAAATGTAATCATATCGATACGCTTAGTCGAGATTCCAACGCAAGCGCTCATATTTCGGTTCTGTGTCACCGCCCTAATGCGCACTCCGAGACGTGTACGTTGGAAGAGCATATAGACCCCAATGAAGATCAAGATCGTAAGCACAATGATGAACAAGCGGTTGTAAGGCAGGATCAAACCCGAACCCAACGAGATACCGCCCGAGAGGATTGCAGGGGCTTTGACCGTAGTGAGGTCACCAAAGATAGAGCGAGCCAACTGAATGAGTATCAAGCTGATACCCAACGTAGCGAGCATACTCTCCAACGGGCGAGAGTAGAGGTGACGCAACACCAAACGCTCAATGACAAGTCCAAAGAGAGCCGCCACAATAAACGACAACGGCAACGAGACAAAGAACGACAAATCCAACAGCGATTCAGGCAAGAACTGAATGAATATCTGCTGAACGCAATAGGTCGTGTAAGCGCCAATCATCAGGAACTCGCCGTGGCTCATATTGATGATACCCGCCAATCCATAGACGATCGAGAGACCCAACGAGACCAACACCAAGATACTTCCCAAGCTCAAACCGCTAAAGATATTTTGATAGAGGTTGTTGTTTCGGATCACCATCTCGAAGTACTTCACGACGAGGTTTGCCGCTGCCCGATTTGTGTTTGTAATATCCTCACGAAGAACATATTGCTCCATCGCCACTGAGTACTCCATATCACGGCTCTCATCGATTGCAGCGATCGCCTCCGCCTGCTGCTCCTCGCTACCCACCGTTAGATAGGTTATATACAACGAACGCTCCGCAAGAGCGAGAGCCGCCTTGTCGCTCTCCACCTCCACAGCACCCTCCAACAGCTCTATAGCCGCTACATCGCCCGAGTTTGCGAGATCTGTATAGGCAGCCATTCGCTCCTTCACGTCATCACTCTTGAGGCTTATCAACGAGCCTAAAGCCGAGAGTGTGCGGCGATCCTTACGTGACAACTTAATCGCTCTGAAGTTCTCAGCCGTGAGTGGCTCACCGCCAAATAGAGCGACATATTTACCTGAATCGCTCTTCACAGCCGCCACCCCATCAGCAGAGTAGAGCTTGCCGTCCAACGCCCTCTTTGCGAAGAGGATTGTACTGTCGCTGCGATCCGTGCCCAAAAAGGTGCACCCCTCGCTAACCATCTCTTTGTCACCACTAAGAATGTCGGCAATAGCTCTGCTAACCGACATCTCAGATTGTGCAAAGAGTTGACAACTCACCATCAACGATAGTACCGTTGCCAATATCTTTTGCAGCATAATTATTTCAATTTTGGTTTCCTAAAATTATAAAAACTAATCGCCCACCCACCCTATCGATGCACCCATCGAGAGAGGCAGATGAGCGGACTATTTACTTTGAGACTACTTTGAGACTACTTTGAGACTACTTTGAGACTACTTTGAGACTACTTTGAGACTACTTTGAGACTACTTTGAGAACTTGCTGAATGGCTCTGGAACAACCAAATCAGAAGTTTTGCTCAATACGTTGAACTGACCATCCTTGCGGATCTCACCGATCACTGCATACTTCGCCAAGTGGTGGTTCTCCTTGTGCATCTTCACCCTGCCTGCAGGCGACACGAACTCCATATCTGAGAGCGCTGCGATCACATCCTTCACCTCGAACGACTTAGCCTTCTCGACAGCTGCTTTCCACAAGTAAAGGTCTGTGTAAGCCCAGCAGATTGGGTCGTCCGTCACACGATCAGCACCACCGGGAAGATTGTTCTTCTTACAGAACGCCTTGAAGTCTGCAACGAACTTTTTATTCTCAGGTGACTCCTCGCTCTGGAAGTAGTTCCACGCCGCTAGGTGACCAGCCAAATACTCAGTATCCATTGCACGAAGCTCATCCTCCGCTACTGAGAACGCCATAATTGGACACTTATCAGCTGTGAGACCTTGGTTTGCAAACTCTTTGTAGAATGGAACATTGCTGTCGCCATTGATTGTACTCAACACACACGCATCACCTGTTGCAGCGAAACGCTTGATCTTCGATACGATCGTCTGATAATCTTGGTGACCAAATGGAGTGTACTCCTCAACGATATTTGCAGCAGGCACACCGCTCGCCAAGAGGAAGTTCTTCAAGATTGTATTGGCTGTACGAGGGAATACGTAATCTGTTCCGAGTAGATAGAACTTTTTGTACTCGCCACCATCCTCGCTCATTAGATACTCCGTAGCTGGAATCAGCTGCTGGTTTGGTGTTGCACCTGAGTAGATGATGTTTGGCGAACACTCCTGACCCTCATACTGAACTGGATAGAAGAGCAGACCCTTGTACTCCTCAAAGACTGGAAGCACCGCCTTACGTGAAACCGATGTCCAACAGCCGAACACCGCTTTGACCTGATCCTTACCGAGGAGCTCCTTCGCCTTCTCCGCAAATAGGTCAACATTTGAGGCTGGGTCGACGATCTTCGCTGAGATCTTCTTTCCCAACACACCGCCCGATGCGTTGATCTCCTCGATTCCCATCATCAAGACATCACGCAAAGAGACCTCCGAGATAGCCATTGTTCCGCTCAATGAGTGGAGGATACCCACCTCAACTACATCGCTGCTCTCAGCCGATTCTGTACTCTGTGTCGATGGACACGCTGTGAATGTTAGGGCTGCCGCTGCTACCGCTGCTGCTGATGCCAAACTCTTTACGATCTTTCTCATAATTCCTATATATTTAAAGTTTTTATAAATACTTACCCTCTGTAAACCACCCTCCAACCGCTGCTGCCCACCACCGTTTACAGCCGCAAGATATGGAGAAAATCACCACCTTAGCACACTCTCAACCCCATTAGTTTTATTCACCCACCCTCGAAGTATCAATTCATAACCAAAAAGGGCACAAAAGTTTATAATTTATTTTAAGAACACTACTCACCTTTCAATCTCATACAGCAATAAAAAATTCACAGATTCTCATTATACAATTTGCGATACTCATATTTATTTACTAACTTTGTGTTATCTATTATATATAGGTATAGAGCCACAAAACATAAGCAACAAAACATAAGCAACAAAAGGCAAGCAACAAAAGGCAAGCAACAAAAGGCAAGCAACAAAAGGCAAGCAACAAAACTTAAACCTAGATAACAATGACAAGAACATTAAAGAGGGCAGCAGCGTTATTGCTCCTCTCGACATCGATCCTTGGGGCTGATGCTGCCGAGACTATTCGGCACTACCTCTCGGGCACGGGCAGCGACAAGACCGTGGAGTGGGACTTCTTCTGCTCGGAGGGTATGAATAGCGGCAAGTGGACAAAGATCGCTGTTCCATCGTGCTGGGAGCTACAGGGCTTCGGTAACTATAACTATGGACACGATCCTTTCGAGGAGCGAGTGAATGAACACGGGCTCTACAGATATAAATTCACCCTGCCGAAGGAGTGGAGAGGCAACGCTGTGAGGATCGTTTTCGAGGGTGTTATGACCGATGCTGAGGTGAAGATCAACGGCAAGAAGGCTGGCGAGAGACACCAAGGCGCTTTCTATGAGTTTAAGTTCGATGTTGAGCACCTCCTGAAGTTCGGAGCGGAGAACACACTCGAAGTGAGGGTCGATAAAGCATCATCAAATGAGTCGATCAACCACGCTGAGCGCAAGGCTGATTTTTGGATCTTTGGCGGTGTCTATCGTCCTGTATATTTGGAGGTTATGCCTCGTGAGCACATCGAGCGAGTAGCGATTGACGCAGCTGCATCGGGCGCAATCAAAGCTGAGATCTTCACCAACTCAAAGCAGGCAAAGGGTGTCGAGATCGAACTGCAAGACCTCACGGGCAACAAGCTCGCCTCGCTCTCGCCAACCAAGTGCGAAAGGCTCAACGACAGATGGTCACTAGAGGCACAGGCGCAAAATATCAAGCAGTGGAACAGCGAGAAACCAAACCTCTATCAGCTCAAAATCTCGCTCAACAACAGCAAGGGCGAGCCGCTCCACACCCTCACACAGCGCATCGGCTTTAGGACGATCGAGGTGTTAGATGGCGATGGTGTCTATGTAAATGGCGAGCGAGTGAAGTTCAAGGGTGTCAATCGCCACACGTTCCACCCCGAGACAGGTCGCACCACAAATCGCTCGGTGAGCCTCCAACATATCGAGATGATCAAGGATATGAATATGAATGCTGTGCGAATGTCTCACTACCCACCCGAGGTTCACTTCCTCGATCTTTGCGACTCGTTGGGTCTCTTTGTGATCGATGAGGTCTGCACGTGGCACACACCAAAGCTCGATACTGAGGTGGGTCGCAAGATCGTTCGTGAGACTGTGACACGTGATGTCAACCACCCATCGATACTCTTCTGGGCGAATGGAAACGAGACGGGTTGGAACACCGAACTCGATGGCGACTACGCAATTTATGATATTCAAAAGCGCAACGTGATACACCCGTGGAACGTCTTGGGCAAGATCAACAACCTCCACTACCCACTCTACAGCGGCGCAATCAGCGACTCACGTGCACAGGATAAGATCCTCTTCCACACAGAGTTTCTACACGGCTGTTATGATGGCGGACACGGTGCTGGATTGGAGGATTTTTGGAACATACATTGGAACAATCCACTCGGAGCGGGCGGTTTCTTGTGGTGCTTTGCCGATGAGGGCGTAGTACGCAAGGATAAGGGCGGCATCATCGACACGAATGGAAATATGGCTGCCGATGGAATCGTTGGATCGTACCTCGAAAAGGAGGCTAGCTACTTCACCATCAAGGAGATATGGTCACCAATCTACATCGAGGATAGATATATTCGTGACGACTTCACGGGGCTCTTCCGTATCGAGAATCGCTATCACTTCACCAACCTCGATGAGTGCAAATTGGAGGCTAAGTGGATGAAGTTCACCTCGCCCGATGGAAACACAAGCATCGTTGCATCGAAATCAAACGTGAAGTTACCTGCGTTGAAACCCTACGAGAAGGGCAAATTCACCGTTGCAAAACCCACGAATTGGCGTGAGATGGATGCGCTACACCTAACGGCACACGACCCACACGGCAAGGAGATTTTCACGTGGAGTTACCCCGTGAAGTCGCCCGAGAGGCTCAACAAGGAGCTCATCAAGTTGCCAAAGAGTGGCGAAGTGAAGAGCACCCAGAGCGAGGCGACAATCACCGCAACAGCCAAGGGGATGGAGTTCATCTTCGACAAAACCAGTGGCGAGATCAAGTCAATCAAGCGTGACGGCAAGCTAATACCGCTATCGGGGTTGAAGATACTCACCGAAACTAAGGTTGTAAAAGACAAGCTCGAAAAGCTGATTACCAAGCGATTAGATGGCGCTATGGAGTACACATTCGTGCTCGAACCATCACTTCAGAAGAACCAGTGGGTGACCGAGAAGATCTACTCATCGGACACAATCAAGTGGACGGTTTACGCCGATGGCAAACTCGACCTAAGCGTAACACTCAAGAGTATGAAGGTGGTAAAGGGCTACAAAGGTATCACATTTGACTACCCCGAAGAGAACATCACAGGTATGAAGTGGTTGGGTGATGGTCCCTACAGAGTGTGGCGCAACAGAATGAGGGGTACGCAATTTGGAGTATGGGCGAGCGACTACAACGACACGGTGACCGCTGAGTACACAGATGGCAAGCTCATATACCCCGAGTTCAAAGGTTTCTTCTCGAACTTCTATTGGGGCTACATCTACGGCAAGAACGACAGCAGTTTCAAGCTCTATTGTCACACGCCATTTGTCTATATTCGCCTCTTCACGCCCAAGATCTCGGAGGGTTTCAGACGTGGTAAAGCTATCACCGATGCGATGCCAGCAGGCGATATATCGTTCGTGATGAACGCCCCAGCGATGGCGACCAAGTTCCAAGATCCAGCACAGACAGGTCCTCACGGGTCGGTCGAGAATTACTACGGCAACTTCGATGAGCCGATTGTTATCGACCTTACATTTGACTTTAGATAGTTAGGAGTTATTTGGCTTGCTCTCAGTCTTACTCAGTCTTACTCAGTCTTACTCAGTCTTACTCAGTCTTACTCAGTCTTACTCAGTCTTACTCAGTCTTACTCAGTCTTACTCAGTCTTACTCAGTCTTACTCAGAATTACTCAGCTCATACAGGCAAGCCAATAACTCATAACTAATAACTAATAACACATAACTAATAACTCATAACTATGAAAAAGACAATATTCGGCTGTGCACTAGCTGCACTACTCAGCAGCTGTGGCTGCACAGATTCAGCCAGCACAAAGTGCTGTGAGACAAGCAATAAACCCACGGCTGAGTTCCCATTTATGATCCCCGAGGAGAAACCCGAGTTTCAGTTGAGTGCCGCTACAGAGCGCCTCTACGACCAATACGGAGCGACATCACCTCAGACCAACGAGCTATTCTCAGTCTTTTACTTCTCGCCAATCGAGGGCTTTGATTACGACAACGGCAGCGGCAGGATCTCACGCCGTGACCCATCACGCATTGTCAAGGTGGGCGATACGTTCTATATGTGGTACACACTCCGCAGAAGTGTCGAGGCACCTGCAGGCGCTAAGGGCTCGACAGATGTTATTCCTTCGGTCGATTGGGATCTCTCGGATATTGGCTACGCAACGAGTAAGGATGGCTTCACGTGGGTGGAGCAGGGTGTAGCGGTCGGTCGCCCCGAGAAGCCTAAAGTTGGTTGGCGAAGTATCTCGACACCCGAGATCTTGGTCTGGAAAGATAAGTATTACCTCTATTATCAGGCGTTCGATGTAGCGAGTGGCACGATTGGTGACTTCTGTCCTGTAGCGATGGCGGAGGCTTCATCACCAGATGGTCCGTGGACTCATATCGACAAGGTTGTACTGCCGACAGGCTCGGAGGGAAGTTGGGATCAGAACAATATCCACGACCCGCTACCCGTTGTAATGAATGGAAAGATATATATGTACTACAAAGCGGACTTCAACACAGGCACATACAACAGCTCACCAACACACGCTCGATCACAGGGTGTAGCGGTTGGAGATTCGCCCTATGGTCCATTTGTGAAGTCACCGCTCAACCCCATTATGACCTCAGGACACGAGACACAACTCTTCAGATTCAAGGAGGGTGTAGCGGCGATCCTGACACGTGACGGAATGGAGCACTACACGGTGCAGTATGCCGAAGATGGTGTTAACTTCCACGTGGCGAGCATTGGCGGTTTGATGCCTGACGCTTCGGGATTGTATGACCCTGATGCCTTTACAAATAGCGACTATGCACGAGGTATCACTTGGGGTATTTGTCACATCAACAAGTATCAAAAGGGGTCGACACACTCGTTGATGTTCCGCTTCGATTGCGATTTGAGCCTAGATACTCACGTGCCGAAGATGAAGATGAACCACGTGCGCCCAACATACGAAACATTTATGAAACAGAGGCTCGACCCAAAGCATAAAGCAAAAATACTTAAGGAATTAGGGCGCTAGCTCCCTTTTAGCTTTGGCTAGCCTGTATGAGTTAGTTATGAGCTTGCTCCCTTTTAGCTGGCTTACGCATTACGCATTACGAATTACGCATTACGAATTACGAATTACGCATTACGAATTACGAACTATGAAAAAGATTTTGTTATTCACATCGTTGTTGACCCTCGCTGTGGGGTTATCAACATTTACTGTTCAGGCAAAGCTATTAAGCCCAAGCCCATCAAAGAGCACCATCATCGTGAGCAGTAAGTCGCCATCAAAGGTGGTGAGCAAAAAGGGCGCACCAACGCCAACAATCGTTAAACCATCGAGCGTGGTATATAAGAAGAGCTCGCCAACGGTAAAGGTTGTTCGCACACTCCCTGCATCACACATCGTGGTGAAGAAGGGCGGTATTAGTTACTACGTAAGTGCAGGTCGTTACTACCGCCACGATGCTGGTCGTTACATCGCTGTAGCGCCACCAATTGGGCTGAGAGTTAGCGTACTGCCTGTTGGATATGTAGCTCTAGCTGGCTTTGCAACAGCACTCTATTACTACGATGGTGTCTATTACCAACAGTCGGGCAGCAGCTACGAAGTGGTCGATGCACCAAACGAAGTGACGGTAAGCACACTCCCCGTAGAGGCTGACCAAGTAACCATCGATGGCAAGGAGTACTACATCTACGACGGCAAGATCTACAGCATCGTCCTAACCCCCGACGGCAAAGCATTCAAAGTTGTCGGCAACCTCGAAAACTAAAGCGAGATAAAACAAGCCGTCAGCCAGCGGCAATCAAGAATCCCTCGGAGAGATTGAAACCAAACAATCTACCGAGGGATTTATTATCTCTCCGCCAACTAAAATTAAAGTGGGTTCGACATTATCGAACCCACCTTAATTTTACAACTAACCAATGAGCAGCTGCTTGCTCACTAGCTAAATCGTTAAGGGGACTTCTAATAATTCCCCTTAATATTTTGTTACTTCACAACCTCGATCTTAACGTTGTCGATGATGTAGTTACCGCCGCCCTTGCCAGCGCTCGATGGTGCGATTGTCACACGGTGAGCTGCAAATGGACGAGGTGTTGTGAACTCAAAGCTTACGTGCTCGTACTCCTTCACCTGAGACAACTCCTCATTGACAAGCATCTGGAAATTACCCTCAACATCAGGGTTGTAGCAACCGACCTGAACCACACCGACACCCTTACCGCCAACAAACTTCTTGTCGAGCGAGATGCGATACTTTACATCCTTCTTGAACCCCTTAACGCTTGCTCCTACGCCTGTCTTGATACGGAGTGCGTGTTGGCTATCCTTTGCTTGGTCTGCACCAAGGATCTCGACCATAGCCTCATTCTTACCCCAAGGCAAAAATGCGCCACGTGTACCATCCTCGAAATTTATATCCAATAGCGTCTGAGCCGATGCAGCCGACACCATCATTGCCACTGCGGCAAATGTCATTAATAACTTTTTCATAATTTAGTCTTTAAAATTGATCTTTAAAATTGGTCTTTAAAACAAAACAGCCACTTACTTAACAACCTCTATCTTAAGGTTATCGATAATGAAGCAACCGCCACCCTTGCCCTCGCTCGATGGAGTGATCACTAGACGGTGTCCACCAAATGGACGAGGCGATGTAAACTCATAGCTAACCGTCTCGAACTCTTTAACTTGCGAAAGTTTCTGGTCAACGATCTTTTGGAATTTGCCCTCAACATCAGGGTTGTAAACCGATAGTGTCACCGAACCATCTGTCTTTCCGTTCACAAACTTCTTATCAAAGCTCAAACGATACTTTACATCCTTCTTGAACCCCTTAACATCGACAAATGCACCAACCTTAAATTGCAGTGCGTGTTCGCTATTGTTCGCCTTAGATGAGTCTACAACCGTGAGTAGTGTATCCTGCTGAGACCACGCCTTGAATGTGTGTGTTCCATCCTCAAAGTTCATATCCAACAAACTCTGAGCCGATGCAGCCGACACCATCATTGCCACTGCTGCAAATGTCATTAATAACTTTTTCATTGTTTTTTTAGGTTTTTATTATTTTAATTATTGGTTTTCTCTAAAAATAATTGAGTGTCACAAGCCGTTGCGCTCGTGACACTCAATAAACTCAAATTGCTTACTGAACAGACTCAACCTTAAGGTTGTCGATAAAGAAGCTACCGCCACCCTTATTCTCCTTCGTTGGAGTGATCGTCAAACGGTGTGGTGCATAAGGTTTCTCCGATACGAACTCGAAACTCACATTCTCATAGGTCTTTTCCATAGACATCTCTACTGTTTGCGCCTTCTCAAAACCCTTACTCTCAGCGTTGTACACCTCAAGGGTAATCGCACCCTCACTCTTTCCATAAGCGAACTTCTTGTCGAGCGATACTTTGTACTTCACGCCCTTCTTCATCCCCTTAACGAATGTCGAAACACCTGTCTTGATCTGGAAAGCGTGTTCGCCATCCTTCGCCTTGTCTGCGCCAACGATCGCTACCCCACTCTCGTTCTTCGCCCAAGGGTTTAGAGTGCCACGTGTGCCATCCTCGAAGTTGATGTCCAAGAGTGTCTCTGCTGATGCAGCCGACACCATCATTGCCACTGCGGCAAATGTCATTAATAACTTTTTCATAATTTAGTCTTTAAAATTGATCTTTAAAATTGGTCTTTAAAACAAAACAGCCACTTACTTAACAACCTCTATCTTAAGGTTATCGATAATGAAGCAACCGCCACCCTTGCCCTCGCTCGATGGAGTGATCACTAGACGGTGTCCACCAAATGGACGAGGCGATGTAAACTCATAGCTAACCGTCTCGAACTCTTTAACTTGCGAAAGTTTCTGGTCAACGATCTTTTGGAATTTGCCCTCAACATCAGGGTTGTAAACCGATAGTGTCACCGAACCATCTGTCTTTCCGTTCACAAACTTCTTATCAAAGCTCAAACGATACTTTACATCCTTCTTGAACCCCTTAACATCGACAAATGCACCAACCTTAAATTGCAGTGCGTGTTCGCTATTGTTCGCCTTAGATGAGTCTACAACCGTGAGTAGTGTATCCTGCTGAGACCACGCCTTGAATGTGTGTGTTCCATCCTCAAAGTTCATATCCAACAAACTCTGAGCCGATGCAGCCGACACCATCATTGCCACTGCTGCAAATGTCATTAATAACTTTTTCATTGTTTTTTTAGGTTTTTATTATTTTAATTATTGGTTTTCTCTAAAAATAATTGAGTGTCACAAGCCGTTGCGCTCGTGACACTCAATAAACTCAAATTGCTTACTGAACAGACTCAACCTTAAGGTTGTCGATAAAGAAGCTACCGCCACCCTTATTCTCCTTCGTTGGAGTGATCGTCAAACGGTGTGGTGCATAAGGTTTCTCCGATACGAACTCGAAACTCACATTCTCATAGGTCTTTTCCATAGACATCTCTACTGTTTGCGCCTTCTCAAAACCCTTACTCTCAGCGTTGTACACCTCAAGGGTAATCGCACCCTCACTCTTTCCATAAGCGAACTTCTTGTCGAGCGATACTTTGTACTTCACGCCCTTCTTCATCCCCTTAACGAATGTCGAAACACCTGTCTTGATCTGGAAAGCGTGTTCGCCATCCTTCGCCTTGTCTGCGCCAACGATCGCTACCCCACTCTCGTTCTTCGCCCAAGGGTTTAGAGTGCCACGTGTGCCATCCTCGAAGTTGATGTCCAAGAGTGTCTCTGCTGATGCACTCGCCATAAATGCTACGGCAGCAATTGAAAATAGAAACTTTTTCATCTTTAAATTATTTGGTTTTTTATTGGTTTTTAATCTCTGTAGTCGAGTTTTCCTCTTGACAGTTTTCACTACTCCAAGGAGGATTCTCACAACCCTAACTCCAACTAAGTAGGGTAAAATAATTATTGGTGTATTTTTAAGAGTGCTATTGGAGATGAGATTTTTTACTATTAAATCGAAAATATAGTTATTCTATATTGAGATTTAATAGTGAAAAATATCGCTCCAAGAGTGCTTTTAAAAATATGGCAATAATTGTTTTACACTACTTACATAAAACAAAGGTAAGAAATAATATCACAAAAACAAAAAAATGAGCCTTAAATTTAGATTGTCTAAATCGCCACCGCCCGACACCCAACTCTCACGGCAACTCTCACCCCAACTCTCACCCCAACTCTCACGGCAACTCTCACCCAACTCTCACGGCACTATAATTGCGACCACAGCACTCTGTTAAAGTTAATCACACAATGGCTAAACTCTATACATTACTACTTTTCGTGATGCTCCTCGTGCCGACGGTTCGTGGCGAGGAGCTCCCTAGCGGCAAGAATTTAGATGACCCGATTATCGCCGTTAAGAGCAATCTTCTCTTCGATGCCGCCTCGCTCATCAACTTCGAGTTGGAGCTGCCCATCGGCAATAGATACTCCGTAGCTGTGGAGTGGCTCTTTCCGTGGTGGCGCTGGGGCAATGGACTTCTATCGTCTCACCAACACACGCTACAGATGCTACAGGGAACAGTCGAGATCCGCCGCTTCTTGGGCGACCGCACACAGCGAGCTGTGATGACGGGTTGGTTCACATCGCTCTACGCTGGCGGTGGTCTCTATGACTACGAGCGCAACGAGGCGGGCTATCAGGGTGACTTCATCTTGGCGGTGGGAATCGGTGGCGGCTATGCGCACACCATCAACCGCTCGGGCTCGCTCAGGATGGAGTATATGTTGGGCGTTGGCTACCTACAATCGAAGTATAAATATTACCGCTCGATGAACACCATCGACAACCAGTGGCACGCTGTAGAGGTCGACAACGGCAATGTATATTGGTTTGGTTTGACACGTGCCAAGGTGTCACTCGTCTGGCTACTCACACGCCGCAATCTGAAGGGAGGGGTGAAATGATGAGACAACTATACATCTATGCAGCACTCACGCTCTCGCTCATTATCATCATCGGTTGCCACCGCAAGGAGCTAGAAAACATTGAGTACGCAATCGCCTCGATCCCCATCACAACCGACTGGTCACAATCGTTGGTCGATATGGATGAGATGAGCAACATCACGATTATGATCTTCCCCGATGGCGGAGGCGAGCCCACCACCATCATATCGAACAGGCACACATTCAACGTTGTGCAGCTCCCCATCGGTGTCTACTCCGTGCTGATCCACAACGAGATGGGTTCCGACCTCGATGGTGTGGAGTTCAGCAACACCGATAGTTTTGACGATATAAGTGTCAGCATCACCCAAAAGAGTGAGCAGCCGACCTTTCACACCGTAGAGGATGATGAGCACCTCACGACCCACCACGAACACATTGCAGCGTGGCACTTAAGCGAGCTCGTTGTCGACAAAGATATGGTTGAATACACCCTCACCGATGAGTTCAAGCAGTACCTAACGATCGCCCGAACAAGGTCGGCAGCGGAGAACAGATTGAGCCTATCATCGAGCGTTAATACACAGCTAACACGCTCGCTCGATTCTCTTTCGTCAACAACGCCATCGCCCGTAACAACGATTATGAATATAACCGTGGGTGTCGACAACCTCAACAGCGCCGCATCGATAGAGGCAATCCTGAGCGGTACGACAAGCGGCTCAACACTCGTCTCACGCAGCACAACAGCCACCACGGACGACACCAACATCTATGATTTCTTCTTCACCAATTGGGTCTACGATGAGACGAGTGATGATGATGACGATGATGACGACAATGACGATGATGATGACACACTCACCGATGGCAAGATTTACTACACACTCAACACCTTCGTATTGGAGGATGACGGCACTGAGAGTTATCAGCTGAAATTCAGTGTGCTCCTGCAGACAGGCGAGATGCAGACCTACTACAGAGATATAACCGATCAGATTGAACCAGACGATGACCACGAGGTCGATATAGATTTGACGATTGGGGACGACAGGC
Source organism: Rikenellaceae bacterium (assembly GCA_047174325.1). Lineage (GTDB taxonomy): Bacteria > Bacteroidota > Bacteroidia > Bacteroidales > Rikenellaceae > Alistipes. The sequence goes on along the minus strand of JBCQUE010000002.1, from coordinate 63,651 downwards.
TCACGCTACCCGAGAGCGAGAGTGCAGGATTTAACGTAAATGGTTGGGGCGATGCTGTTCACGTGACACTGTAGTTATCGCTAATTTTTATACACTTTTTATTTTTTACACATTTTAATTTTCACACTTTAATCAATTTTTACCACTATGAAACATCTAATTTTTCCATCACTACTCTTCGCTGCTGCAGCCGTAACAAGCTGTGCCGAGGATGCAGCAACAGATCTTCCGATCTCGGGTCTCACAAATAGCAACCTCATCACACTCGATATGGCGAGCTCAGCGACTAAGGGCAGCGACATCGATGCTACTTTTTTGCAGGATAATACTAATGTCGTGCTGAGCTACATTGATGGCTCAACATCGAATACAATCGAGTTCGACTACAACGACACGGATTACATCTGGAAACAGACAGCCCAAACACCGTTGATGTGGAGCGATATTAGCTACCCGATGCAGGTCTACTCAATGAATGATGGCGAGAACAAAACGCTAACGTATGATGCCGACACCGCAATACTCTCATACAACGTCACCGATGCAATCATCACAAATCACAAAGATCTGCTCTACCTAAGCAAGACCATCTCGTCAATGCCCAGCGCAGGTATCATTCGAGGCGTATTTGACCACGCACTCTCTAAGGTTGAGTTCACGTTGACAACAACGGATGCAACGGATTCAGCGCCCGATTCAGGTTATGAAGTATCGCTGCTCACAACGCAATTCTGTCAACCATACAACGATGGAACAGCGACTATCACAGCTGCAGACGGCACGATTGCGTGGGGTTCACAAAATTCACGTCAAGGGTACTACGAATATCTCAACCTGAAAGCTAGCAACTTAACAACCACCTCAGCCGAGCAGACCTACACCAATGTCATAGCCGAGAAGATTGAGCCAGAAGCAACTAATGATCCCGCTGCAGCCACCAACGCTAATTGGAATATGATGCTGATTCCGCAGACCATCTACGATGGATACAGCATACTCGATGCTTTGACAGAAACACCAAGCAGCCTCTCTTCAGCAATGGACGAAGAGCCCTACATCGAGGTACTCTACCGTATGGATGATGAGCACGGTGAGGCGATCGCTGGAGCAGCTAACGCTACGGACTACATCAACTCGTTGGACGATTCAGTCTATAGTACCTTAAACAAGTCATCGGCGCGTTCGGACTATGGCAATACACCGCTCTATGTGCGTGTAGCCTTTGCATTCTCACAAGATTACGACCTCGAAGCGAGCACCTATTACCAGCTCGATCTCGACTTCTACAACCACGGCGGTATCGTTGTTGATGAGTACTACTACGACCAAACAGGCACCAAAACCAATATTCCGATCGATGACGATTTGGAGGTTGGCGAGCCCGTGATACCTACTACAGATTCACAGATCTGTCTCACAATAACCGTATCTAGCTGGGGTGATCCCACTACTACAGACGTAGACTAAAAGGCAACGTTGCCCACAACCATTGAGGTGGTGAGCTCCTACGGGGGTTCACCGCCTTGCTTTGTCTATTCGTCTCACAGATTTTGACATTCACAATATTTAGCGATCTAATTAGATAGAGACTAAAAACAGATTAGAAAAACCTAAAACAGAGAGCAATATGAGATACTTAACAACGCTTCTACTCACAGCAGTAACATCGACAGCCATCGCTGCAAACCTCCCTACAGAGGGACTAGTGGCGAGCTACACATTTGACAACGACACCAAAACCACCGTACGAGACAGCAGCGGTGAGAACCACGGCGAGAGCTCCAAAGTGAAGTACACCAAGGGAGTGATCGGCACAGCAGCGGAGTTTAACGGCACAAGCTCGAAGATATTGTTGAAGGACAAAAACGGCAACTCACACCGAGCCATCACCGATCTGAAGCAGGGAACAGTCTCATTTTGGATCAAATTCAAGAATCGAGGTGGACAGGTTCTGCCGATCATCTACTTGGGCAAAAACGACAGCTCGATCTCCTCTATGTCAAACCCATCCCAAAGGGGAGCTAACTCCCTGATCTTTGAGATTGGGCACGACAGAGGTAATATCGATAATCGCCGCCTCTACTTCACAACAATCCTTGGTCGGCAGAATAACTTCTGTGTCGATTCGGGAATGGATCTCGATCAGGGGCGTTGGTATCACTATGCAGCTGTTGTGTCTGCTGAGGGCAGCACCATCTACATCAATGGCGTGGAGATCACCACACGACGCTACAACCTCGGTTCGACACCCACGAGCTCGGTATTCTTCGGTGATGTACCTGTCAAAGATCAGCTCTCGATCGGCTACGGTCGCTATAGTCAAGAGGAGTCCTTCTTCTCGTTTAGTGGGCTCATAGATGATGTCAACATCTACAACAGGGCGCTATCGAAAGAGGAGGTGACAGCGCTATTCGATCAAGCAGGGCTCAAGATGGGCGACCCCGAGTTGGGTTACATAGATGCGAAGAGTATGGAGGGTGGCGAGCCAATAGTCAGAAGTGGCGCAAATGGTCGCCAAGGTAGAGGCAACAGAGGAGAAGGCGGCAACAGCAACAGAAGCAGCAACTTCGGCAACAGAGGCAGCAACAGCAGCTACGGCACATCAACAAGAGGCAGCGGCAGCAACTACAGCAACGGCAACCACCAAAGAAATTATTAAAGAACACTCAGCCCTACTCAGCAATTACCCAGCCTTACTCAGCAAACACTCAGCCCTACTCAGCAAAAAAAAAGCTAAGCAGGGCTGAAAAATTAAGAGCAAAAAGCGATCTCTACTTGCGGAGCTCCCGAGCCACAGTATTATAGAAGTTGCGCCCCGTAGCGGTCTCCAAGTGATCCGCCAATCCACCCAGTGCATCAGCCTTAAGCAATCGGTACTCTCGCTGCTCGGGATAGAGAGCGATGAGCCGATCCGAAAGCTCCGCAGCCCACTGATAATCGCCCTCTTTGAGTGCAGTGCGTAGAGCCTTCTCGACCCTCTTCACTCCGCCAGCAAGCGCCACGAAACGCTCCGCCTCAGCGCTATTTGAGAGTGGTCGAAGTGTCGTTGGATTACCGTCGTACCAACCCATATAACCGTTGAAGATATTGCGCACCGCCCACTCCACACGACCGTAGTACTGCACCAAATATGGATCGTTAGCCAAGTGGTCGGGCAAAACTACATACTCAACCAACTCATTGGGTGTCAACCCCTTATTCATTCCCTCGATGGTCTTATCGAATACGAACTTCACAGCGTCACGCATATTCATCACCGCACGGCGAACACTCTCAGCACCAACAATCGGGCGTGTGTGTCCCTGAGCCATCGCCTCGGCTGGATACTCCAAGACAATATCTAACGCAGCAATCCACTTGCGTACGTCACGATACTCCGTACCACGAATTGCATAGAGATTTGGGAAGGATTTGTAGAACTGATCCCCCGGGAAGATGACCCTCTGCTCGGGATACCAAATGACCAAGTGGTCGGCAGTCTCGCCATAGGTGCGGATCAACTCCAGCGTGATTCCCGAGATTGTGATGCTCTGCTTAGGCTCGCTCACGAAGTTGGTGATCACCGCCTTGTCGAACGGAATATATTGGCTCTTAGCCTGCTTAGCTTGCTCCTCGCCACCAACGAATTTTCCACCGGGGTAGACTAGTGGCGCAACGCCATTGTTGATACGCACCTCGGGCTCAAGTGTCATTCCATTTTGGCGATGACCACGAGGGTTGACAAATCCAGCCTCCGTTGGGAACTCATTCTCACGACCGAAGCTCTCGGCAGCCCAAATCTCGGGGGTGTTATCCTTTAGGAATGCAGGCAGACCCTGAGTGTGGTCACCGTGTCCGTGGGTGAGGATGATACCTGTGATTGGCTTTTGTGTGATCTTGCGGAACTCTTTGTAGACCTCAGCGCTGTTGTCGGGGAACTTACCTGTGTCGATCAAAACAACGCCATCCGTGCCGACAATCATCGTGATGTTTGAGGCATCATAACCCGATGCTGTATAGACATTTGGGGCGATCTCAATCACCTCACGGCGGAACTCCTCGTTGCGCTCAATCATCATCTGTGTCTGCTTGGTACGCTCCTCAACGGGAGTGTCGATTCTCTGCTGTGCAGAGGCAATTGATGCAATCGCCATCGCTGCTAATGTTACTGTTAACCTCTTCATAATGTTGTGTTTTAGTTCTTTACTCTGGTGCAAAGGTAGAGCATCGATGAACTATATTTGGTAACATATGTTACCAATCTCAAAAAAGTGTTATATTTGCACTATGAATAATTTAGATTTCAACTTCTTCTGCCGAGATTGCAAGCAGTCAGCAGAGTATCGTGAGGCGAACTGCTTCACGAACTACCGCATACGCAGATATAACAAGGGTGAATATATCGCTTTCAAAGGGGATCGGGTAAAGGAGTTAGCGATTACTGTCGAGGGGGCGATCAACGTCTCATTCGTACTCGATTCGGGTCTTATAATGCGTTCGGTGAACCACTCAGCCCCGACCCCGATTGGCGGCGTGGCGCTCTTCTCAAAGGAGAATAGATACCTCGTCAGTACCCAAGCGATCGAGCCCTGCACCATAATCAGCGTGAGCCGTGAGGATGTTTTGGAGCAGACGAAACGTTGTGACGACCTCTTGATGAGCCTCATCGACTACTCCGCCTCACGTGTCGATGTACTCTCGAAACATCTAGCTCTGCTCACGCAGCGGAGCATCAAAGCCAAGGTCGCCTATTATATATTGATGTGCGCCAAGGGCAATCGTTACCGCTTCGACCGCTCGATCAAGGAGCTCTCAGAGTATCTCTGCATCGAACGCCCCTCGCTCTCCCGAGCCCTATCACAGCTAGTTAACGATGAGATAATCACCCACCACCGTGGTGAGGGCGAGATCCTAAACAGTCAAACACTAAAAGCGCTCCTGTCATAACAAAAAAGGAGAGCCGCCCCCAACCAATCAAAAAAGGACAACTCTCCAAAAACCGCTGCTCAGCACAAAAAAACAGAAATCAGATCAACATTATAACAAACCAAGCTGTGCAGCGGACAAAAAAATTATGAATTATGAATTATGAATTATGAATTATGAATTATTATTGCTTGCTCTCAGTATTACTCAGCCCTACTCAGCTCATACAAGCAAGCACTAATAACGAATAACTCATTTCATCTCCGCAGGTATAATCGGCATCGCTCCGTGCTGCGTACATACATAAGCCGAGACACGCACAGCCTTCATATGTGCATCCTTCACAGCCTCACCGCTCAATATCGAGGCGATAAATGTAGCGGTGAACGAGTCGCCAGCACCAACCGTATCGGCAACCTCCACCCGAGGTGTAGCGACAAACGATACATTACCCGGTGTAAAGAGATAACTTCCATTGACACCGCAAGTTAAGATCAACATCTTCAACTTATACTTCGCCAACAATATCCAACACTTATCCTGCAAGTCGATACCGGGGTAGCCAAACATACGGCTGATAGCGACCAACTCCTCATCGTTGATCTTGAGGATGTTACAACGCTCCATCGAGTCGGTGATGGTCTCACGAGTGTAGAAACCCTGACGAAGATTTATATCAAAGATCTTATATACATCGTCCCCCTCGCTCATCGCCTCCAAGAAGCTGTGTATCGTCTCACGAGTGACGACACTACGCTGAGCCAACGACCCAAAACAGGCGACACGTGTCTGCTTAGCGAGCCTCTCCAAATCGGCTGTAAAGGGAATATTGTCCCACGCTACACCCTCCTTGATCTCATACATCGGCACTCCATTTGGATCGAGCTCCACCTGTACCGTACCCGTTGCATAGGGGACGTGCTCGATGTGATACTTCAGACCATTCTCATCGAAACGCTCCAGAAGCTCCGCACCCAATTTATCATCGCCCACTGCACTAACGACCCTCGATGGGTAACCAAATTGAGAGATGTGGTAAGCGAAATTTGCAGGCGCTCCACCGATTTTTCTCCCCTCGGGAAGCACATCCCAAAGTGCCTCACCGAGTCCAACAATATACTTTTCCATAACTAATGATTAATGATTAGTGATTAATGATTAATGATTGATAACTCCGAACGTACTCTTGAGCCCCAAACTGCATAATATAAAATGACCAACTCACAAATAACCACGATACCCCAAGTCCACTGCCAAGAGCCAAGACTGTCAGCCATTGCGCCCTGAATAAGCGGAAAGATCGCTCCACCAAAGACACCCATCATAAAGAGACCTGAAGCCTTAGAGGTGTACTCACCAAGCCCCTTGACCGCCAGCGTAAAGATCGCTCCCCACATAATCGAGTGACAGAGACCGATGGTAATCAAGACCCAAAGATTCTCGGTAAAGATAGCCAAAAAAGTTAAGACGATAGCCATCGATGCCGTAGCGATGAGCTGAGTGCGAGCAGGCGTTGTGCTTGTGAAACTCGACAAGAATCGCCCAACCATCAGACCACCCCAATAGAGCGTAGCCAACAACGCTGGAATACCCAACTCCACAGAGCCAATAGCCAACCGATCGCTACCCATAAACAACAGTGGTCGACCACTCTCGATGAGCTCCATAGCGTGTAGATTTACATTTACACCGATGCAGACCTCGCCACCGACATAGAAGAATATTGCGATTAAGCCCCACTTCAAGTGGCTAAACGACCAGATGCTGCGCTCCCTCTCCTTGCGTTTCGTGGTGAATGTACCCTCGATATTCGGAAGGTGTTGACGATAGGTAACAGCCGTCACAACAACAATAAATATCGTCATCAAGATAAACGGCAAGATCAACTGATCCGATGTAACACTCGCCAACGACACCCCTGCAAACATCACGCCCGTAACGAAGAATGGAGCAATAGTTGTACCGAACGAATTGATCGCACAGACGATACTCATACGCTGCACAGCCTGTGTCCCCGGCAACTCATAAGCATTGACGTAGGGGTTGATAACCACCTGCAGAATCGCTGCCGAAGTACCCATCAAGAATGAACCAATGAGGAAGATAAAGTAACCCCACGGAACATAATCCGAACCAATACGCACACCCCAATCGGTGTAATAAGTGGCGACGTAAGATGACCCGAGGTAGAACAAAAATCCTCCAATCATAAAGTAGAGTGCCCTCATAAGCGTGGTTTTGTAACCCACCAAATCGATCCAGCGCCCACCAAGAGAGCTGTTAATGAGGTATCCCAAGAAGAAAAAGAACGGGATGAGTGTAACGAGTGTGTTGCGGAGCTCCTCTACATTCGAGAGAAAGGCTACCTGCAACGGCCCCTGAAACTGTCCATTGACAGTAGTCAAGAATCCCACGATGAAGTAGATAAACGTGAGGATAATGAATGGGGCAAGACTATATTTTGTGCGGCTCTCCATAGCTTAATATTTATATACAAAAGGTAATTTAGCACGTCTCGACCTTTAAGCAGCAAAAAAAGCTGCTTAAAGGGGCGACTAATAAATAACTAACTAAAAACCTAAATTATTGTCTCCAATATCATCATTGCTCCGTGCTCCTTGATCTTCGTCACCATCGACAAGTACTCATCGACAAACTTAGGGTAGCTAACCAAGTCGACCATCGAGAATGGTGAGGCAGTGAGGAACTTCACAGCATCATCCGCCGCCAAGAGTGTAAGATCGCTCTCTGTGATAGCTGGCTCGAATGTCTCGAACGACTGACCCTTGTCATCGATTCTATACTTCAAGTAGTGGCGATAGGCTGCAATTAGGTATGCGATGCGTGTCATATTTGCACCGTTTGGCAACATCTGCTTGGCGATCGGCATCACATATACAGGGAACTTCGATGCACCATCTCCACACAAACGAGAGATCTGATCGCTCACAGCGCTATTTGCGAAACGCTCCACCAAGATCTGCTTATACTCAGCAAGATTTGTATTCTTAGGTGCTGGAACATAAGGCGTTACATCAACATTCATAAAGTCACGAACGAACTTCACGATCCTCTGATCCTTCATCGCCTCATCCACCTTGCGGTATCCGCTCAACAAAGATGGGTACGAGAGAAGTGTGTGCGAGGCGTTGAGCAACGAGAGCTTCATATTCTCGAACGGAGCAACATCATCGGTGAACTCCACACCGACACTCTCCCACGCTGGGCGACCCGCCACGAAGTTATCCTCTACGACCCACTGAATATAATCCTCGCAATAGACAGGTGCCTCATCTCTGCAATCCAACTCCCTGTTGATACGCTCCACATCGACTGGCGTAGTGGCTGGCGTGATACGGTCAACCATACTGTTTGGGAAAGTTACATTAGCAGCGACCCACTGAGCTAGCGAGCTATCCTGCTGAGCGAAGAACGACGAGAATACACGCCTACAAGTGTCGCCATTGTGCTGCAAGTTGTCACACGACAGGATCGTCACAGCGCCATTACCACGCTCCTTGCGGCGGCGAAGTCCCTCAGCCACGATTCCAAATACGCTCGTTGGTGATGATGGGTTCTCAATGTCGTTTTTCACCGCCTCACTCTCCAAGTTGTAACCACCCTCGGTGATTGTGAGTGTGATGATACGAATATCTTTAGATGCAACCTTATCGATGATCGCCTCCATCTCGACACCGCTCCAGAGTAGCTCCGTGAGCGATCCGATCCACTCCACCTCGCTCACTCCATCACGTCCACAAACGGTCAAAGAGTAGACCCCATCCTGAGCCTTAAGTTTATTATAAAGTGTCTCATCCTGAGGCATAATCATTGCGCCACAGATTCCCCACTCCTTCGTCTGAGAAGTGTTGAGTAGGTTATTTGTGTAGCTCTGTAGGTGTGCACGGTGGAAATTACCCACGCCAAAATGCAAGATTCCAGACTTAACCTCTGCTCTGTTGTAATTGAAATTTGAAGTTTTCATAATTTTTATAATTTTAAGGGTTTTGATTTCTTAAATTTTCACGAACTAATCGCTTTCTCTACTGCAAATATATCGTATCACAACATCGATACCACAAAGTTTTAGCAACTAAGTTTATGAGAACGTTTGCGGGAACGTTCCCAAAATCTGCAAACGTTTCCAAATCTCGAAAATAATTTCTATCTTTGTAATACACCTATAATCTGTTTAAGTTTTTTGCTTAAATAGATTCTCAATTTGAGCGCACTATGAAACGAGTTACAATCAAAGATATTGCCGAGCACTTGACGATCTCCGTATCGACCGTCTCACGTGCCCTGACCGACGATAAGAATATTCGCCGTGAGACCAAGGAGCAGGTTTTGGAGGCGGCACACAAATTGGGCTACAAACCCAACCCCGTAGCTACGAATCTTAAGTTTGGGCGCACCAACACCGTGGGCGTAATCGTCCCCGAGATGGTCACACCCTACGCTGCACAGGTGATCAGCGGAATACAACAGGTGCTCTACAGCGAGGGGATCAAGGTGATAATCGCCGAGTCGAGCGAGTCGTGGCAACAGGAGCGTGAGAACCTCTCGATGATGGAGCGCTTTATGGTCGATGGAATCATTGTGAGCCTTTGCGACTATGAGCGTAACCGAGATGAGTACCTCAGGCTCAAGGCTGAGGGGATGCCGATGGTCTTTTTTGATCGCATACCTCACAAGATGGATGTCTCGCAAGTTGTTGTAGATGACTATATAAAGTCGTTCTTTATTGTCGAGCACCTCATTCGGCAGGGGTGTCGACACATTGTGCATATTCAGGGGGACGATTGTGTCTACAACTCGGTGGAGCGAGCTAAGGGTTATCGTGATGCGGTTGCGAAATTCAAGCTCGACAACAATCCACAGCTAATAATTCGTAGCGGTCTACACTTTGAGGATGGCGCTGAGGCGGTCGATAGGCTCATCGCTGGCGGTGTTGAGTTCGATGCGATCTTCGCCTTTACGGACACGCTCGCCATCGGTGCGCTAAATCGTCTACGTGAAGTAGGGATCAGAGTACCCAACGAGGTGAGTGTAGCGAGCTTTTCGGGCACGGTGTTAGCCACGATTGTGAACCCACAGCTAACCTCCGTAGAGCCACCACTCAGAGAGATGGGCGAGGAGTCTGCAAAACTAATATTGGAGTTAATCAAAGATCGCAACTCCCCAACAAGATCGATAGTCCTCGATGCCGCAATCAAGCTTAGAGAGAGCACAAAATAATTTTTAGCACAAATAATCAGCACAATATTTGCAAAAGAGTAGAATATTTTCTACCTTTGTAACGACAATCAACTACAGGAATAATGAAGTTATAATGAGTTTATACGGTTAGTAGAACGTAACGGTTGGGTAAAGGTTCGGCAGAGTGGTAGCCACATTATATATCGCAAAGATGGCAAAACTTATGTAGTTCCAAACCACGGAAGTAAGGGATCAGCAAGGGGTTAGAGAGGAAAATGAGGCGAGAAATGAGTCTACAATAGTCCACCAGCAACACCAACACCCACCAGCAACACCAACACCCACCAGCAACACCAACAAATATATATAGACACAATTTATTATGAAAACGATCAAAGCAACAATCGGCAGAGCTGGCGACGGCTTCTTCTCAGTATATTGCGAGAAGTACCCATTTTGGGGCGGTGGCGATAGCGCTGAGGCTGCAAAAGCAGATATGCTGAAGCAGATGGAGATACACAAAAATGAGTGCATAGAGAGTGGCGAGAAGTACCCCGCTGTTTTAGATGGCGAGTATGAGATTATCTACACTTATGACGTATGCGCAATGTTGGATTACTACTCGGGAATATTGTCACTATCAGGACTTGAGAAGATCACAGGCATCAATCAAAAACAACTTTGGAAATATCTGCACGGCAAAGCTACGCCACGTAGAGCCCAAATAGAGAAGATCTCGAACGGCTTACAATCGTTTGCTGCCGAGCTACAATCGGTGGTTCTGTAATTGATTAATTTTGAAGAGTAAGCCAAGTCAAAATGGAGCTGATTAAGCCAAGTCAAAATGGAGCTGAGTAAGCCAAGTCAAAATGGAGCTGAGCAAGCCAAGTCAAAATGGAGCTGAGCAAGCCAAGTCAAAAGGGTTAAAACCTTAATCCGCATTAGCAATTGAATGTAAAAAACAATGGAACACACGGAGATAAATTTTGATGAGTATATACGACAAGGAGAACCTGTGTTACGTGAGAGAGGTATTGCCTGGCGCACTGCGATTGGTTTGCAGAGAGTCGATGGGCTTACTACGTCGGAGTATCTTCGTGAGACTGCTTGCGCTCATATTGAGGGCGATATAACCATCGAAGAGGTTAAAGCTCAACTTGATAGCTACTATCAAAGCATTGAGAATCGAGATGATAACAACAAGAGAACTGAGGAGGCTGATAAGGTGGCAGCGAGAATCACCGAAATACTTTCGGAGCAGTCATTCAACCTCTCTGTTATTGAATACCTATCCATTCATAAGCGACTTTTCGAGGGTATCTACACCCACGCTGGCAAAGTTAGAGAGTACAATATCTCGAAAAAAGAGTGGGTATTAGATAGCGAAAGTGTGATCTACGGCAATGCGGCAAATCTGCGTGAAACAATCGAATATGATATAACACAAGAGAAAAATTTCGATTATCGCAACATTATGCAGAAAGATATAGTTCGCCACATCGCAAAATTCACCTCCGACCTATGGCAGATACATCCATTCGAGGAGGGGAACACTCGCACAACTGCGCTATTTGTTATTAAGTATCTGAGGACACTTGGTTTTGATGTTGCGAACGATGCCTTTGCAGCTCACTCGTGGTACTTCAGAAATGCACTTGTAAGAGCTAACTATAGGAGTATCCAGAAAGGCATTTTTGCAACCCCCCAATTTATCGAGCTATTCTTTCGCAACCTTTTAGAGGGTGAGCAGAATGAGCTTAGGAATCGTAATCTACATATATCAGCAAGCGCTGACACTGCAATTGACACTGCAATTGACACTGCAATTGACACTGCAATTGACACTGCAATTGACACTGCAAATGACACTGCAAATCCAGTACTACAAGCCATAATCAACAACAATAAAATCACGTTAGACGAGTTAGCCAAAACTATAAATAAGTCAAGGAGTACAGTAGCACGAGAGGTAAAGCGGCTCAAAGAGGAGGGAAAAGTTTCACGAGTTGGTTCAGATAAAACAGGCAACTGGGTAATACTCCTAACTCCTAACTCCTAACTCCTAACTCCTAACTCCTAACTCCTAACTCCTAAAAGGGGTAACCGACACCGAAGTTTAGCGCTGTGTTATTCAAGTTGAAGTGCTTGATGACCCACCGCTCGCCCTCCAATTTATTGGGGTTATGGAGCTGGATACCCCAATCGAGACGCAACACCGCAAACTGAATATCGAGCCTCACACCTAGACCCGTATTGAAACCCAGCTGCTTATAGAACGTCTTGCGATCAAAGAGTGCCGACTGATCATAGACACCCTCAGAATCTTTTAAGTACCAAACATTTCCTGCATCGAAGAATGTTGCACCGTGGAAACTCTCCCACAGCGGAAAGCGAAACTCGACATTTGCCTCCAACTTCATATCGCCCAGCTGTGATGGATAGACTGCATCCTCCACCTCTTCGGAGGATCCAGGCCCAAGCGTACGTGGTGTCCAGCCTCGCATACTGTTGCTACCGCCCGAATAGAAGAGCCTATCGAAAGGTATCGCCGAGGAGTTTCCATACGCCGTACCGCCACCCATATAGATACGTGAGGCGATGGCGCTACGCTCTCCAACCACATATTTACGGCTAACACTTATATCTCCACGAACATATTGCGCATAGCGAATACCCAACACCTCATAAGACTCGCCATCGGTCAGTGATGATGAGACTAACTTTTTAAATGCGCTGATCGAGTTACCAGCCGTCTCAGCATTGATACGCAACATCGTTGAGTTACCGCCCAAATTTTTACGCTGATTATTATAGGCGTAACCGAGGTTGATACCGGCGATTAGCTGTGTCTCGTAACTATTGCGCAGGTAGTCATTCTCCAGAGCATCGAAGTACTCCTCGCTGATGTACTTCATATTGATGAGGTTAATATCCACGGGGCGCACCATATAACTTGAGTAGCCCTTATTTCGCCACGAGTAGCTCCACGATGCACCCGATAGTGTACGCTCGTAGTAGGGTCGATCCTGCAGATTTACAGAGAGCTCCACCTCAGTTTTTGGCTGCACAACACGTGTAAATTGTCGGCTCACAAACGGGATCATAAAGCGAGGGAAAGAGAAACCTGTCGAGACCCCAATCTCCGTAGCTCGTCTCTTCACAGCATCGGGCGCTTTCATATGTTCGTAACCCATCGTGAACTCTATGTTCCACGCCTCTGCACCTCTAAAGATGTTGCGGTTCTCATAACCAACCGTACCGTACAGACCGTAAAAACTCGATGTCGTGCTCCCCTCCAACTCAACATTATAGCTCTGTTTCAGAGCTGGCGAGCAGAGTATATAACTCGACAAATATCTATCTAGCGGAGTATCTGGATTTGCTCTACGTTGCGCCTCAGCCTTACCCTCGCTCTTCAGCGCCATAACCTCCAGCGAGTCACGTTTTTGCGCATCTATCTCCATCGGCTGAAAGCTAATTCGAGCGCTCTTGAAGTAGCCCAGCGACATTAGGTTTTGATAGGTCTGCTCCACACGTCCCGAGCTATATAGTTGCCCCTCCTGCATCGGCACCATCTGTCGCAACACCTTTGGGCGAACATTTGGTTCGGGCAAGTTTGTGATGATATTGAGCCCTCGGTAGTGAAGTGTGTCGATCGATTTTAGGAATGTTGTATCGCTAATGAGGATCTTGCTATCGAAGCTCGGAAGGATATTCACCTCTCCAACTCTGTAGCGTATATTGTTGTTATACAGCGCATTACCTCGTGCATCATAGCCCGTCAGATTCTTGCGTACAATCATACTCAGATCGACCGTATTATCGCCAGCCAACGTATCGGCACGGTAGACAATATTGTTCACCGTAAAGTCGTAATAACCCCTATTCTGCAGCGATTTAGTGATCCTCTCACGCTCCAAATCCAAGAGCGCCACACTAAATATATCGCCCGTATGAATTAGCGAATTGACCGTGTCACGAGTGATGAGATCGGTGAGCAGCGAGTCTCTAAACTGATACTCCAACCGCTTGATTAGGTATGGTTTACCCTGCCGAGTTGTATATGTAACACGAGCCCTACGGCGACGAGCGATGGTATCGACCCTATAATCTGTTTGCGAGGCGTAGTACCCCTGTGAATTCATATAGAGCTTGATATTATCCTCACTCTTAAGTGTCTGTGCCGTATCGAAATAGACAGGCGCTTCACCCACTTTTCGTTTGAGATCGTTCCACCAATTCTCCTTGTCGGGGTTGGCGAGGTTGTGAATCCAGATGTAGAAGTTAAATCCAAAGAGGCGTTTATTTGGTGTCTGTCGAACATACTTCTCCAGTGTCGTTGTCGGGATTCGCTCGCTCTCGGGGGTGGTTCGATCCTTCTCGACCTTCACCTTACGCAACAGCAATTTATCCTCAGGAATATTACGGGTAACCATACACGAGCCACAGGCAACACCCACGGCTAGCGCAACAGCAACTCTAAAAACTCTACGACACTTCAACATAAACGAACCTCTAAACTTACAAACTAAATATCTTGATTCATAAATCCACGGCGGCGCAACTCATCGAGATAGATCTTCGAGAAGGTTACATTGTCCTCACCCTTATATCTATATTGTGTAAAGATTTGCGCTAAGTTCTCCGTGCCGTTCTCCTTGATTAGTTCGAGTGTCTCGGTGAGCGCCTCCTTTTCGCTCCACATTGCATTGATCTGCTCGGGTGTGTTTGGTGTGTAACGCTCGAAGTGCACCACCGCCTCCAGCGGCAAACGATCGGTCAAAGCTGGCGATTCAGCTGGGTAGCCCACAGCAATAGAGGTCACAGGGATGACCCCCTCGGGCAGCTCCAACACCTCCGAAATCTTAGCCGAAGTGTAGAGCGTAGTGCCCAATACACATATACCAAGCCCCTGAGCCTCAGCCTCCAACGTAAAGTTTTGTGCCGCCATCACCCCATCAATAGCTCCATTCAAGAACCAAATAAAGTTATCATACCGAGGCTCAGCCGAACGCTCCCTGCACCACGCTGAGAATCGAGCCACATCGGCACAAATAGTCACCACACAGGGTGCATTCATCCGCTCCACCTGACCAAAATGACAAGGCGAGAGCTTCGCCAACTGCTCATCCTCTTGCGACACGATGATTGTGTAGCTCTGCATATTTCCGCAAGTCGATGCCCTCACAGCCGCCTCCAACGCTGTGCGGAGTGCAGTGGGGTCAATCTTGCGACTATCGAATTTCCGTATCGAACGGTGTTGTGCAATCTGCTCTATCATACTTAATTAGTTATAAGTTATTTGTTATGAGTTATTTGGCTTGCTCCGCTCTACTCAGAATTACTCAGAAGTTCTCAGAATTACTCAGAAGTTCTCAGAAGTTCTCAGAATTACTCAGAAGTTCTCAGAATTACTCAGAAGTTCTCAGAATTACTCAGAAGTTCTCAGAATTACTCAGAAGTTCTCAGAAGTTCTCTGTGGAGCTGAGTAATTCTGAGTAAGACTGAGTAGAGCTGAGCAAGCCAAATCATTAATCATTAATCATTAATCATTAATCATTGTCTCCCAAGCCATTATCTCCGAGCGGTATTGATGCGTAGGTCGGCTATCTAACGTATCGCTCTCAGTGTCGTACTCGATCTCGCCCTCCTCAATGTAGGTTGCGTTACCGATAAGTTGAGTTCTAAGCGCACCATCCACTCGACTACATATACAGCGCACAAAACCGCCTCTATTTCTCACATCTATAGCCTCTCCCCAGCGGCACAATCCGAGCAGTGCCGCTGTGGTGCTCGATGCCGTCATTGCCGTACCGCACGATGCTGTTAACCCTACCCCACGCTCATACGTTGCGACAAATATCTGCTGCTCCCCAACTCGCTGCATAAAGCTCACGTTCACCCCGTTAGGGAAGATATGAGGCAACTGCTTAACCCTCTCGCCAAGTCTCGAAAGGTGCTCCAAATCGATCGTCTCAACCTGAGCCACAATGTGCGGATTGCCGAGGTTGAGATATGTGAATCGCAACGTCTCATCGAGCTCAGCAATCTCGCCAGCAACAAACGCTCCATCCGAGAGCAAAAAGTCGGGCGAGGAGTAGCGAATAGCGATGTCGACACCGAAGTTAGGTATCGCCGCCAAATCGATATTATAACGTGTCACAACCGTTGGTTCGCTATGCACAATCGGATAGGGCGAGCCCCCCGAATAGAGCGTAAATTGATCCCGTTTGAGGTAGCGACTGAACGCCAATCGAGCCACGATACGCATACCGTTGCCGCACATCTCCGCCTGTGTCCCATCAGTGTTATACATATTCATCGCCAAGTAGCGCTCACCATCCAAGCCCGTAACCTCCTCCAAAAAGAGCAAGCCATCGCTAGCGAAGCGCTCGCACACACGGCGGACAAATTGTGCCGCACCATTCGTATCTATATTGCTCTGCATAGCATCGATCATCACAAATAGGTTTCCCGAGCCGTGCGCCAAAATGTACTCCATCTTATCCATCTATATTTTCTCTAAAAAAGCCCCTCGAAACGAGCCTCTATTCCAATCTCCAAAAGTAGAAATAATTCACCACACTTGCAAATTTATCGCCCGAAAGAGACGAAAACTAAAAAATATTCGGTAAATTGCGGCTCAAACGGGAACTCGATGCCCTAAATGAACTTTACAGAACCCTCCTCTGGACGTTAATAAAACCTCTAAAGGGCGTTATTAAAACCTCCAAGGGGCGTTGTTAAAACCATAAATAGACTTTGTTGCGATGATTGATAGGTTTATAATGGCGGGCAAAACCGCTCTGCATATCAGCGACTCCGAGCGTGGAGAGCGCTGTGTTGTATTGGTGCACGGCTACTTGGAGTCGATGTTGATTTGGGACGACTTCATTCCGCTGCTCTATGAGAAGGTGCGTATCATCACGGTCGATCTTCCGGGGCACGGGATCTCGGTCGTGGAGGGCGAGGTGCACACTATGGAGTACTTGGCCGATACCCTTGCCGCTGGACTTAAGACGCTCGGTATTGAGCGCTGCACGATGGTTGGACACTCGATGGGTGGCTACGTTGCCTGTGCCTTTGCCGCTGCTCACCCCGAGATGCTGGAGGGTTTGGTTCTGTTGCACGCAACCCCAAACGCAGACTCTCCCGAGAAGGGCGAGATGCGCCAACGAGAGATCGATTTAGTGCTGGGCGGCAAGAAGGAACTAATTGCAAAGGTAGCCCCTGCAAAACGCTTTGCCGAGCAGAACAGAAAGCGCCTAAAGGATCTACTGCTGGATATTGCCGAACAGGTCTACATAACTGAAGATGAGGGAATTGTAGCGATACTCAAAGGTATGGGTCTACGCAAAGATCACAACGAGACACTCCAAAAACTCACAGCCGTAAAACAGACATTCATCTACGGCAAACACGATGAATACATCCCCAACGAGGTGTCGCAAGCCGTGGAGGCAAACCACCCCCAAGCCCGTGTTGTGTGGCTCGAAAACTCGGGTCATATGGGAATGTATGAAGAGCCCGAAGCGACCGCCGAAGCGATCCTTGAAACGGCACTTGCCTAGTGCCTAAATTGAGGGAAACAACTCTAGTCCTAATTAATTATGGTGAAACTATTTCAAATTAGCAATATTTTCACTATTTTTGTCGCTTAACTAAAAAAGTTGTAATCGATATTTAATGAAATCATATAAGTTACTAAATCGCCTCGTTGGTTGGGGTGTCTTTGCCATCGCCACGATGGTCTACCTACTCACTATCGAGCCATCATCAAGCCTTTGGGATTGCGGTGAGTTCATCGCCACCTCATATAAGTTGGAGGTTGGTCACCCACCCGGTGCGCCACTCTTTATGATCTTGGCTCGCTTGGCTACGATCCTCGCCCCATCGACTCACTACGTTCCGCATATGGTCAACGCTATGAACGCTGTGGCGAGCGGCTTCACAATCCTGTTCCTATTCTGGACTATCACGCACCTCGCTCGCCGTATGTTTACACGTGGCGGCACGGAGCTTACTGAGTTGAGCGGTTGGGCAACACTTGCTGCTGGCGTTGTTGGTGCTTTGAGCTATACATTCACCGATACATTTTGGTTCTCGGCTGTCGAGGGTGAGGTCTATGCACTTTCGTCTATGTTCACGGCACTCGTGGTTTGGTTGATGTTGCGTTGGGACGATGAGGCTGATGAGCCACACTCGTTGCGCTGGGTCATCTTGATCGCCTACTTGATGGGGCTCTCGATCGGTGTGCATATCTTGAATCTGCTTACGATCCCTGCGTTGGTCTTTATCTATTACTTCCGCCGTTGGGAGCGCACAACTTGGAGAGGTGTCGTTCTGTCGCTCGCAGCATCGGGAGCTATACTTCTCTTTATCAATGTCTTTGTGCTGCAGCAGTCGATCTATATTGGCGCTATGGTCGACCTCTTTGCGGTCAACACCTTGGGCTTTGCTCCAAATGTCGGTATGGTTATCTACTCGCTCGCTTTGGTGGGCGGCTTGGGCTACGCTAGCTACTACACACACCGCCGCCGTATGGTGCTGCTCAACGTCATCTCACTGTCGCTCACGATGCTCTTCATCGGCTACTCATCATACGCCTCGGTGACGATACGTGCAGCGGTCAACCCTCCGATGAACAGCAACAACCCCGACAATCCTCACGCACTACTCTCGCTACTTGGACGAGACCAATACGGCTCACGACCTCTAATCTATGGAGCATCATACGCCGCTCCGATCGATAGCTACACCAACAAAGAGACCTATTATTTGGGCGATGACGGCAAGTATAAAAAGGCTCAGGTGTTGCAGGGTTATGTTCACCCCGATGAGTATATGAAGTTCTTCCCTCGAATGTGGGACGCTCGCCGTGGTGAGGCTGGTTATAAGCCGTGGGCTGCATACCGCACAAAGATAGCTCCCGTGACCGATCGTGATGGAAACACCGTTCGTGACGAGAGGGGTAATGTTCAACTAGAGGAGCAGCTAGAGTTCGGTAAGCCGAGCTATTATCAGGGCGAGAAGATTATGGAGCCCACCTTTGGAGAGAATATTCGCTACTTCATAAATTATCAGTTGGGCTATATGTTTTGGCGCTACTTCCTCTGGAACTTTGTCGGCAAACAGAGCGATATTCAGCCAATGGGGGCAACAATTGCCGATGGAAATTGGCTCTCGGGTATCGACTTTATCGATGAATCATACCTTGGACCTCAACAGATGCTGCCTCGTGAAGTGGCTGAGAATAGGGGTCGCAATAAGTATTATTTCTTGCCCTTCCTATTGGGATTGCTGGGTCTACTTTGGCAACTCAATAGCGATCAGAAACGCTTCTCGATCGTTATGTGGCTCTTTATTATGATGGGTGTGGCGCTGGTTGTCTACTTCAACACCTCGCCTGGTGAGCCTCGTGAGAGAGATTATGTATATGCAGGAGCTTTCTACGCCTACTCAATATGGATTGGCTTTGGAGTGTTGGCGCTCGTGGAGCTATTTGAGGCACTCACAAAGCGCAAGAGTAAGGGTATTGTCGCTGTGGCGTTTGCCCTCTCGATGAGTGTCCCCGTGATCCTTGCATCGGAGAATTGGGACGACCACGACCGCTCGCACCGCACCATTGCACGAGACATCGGTTGGAACTATCTCCACTCGACACTCCCCAACTCGATCATCCTCAACTATGGCGATAACGACACCTTCCCACTCTGGTTCAATCAAGAGGTTGATTCGGTGCGCACAGACGTGAGGATTATGAATACGAGCTATTTGGGTGGCGAGTGGTACATAGACCAGATGAAGACGTGGGCAAACGATGCAGCGCCCGTGCCGCTATCGTTGCCACGCCGCAAGTACGCCTATACGAATGATCTGATCCCTGTCGATGCACGTGTCGAGCGACCTGTGCTGATTAAGGATGTTATCGATTTTATAATCAATGACGACCCTGTGACGCAACTAGAGCTCTCGGATGGGTCAAAGACAGATTATATTCCAGCGAAGAATATTGCGCTGCCTGTGAACAAACAGAACGCAATCGACTCGGGAATCGTGAAGGCTGAGGATGCTGATAAGATGGTCGACACGATCCACTTCACGCTGCCGAACCGCACGATCGATAAGTCGGAGTTGATGATCCTCGATATGTTGGCGACATTCGATTGGAAACGCCCGATATACTTTACACAGGTCTATATTCTGCAGAACCTTGGACTGTTGGATTACCTGCAGTTTGATGGTTACGCCTATCGTTTTGTGCCGATCCAAACACCATTTAAGTCGGCTTGGGCGATCGGTCGAGTTGATCCAGAGTACGCTGCACCGCTGCTTTTGGAGAAGTTCCGCTACGGAAACCTCAGCGACCCGAGGGTCTATGTAGATCACACGGTGCAGTACAACGTCAACGCCTCAAAGACACGTGAGGGCTTTGCGAGGGTTGCTGAGGCGTACATACAGCGAGGCGAGATGGACAAAGCGATCGAGTTGCTCGACAAGGGTTTAGAGGTGTTGCCAACGTCTCAACTGAGGTTCACGGAGGCTAACACGATGCCTCACATCGAGAGTTACTACGCCGCTGGAGCGTTTGATAAGGGTGACGAGTTGATGATGAAGTATGCGAAAAACATCGTGGAGTACATCGAGTACTATCTAATTTTTGCTGGTCAACAGGCGGAGCTCACCACCCCACTGCTCAACACTCGCTTGGATGAGTTGGAGCAGGCGTACTACACCTCGGCGTATGCAAATCGTCCCGAGATTGTGAAGTGGTTCAACGATTATTACCGCACGCTGGGGGCAACGGAGCAGGAGCTGATACCGCTGGAGAGCCTTGGCGGTGGCGCAAACAACATCGACTCGGTGATGAATAATTAATAGAGAAACAGAAGATACAAATATATATGGAGACAAAACTTTTTTTATATAACACACTCAGCCGCACGAAGCAGGAGTTTGTGCCGATCAATCCACAACACGTTGGTCTGTATGTATGTGGTCCAACGGTATATGGCGATCCACACTTGGGTCACGCTCGCCCTGCTGTCACGTTCGACTTGATGTTCCGCTACCTACAGGCGCTCGGTTATAAGGTGCGCTACGTGAGAAACATCACGGACGTGGGTCACCTGGAGCACGATGCAGATGAGGGTGAGGATAAGATTGCAAAAAAGGCTCGTTTGGAGCAGTTGGAGCCGATGGAGATTGCTCAGTACTACACTAATCGCTACCGCTCGGCGATGGCTCAGCTGGGTGTTTTGCCGCCCTCGATCGAGCCTCAGGCATCGGGTCACATCATTGAGCAGATTGAATTCATAAAGATGATCGACAAGAATGGGTTCGCTTATGAGTCGAATGGATCGATATATTTTGATGTTGAGAAGTATAACAAGCTGCACAACTACGGAAAGCTGTCGGGTCGCAATTTGGATGATATTCAGACCAATACACGCACCTTGGATGGACAGAGCGACAAGCGTTCATCGGTAGATTTCGCACTCTGGAAGAGGGCATCGACTGAGCACATTATGCGTTGGCCATCACCGTGGGGCGAGGGTTTCCCGGGTTGGCACTTGGAGTGCTCGGCTATGAGCACAAAATATTTGGGCGAACAGTTTGATATTCACGGTGGCGGAATGGATTTGATGTTCCCTCACCACGAGTGTGAGATCGCTCAGTCGACAGCAGCATTGGGCGAGGATTCGGCTCGCTACTGGGTGCACAACAATATGATTACGATCAATGGTCAGAAGATGGGTAAGTCGCTGGGTAACTTCATCACCTTAGAGGAGCTCTTTGGCGGTAAGCACGAGCTTTTGGAGCAGGCGTACTCACCGATGACGATACGTTTTTTTGTGTTGCAGGCTCACTACCGCTCAACGCTCGACTTCTCGAATGCTGCACTACAGGCGGCTGAGAAGGGAATGGACAGAATGATGAAGGCGGTCGATTCACTCTCGAAGGTGAAGTGCTCAGCAACTTCAACGGTTAACCCTGAGGAGCTAGCCGAGAGGTGTGCAGCAGCGATGAATGACGATCTAAATTCGCCAATGGTGATCTCGGCACTCTTCGATTGGGTGCGTATCATCAACCAGCTAATCGATGGTGCGCAGAGCATCACGGAGTGCGACCTTAAGAGGTTGAAAGAGGTTGTAAACCTATATGTATTCGATGTAT
The DNA here is from genome assembly GCA_047174325.1 of Rikenellaceae bacterium. GTDB lineage: Bacteria > Bacteroidota > Bacteroidia > Bacteroidales > Rikenellaceae > Alistipes. The sequence continues at coordinate 41,370 of JBCQUE010000002.1, read as the reverse complement.
TGGGGTTGCGTGATGAGCGTATGGGCGATGGCGCAACAGTTGGTGGTGCAGACCACCTCACGCCACTCGTGGAGATGATCCTAGAGATGAGGTCTACGGCTAAGACGAATAAGGATTGGGCGCAATCGGATGCGATACGTGACGGGCTCGTTAAGGCGGGAATCCGTGTGAAGGATCGCAAGGATGGTGTAGATTGGGAGCTAGAGTAGCGGATGGTTACCACGGATCAGATAAAGGGTGTTGAAGAGCGTTGTGAGACGCTCCACCGCTGTTTGGATATAGAGCAGAGACGTATTGAGTTGCAGAATGAGGAGGAGAGAACCCAAGAGCCAAACTTTTGGGACGATGCTGAGGCGGCACGCAAACAGCTGCAAAAAGTTGCGGCGCTGAAGTCGTGGGTCGAGGATTATGAGGCGCTTGCCAAGGGTGTTGAGGATTTGGGGTTGATGCCCGAATTTGTGGCGGTTGAGCTCTCCACAGAGGCGGAGTTCGAGGCGCTATACAACCAGACGTTGGAGCAGACCGAGGCGTTGGAGCTGAGGAATATGTTGCGGCGTGAGGAGGATCAATTGGGTGCGATTATCGATATAAATGCAGGTGCGGGAGGCACTGAGGCGCTCGACTGGGCGGCGATGTTGCTGAGGATGTACACACGTTGGTGTGAGGCTCGTGGCTACAAAGTGAAGGTGCTCGATTATCAAGCTGGTGACGAGGTGGGTGTGAAGTCGGCAACGCTAGAGGTTGAGGGTGAGTACGCTTATGGATATTTGAAGAGTGAGAGCGGTGTGCACCGTATGGTTCGCCTCTCGCCATTCAACGCCAACAATAAGCGGCAGACCACCTTTGCATCGCTATTTGTCTCGCCAGCGGTGGATGACAACATCGAGGTTGTGGTCAACCCCTCAGACATTGAGTGGGACACCTATAGGGCGAGTGGCGCTGGAGGACAGAATGTAAATAAGGTGGAGACTGCTGTGAGACTACGTTACCACGCAATAGATCCCGAGACGGGCGAGGCGATCGACTTCTTGATTGAGAATATGGAGACACGTTCGCAATTGATGAATAGAGAGAATGCAATGCGAATCCTCAAATCGAAGCTTTATCAGCGTGAGTTGGATCGGAGGATGGCGACACAGCAGGCTCTGGAGGCGACAAAGAAACGCATTGAGTGGGGGTCACAGATACGTAGTTATGTGTTTGATGATCGGAGGGTTAAGGATCACCGCACGGGACACCAAACTTCGGACGTGGAGCGAGTGATGGATGGCGACCTAGACCCGTTCATCAAAGCGTACCTAATGGAGTTTGGCGTTGGGAGTTGACCACCGCTGTTGGGCGATACTTTGTATCGCCTCGCTCCTGCAGGGGAGGGGAGGGGAGGGGAGCAAGCTCCCTTTTAGCAGGCTTACGCATTAAGAATTAGGTTAGATGATACACAATTAAGATGATACACAATTAAGATGATACACAATTAAGATGATACACAATTAAGATGATACACAATTAAGATGATACACAATTAAGATGATACACAATTAAGATGATACACAATTAAGATGATACACAATTAATTAACACAAACCAATAAACAAATTAAAAACCAAAAAAATGAAGAGAGTACTAACCACAATGTTAGCTCTGTTGGCGGTGACAACATCGGCGCTAGCAAAGGAGTATTATGTCGCACCAAATGGTGATGACAAGAACGTCGGCACAATCAAGAGCCCATTCAAAACAATCGCTAAGGCGACAGCTGTGATGCAGGCTGGCGATGTATGTGTATTGCGTGAGGGAAGCTATCCCGAGGTGTTGAAGAGCGCACGTAGCGGATCAAAGAAGAAACCAATCACCTATCGTAGCTATGAGGGTGAGCAGGCGTGGATCGATGCCGCTGAGACGGTCGATGGCTGGGTAAAGCACGAGGGCAACATCTACAAAGTGAAAAAGGCGCTCAAAGCATCACAGCCCATCTACAACACTCTATTCGTAGATGACAAGCTGCAGAACATCGCTCGCTGGCCAAACGACTCAGACAACGACCCATACACATTTGAGGCGCACAGAATCAAGGGCGGCTCGGCTGGTCACTTCGAGGTTGAGGGGCTACCTGAGGTGAATCTCACAGGGGGCTACTTCTGTTATATGGGAGCGCACTCAGGTACAACGTGGAGCCGCAAGATCAACTCTCACTCGGGCAAAGAGATCCACTTCGACGCTGTAGACATCAAGAAGTGGCCTTACAACCCACACAACCCAACAGTCTTTAGAAACAAGAACCGTGGTCAGCTATATGTCTATGGAAAGATCGAGTTGTTGGATCACCCAGGTGAGTGGTTCTATGATGCTCGCACACAGACGATCTACGCAATCTTCCCCGATGGCAAAGCTCCAAAGAAGGGCTCTGTAAAGGTTGGAGTTCGTAAGACGACTGCTGAGATCAACCACGACCACATCATCCTCGATGGCGTAGGCTGCTACGGTGGCGAGGTGCGTATTATGGGTAGCAACGTGACACTTAAGAATGGAATCTATCGCAACTGCTCACAGACACTTGAGGGGTTGATCGGAATCAGTGCTCAGTCAAACACAGCATCGATTGCCGTTCGTGGTGGAGATGTAACAATCGAGCGCAACTTGATCGAGGGCGGCTTGGCAACAGGTATCTCAATCTCGCCAAAAGATGATGCTCAAAACTACACAATCCACAACAACGTGATACGTTACTTTGACGCAATAGGAATCCACGCCAACCCAGTCCGCTCACGTGGTAAATACACTAAGATCACCAACAACTCGATCTACACCTGTGGACGTGACGGTGTGAGCACATCGGGCTACGGAACAGAGATCGCCTACAACGACATCTACGACTGTATGCGCACAAACAACGATGGTGGAGTGTACTACACAGTGGGTAACAAGGATCTAAAGAACACCGAGATCCACCACAACTACGTTCACGACTCGTATGGTCCAGCCTACGCTGACGGACGTGCAGCAGGTATCTACCTCGACAACAACAGTAAGGGCTACTTGGTGCACCACAATGTCGTTTGGAACGTAACGTGGAGCGCATTGATGTTCAATTGGTATAATGTCAACCTACTCTTCTACAACAACACAATTTGGGATTGCGGATTCAACACAGGTCGCTGGGCAAATGGTTACGAGATGGAGAAGATCGTATTGAAGAACAACTACGCAAATGTAACCTCACGTGAGAAGGGCGAGGGCAAGAGCGACAACGACTGGATCGGAACAGATTTCGAGGCAAATATGCTCTTCAAAGAGTCGCCATTTACATCGGCTGAGAAGCGTGATTTCACACTTCCTGCTGGATCACCGCTCATCGATAAGGGCGTAGTAATCAAGGGCTTTGACAACAAGTTTAGCGGTAAGTCGCCCGATGTTGGAGCTTACGAGTTCGGCGAGAAACTATGGAACGTAGGTGCATCGTGGGCATCAGAGGTGAAGGAGCTTTACAAGACACAGGCGCAATCGATGCGTGACGTAACGAAGATCGAGTCTGAGGATCAAATCTTCCACAACAAGAAGAAGTAACAACATACACATATACAAAAATCCCTGAGCTCAAACGGCTCAGGGGTTTTTGTTTATGGGTGAGAAGGCTGAGTAGGGCTGAGTAACAAGATTTTTACTACTTGGTGCACGCAGCGCCAGTGATGCTGAAGTAGCCCTCTGTTGAGACGATTATATGATCCACTAAATCAACATTAAATAGTGCCGCTGCTCGGCGCAACTCCTCTGTGATGTCGAGGTCTGCTTGGCTCGGTTGCAGTGCGCCTGAGGGGTGATTATGCACCAAGATCAGCTTCGTGGAGAGCAGCTCCAACGATCGTTTCATTATGAGCCGATTATCAACTGTCGTTGCCGAGAGCCCACCTTGACTTACACGCTGTATCTCCACCAGACGGTTCGCCCCATTGAGGTGCATCACCCAACACTCCTCATAAGGCGGTAGCTGCACCCTCTGACGGAACATCACCACAGCATCCTCACTGCCGCCAATCTCAACATCCAGATCCCTCCTCCGAGAGATACGCTGCCCCAACTCAATTGCCGCAACAATGCGCTCCGCACCCCGCTGATCGAGCCCATCGACCATCCTCAGAACATTCAGATCCTCATCTAACAACTCCTTCAAATCGCCACCACACCGCACAAACAACTGCTCAGCAACACTCTCAGCCCGTGAGATTCCGCCCAATATCAATATCAAAAGTTCGAGATCCGACAGCGCCTTAACACCCCGAACCTCGAACTTATCTCCTCTCTTATACACCTTACAAATCTTTAGTTAACCAAATTATTGTCGTCCGCCAAATCGCTCTCTGTACTATCGTTACTCTCCACTGCCGCCTTAGCCGACATCGCTGCAAATCTATCAACCCTATTCAACAACTCATCGCTCACCTCATCCGTTGGCACACCATTCGACACCGATTGTGCCGCACGCTGCTCCGCCTGCTTCTTCGACTCCCCCACTCCGTGACCAACACTCACACCGCCAATCATAACCACAGAGTGAAACTTCGGACGATTCGCCTTTGACGAATCATCGAGCTTCGTGACAAACTCAATACGGTGGTGCTCCTTTTGCGCCCATTCAATCAGCCTACTCTTGAAGTCCGTCTCGCTGAGGAGCAGACTATTCATATCCAAGTATGATGAGTATATAATGTTGATCAACAGCCGATTAACAACATCATAACCCTGATCCAAATAGATCGCCCCCATCAACGCCTCAAATGTATCGCCATCGACATCCTTCTGCATCACAGCGCCATTACCCCCTGCCACGATCCATCGATGCAGCCCCATATCCTTAGCGATAGCGTTAAGCGAGCTGCGTGAAACGATCTTTGAACGCATCTGTGTCAAGAACCCCTCACTCTCCTCGGGAAACTCGATATAGAGATAATCTGAAGTGACCGCCTCAATCACAGCATCACCCAGATACTCCAACCTCTCGTTATTAACCTGTATGCCGTTATCCAAAACCACAGAGGCTGACTTATGAACTAAAGCCAGCTTGTAGAGCTCGATATTAAATGGCGTAAAGCCCAATAACCTGTGAAAGAATCTGTAATACTCCCGATCCTCGTCAAAACGTCGTCGCCATACACCACGCAAAAAATCAAACATAATGCAGGTCTCCTCAGTTTTAATTAGAGTTTACGGAAAATTACCGTTCCGTTGTGACCACCAAATCCGAATGTATTACTCATTGCAACCTTCACATCACGCTTCTGTGCAACACCCAACGTAAGGTTCAACTTAGAGTCGATCTTCGGATCAAGATTCTGACAGTTAATCGTTGGAGGAATCACACCGCTAGTCAACACCTTGACACAAGCCAACGCCTCAACCGCTGCCGCTGCACCCAAAAGGTGACCCGTCATCGACTTCGTTGACGAGATATTCATCGTGTAAGCGTGGTCGCCAAATAGTCCCTGAACAGCCTTCAACTCAGCGATGTCGCCAAGTGGAGTTGATGTTCCGTGAACGTTGATATAGTCAACATCCTCGGGGGCAATATTCGCATTCTTAAGTGCATCACGCATTGATTTGATAGCGCCCAATCCCTCTGGATGTGGAGCTGTAAAGTGGTGAGCATCAGCCGAAGCACCGCCTCCGATAACCTCACAATAGATCTTTGCACCACGAGCCTTAGCGTGCTCATACTCCTCGAAAACAAGTGCGCCAGCACCCTCGCCAATCACAAAACCATCACGATCTACATCGAACGGACGAGATGCCGTAGAGGGGTCATCATTGCGAGTTGAGAGCGCCTGCATAGAGTTAAATCCTCCGACAGCTGGCTCATTGACCGATGCCTCAGATCCACCCGTAACGATGATGTCTGCCTTACCCAAACGGATCGTATCTAGTGCGCTAATCATACCGTGGTTTGACGATGCACAAGCCGACACAACACTATAGTTTGGTCCCATAAAACCATACTTAATTGAGATATAACCAGCGGCAATATCTGCAATCATACGAGGGATAAAGAATGGGCTAAAGCGAGGTGTCTTACCCCCCTCAGTGTAACTCACACACTCATCAAAGAATGTCTTAAGTCCACCGATACCCGAGCTCCAGATCACACCGACACTCTCCTTATTGATCGTCTCCGAATCAATACCTGCATCCTCAACTGCCTGAGTAGCAGCGATTAGACCATACTGAGTATATTGATCATATTTGCGAACCTCCTTACGATCGAAGTACTGCGACCAATCGTAATCCTTAATTTCACAAGCGATCTTTGTCTTAAATTTTTCGCAATCGAACTGCTTAATATGGTCGCAACCGCTAACACCCTTCTCTAGGTTTGAGAAATACTCCTCGATATTGTGTCCAAGTGCATTGATTGTACCAAGACCTGTAATAACTACTCTTCTCTCTGACATTATCTTATGATTAAGATTACATTCCATTAAATAACAAAGGTCTGTTTAAACCACTCCATACGAAACGAAGGATTTAAACAGACCTTTAGATTGTCTCTATTCCTTGTGTGACTCGATGTAAGATACAGCCTCACCAACAGTAGTGATCTTCTCAGCATCCTCGTCTGGGATCTGAATATCGAAAGCCTTCTCAAACTCCATAATCAACTCAACTGTGTCGAGTGAATCTGCACCAAGGTGGTTAGTGAAGCTAGCCTCTGCAACTACTGCAGACTCTTTAACGCCCAACTTGTCAACGATGATCTCTGTTACTTTTGATTGAATTTCTGACATAACTTTAATTTTTAAGTTTATTAATGTATTAATTAAATATTGTTCTCTAAATTTTCTTTACTTTTGTTGCCAACCTCTGTTGCTATAACCTTACCAGCGAGGAGGTGATTTATAATTTTGTTGATATTTCAACCATTATTTTGGGCAAATATAACACTTTTTTATTACTTTTGACTCGAAATAATCATTTTTTATCACCACTAAACGTAACTTTTTACATAACCAACTAATTATCAAAGAGATAAGCAACAAACATTTTTCGATCTTTTTTTCACACAACACAACAGACAAAACTTATGACAACATATATTATAGGACTAGGACTTATCGGAGGCTCATTTGCGCTCTCACTTCGTGACAATAACTTGAGCGATCGCTTCATTGGCTACGATGCCTCGAAGGAGAATATGCAGCGAGCATTGGAGTTGGGTATCATCGACCAAGCGGTCGAGAGGCTGGAGGATGGAGTGGAGATAAGCGACCTCATTGTGCTCGCCACACCTGTCGACATCACCCCCACACTCGCCATCAAGCTGCTCAACAGAGTTCGCCCCGATCAGACCATCATCGATATGGGCTCAATCAAAGAGGAGCTCTGCGAGATGATCTCACAACACCGCAACCGAACACGTTTCGTGGCAACACACCCAATGTGGGGTACAGAGAATAGTGGTCCAAACGCCGCTGAGCACGGTGCATTCAAGGGTCGCACGGTGGTCATCTGCGAAAAGGAGCAGAGCGCTCCAGCGGCTGCGGAGCTGGTGGAGCACATCTACACAACCATCGGGATGCCGATTATATATATAAATGCCGAGGAGCACGACCTCCACGTCGCCTATATCTCACACATCTCACACATCACCTCGTTCGCCTTGGCGCTAACCGTATTGGAGAAGGAGCGAGAGGATCAACACATCTTTGCGCTGGCTGGTGGAGGATTTGAGTCTACGGTTCGTTTGGCGAAGAGTGCTGCATCGACTTGGATACCGATCTTGATGCGCAATAAATATAATGTACTCGATGTACTTCGTGAGCACATTCACCAACTTCAAGTTATGCGCAAGGCGCTCGAATCGGATGACAAAGCGGCACTCATCGGGATGATGGAGCGGGCTAACTCGATCAAGAAGATCATCGCCTAGAGCCCAAAGGCAAAAGCACTAACCACAACTCTACCGAGCAATATGAATCGTAGCAATCATATCGATGAGCGAGATTTTGACGATGAGCTATACGAATTGGATGATCTCGAAATAGAGGGTCACCCAACGGAAGATAATGCAACGGAGGGTCACCCAACGGAAGATAATGCAACAGAGGGTCACCCAACGGAAGATAATGCAACGGATGGTCACCCAACGGAAGATCTCGAAGTGGAGCGTCTCGAATTGGAGGGTCTCGAAATAGAGGGTCACCCCGAGCGCCACCGCCAAAAACGTCAATCGCTAACCAAACACCCTGTCTATTATGACCCCGAGCTGTTCAAGGAGCGAGCTGCTGCTGACGATCGTGAGGCGGATGAGACGGGTATGATGGGCGAGCAGATGGCTATCTCTTGGCTGCGGTCAAATGGGTACATTATACACGACACCAATTGGAGATATAAACGCTATGAGATAGATATTGTAGCTTACAAACAGGGACTACTCCACTTCATCGAGGTTAAGACACGTAAATTTGGCGGTCTCTCCTCCCCCGAAGAGGCACTGGATCGCAGCAAGATCAACGCCTTCGTAACGGCTGTAAAGGCGTACTGCAGATTTAAAAATGTGATCTATGAAGTTCAGTACGACCTAATCGCCATCGACACCTATCGCTTCCGTGATTGGGCGCTAAGACACTACGAACGTGTGATATTTTAATCATAGACGATAGTTTCACGCAATATATTTGGTGCGTAACGACAATTATATTACCTTTGCGCTGCAAATAATCGAAACACACAATGTTTTTATACAACCTGGCTATAACGACATACTCGCTCATCGTGCGCATCGCTGCCAACAACTCCGACAAGGCTAAGCTTTGGTGCGAGGGGCGTGTCGACATCTTCGAGAGGATGAGCAGCGCCATCGACCCCGAGGATCGTGTGATTTGGATTCACGTTGCATCACTTGGCGAATTTGAACAGGGGCGACCCATCATTGAGCGTATTCGTGAGGAGCACCCCGAGTATAAAATATTGCTTACATTCTTCTCGCCATCGGGTTATGAAGTGCGCAAAAACTACACTGGGGCGGATTATATCTTCTATCTCCCGATCGACACCACTCGCAACGCTAGACGTTTCTTGGATATTGCCCACCCCGAGATCGCCATATTTGTGAAGTATGAGTATTGGCTGAATCTGCTCTTTGAACTGCGCAAACGCAAGATACGTAGTTATATCGTCTCGGCTATCTTCCGCCGCAACTCGATATTCTTCAAGAGTTGGGGAGCGATGTGGAGACGTGCATTGGTTAGTTTCGAGACACTTTTTGTGCAGGATCACGCCTCACAAAAGATGCTTGCCGAGCTTGGTTTTGATAACGTTGTGGTGGCTGGCGATACTCGTTTCGACCGAGTTATCTCCATCGCCAAGGGCGCTCGAACGATCCCCGAAATCGAGTGGTTCAAGGGCGAGAGCAGAGCGCTGGTGGCTGGGTCGACTTGGCAACCTGACGAGGACTTACTTCTGAAACTCGCTGAAAATCACAAAGATATAAAGTTCATCTTCGCCCCTCACGAGATTGGCGAGAGCCGTGTAAAGGAGCTTATACAGAGGGCTGGGGGTGAAACAAGGTCTAAAGCTGGAGCGAGAGCCGTGAGATACACCGAGGTGATGAGACTCAGCGAAGAGGCTCAGCGTGAGAGACTTAACGAGGCTCAGATATTGGTTGTCGACACCATCGGGATGCTCTCATCGCTCTATAAATATGGAGACTTCGGTTATATCGGTGGCGGCTTTGGCGTTGGAATCCACAACACGCTGGAGGCTGCAGTCTTTGGGTTGCCGCTAGCCTTTGGCACTAACTATCAGCGATTTAAGGAGGCGAACGATCTAATCGCCTTGGGTGCTTGTCGCTCCATCTCCAACGCTGAGGAGCTAGAGGCGTGGTTCTCAGCTCTGCAGGGCGACACCGATCTATACACCAAAGCAGCGAGGACGGCAAAGCACTACACAACAAATATGAGTGGCGCAACTCAGCTCATCACTCAGACCATCTTTTGCGAATAACGATCTATGTAGGCGGCAATATCGCTATGTAGCTTTTGATAGAGCGGACACTCTGTATAGTTCTCATTATCAAGCAGTACATCACGGATTGATCGCTGCGTATTGTTGTAGTTACTCACCTCGTTTCTAAGCGCTGTACCCTCCTTTGATGAGGCGACAATCCGAGCGTGCACCATCTGTCGCAACTTTTCACAAACGGCGTTGAGCACCACCATCACCACATTATCCATAAGCGTGTGCCCGTGCATATAGAGGTAGCAACACTCGGCTGTGACACCACGCTGCTCGATTTGGCGTTGGAACTCCTCGATGGAGTTGTGCATCTCGGGATAGGTTGCAGCTAAGTGCGCCACACGCCGCTCAACATTTCGAGCCACCCACGCAACGGTATTCGCTCCACTATCGACAATATCGATATAACCGAGCCGCACCGTTGAGCGAAATTCGGAGAGGACAAAGATGCTCTCAGAGCTCAACTGAGCCGAGTAGGCGTACCACAAAAAGGCTGGGTAAATCGCCCGTGAGTACCCCTCCATAAAGCGTTCAAAATCGAAAATACAGGTGTCATTCTTCGTCGCCTTGACACAGACATTGTGCAGCGATGGGGCGTAACAAAGATAGTTCTCCGTAGCGTAAGCGTAGGTGTGAAACATAAACTCGGCACTATTCACCTCGACCGACTGCAGCGTTGAGTTGTGAAAGAGGTGGTCGAAATCGGAGTCTACACAGAGCAGCTCATCGGGCGATGACGATGGGATCATTGTGAGCAACACTTTTTTACCCTTCGGCAAATCTTGCCTCAGCGGAACGGAGATCTCAAAGCGTAGATATGGATTTGAGAAGTGGTCAAAGATACCTCTCCAAAAGGCGACATCTTCGTACCCCTCGACAAAGACCCTCACCAATCGCTGTGATGGGTCGACGGGTAGCGCTTGCGGCAGTGGTGGCTGTTCACGTTGCTGTGCTCTATCGCCAAATCGGCGCTTAAGTCTATGTAGGTGCGATTTTTTCATAGGGCAAATTTAGGGTTTGGTGCTCCAATTTCCCCAAATATAGCTAAAAATTCCGAGATCCACAATAGATTAGGGTGAGATTCTCGAAAAAATCACTATCTTTGTGGTGAGATTTATAACTTGCGAAGGCGACTTAAGAACGCTACTCACAACGTTTAAGAACGCTACTCACAACGTTTACGAACGCTACGCACAACGTTTACGAACGCTAAGCACAACGTTTACGAACGCTACGCACAACGTTTACGAACGCTACGCACAACGTTTACGAACGCTAAGCACAACGTTTACGAACGCTACGCACAACGATTAAAAAGATGTCAAACAACGACTGGAAATCACGCCTCGGTATGGTCTACTCAACCAATCCCGACTTTGAATACAGCGCCGAGAGTGGCGACACAGAGGAGAGTTTAGCGCCATCAGCACAAGAGCTGAGGGTGTGGCTCGATCGCAAACAGCGAGGCGGCAAGGTCGCTACACTCGTCTGCGGATTTGTCGGCTCACAAGATGATCTGAAGGAGTTGGCACGAATGCTCAAAAGCAAGTGTGGCGTAGGCGGTGCGGCAAAGGATGGCGAGATCATCATACAGGGCGACCACCGAGACAAGGTCGTGGGGCTACTCATCGCTGCAGGTTACAGGTGCAAAAAAGCTGGCGGATGATGAGACGAAACGGCAACTCTAGGTGGCGATTGTGGGGGCTCTCAGCAGCGGTTGCGCTCACTATCTTGCTGGGCACGATGCACTCCAATGCACAGTACTACTCGTGGGGATCAGACCCTCTGAGCCTTAAGTGGCGCAACATCAGAACGCCCGAGGTGAGGTTGATTTATCCCGACACGGTGGATGCTTTGGCGCAACGGACGCTTCTATACATCGAGTCGATCAAGGGCGACATTAGCCACGGATTCACCTATCCAGCGCTGAAGATTCCATTCATAATGCACCCCGAGAACTTCTCCTCAAACGGAATGGTGATGTGGTTGCCTAAGCGTATTGAGTTTTTGACCTCGCCCGCTGTGGAGAGCTACTCAATGCCGTGGATCAAGCAACTTGCGGCACACGAATATCGCCACGCAGTGCAGTACAACAACCTCAATCGAGGCGTGGTGAGGGTGCTGAACTATCCATTGGGAGAGCAGGGAGCTACGGCTGGATTGCTTTTTTTGCCACTCTATGTAATTGAGGGTGACGCAGTTATGACCGAGACACAGATGTCTAGCTTCGGACGTGGACTGCAGCCGAGCTTCACGATGGGCTACAGAGCCATTGGGCGAGATATGCTTACACGTCGCAACCTCGACAGATGGTTTTGTGGATCATATTTAGCCTACACACCCGACCACTACGAACTTGGTTATCAGGCGGTTAGCTACGCCTACACACGTTATGATGACCACGTTTGTGATCGAGTGGCGCACTATGGAGTTCGCAACCCTTATGTAGTTGCAACGGTCTCAACAGCGCTGAAAAAGTATTACGGAACAAACTCTGCACAACTTGTAAGGGCGGCATTCAACGACCTCTTTGACCATTGGGACTCGCTCCCCGAGAGAGAGAACTCGACAGAGATAATCGTCCCGATCGACACAACGAACTATACAACTTACAGCCACCCGATACCCTACGGCAATGGAGGTGACGTGGTGGCTCTCAAAGAGGACTACACACGACACAACCGCTTTGTGCGACACACGACCGATGGCGAGGAGCAGCGTATCAGCTACGTAGGTAGGGTCTCAACTCGCCCAACGCTCGGTGATGAGTGGTTGTGGTGGAGCGAATACAGACGCTCGACACTCTTTGAGCAGAGGGTTAATTCACAACTCTGTTATATGAACGTTGAGGATGGGAAGGAGCGAGCAGTTAGGAAGTTACGCAATGTACTCTACCCCACCGCTATAGGCGACAGGACTGGACACCTTGCCTATGTCGAGTATCAACCAAGCGGTCTATATTCGATTGTAGAGATCGAAGTGGAGCTCAACGAGCAGGGGCGAGACAGGGGTTATAAGGAGCTCTCTCGCACAGCAATAAAGTTCCCAACGGAGGTGCACGGCTTGGCGTGGGACGACAAGACAAACGGGCTCTATTTCATCGCAACAGACGACTCGGGAATGTGGCTCGGAGAGTGCCGTGCAGATCAACCAAGCGGATTTAAACAGCTGCAGCAGGGGGCGTACATCACGCTCAGCGATCTTCGTGCGAAGGGCGGACGGCTCTACTACGGCTCGATTGAATCGGGTTATGATGAGCTCCACGAATTTGATATTGAGAGCGGCACGGAGCGGAGAGTAACACAGTCGACCTATGGTTCGTTCGACAGCTCGACACCTGCAGGTGGATACATATTTGGAACGACTTATGACAAGTATGGTTATCACCTCGCCCGTCAATCGAGCGAGAAGAGCTTTGGCGAGGTGACACGCCGCCGACTGCCCGAGAATGTGGTCAACCCCGAGCGTGTCGATTGGAACTTGATAAACCTCGATTCGATTAGCTACACGCCAACGGATTCGGCAGCGCTCAAAAGTGAGTACAAAAGTCGCCGTTACAACAAGGCGCTGAAGATTGTAAATGTACACAGTTGGATGCCCTTTGCAACCAATCCATTCGCCTTCACCGAGGAGAATCGCCTCTACGCTGCATTGGGTGTGACGGCTGTATCTCAAAATCTACTCTCGACCGCTGAGGGGTACGCCTCTTATGCTTACAACACCGTGGAGGGGGGTTATGTGAATGGAGGCTTGGTCTACGGTGGGCTGGGTGTCGACCTTGAGTTGGCGGCAACTTATGGCGGTAATCAGGTGGTCTATAGCCTCAGCGGAATGGATACACCTCACCAGCAGAAGTACTACTCGCTGACCACCTCGGCAACACTGCCGCTCTATTTCGAGGGGGGCTACACCACTAGACAGCTCGTTCTCTCGGCACTTTGGAACTATACAAATGGACTTGTCGTTGACCTCGATAAGATAGATTTCGACAGCGAGACAGGCAAGATCACCAATGTAGCGACACTCGGATTCAATGAGGGTCTAAACAAGATGTCGTTCGGGTTGGGTTACTACAGCTACGTTCGCAGCGCAATGCGAGACCTCTATCCACCCTTTGGTTACAGCCTCTCAGCTGGTTATGCACTCTCGCCAACGGAGGATAACTTTAGCTCGCTGCTCAGCATCACGGGACGAGTTTACACACGTGGATTGCTCCCCTATCACAGCCTAATTGTTGCGGCGTGTTATCAAAATTCGTTGGGTGGATATAAACTCAACGGCATCAACCTGCTCTCGTTTCAGTCGGCAAATTTGCTGCCTGAGGGCTTCTCGACTAGCGACATCATCAATAGGAACTACGCTGCATACGGCATTGACTATCAGCTACCGCTGCTCTATCCCGAGGGCGGAATCGGCTCAATACTCTACTTTAGACGCATCCGTTTGGGTCTCGGATTTGATGGCGCTCGCTACGAAGATTACTCAGGCACTACGCACCAACTCTTCGCCTATGGAGGCAGCCTGATATTCGATATTAACACGATGAGAATGCCTGAATCGGGAACATCATCGGTGGAGATGTCGCTCTATCATAACAGCAATAACAAATTCACATTTCAATTTGGAGTTGGGCTACCCTTCTAATCTATGATTTCAATCTATTTTTAATCTGTGGTTTTAATCTATTTTTAATCTGTGGTTTTAATCCATTTTTAGTCTGTGGTTTTAATCCATTTTTAGTCTGTGGTTTCAATCCATTTTTAGTCTGTGGTTTTAATCTATTTTTAATCTGTGGTTTCAATCTATTTTTAATCTGTGGTTTTAATCCATTTTTAGTCTGTGATTTCAATCTATTTTTAATATAGGTGTAAATTTTGAAAATCGAAAGAAAAGTAGTATCTTTGCCCAGTTATGAAGAAAAATGCAAATCGCAATAGAGGCACACGCTGGATCGTCTACTTTTGGATAGCGGTCGCTACGCCCGTCATACTGCTCCTTGTGATGCTCGCCCTCACTTATTACGGTAAGTTTGGACGACTTCCATCGTTTGAGGAGTTGGAGAACCCAAAGAGCAACCTTGCCACGGAGATATACTCTGAGGATGGGGAGATTATGGGTACATTCTTTATCGAAAATAGATCTCACCTCCAATATAGCGAGCTATTCCCTACAAACCCTGAGGAGCATTTGGTGCTCGATGGATATAGAGTTCCGCCAATTGTCGGGGCACTTATCGCTACGGAGGATGAGCGTTTTCGCTCGCACGGTGGTGTAGATATTCCCTCGCTTTTTCGTGTAGGAATCAAGACTATAGCGATGCAGAACTCGTCACAGGGTGGTGGTTCAACCATCACACAGCAGCTGGCGAAGAATCTATTTCCACGTGACACAACACGCAACCAGAGCAAGGCTGCAAAGGTCTCGAAACTCGTCTCAGCGAAGTTTAAGGAGTGGATCACAGCGGTGAAGTTGGAGTATAACTACACGAAGGAGGAGATTGCGGCGATGTATCTCAACACAGTTACGTATGGGTCAAATGCCTACGGAATAAAGGCGGCAGCGGAGACATTCTTCAATAAGCAGCCTAAGGAGCTCAACATACAGGAGGCGGCAATATTGGTGGGCGTGGTCAATGCGCCAACGAAGTATTCGCCCGTGAGAAACCCCAACAATGCACTCTCTAGGCGTAACACTGTGATTAGCCGTTTGGCGACAGCTGGGGCGATCACTATGGCTCAGCGTGACTCGCTCGTGCAGCTACCTATCGAACTCAATTACAGACCAATATCGAACAACTATGGCGATGCAACATACTTCCGTGAGATGCTCCGCCTAACGATGACCGCTAAGCGCCCAACACGCAATCAGTTCTCCAATAAGTGGGACTATGCACAGGCGGTTAAACAATATGATGAGAACCCGATCTATGGTTGGTGTCACAAGAATAAACGCAGCGATGGTGAGAACTACAGCATCTATCGTGATGGTCTGAAGATCTACACCACCATCAACGCCTCGATGCAGCGGCTAGCCGAAGAGGCGGTTCAGAAACAGCTACTCAACACGATACAGCCGATGATGGATGCTCAGGCGGAGGAGCTCGGGACGATATTTGTCGATCCACCAGAGGGTGCGGAGGAGAGGATTATGCGCAACGCTATTCGCTACTCGGATCGATATTTCCATATGAAAGATGCTGGATATGACGAGGAGGCGATATTGGCGAGTTTCGACAAGGAGTGCAAAACCAAGGTCTTTACATTCGCTGGCGTGCGTGACACGGTGATGACACCACGTGACTCGATTCTCCATCATAAGCGTATTGTGAGGGCAAGTATGGTGGCGGTAGATCCACACTCGGGCGAGGTGAAGGCTTATATCGGAGGACCAAATTTCCAATACTTCAAGTATGATATGGCGAAGCAGGGTAAACGACAGATGGGCTCGACGATCAAGCCTCTGCTCTACACCTTTGCGATCGACCACTTGGGTCTCACACCCTGTACACCTGTGCAGAATTTGCCCGTGACGATCGAGACGGCTGGCGGTACACCGTGGTCACCTAAGGAGTCGGGGGCAGTGGTCTATGATGGTCATCCAAATCCGCTGCAGTGGGGATTGGCGAAGAGCCGCAACAACTACTCGGCGTGGATTATGAAACAGGCTAAGCAACCTCAGGCGGTGGCGGACTTTATCCACAACCTCGGCATCAAGAGTTATATCGACCCCGTGTGGTCACTCTGTTTGGGCGCTGGCGAGTCGAACCCTTATGAGGTGGCGAGTACGTATGCAACATTCGCAAATAGAGGTGTCTACACAGAGCCGATATTTGTGACGAGGATCGAGGATAGGAAAGGGAACATCATCGCCTCATTCGTCCCGAAATCACAGGATGCAATCAACGAAAAGACTGCATACACGATGCTACAGATGTTGCAAGGGGTGGTGAAGCGTGGTACAGCTGTGCGACTGACGTGGGCTTACGGAATGTATAATATGGAGATTGGCGGCAAGACGGGAACATCACAAAAGAACCGTGATGCGTGGTTTGTGGGTGTCACACCCAACTTGGTTGTAGCGTCGTGGGTCGGTGGCGAGGATCAGTTGATACACCTCAAGAGCCGTGGCGAGGGTAGTGTTATGGCGCTGCCGATCGTTGGCGAGTTCCTCACGAGCATATATAAAGAGCCGAAGTTCGGTATCTCAAAACGTGATAAATTTACAAAACCTATAGGTATGCCCGACTTCGATTATGAGTGTAGAGGCAACCAAGAGACAAGCGAAATAGAGGTGGAGACAAGCAGCAATGACGAAGGCGAAGAGAGCGAAACAAAGGTGACGAAAGAGAGAATCGACAAGAGCGAAGAGGACCTCTTTAACTTCTTTGACTAAGTTATGAGTTATAAATTATAAATTATTATTGCTTGCTTTTGATTGGCTTGACCACTAGAAAATATTCGATCATTAGGTTCGATCATTAGGTTCGATCATTAGGTTCGATCATTAGATTTGACCATTTTTGACCATTTGAAAATAGTTGATAAAGAATAAATTACATAATACAAAACAAAGAAAACAGAAAGATGAAAATTGCAATTGTAGGCGTAAGTGGCGCCGTAGGACAGGAGTTTTTGAAGATCCTCTCAGAGAGAAATCTTCCAATCGATGAGCTAGTGCTCTTCGGATCGGAGCGCAGCGCAGGTAGCAAATACACATTCAAAGGCGAGGAGTTGACCGTTAAGTTGTTGCAACACGGTGACGACTTTAAGGATATTGACATCGCTCTGACATCGGCTGGAGCAGGTGCATCGAAGGAGTTCGCTGAGACTATCACCAAGTACGGAGCACTTATGATCGACAACTCTAGCGCCTTCCGTATGGATGACGATGTGCCGTTGGTTGTGCCTGAGGTCAACCCAGAGGATGCTTTGAACGCACCACGTGGCATCATCGCTAACCCAAACTGTACAACGATTCAGATGGTCGTAGCGCTTAAGGCTATCGAGGAGCTTTCACACATCAAGCGAGTACACGTATCTACGTATCAGTCGGCAAGTGGTGCAGGCGCTACAGCGATGGATGAGCTCGTTGAGCAGCAGGGTCAGTTGAGCCGTGGCGAGGAGCCAACGATCGAGAAGTTTGCTTTCCAGTTGGCGTATAATGTGATCCCTCAGGTCGATGTATTTATGGATAATGGCTACACAAAGGAGGAGATGAAGATGTACAACGAGACACGCAAAATTATGCACTCAGATATTCAGGTATCAGCGATGTGTGTACGTGTGCCCGTGATGCGTGCTCACTCTGAGGCGGTATGGTTGGAGACTGAGTCGCCAGTAAGCGTAGAGCAGGCACGTGAGGCGTTTGCAAAGGCTGAGGGCGTAATCTTGATGGATGAGCCACAGGATAAGGTCTACCCAATGCCGCTGTTCATCGCAGGCAAAGACCCTGTATATGTAGGTCGTATCCGCAAGGATTTGACAAATGAGAACGGCTTGACATTCTGGTGCGTAAGCGACCAGATCAAGAAGGGTGCAGCCCTCAACGCCGTACAGATCGCCGAGTGGTTGATCAACAACAAGAAGTAATTCAGAACAGAATTATTGCTGTCCGTCAAATCGACCACCTAACAACAGAGCCTCGGGAACAACACCCGAGGCTCTCTCTATATTTACACTTAGAGCGCTGATAAGCGGATGAGATTTTGCAGATCGTGCGGAGGGGAGCGACGGAGCGTACTAAAGTACGTGACCGAGCCCCCCTCTGTAGGATCTGTGAAATATCGCCACTTTGCTTAGAGCGCTGATAAGTGGATGAGATTTTGCAGATCGTGCGGAGGGGAGCGACGGAGCGTACTTTACGTACGTGACCGAGCCCCCCTCTGTAGGATCTGTGAAATATCGCCGCTTTGCAGCGCTCTACTGGAGCATAACCTTTACTTCAGTACTTACAGTTATGCCATTATAGCCGAACTTCTCGTCCAACACCGATGCTGGTGCTGAGTAGCCGAAGTGATCCAATCCGTGGATTGTGCCGTTCTCGCCCACTACACCACTGAGTGTGATTGGCAAGCCCGATGTCAAGCCGTAGCGTGGCAAATCGAGTGGCAACACGCCATTCTGATACGACTTAGGCTGATCCCTAAAGAGACCCTCACTTGGCAACGATACGACACGCACCTGTATGCCCTCCTCCGCCAATAGCTTAGCTCCATCGACTAATGTCGCAACCTCCGAACCCGAGGCGACCAACACAGCCTGTGGATTAGGTGCATCAACTACAACGTATCCACCCTTCGAGAGCTGCTGAGCCTCCGCCCTACGGCTACTGCCCAACGCTGGCAAATTCTTAATATTCTGACGAGACATAATTAGACCCACAGGTCGCTGCTGCTCCAACGCCTCACGCCACGCCATAATAACCTCATCGCCATCTGCTGGGCGCAACACAACCATAGACCGCTCACCGTGGTGGTTCTTCAACTGCTCCATCAAACGGATCTGTGCCTCCTGCTCGATTGGCTGGTGCGTAGGTCCATCCTCACCCACACGGAACGAATCGTGTGTCCACAAATAGATCACGTGCAGGCGCATAAGTGCCGAGAGACGGATCGCTGGTTTCATATAATCCGAGAATACGAAGAATGTTCCGCAGACAGGAATAACGCCACCGTGCAGCGCCATTCCGTTCATAATACACGCCATCGTGAACTCCGAAACACCCGCTTGGAAGAACTTACCTGTGAAGTCACCCTTCGTAAACGCCTTAGTCTTTTTGAGGTATCCATCGGTCTTATCTGAGTTACTCAAATCAGCCGATGCAACGATCATATTCTCGATCTTCTCGCCATAGATGCTCAACACCGCTGCCGATGATGCACGTGTCGCCATATCAGCCTTCATCTCGATTGCGTTGTAATCGATCGTTGGCAACTCGCCACGCAAGAAGTTATCCAACATTGCTGGGAGCTTTGTATCTGCATTCTCCGCTCTCCACTGAGCCTCACGCTCACGCTCCACAGCCACCTCCTTTGCCAACTCCTCACGGCGCTCCGCATAGATCTCGGCACTCTCCTCGAAGATAGTGAATGGATTCTCAGGGTCGCCACCGAGGTTTTTGATCGTAGCCGCAATATCTGCTCCAGCAGCCGATAGTGGCTGTCCGTGTGTTGAGACCTTATCCTCGAAGCTCTCATTCTCAGCCGTACGTGCACCCTTACCCATAATCGTGTGACCGATGATAAGCGTTGGGCGCTGAGTCTCTGCATTTGCCGCCTTAAGTGCCGCACGCAACTCATCAACATTGTGACCATCGACCTCCAACACGCTCCAGCCCCACGCCTCATACTTCATCTTCACATCCTCTCTATCGACCTCCTCAACCTTTGTCGAGAGCTGGATATTATTCGAGTCGTAGTACATAATGAAGTTTGACAACCCGAGGTGACCTGCTATACGACCCACACCCTGTGAAACCTCCTCTTGGATAGCTCCATCCGAGATATAAGCGTAGGTCTTGTGCGCCATCCACTCACCAAAGCGAGCACACATAAACCTCTCAACAATAGCCGCACCCAACGCCATAGCGTGACCCTGACCCAATGGTCCAGATGTATTCTCCACACCACGCATCACATCCACCTCGGGGTGACCCGGTGTGATGCTGCCCCACTGACGAAGGTTCGCAAGATCCTCCATCGTGTAGTTGCCCGCCAACGCCAACACCGAGTAGAGCATAGGCGACATATGACCGGGGTCGAGGAACATACGATCCCGATACGCCCAATCCTTTTGATTAGGGTCGTAGCGCAAAAACTCTGTGTACAAGAGGTTTATGAAATCGGCACCACCCATCGCTCCACCAGGGTGACCCGACTTTGACTTCTCGACCATTGCGGCCGCCAAGAGACGAATATTATCCGCTGCTCTATTCAGTTTTGTGTTATCAAACATTATTCTTTAGTTATTAGTTATTAGTTATGAGCTATGAGTCATTAGTTATGAGCTATGAGTTATTAGTTATGAGTTATGAGTTATGAGTGTGAGTTATAGTTATTTACGCTGCGAACCCTGCTGCCTCTACACGTTGCTTTGCATACTCTAGCGTTATGTTGTACTGCAGTAGACCCTCCACCGCACGTGTCGGAATCTCATACATCGCCTCAATCATTATCGCCTCACAAATCGAGCGCAATCCACGTGCTCCCAACTTACACTCCACCGCCTTATCCACGATGTACTCCAGCACCTCAGGCTCAAACGAAAGCTTCACACCATCCATCTCAAAGAGCCTCTCATACTGCTTCACAATCGCATTCTTCGGCTCTGTCAATATCGAGCGCAACGCCTCACGGCTCAAGAGTTGCATCGATGTCAACACAGGCAGACGACCAATCAACTCAGGTATCAAACCAAAGCTCTTGAGATCTTGCGGCGTGAGGTACTTCATCAAATTCTTGCGATCCACATTATCAGAATCGAACTTGCCGAATCCAACCGCACGTGTATTCAATCGCTGCGCTATACGCTTCTCAATTCCATCAAATGCACCTCCGCAAATAAACAAAATATTCTTCGTATTGACCTGTATAAACTTCTGATCGGGGTGCTTACGTCCACCCTGTGGCGGCACATTCACAACCGTACCCTCCAATATCTTCAGTAGCGCCTGCTGCACACCCTCGCCCGACACGTCACGTGTGATGCTTGGGTTGTCGCCCTTGCGAGCGATCTTGTCGATCTCATCAATAAAAACGATACCTCGCTCCGCCTGCTCAACATTATAATCCGCCACCTGTAGAAGGCGTGAAAGGATACCCTCGACATCCTCACCAACGTATCCAGCTTCGGTTAGAACCGTTGCGTCGACAATCGTGAAGGGTACCTTCAAGATCTTTGCTATCGTCTTAGCCATCAGCGTCTTACCCGTGCCCGTTGGACCCACCAACACGATATTACTCTTGTCGATCTCCACCTCATCCTCATCGCCGCCTATCGTCTTCGTGCAGCTCAAACGCTTGTAGTGGTTGTAGACCGCCACCGACATATATCGCTTTGCATCATCCTGTCCAATCACATACTGATCCAACACCCCCTTGATCTGTGACGGGCGCAACATCTCCGAGAGCTTAAGCGGTTTCACGCTGCTCTTCTTCGTCTTTTTGTTTGGCACGGGTACAGCCTTGGTGAGCATATCGCCCTCGACCAACATCCCGTAGCCATTCTCCACGCAATTATTACAGATATGCACACCATCCTGTCCCGTAAACAAAATCTGCACCTCCGAACGTGGAGCGCCACAGAAGTCGCACATATCCTCGGCGTTACGTCCGCCCTTGTTTCCTCTATTATTTGTAGCCATCTAATTTATTCGTCCTTATTACTTCGTCCTCTTTCTCAAAACGCTATCGATCAAGCCGTACTCCTTCGCCTCCTCAGAGCTCATCCAGTAGTCACGATCTGCATCTTTCTCAAACTTCGAGACAGGCACACCCGAGTGCTCCGACATAATCGAATAGAGCTCCTCACGGGTCTTAACAATCTCACGAGCCGTGATCTCAATATCGCTCGCCTGACCCTGTGCACCGCCCAACGGTTGGTGGATCATAACACGTGAGTGAGGCAACGCCTGACGCTTTCCAGCCGCTCCTGCACACAACAACACCGCACCCATCGAGGCCGCCAAACCCGTACAGATAGTCGCCACATCGGGCGCAACCAACTGCATAGTGTCATAAATTCCCAATCCAGCCGAGACCGAACCACCCGGTGAGTTGATGTAGATCTGAATATCCTTCTCGGGATCAGCCGTCTCCAAAAAGAGCAGCTGAGCCTGTATGATATTGGCTGCATCATCATAGATCGGCGCACCCAAAAAGATGATACGATCCATCATCAAGCGTGAAAAAACATCCATCGTAGCGACATTCAGATGTCTCTCCTCAATAATCGTTGGCGAGACATAACCGCTCTGCATCGACTCAAAATCGTGGAGGCGTAGCGAACTAATTCCGCAGTGCCCCATTGCATATTTCTTAAATTCTGACATACTTATCTATAAATTATTCGTTTGTTTATTGAATAACACAACAAACAAAAACTCTGCAAACATAAAGTCTGCAGAGTCAAAGGTAATGATTTTTTTTGAAATTTCAATCGTTATCGATCTCTCATCGCAAAAATCACACTATTTTTTTGAATCTATTTAAAAATCTATTTAGATTTTCTCATCCAATTTTGATCAAGGTCGATTACTTCAATCAAGATCGATTACTTCAATAGAAGTCGACATATATCGAGATCGATTACTTCAAGCCCTCAAGCTCCTTGCCGAAATCCTCTAGGCTGATTGTGCGCTCCTCAACAGTGATCTTCTCCTTGATCGATGCAACAACCTTGCTCTCGAACAACTTCTCATAGATCTTCTGACCCTGCTGCTTATCCTGTAGAGTCTGTGTTGCGTAGTTGAGCAACATATCTTCAGGCGCTGCACCCATTCCGTACTGTGCAAGCTGCATTCTAACCATCGCCTTAGCCTCCTCTAGTGCCTCCTCTGGAGCAACTGTGATCTCCTCAGCCTCGATGATACGCTTCTGAATGAAGTTCCAAGTGAACATCGTTACGAACTCCGCAAAGTCACGCTCGATCTCCTCCATTGTGAAACGACCCTCGTTGATAACCATCAACCAACGCTTCATAAACGCCTCAGGCATCTGTAGGTTAGCCCTCTCACGAACATACTTCGACACCTGTGCAGCGAACAAATTGTCGCTCTCACGAGCCAACTCAACAGCGATCTGACGATCTACATACTCATCAAGCTCAGCCTCAGAAGTTACATCACCTGCAGGGAACGCCATCTTAAAGAACTCCTCATTAAGCTCTGGATCAGCGAACTTACGGATGTTTGTGATCTCAAACTCAAACTCAGGGTTGATGCCCTCCAACTCACCAGCCGAAACACCCAAGATAGATGCACGCTGCGACTCAGTCTTATAAAGCTCGTTTACATTGACCTGCATCTTATCGCCCTTCACCTTGCCGATGAATGGAACACGCTCCTCCTCGCTCATCGAGACAAGACCTACATAGGCATCCTCAACCTCCATCTCGCCATTGCGAAGTGTACCTGTCAACGCCTCATCAACCTCAACTGTCTCAGCATCAACCAAGCGACCAAACTTACGCAAGTAGTTCGAGCGGTAGTCGTTGTGCATCTGCTCCTCGATAGCGATTAGGTTGTATGCAACCTTATCATCCTTCGCAAGCTCAAGAGTATAAGCTGGAGCCTCACCGATCTCGAAGATAAACTCAAACTCAGTTCCATTCTCGAAGTCGAAATCACCCTGCTCCTCCGATGGAATCACATCGCCAACGTAGTCGATCTTCTCCTCGTTGAGATAGTTGAACACAGCCTTAGATGCTGCCTGATACGACTGCTCAGCGAGCACGCCCTTGCCATACATCTTCTTAACGATACCCATTGGAACCATACCTGGACGGAATCCTGGAACATTAGCCTTGCGCTTATAGTCACGCAACACCTTCTCTACCTCAGCTGAGTAGTCAGCCTCACCTACAACAATCTTGATTAACAAAACGCCTGCTTCACGAGGCTCTCTTACGATATTCATATTTTATCTGTTAAATTATAATTTACAAACTTAGCGCACAAAGGTAGTGAAAATATTTTAGATTTCGCAACATTATCACAAATACTTTTGCAACCACACAACTTCACCATCTTTTTATTGCGATTTGAAGGAGATTTATTGCGATTTGAGGGATAAATAGGCGATATTCTCAATAAATATATTATCTTTGTGCTGAATATATACTTGTGATTAATGACATTTAAACAATTCACTATACTCATTGCTCTGATCTTCAGTGCGCTCACCCTCCACGCTGAGGGTCTGCGTCGCTATGGATACACCGTTGTGGAGAGCTACCCACACTCAACATCGAGCTACACACAGGGACTACAGATAGTTGATGGCGAACTCTTCGAGGGTACAGGTATGTATGGCGAATCACGGCTATTGAAGATCGACCTTAAGAGCGGAAAGGCTACACAAAAGCTAGCCACCCTCCCCGACAACCAATTTGGCGAAGGGATCACCATCTTGGGCGACACGATCTATATGCTCACGTGGCGAGAGGGGCTGCTCCACCTCTTTGACAGAGAGACGGGCGATCAGATCGACAAACGATACTACGCTGGCGAGGGGTGGGGGCTAACCTCAGATGGGAAACAGCTCTATATGAGCGATGGGTCAAACCGCATTGTGGTGCGTGACAGGGTGACATTCAAACCGATTAGCTCACACTCAGTCTATCTCAATGGCGAACCGCTCACCCTGCTCAACGAGTTGGAGTGGATCGAGGGAAAGATTTGGGCAAACATCTACACCACCGACCTCATAGCGACAATCGACCCCGAGAGTTGGCAAGTGGAGGGGCTCATCGACCTCACAGGGCTACTCCCCCACTCCGAACGAGAGACCAAAACAGATGTGCTCAACGGCATCGCTTACGACGAGGCGACAAAAAAGATATATGTAACGGGTAAATATTGGAGCAAACTTTTCGAGATCGAGATCTTCGAGCAGTAGCCCAACAGCAACACAAAGTGCGGAGCGCAAGAGATTAAACATTAAAGTGCAGAGCGCAAGAGATTAAACAAAAGATGCAGAGAGAGATTAAACAGATGCAGAAAAGAGAGATTAAACAAGAGATTCAAAAAGCAATCGAGGAGCGGATTTTACTCCTCGATGGAGCGTTCGGAACGATGATTCAAACCCGAGCTCTCACAGAGAGCGATTTCCGTGGCGAGCGGTTTAAGGATTGGGCGTGTGAGCTTATGGGGTGTAACGACATCCTCTGCCTCACACGCCCCGAGATCCTTATGGATATACACAAACAATATATTGAGGCTGGGGCGGACATAATTTGCACCAACACATTCAACACCCACCCCACATCACTATCAGATTACGGGTTGGAGAGCTACACCTACGAAATTGCGAAGTGCGCAACAGAGCTCGCTCGCAAAACAATCGAGAGCTACAGCGGCGATAAGAGACGTTACCTCGCTGGCTCGATCGGCCCAACGAACCGCACAGCATCAATGTCGGCCGATGTGTCGAACCCTGCCGAGCGAGAGGTTACATTTGATCAGTTGGTCGAGGGCTACACCGTTCAGGTCAACGGTATGGTTGACGGTGGTGCGGAGCTCATCATCGTGGAGACAATCTTCGATACACTCAACGCCAAGGCGGCAATCTATGCAATCGACAAGATCAGCGAGGAGCGTGGTTTGGCGATTCCAATAATGTTGTCCTGCACCATTGCCGATGCAAGCGGTCGCACACTCTCGGGACAGACTTTGGCGGCGTTCTATAACTCCGTTACGCATAGCGAGAATATTATCTCGGTGGGTCTGAATTGCGCCTTTGGAGCTAAGCAGATGCTGCCCTATTTGGAGCAGCTTTCGCAAATTTCATCACTGCCCATATCGTCATATCCAAATGCAGGTTTACCTAATGTGATGGGCGGCTATGATGAGACCCCCGAGATGTTTGCTACGGATGTCGAGGAGTATCTTCGCCGTGGCGTGATAAATATAATCGGTGGTTGTTGCGGCACAACGCCTCGCCACATTGAGTGCCTAAGGGAGCTCGTCAAGGGTTATGAGCCACGCAAGGTGGTTCGCAAAGAGCCTACAACGATACTCAGCGGCTTGGAGCCGTTGTCGATAACGCCCGAGACCAACTTTGTGAATATTGGCGAGCGCTGTAATGTTGCAGGGTCGGCTAAGTTTGCACGTCTGATTCGAGAGGCGAACTATGAAGAGGCGATCTCTGTAGCTCGTGCGCAGGTCGATGCAGGGGCTCAGATCATCGATGTATGTATGGATGACGGAATGATCGATGCCGAGGAGGCTATGCACCACTTCTTGTGTCTGCTCGCCTCTGAGCCTGAGATCGCACGCTTGCCGACGATGATCGACTCCTCGAAGTGGGACGTACTGATGGCTGGATTGAAGGTGTCACAGGGTAAGAGCATCGTCAACTCAATCTCGATTAAGGAGGGTGAGGCGGAGTTTTTGCGCAAAGCCAAGGAGATGCACAAATTTGGTGCGGCGGCGGTAGTGATGCTCTTCGATGAGCAGGGGCAAGCCGACACTTATGAGCGCAAGATAGAGATCGCTGAGCGAGCATACAGGCTACTCACCGAAGCAGGTTTCCCAGCTGAAGATATAATCTTTGATGCAAATGTTTTGGCGGTGGCGACAGGCATCGAGGAGCACGACAGCTACGCCAAGGCGTTCATCGATGCAACGAGGTGGATCAAAACGAACCTGCCGTACGCCAAGGTGTCGGGCGGTGTGAGCAACTTGTCGTTTGCCTTTAGGGGCAACAACTACATCCGTGAGGCGATGCACTCGGTGTTCCTTTACCACGCTATCGAGGCGGGTATGGATATGGCGATTGTCAATGCTCAGATGCTGCAGATTTATGACAACATCGAACCGAGCCTTTTGGAGCGCATTGAGGATGTAATTTTGTGTCGCCGTGCTGACGCAGCGGAGCGCCTCATTGAGCTAGCTGAGCAGATTAAGCAGTCGGGCACAACAGCCAAAAATGAGGCAACAAGCAGCGCTGCTGATTGGAGAACGCTGCCCCTCAATGAGCGAGTGGAGTATGCAATGATGAAGGGCGTAACCGATCATATTGAGGCGGACACTGCCGAGGGTTACGACAATCTGCAGAGCCCGATGAGGGTGATTGATGAGCTACTGATGCCAGCGATGGAGCGAGTGGGCAAACTCTTTGGCGAGGGAAAGATGTTCCTGCCTCAGGTGGTCAAGAGCGCCCGAGTGATGAAGCGTGCCGTGGCGGTGTTGACACCTCATATCGAGGCGCTAAGGGGTGAAGGATCGGCAACGAGTTCAGCGGCTGGCAAGCTCTTGATCGCAACGGTTAAGGGTGATGTTCACGACATCGGCAAGAATATTGTCTCGGTGGTGATGGCTTGCAACGGCTACGAGATAAGAGATTTGGGTGTGATGGTCGAGACTAACCGCATAGTTGACGAGGCGGTTGAGTGGGGTGCGGATGTGATCTGTATGAGCGGTCTCATCACACCATCTCTGGAGGAGATGACACGTGTTGTAGCGGAGTGTGAGAGCCGAGGTTTAACGATCCCTGTGATAATTGGAGGAGCAACAACTTCGCCAATACATACAGCGGTGAAGATTGCGCCCCACTACTCGGGCGCTGTGATCCACGCACACAATGCAAGCGACAATCCGAAGATCTTATCACAGCTACTTAACGAGGGTCGTGAGAGTTATATAGCCGACATTGAGGCTCAGCAGGCGAGACTACGCACCGAATATGAGCGCACGGTAGCGAGGCGACAGATCGTTCCGCTAGCGGAGGCAAAGGCAGCGGCTCAGCGCAAGGCGAGCGAAGAGGTCGACACGCCAAACCACACGGGGCGGTTGGTCTTTCCAGACTTCGATATTGAGGATGTCGAGGCGCTAATCGATTGGAACTTCTTCTTCCCAGCGTGGGGTCTGAAGGGTCGTTACCCCGAGATATTGCAGAGTGAGAGTTGTGGTGAGGAGGCTCGCAAACTCTTTGATGATGCACAGGCGCTGCTCGGCAAGATCAAAAAGGATCGACTGCTGACACTTCAAGGCGTTGTGGCGCTGCTCCCTGCACGAAGTGATGGCGAAGATATTATTGTCAAAGACAAGAAAAACAAGGAGCACCGATTGCCAATGTTGCGCCGCCAACAAAAAATTACAAATGGAGAGAGGAGCAACCAAAGCGACCAAAACGACAAGAGCGTTAGGAGTGTAGTGAGCAACCGTTACCCATCGCTAGCCGATATGGTTGCGCCCACGGGCGATCATATTGCGCTCTTTGCACTCACGGCAGGCGTTGGGCTCGACAAGCTCACAGCGGAGTTTAAGGAGGCTGGCGACGACTACTCAGCCATTCTTTCAAAACTCATTGCCGACAGATTAGCCGAGGCGTTCACCGAGCGCATACACTCATTCGTGAGGCGACAGATGTGGGGATACGAGAGTGGCGATGAGCTCACCACGGAGGATATTTTAGCGGAGAAGTACCGAGGCATCAGGGTTGCATTTGGTTACCCCGCAACACCCGACCACTCGCTCAAAAAGGCGGTATTCGATATTTTGAGTGTGCCGATGACTACTCAGATGACACTCTCCGAGGAGAGCTATATGATCTGTCCAGCGGAGTCGTTGTGCGGTTTGATGCTCTCATCGGGCGAGTACTTCACGGTGGGGCGTATCTCTGATGAGCAGACAGCGGAGTACGCTCGGAGGCTCGGGGTTAGTGTTGAGGAGGTTGAGAGGCTAATACCTTTCAATGTTTAATGATTAATGT
This sequence comes from Rikenellaceae bacterium, assembly GCA_047174325.1. Lineage (GTDB taxonomy): Bacteria > Bacteroidota > Bacteroidia > Bacteroidales > Rikenellaceae > Alistipes. The sequence goes on along the minus strand of JBCQUE010000002.1, from coordinate 11,939 downwards.
TTAATGATTAATGTTTAATGATTAATGTTTAATGATTAATGTTTAACGATTAATGTTTAACGATTAACGATTAACGCAAAGAATGTTAGTAACAGATATAATAGATAGAGCAATTGCTGATGGGCGGACACGTTTCGCCTTTGAGATACTCCCTCCGCTGAAGGGGGCTGGGTTGGACGGAATCATCGAGGCGATAGACCCCTTGATGAAGTTTGACCCTGCATATATTAATATAACGTATCACCGTGAGACGATCAAGCGCAAAGAGAGCGCTGAGGGTTCGATTCAGTGGCACCTGATGCGTCACAGACCTGGAACGGTTGGTGTCTCGGCAGCGATACAGGCGAGGTATGGAGTACCGACTGTGCCCCACCTCATTTGCGGCGGTCTGTCGATGTATGACACTGAGGATGCACTCATCGATATGGATTTTTTGGGGCTGCACAACGTCTTGGCGCTACAGGGCGACAGGTCGGAGAATGAGCGCTATTTTATGCCGCACCAGCAGGGTCACAGCCACGCTGTCGATCTCGTCAAGCAGATCTCGGCAATGAATCGAGGCGAGTTCATCGACTCAGAGAGCCCCGAGCGACACAGCTCCAACTTCTCGATTGGTGTTGCAGGTTACCCCGAGAAACACTTTGCAGCGACAAATATGGAGAGCGATATTCGCCACCTCAAAACTAAGGTTGATGCTGGTGCTGGGTATATCGTGACACAGATGTTCTTTGACAACGCCAAGTATTTTGCTTTTGTCGAGGCGTGTCGTGCGGCAGGTATCACCGTGCCGATTATTCCGGGGTTGAAGCCGCTCTCGACATTTAAGCAGCTCTCGGTGTTGCCCTCGATATTTGCGATTACACTCCCCGAGGTGCTAACCAAAGAGGTGGAACGCAACAAGGAGAATCCAGCGGCGGTGCGTGAGATCGGTATCGAGTGGGCGATAGCGCAGGGTCGTGAGTTGATTGCGGCAGGCGTTCCCGTGCTGCACCTCTACACGATGAGCCGCACGACAAATATTCAACAAATTGCGAAAGCGCTTTTTTAAGATACCTATATATTAATAGGGACAAGACAGCATTAATAGAGATGACACAGAAGAGAATCACAGCGCAGGAGTTGCGTCGACACCTACACCGCTACCCCGAGCTATCGTTCGAGGAGCAGGCTACGGCTGCTTATATTTCATCGGCGCTCAGTCAGTACGGCATCGAACATAGATCGATAGCCAAGACAGGGTTGCTCTGCAAAATTGAGGGCAAGGGCGATTTGAAACGGGCTGTGGTGTTGCGTGCCGACATCGATGCGCTCCCCGTCACAGAGGCTACAGGGCTTGCATACAGCTCTGAAAACGAGGGTGTTATGCACGCTTGCGGACACGACATACACGCTGGGGCACTCTTCGGAGCACTCTGTAGGCTCAATGAGACGAAGGATTTCGAGGGGACGATTTTCGGAGTTTTCCAACCTGGTGAGGAGCGCAACCCTGGTGGTGCATCTTATGTTTTGGCTGAAGAGCCCTTCGAGGGTTATGATGTTGTGGCGGTCGTTGGGCAGCACGTGGAGGGGACGTTTGAGGTTGGTCGCTTGGGCTTTCGTGAGGGAAAATATATGGCTTCGAGCGATGAGTTACGTTTCACGGTTTGTGGCGTTGGCGGTCACGGAGCTATGCGTCACAAGATCAAAGATCCTGTGCAGGCTGGGGCTGATTTGCTACTTCAGTTAGTTGCGCTCAATAAGGATGAGTTGGTGTTGTCGATCGGCAAGGTTGTGGCGGATGGTGCAACGAATGTGATCCCTGAGAGTGTCTATTTGGAGGGGACAATGCGAACGTTTGACGAGGCGGAGCGAGCCGCTACAAAGCAACGTATCAATGAGTTAGCTCGTGAGGTTGAGGCTAAATACAGCGGCATCACCGTCAACGTAGATATAAGCCACGGCTTCCCGTGCGTGGTGAACGACCCGAAACTAACAGCACTAGCGAGGGAGCTAGCGGCTGAAAAATATAGCGTAGAGGCGCTCGAACTACGCACCACGTCCGAGGATTTCGGGTTCTACACAACTCGCTACCCATCATTGTTTTACAGGCTGGGAGCGGGTCCCGATGTAGGCGCACCACACACAGCGGTATTCTCGCCACACGAAGAGGCGATTGATGTAGGCATTGACTTTATGGAGGCGATCGCAAAAAAAATTAGCAAATCACACAAAAGATAGAGAGGATAAGATTATGAGAAATAAGAGAGGTAAATATGATATAAATCGCAAGGAGTTACTCCTCGATTATATGCGTGAACAGCCAAATAACAAGTTCACACTTAAACAGTTAGCATCATCTGCAGGGGCTTTTCAAAAGACCGAGCGTAGAGAGGTGTTGTTCCTGCTCAACGAGTTAGAGCAGGATGGAATGATCCGCACCACGAGCCGAGGCAAATTTCAACTTGCAGCGTCACAACGTCCCCACCTGATTGGTGTTGTCGATATGGGCAAGGGTGGAACGATCTTCGTGCGTGTTGCCGATGAGAATGGGATGGTTGGCGATATTCACGTCAGCGCCTCACGCTCCGAAAATGCACTACACGATGATAAGGTTGAGGTTGTCTTGACACGTCCAGCGAAGGGCAACCGTAGCGCTGAGGGTGAGATCATCACAATCATCGAGCGTAGCCAAAAGATCTACATCGGTGTAGCGGAGGTTCGTGAGAACACGATCTTTATCAAGCCAACCTCTCGTCACCTCCCTTATGATGTCTACATTAGCAAGCGAGAGCACCCAGAGTTGGAGAGCGGCAAAAAGGTCTCGTTCCGCATTAAGGAGTGGTTGGCTGGCAGCCGTAGCCCCAAGGGTGAGATCGTGGACGTATTGGGAACGGTGGGCGAAAACGACACGGAGATGCACGCAATATTGATGGAGTACGATCTACCCTACCGCTTCGACCCAGCCATTGAGGAGGCGGCAAACAAGATCAACAGCCGTATCACAAAGCAAGATTATGCCGAGCGCCGAGACTTCCGTAAAACGACAACATTCACCGTTGACCCAGCCGATGCAAAGGATTTTGACGATGCTCTCTCTGTGAAGAAAATCAAGGATGGAGTTTGGGAGATCGGTGTGCATATTGCCGATGTAACGCACTACGTAAAGCCCGGTTCGGTGATCGACACCGAGGCACAGGAGCGAGCTACATCTGTATATTTGGTCGACAGAACCGTGCCGATGTTGCCCGAGCGACTATCTAATGAGCTCTGTTCACTACGCCCCAATGAGGAGTCGTTGTGTTTCTCAGCGGTCTTTACGATCAACGAGGGTTTGGAGGTGCTTGATGAGTGGTTTGGTCGCACGGTGATCTACTCCGACCGCAGGTTTACCTATGCTGAGGCACAGGAGATAATCGAGGGCAAGGATGGCGACTACAGAGAGGAGGTCTTGACACTCAACCGCTTAGCGGAGGGGATGCGACAAGCTCGATTCAAGGCTGGCGCAATAGGTTTCGAGCGTGAGGAGATGAAGTTTGATCTTGACCAAAAGGGTCACCCGATCGGTGTCTACGCCAAGGAGGCTAAGGAGTCGAACAAGATGATCGAGGAGTTTATGCTCTTGGCGAACCGCAAAGTTGCGGAGTTCTGTGCACACAAACGTTCAACGACAAATCGCAAATATCCACGCACGATGGTCTACCGAGTACACGACAAACCCGATGCTGAGCGATTGGAGTCGTTCCGCTCATTCATACTCCGCTTTGGACACTACTTCAAGGCTACTAAGGGTGTGGCTGTGGCTCGTGAAATCAACAAACTTTTGGGCTCAATCAAGGGCTCGACCGAGGAGAATGTGGTCTCGATGTTGGCGATCCGCTCGATGTCTAAGGCTATATATACAACCGACAATATTGGTCACTACGGCTTGGCGTTCCCCTACTACACACACTTCACATCGCCAATTCGTCGCTACCCCGATATGATGGTTCACCGCCTCTTGGCGCACTATCTCGATGAGGGCAAATCAGTATCGAAAGATGAGTATGAATCGCTATGTAAACACTCCTCGGAGAGAGAGGTAGTGGCGGCAAATGCTGAACGTGCATCGATAAAATATAAAGCTGTGGAGTTTATGCGTGACCGTATGGATGAGGAGTTTGAGGGTCACATCACAGGTATGAAGGAGTGGGGCGTATTTGTCGAGGTGGATGATACGCACATCGAGGGAATGATACCCGTGAGGGAGCTGGGCGATGACTACTTCCAATTTGATGAGACGAACTATGAATTTGTCGGGCGCACGACACGCAAGGTCTTTACGCTGGGCGATGCCGTGAGGGTAAGGATCAAACGAGCTGATCTTGATAAACGTATGTTAGATTTCGCCCTAGTGTGAGTGTGAGTGCATTGCTAGGCGGCGAGATTTCAATGCACTCAAGAAAAAAAGTTCGGCGGCGAGATTTCAAAGATCCACCTTTCAATGCACTCAAGAAAAAAACACAAAAAAAACCAACCAAAAACCAACCAACAATGAAACACTTTTTAATTTCAGCACTGCTGTGCAGCGCTTTAGTTGCTTGCGAGAGCGATGCAGGTCTCTCGCCCGAGGATGCTAACGCTGCAATCAGCTTCACATCAAACACCTCGACACGAGCTACCGACACATCATTTGAAGAGAGTGATGCGATCTCGGTGGCGGCGTACACCTCCGATGGTACAGCCTATGCCGAGGATGTTATCTACCGCTACTCCGAGGGGACATTTACAAGCGATGACCCGATCAAGTACTCAACGTCAAATCAGGAGTTGTCGTTCAGGGCGCTCTATCCCTATGTGATTGTTGGCGGCGATAATGAAGCATCATTTGCCGTAAAAACCGACCAGAGCAGTGGGACGAACTACACCCTCAGCGACCTGCTTGCGGGCTACAGCGAGGTGACATCGAGCACTACGCCAGCGCTCAGTTTCAACCACCTTTTGTCAAAAATCGTCATAACCGTTTCCGAATCAGATGTGGAGATAACAGAGATCTCAGCCTCTCTATATGTGCTGGGCAGCGTCAAGTACAACACCGAGACTAAGAGCCTGACGACAACGACAGGCGACACAACGACAATCAAGATGGCGAGCAACGGCACAAATAGTTTCAAAGCTATAATAGCGCCACAAACCATCTCATCGAGCGAGACGCTGGGCACAATCACAATCGATGGCACAGCGTACGACTTTTACTACGCCTCAGATTTTGAGATCGAGGCAGGAAAGGAGTACACCATAAAGGCGAAGATGGAAGATGGCAAGATATTCTTCTACAACCCCGAGACGGGCGACTGGAACCACAATGACGAGGCGGAGTATCTCGATGACGATGACGAAGAGAGCCGAACAGTCTATTATTTCAGCCAGTTGCAGGCGACTGATGACTACAAAAGCCTCACCACAAATGCACAGTTCACCAAGGCGATAACTGATATTCCCGAGGGCTCTATTTTGCAGTTGGAGGAGGGTGTTACATACACATTGACCTCAGATCTGTCGATCACAAAGGGTATCATATTCCGAGGCGTGGGCGAGACACCAACACCCGATTTTTACAACGCCTCATCGCTTAAGGATGTAACGGGTGCATCTTCAGACCTCACCACCACAATCAAGCTCTCTTCATCCGCTGCAAGCCTCATCGTCAAGGCGGACGATGTGAAGTTCAAGCACCTCAGGATCGAGGGCGGCGGCGTTGGCGTAAGCTCAGGAAACCTCATCGAGATAAATGGAATAAGATACAACCTCAAACTTGAGAATGTACACATTTGGGGCGGTGGCTACCACCTCTCGCCACGTAACCATATGAGCCCAGCGCTGGAGTGTAGGTATGTAACATTTGAGGATTTCCACAACCGAGCCTTCTTCATCAATCGTATCTACGAAACCTACAGTTGGGAGACACCTGATGGGGCGAGCTACGCCGACACGAACTACACGAAGCTGGATAAGTGTCTATTCTACCGCTGCTACTTCAAGGTGTATGAACCGACAACCTCTGACACCCGTGCAATCTCGCTCGATGCAGGAAACACGGAGAACCCCGATATTTTGGACTTTGATGGGCTCGAAGTCAAGGAGTGTTACTTCCACGACATTGGAATCGCCTCATCTAAGTGCCGCAACTTCGACATTATCGATTGCGAGTTTTATGTCAAGGATCTCTTTGACTTCCCTCTGCATTTGGAGGAGTACACACGTGAGGTGTTACTGAGCAACTGCCTCTTTGACTGTGACAACTCTGAGGAGATTATGATCGGAGCATTTGATGACTCTGTGGTTGAGAAGTGCACGGTGAAGGGTAGCTGCTACGGCTTTATACAGGGTCGCTATGCTGAGGGTATGGTTATTCGCAATAACGATATTTCACAGATGACCAATATAAATCCAAGCACATCGCCAAGAGCCATATCGCTATGGGACTCAGTGGGCAGCAGAGATATAACCGTCACGGGCAACAATATGAGCGGTGAGATCTACATACAGGCGACAAGCGAGAATCAGAGCTCGATCAACATCAGCAACAACGGAGCTGCAACGACCAACATAAAGACAACCACGGGCTATGATTACCCTCTCGAAGATGGCGCAACGTGTAGAATCAAGAGTTACTACAACTCGCTCTACTTAGCCGCTACGGGGGCAAACGCCAATGTCGTTACAACATCGGCAGAGGATGAGAGCAGCCTATGGGAGGTGACGCAAGTCTGGCCGAATAGGTACAACGCCTACAACGCAAAGTATGACACTTATTTATATATAGAGGAGGATGCTGAGGCTTACACAGCCGAAGAGGCGCTGGCTCGCTGCATCATATTGGAGACGATGAGGTTCGATGCAGCAAATGAACGGCTGCCGATTTGGGACTTCACAGTGCAGGCGAATGGTTACAGCATCGTTGGACCAGGGGGCGGAAATGATGGTTGCGTGGGGATTGTTGGGAGCAATATTCAGTGTTTGAAGTATGCGGACGAGAGGGACGACAGCGAGGTGACGGATGAGAGGTGTTTATGGAGTTTAGTTGAGGTAAAGTAATTTTTGATGGATTTTTGATGGATATAGAGAGGATTTTGGAGCGCTGCGTAGAGGGTGAGTTTATCACGCTCGATGAGGGTTATGCACTCTATGAGCAGGCTGGATTGGCTGAGTTGGCGGCAGCTGCAGATCGTAGGCGACAGCGAGTTGTGGCGGACGATAGGGTCGTTACGTGGCAAATTGACCGCAATGTGAATGTGACAAATGTCTGTGTTGCAGGGTGTCGATTCTGTAATTTTCACTGCAAGCCGCACCAGAGGGACCGCCACTACATAACCACGATTGAGGAGTATCGTGAGAAGATCGAGAGGATGCTGGAGCTCGGTGGTGATCAGCTGCTGCTGCAGGGGGGACTACACCCAACGCTGGGGATTGAGTTTTATGAGGGGCTCTTTCGGGAACTTAAGCAGCTCTACCCCACTGTTCGGCTACACGCCTTGGGTGCGCCCGAGGTTGCTCACATCGCCAAGATCAGCAAGATCTCGACACTCGAAACGCTCACACGCCTCACAGCCGCAGGTCTCGATTCGCTCCCTGGGGCTGGTGCAGAGATACTTAACGATGAGGTGAGGCGGCGTATTTCGCCAGCCAAACCCTCTGTGGATGAGTGGATTAGCGTAATGCGTGAGGCGCACAGATTGAATATTCCAACCTCGGCAACAATGATGTATGGGCACGTGGAGAGCGCTCGCCAACGGGTTGAACACCTCTTCAAAATCAGAGATCTACAGGCTGAGTGCCCCAAGGGCAATTGGGGTTTCATCGCCTTCATTCCGTGGATCTTTCACTCAACGGGCACGAGGCTTGAGGCGGAGGGTGTTGTGTCGCACCTCTCGCCACTGGAGTATATTCGTCTGATTGCTGTTAGTCGGTTGATACTCTGCAACATACGCAACATACAGGCATCGTGGTTGACCGTTGGGCGGGCTACAGCTCAAGTGGCGCTACACTCGGGGGCGAACGATTTTGGCTCGATAATGATCGAGGAGAATGTGGTGAGCTCGGCAGGTGCAGACCACCACTTCGATGCAGTGGGGATTCAGGCAGCGATACGTGAGGCGGGGTTTGAGCCGAGACTTCGCAACCAACTTTATGAATTTAGAGATATATAAAATTTAGAGATAGTTAAATATGTACAGAAATTTAGAGGATTTTATAGATCGACTAGAGCAAGAGGGCGAGTTGTTACGCATCAAAACAGTTGTAAATCAAGAGCTTGAAATAGCGGAGATAACCGACCGAGTGAGCAAGAGCGAGGGGGGCGGCAAGGCGTTACTCTTCGAGCAGAGCGGCACAGCGTTTCCCGTCATCACCAATATGATGGGCTCTCAGAGGCGTATCTGTTTAGCACTCGGGATCGAGCGTCTGGAGGAGCTCACCGAGCGTGTTGATGCACTGCTTGGGGAGTTGAGCACGCCTAAGAGCTCGATTTGGGAGAAGATGATGATGTTGCCAAAGTTGGTGGAGATGTCGCAATGGCTGCCCACAAGCTCATCATCGAGGGGCGAGTGTCAAGAGGTGGTTCTGCAGGGCGATGATATTGACCTCGACAGGCTGCCGATACTGAAGTGTTGGAACGAGGATGGAGGGCGATTTGTGACGCTACCGATGGTCAACACAATCGACCCCGAGAGCGGACGCAGAAATGTGGGAATGTACAGAATGCAGCAACTCGACCGCCAAACAACGGCGCTACATTGGCACATACACAAGACGGGCGCACGTCACTACGAGACATACAAAAGGCTCGGCAAGAGGATGCCCGTATCGGTGGCGTTGGGTGGCGACCCAGCCTATACTTACGCTGCAACAGCACCTATGCCCGACAATATGGATGAGTATCTTTTGGCTGGTTTTTTGCGCCGCCGTAAGGTGAAATTGGTGAAGTCTCTGACCAACGATATATATGTTCCATCGGATTGCGACTTTGTGATCGAGGGTTATGTTGACCCCTCAGAGGCGAAGATCGTGGAGGGTCCTTTTGGCGACCACACGGGTTTCTATTCGCTACAGGATCTCTACCCAAAGTTTCATATTACGGCAATCACACACCGCCGTGGGGCGATCTATCCAGCCACGATCGTTGGTGTGCCACCCGAGGAGGATGCCTACATAGCGATGGCTACCGAGCGTATTTTCCTCTCGCCAATGCGTTTTGCGCTGCAACCTGAGCTACGTGATATGACGATGCCGCCAGCAGGTACGGCACACAATATTGCGATGGTCTCGATCGAAAAACGTTATGAGGGTCAAGGAGATAAGGTGATCCAATCGATGTGGGGCGCTGGACAGATGATGTTCAACAAATACTTAGTTGTCACCTCTCACACCACCGATATTCGCAACTCAGCGGCGATGGCTGCGCTGTTGCGAGGTGTCGATCTTCGACAGGGGACAGTTGTTCGGAGCGAGGGTGTTTTAGATGTGTTAGACCACGCTACGGCTACAAATGGGTTTGGCGGAAAATTGGCTCTCAACCTCACCAAGTGCGAGCCTGCAGGGGAGATAAGTGGCGATGTGACGCTGCCCGAAATCGATGGCGTTAAGATCGACACGAGACTTAAACGTGAGTGGTCAACGCTGCTGCTCTTTGCGCCACACGACACCGAGTTGAGCGGAATGGATAGGGTTACGGGGGTCAACTTCGTAGCGATATTTGATAGTGCGGCTGAGGCGATGAGCGACTATGAGCTGCTCTGGTTGGCGGCTGCAAATAGCGACCCGAGGCGTGATGTGACGATCAGCGAAAGCGGTGTTATGATAGTCGATGCACGGAGCAAACGACCTAAACTAAAGGGTCACCCCGAGCGATTCCCAAATGTTGTGACGGCAATCCCCGAGACCATCGAGCTAGTCGACAGACGTTGGGCGGAGTACTGCATTGGCGAGCTGATCGAGAGCCCATCACGACACTATCGCTCGCTGCTTTTATCGGAAAGGGAGGATTGGTAGGCGATGAAATTTCGGAGAGAGATAATATTCGGAGATAAAGATATGCGTGGGGCGATCACCTTTGCACTCTCCGTCATTGCGCTAGCGATAATCTTTATTGTCGATAAGATGCAGCGTGAGACAGAGATTGTAGAGAGCCTCAACAGCAGCGACAGCGTAGCGCTAATGATAGCTGAGCACAGAGATCTACAAGCGGAGAGGAGCGGATGGAGCAAGAGCAGCAGCGAGGCAGCGAGAGGCGATCAAGACGAGAGGTCGAACGGAACGGCAACCGAAAAATGGAGCGGTACGGCTAACGGAACAGCGAATGGAACTGCGAACGGAACAGCTAACGGAACAGCTAACGGAACAGCTAACGGAACAGCTAACGGAGCAGCTAACGGAGCAGCGAAAGAGAGTGTAAATGCAGAGGCAAAGAGAGTGTCGACAAAACTATTCAACTTCGACCTCAACACCGTGCAGCTCAGAGAGTTATTATCGTTGGGTTTCACCAAGGGTCAAGCGCTGAGTCTGCTGAGGTATCGAGCGGCAGGCAAGGTGTTTCGTATTCGTGAGGAGTTGATTAGCTGCCACGGGATGAGCGACTCTCTATACTTCGCCATCGAACCCTACATTATTATCGGTGAGGAGTTTAGATACAAGCCTCGTGAGTATCAATCGACCCAAAGCTCAGAGCCAACGAGCAGCGAAGGGGTCTCCACGAAAAAGGCTCTAATCGATCTCAACAGTGCCGACTCAACAGCACTCGTAGCGGTGTACGGAATCGGTGCAAAGAGTGCAGCAGCGATCATCGAATACCGTGAGCGACTAGGCGGATTCCACTCAAAAGAGCAACTCACGGAGATAAAAATCATCACAGAGAGCAATTTTGAGAAAATAATCGAACAAATTTCTGTAAATTATAGTGTTATTTCAAAAATAGATGTTAACTTTGCAACCGCTAAACAATTGAGCCAGCACCCCTACTTCACACCGCTGAAGATCAGGAGGCTACTCAAAATAAGAGAATTGAAAGGAGGTTGGCGTAGTACTGAAGAGATGATTGAAGACGACATATTCACTAAGGAGGAGGCACAGCGTGTGCATCCCTATCTTCACTTCGAGGTACTAAACCCCCTGTAAAGAGTATTACAAATAGCCTTATAAACTTTATATACAGCCCTATAAGCCTTATAATTAAAGTGTTATAATTAAAGTGTTATAAGAACAATTCGCAAGCAGCCAAAAGGAGTTGATCGGCTGCAAAAAGATGGACAACTCAAAAAAAACAGATTTAAAAAAATACAAAAAAAAGAATAGTTATGATTATTATGCCGGTAAAAGAGGGTGAGAACATTGAGAGAGCCCTTAAGAAATTCAAGCGTAAGTATGAGCGTACAGGAGTTTTGAAGGAGCTTCGTCGTCGTCAGTACTTCACAAAGCCATCTATCGAAAAGCGAGTTGCAATGCAGCACGCAGTCTACGTGAATGGAATGAATCGTGACGAGGAGTAGATTTCCGTCCTTAGCTTAAGGTTTTAAGTAGTGTAAAACAATTATTGCCATATTTTTAAAAGCACTCTTGGAGCGATATTTTTCACTATTAAATCTCAATATAGAATAACTATACTTTCGATTCAATAGCAAAAAAATCTCATCTCCAATAGCACTCTTAAAAATACACCAATAATTATTTTACCCTACTTAATAACCCTCCAGAGCGAGCCCTGAAAGTGATTTCGGGGCTTTTTTTGCATAATACCGAAACCGCTCGACCGATCAACATCAGCTAAAAATGGGTCACCAGATAAAATAGGGGGGATTCAAAAGAAATAACTATCTTTGCAGATAATCATTAATTGATATGCAAGATAGTTCAATGTTACTGGAGTTGGCACGCGTGGTGCTACCCGAGGAGTTTGTGGATAATTTTAAGATAGTCGGCATCAATCGACT
>JBCQUE010000001.1:0-103885 GCA_047174325.1 Rikenellaceae bacterium | reverse complement strand
CTTTGCACCTAAGAAAGTGCTCGGAAAATCAGGCTCTATGTAGTCAACTATGTAGGACTCGTGCTTTTCGCCAATATATGCACATTGACTAATAGCAAGTTACGCTAAAAGGTGGTTGACCTTTTGACGGTTAGTTGGACTCTTTTCTTAATAACGTTGCTGAGGGCATCACCTCAATATTGTCGAAGTTTACCCCTCAACTTTGCCGAGGTTACTCACCCCTACTCTACCGAGCTTACACACCCCTATGTTGCAGAGGTTACTCCTTCAACTTTGCTGACAAGAACTCACGGTTCAAACGAGCGATGTGTGAGATCGAGATCTTCTTTGGACACTCTGCCTCACACGCTCCCGTGTTTGTACAGTTACCAAAACCTAACTCATCCATCTTCGCAACCATCGCCTTTGCACGGCGTGCTCCCTCAACCTGACCCTGTGGCAACTTCGCCAACGAGCTCACACGTGCCGCTACGAACAACATCGCTGAACCATTCTTACAAGTCGCTGCACACGCTGCACAACCTACACAAGCAGCTGCATCCATACTCTCCTCAGCATCTGCCTGTGAAATCGGAATAGCGTTAGCATCAACAACCGATCCTGTACGAACCGATACATATCCACCAGCCTGTAGAATCTCATCATACGCATAGCGATTTACAACAAGATCCCTGATTACTGGGAACGCTGCCGAACGCCAAGGCTCAACCGTGATCGTAGCGCCATCCTTAAACTTACGCATATAGATCTGACACGTTGTAACAGCGCTCTCAGGTCCGTGTGCGTGACCATCGATGTGCAACGAACACATTCCGCAGATACCCTCACGACAGTCGTGGTCGAATGCGATTGGCTCTTCTCCCTTATGGTTCAACTCATTATTTAGAATATCGAGCATCTCTAGGAAAGATGTATCTGCAGATATATCTTTGATTGGGTACTCAACAAATTTACCTTGTGACTTTGCGTCATTTTGACGCCATACCTTTATTATAAAATTCATCGTCTTAAAGAATTTAATTTATATATAACGTCTATAATTAGTCTTTGTAGTTACGCTGTGCTGGCTTAACGAACTCATAGTTAAGCATCTCCTTGTGAAGAACTGGCGCTTTATCCTCGCCTGTGTACTCCCAAACAGCTGCATATACGAACTCTTCGTCATTACGCAAAGCCTCACCCTCCTCAGTCTGGTGCTCCGTGCGGAAGTGACCTCCACAAGACTCCTCACGGTTCAAGCCGTCACGAGCCATCAACTCACCCAACTCCAAGTTATCAACGAGGCGCAACGCCTTCTCAAGATCTTGGTTGAAGCCCATCTTCTCACCTGCAACCTTAACATCCTTCCAGAACTCCTTGCGAAGTGCCTGAATCTCAACGATCGCTCGCTCCAACGACTCCTTAGTACGAGCCATTCCGACATTCTCCCACATAATGTGACCCAACTTCTTGTGGATGTCGTCCACAGTCTGCTTACCCTTGATAGAGAACAACTTCTCGATCTTAGCCTTAACAGCTGCCTCAGCCTCGTCAAACGCTGCCGTTGCAGTCGACACCTTAGGTGCTTGGATCTTCTTCGCCAAGTAGTCACCAATTGTGTAAGGCAACACAAAGTAACCATCCGCAAGACCCTGCATCAAAGCCGATGCACCTAGACGGTTTGCACCGTGGTCTGAGAAGTTAGCCTCACCGATTGAGTACAATCCAGGGATCGAAGTCATCAAGTTATAATCAACCCACGTTCCACCCATTGTGTAGTGTACCGCTGGGAAGATCATCATAGGCTCCTTGTATGGGTTTGTATCCTTGATCTCCTCATACATATCGAACAAGTTTCCGTAACGCTGTTTGATAACCGACTCGCCCAAGCGCTCGATCGCTGTCTTGAAATCCAAGAATACAGCCAAACCTGTGTTGTTAACACCATATCCAGCATCACAACGCTCCTTAGCAGCACGAGATGCAACATCACGTGGCACGAGGTTACCAAACGCTGGGTAACGGCGCTCCAAGTAGTAATCACGATCCTCCTCTGCAATCTGAGAAGCCTTCAATGTTCCAGCACGTAGCGCCTTAACATCCTCCAACTTCTTTGGAACCCAAATACGACCATCATTACGCAACGACTCCGACATCAACGTCAACTTCGACTGCTGATCTCCATTCACGGGGATACACGTTGGGTGGATCTGAGTAAAGCAAGGGTTAGCCATAGCCGCACCCTTACGGTAGCACTGGAATGCAACCGAGCCATTTGAGTTCATCGCATTTGTCGACAAGAAGAATACGTTACCGTAACCTCCCGTAGCCATAACCACTGCGTGAGCTCCGTAGCGCTCGATCTCGCCTGTGATAAGATCACGAGCGATGATTCCCTTAGCCTCACCATCCTCGATAACGATGTCCAACATCTCGTGACGTGGGTAGCTCTTTACAGTACCTGCAGCGATCTCCTTATTAAGTACAGAGTATGCACCCAACAACAACTGCTGACCAGTCTGTCCACGAGCATAGAACGTACGTGAAACCTGTGCACCACCGAACGAACGGTTATCCAACAAGCCGCCGTACTCACGAGCAAAAGGCACTCCCTGAGCTACACACTGGTCGATGATGAGGTTCGACACCTCAGCCAAGCGATACACATTAGCCTCACGAGCACGGTAGTCACCGCCCTTGATTGTATCGTAGAAGAGGCGATATATTGAGTCATTATCGTTACGATAGTTCTTCGCAGCATTGATACCACCCTGTGCAGCGATTGAGTGTGCACGGCGAGGTGAATCAGAGATACAGAAGATCTTGACGTTGTAGCCAAGCTCACCAAGTGATGCAGCAGCTGACGCACCGCCCAAACCTGTACCAATAACGATAATATCTAGCTTGCGCTTATTTGCTGGGCTCACTACTTTGATCGCCGCCTTGTGGTTGTTCCACTTTTGATCGAGTGTACCAGCTGGAATTTTAGAATCTAACTTTAAAGCCATATCGGTATGTTATTTTTTGTTCTACATTAATATTAATTAGCAGCAACTTCCGCAGCATAGTGAGCGCACGAAGAAGATAACCACTACAGCAGCAAAACCCAAGAAGATGAGTGAGGCTGCAGCATTTGCGATACACTTAAGACGTGGGTACCAAGTGTCGTTTGCAAAACCAGCTGTCTGGAACATAGACCACACGCCGTGAGTTAGGTGAAACCAAAGGGCAGCGAACCAAACGAGGTAAGCCACAACGTAGTACCACTGAGAGAATGTGTACTGGATGATTGCAGCACCATCTGTTGGAGAGATCATCTTGCCGCCCACCATCACTTCGTGGTGTCCAAGAATCTCGACTAGCTGCATCTTAGCCCAAAAGTTACACAAGTGGAGGATCAAGCCGCCAACCACGATGTAACCCAACACGAGCATATTCTTAGATGCCCAAGATACATTTTTCTCCTGTACTGTGATCGAGTAGCGAACATTTCCACGTGCTGCACGATTCTCAAGCGTAAGGATAAACGCATAGAGGATGTGAACAACAACACCAGCCGCCAGCACAGCTGTAGCTGCAAGTGCGTACCAATTTGCGCCCAAGAATGCGCAGATCAAGTTGTAAGCCTCGCCGCTGAAAATTGCCACCAGATTCATTGACATATGAAAGAGGATAAAGAGCACAAGCGCACAGCCCGAGATGCTCATTATCAACTTCTTGCCAACCGATGAATTAGTTAAGAAACAGCTCATAATTTTTCGATTTTGTTTTTTATGAAATTAAAATTTGTTTACATTTGCAACAAAGATACACAAAGTGTAGCAATTATCAACACTTTCGCCCGAATTTTTTACATAAAAAAACAGAACCGAGACAATGACAAAGCAACAGATAAGAGCCACGATACGTCAAACAACGCTCACACTCACCGCTCGGGAACGATCTCGAACCGCCTCAATGATCCTCGACAAGTTGTTATCAATTAGCGAGTTAAAGACAGCTCGATGTGTGGCTGTGTTTGTCGATATTGAGGACGAGGTCTCTGCCCGAGAGTGGTTTGCACCGCTCATCGAGAGGGGCTTGCGATTGGTGTTGCCTCGGGTCGAGGGCGAAGATATGGAGTTCTATGACTATGACGATGGCGTTGACGATGGTGATGGTGATGGTGATGGTGATGGTGATGGTGATGGTGATGGTGATGGTGATGACGTTGACGATGACGATGACGATGGTGATGACGTTGACGATGACGATGGTGATGACGTTGACGTTGACAGTGACAGTGACAGTGACAATAACAATGGCGGTCTGAGGGTGGGACGCTTTGGAATCTTAGAGCCCTCGGGGTCTACGCCTGTTGCCGCCTCCCAGATCGATGTTATGATTGTTCCAGGGGTCGCTTTCACTCGTGATGGTCGCCGCTTGGGTCGTGGTCGTGGCTATTATGATCGCTACCTTGCTCGTCCCGATTTTCGAGCCACAACGATGGGTGTTGGATTCTCACATCAGCTCCTGCGTGAGCTCCCCACCGAGCCACACGACCGCACTCTCGACCGTATTGTGATCCCCTTTGCAGCCTCTCCCGTGCCCGATATTATGCGGAGGATCGTGAGCTCAGCGTGGGGCGATGCCGACCGTCTTGGTTGCGGTGTTGAGCGGCTCATCTCGATGGGTTACACGTGGGTTCTGTTGAAGTTTAAAATGTCGCTCGTACGCACTCCCGAGGCGGATGAGCCGCTACAAATCGAGACGTGGATCAGCAGCTGTAGCCGTGTTGTGACACACCGAAATTTCGTTGTGCGGGACAACTCAGGCAAGCTCCTTGGCGAGGCGATCACCGAGTGGTGTATGATCGACCTAGAGAGCCGTCGACCCGTTGACCTTACACGCACCGAGATCAACTACACCCAATACATCACCCCACGCAACGGCACAATCGAACTCACTCGCAAGTTACCCATCATCGAGCCCGATAGCTCAGAGTGCAGCGCCAAAATCGAGAGCTACATCCACCAAGCCACCGAAGATGATATAGATTTCAACCGCCACGTAAACACATTTAAATATGTCGAGATGATGCTCTCGATGTTGCCTCACAGCACCCTTGCCGAGCGTGGTGCAGTGGAGGTCGATATGCAGTTCGTCCACGAAAGTTACCTAGGCGAGCAGCTCACCATTCGACACAAAAGAGAGTGCGAAACCGCTGCTCCACACTCTCTATTTGATATTCTCAGACCCGATGGATCGACCGCCGTTAAGGCTCTATTTCGCCTCTTGCCTCACCTCTAAACCGCCTCCCTTTGGATAAGCATTAGTTGATGATGCTCCTCAGCGGTCAAACTCGGCAAGCGCCTAATTCGCTCTATTTCGCCTCGGGCCTCACCTCTAAACCGCCTCCCTTTGGATAAGCGTTGGTTGATGATGCTCCTCAGCGGTCAAACTCAGCAAGCGCCTAATTCGCTCTATTTCGCCTCGGGCATTCGTGAGTAGTGAACGTGGACTAATTTCCAAACGCCCTCTATCTTCTCGAAGATAAGTGTCTCACGACCCCTACCCGACTGCTCCACACCCTTTGCATCCTTGGTGTCGAATTTCCAATAGAGCTGCACATTTGCCGAGCTCTCACCATATATATTAATGACCTCACTCAAACTGCTCAATTTGCGTGATTGGAACGATGAGAACGAGCGCTTCAAGAAGTCGTTAGCGATGCTCTCAGCACCAAAGAAGTGACCACGTGGAGCGACAATCGAGACATCACCATCAGCCCAAAGTGACTTCGCAATATCGAAATCGAGGTTGGAAACCATATCGAAGTAGTCCTGCATACGAGCCCTTACCTCCTCCTTCACAGGGCAGGGTTTCTCATCTGGATAGAGCGCCTTAGCCACCGCCTTAATCGCCTCAACATTAGGGATGTATGGGTGCGCTAAAAGTAGTCTCTGACCAAATAGATCAGCTGTTGTGCACTCCTTGCGTAGCTTCTTGATGAGCTCTAAATAGTCGATCTGAAACTCCACCTCAGTCTGTGTTGCCGCTCGTCCGTGTGAGCCGAAGATGTACTTTGCGCCCGATGCTTTGATGAAATTCATCTCCGCCAGCATCGCCTCAACACTCTCCAACGACTTGATCTGCATAGGGTTAGCGTGAGCCTTGGCTGGCGAGAAGTGTGTATAGAGTGCATCGCCATCGATCTGAATCACCGCTCCGGGCATCCCCAAAGTCTTGGTCGCCGTGAAGTCGAACTCAACCCCAGCGAGCTTCATATTCATAGGCAACGTGAATGTTTTGATCCCCTTCACAGGACGGAAATCAGCCGCCTCACCAAACACCTTTGTGAACTTTGCAATCATCCCTTGCGCCATCTTTGAATCGCCAAATTTCGACATCGACTCGGGCATCATAATTCGCTTAGTTGGATATTGCGCTGCACCGCCCGAGTGATAGTTCGCCACCACCCTATCGACTGGTTTTTTAAGCTCAGCTGTGTAGGCTTGGAACTCGTCAATTGCGCTGTGAAACGTTGGCTGCTCAACCACAACGAGGCTCTTTTTACCCTCAACAATGAAGCTCACATCACCCATCGGATCGCCCGACTCATAGACGTGAAGTGTGCTCGAAGGCAACTCATACTGTGTGAACTTCTTCGCATCGTACTCCGCTGCATTCACCGCCGCTGCTCCCGACACCATAAGTGCCGCTGCCGCTACTCTAATTAAATTTCTCATCGCTATAATGTTTTAAAGTTTGCTACTCTCTTTTCTGCTGCAAAGCTATGCAACAATTCACTCTAAAACAAGTAGGCACAAAGATGTAAGTAGGTTACGTCAAGGTTACTAATGCAGAGAATCAGCACCTTACGGATCAAACTTTTTTCAAACTTTTTCACAATATCTTCTGCACAAAAATAAAGTTACCCAAACCTTTGGTTACTTTAAGAGAGTTTTATACTTTTGTAGCGTAACGCAAACAGATTATGTAGCGTAACGCAAACAGATTATACAGTGTAAAACAAAAAGATTATGAGCAAGATACGTATTTTTGATGAGTTCGACCCCGATTGCCCCGTGCGCAATATTCTCTCACGAGTTGGCGACAAGTGGTCGATGTTGGTTCTCTGCACACTAAGTTTCAGCGGTGTGATGCGATTCAAGGAGCTACAGCGAGCCCTGCCCGACATATCGCAAAAGATGCTGACCGTGACACTTCGCACCCTCGAAGAGGATGGATTAGTCGACCGCAAGGTCTACCCCGAAGTGCCGCCACGTGTGGAGTACTCGCTAACCGAACGAGCTGAGTCGCTGCTGCCGCACATTATGGGGCTCATCGACTGGGCAAAGCAGAATATGTCTGCCGTTATGAATGACCGCAAAAGCCGAGTTGCCTCTTAGTTTTTTACTGAGTAAGGCTGAGTATTACTGAGTAAGGCTGAGTATTACTGAACCCTACTCAGCCCTACTCAGCCCTACTCAGCCCTACTCAGCCCTACTCAGCCCTACTCAGCCCTACTCAGCCCTACTCAGCCTTACTCAGCCCTACTCAGAAACCGAACTACTTAACCGCCCAATTATCAGTACGGAAAGACTCAACAGGAATCCCAAAAGAGTTGAAGAGATCTCCCTTAACAGAGTTCTTAAAGGCGTACCGAACCGCTACAGGCTCAGCAACTTGCTCGCTCCAAACATAGATCGGGAACTTGCCCGTGCGAACCAATTTACACTTAGCTGGATAGAACTTCTTATCCTCGCCAGCGATCTCAAAGAGTGTCGATGCAGTCTCATTCTTGAAGTTGAGCCCCAACTCCGCATAGTCAAAACGCAAGGCGATACACTTAGCCCCCTTCGACCATTTAGCCGTCTCGACCTTCATCTCAGCATACTCAGGCGAGCGATAATCAAAACCCTTCACGCCATAATAGTCACCCAGTGCCCACAGCGCCAAACGCTCACCAACAGGCTCTTTATAACGAGGGTGGATACACTCCGCCTCGCCAACATCATTTATCACAACCATACCTGTGCGAGGTGTAAGGTTCATAAGCTCGCCCATCGCCTCACGCATCAAGACACATCGGTGGTTCATATTTGCGCCAAAGGGTGCGATCTGCACATAATAAAACGGGAACTCACCGCTACCCAAGTAGTTACGCAATTCGCCAACGAACTTTGGGAACAGCTTGTGATACATCTTCGGGTCATCTGCATTACCCTCGCCTTGATACCAAATTGCCCCCGAGACATTCATCGCCTTGAGTGGGTGGATCATTCCGTTGTAGTGATACGATGGTGTCTTAGTGCGGAGATTGTTGGGCACTTTACCCTTGTCGATCAGCGAGAAGTCAAACTCGCCAATTGTGTTGAGCCACTCCCGTTTCATCCACGTTTCGATATTTGTTCCGCCATAGTTTACGCTCACAAGTCCGATCGGAATATCTAGCGCACTCTGTAGATTTCGCCCAAAGAAGTAACCCACAGCGCTGAACATAGAGACCGCCTCGGGTGTATTCTCCATCCACTCGCCCGAACACTCCGCCGTAAGTTTGACCTGAGGATTTGCCGCCATCGTGAACATTCGTATCGCTGTTGTTGGACGAGCCTGTGATATTGTTCGAGCTGCATTTTCAACGGGTTGGCTACCGCTACCTTTCACCTTAAGCGCCATATTTGACTGCCCCATACAGAGCCATACATCGCCCACAAGAACATTTTTCAGCGTCAACTTTTCGCCATCATTGAACTCGATATTATAAGGTGTAGCGCTCGCCTCGGGGGTGGGGATCTTGATGCTCCACTCGCCGCCTGAAATCTTTGCCGAGTAGCTCTTCTCGCTCCACGATGGGGTGATCGTCACCTCTTTCTTGGCGGTTGATTTGCCGCTGAAGGTCACCTCTTGATTTCGCTGGATGACCATATTGTCACCCCACAAGGATGATAGTGTTATCTTTGCCTCTGCAGTCGTTGCAGCAAACATTAGGGCGAACAGTGTCGCTGATTTTAGTATTGATATTTTCATCATTAATTAGGTTTGTTTAAACAAAGGTATAAAAAGTTAGCAAAAAAATTGTAACTTGCCCCATAAATTTACAAAATAAATATGAGCAGGAAGATAATAGAGATCCGATCAGATCGCACACGCCAACCGCAATTTCAGCTGAGCGGCATCAAGGGGCTAACAATCAACGAGGGCGAGCAGATCGCCATAGTGGGCGGCAATGGTTCGGGCAAGAGCATTTTGGTCGGGATCTTGACAGGTGCGCACCCACTGCAGGATGGCGATGGTGTGCTGTATGATTTTGGCGAGGAGGCTCTGTCGCAAAAGATTTTTGACAATATTAAATATATAGCCTTTCGGGATACGACCTCTTCGGTGACGGGCTCAGATGGGGTCTACTTCTATCAACAGCGGTGGAACTCAATGGCGGTGGAGGAGTCTTTGCGTGTCTGTGACGAGATGCCTAAGGTCTCGGGTGAGCGGCTGGAGCGGTTACGAAACTCTCTCTTTGAGCTCTTTGCGATCGATAGGATCTATGACAAACAGCTGGTGTTGCTGTCGAGTGGCGAGATGCGCAAGTTTCAGATTACCAAAGCGTTGCTATCAGCTCCACAGCTCCTCATTATGGATAATCCATTCATTGGTCTCGATGCTAAAACCCGTGACCAGCTGCATACGTTACTCGCTGATTTGGCACACTTTGGCGGTGTACAGATCATCGTTGTGCTCTCCAAGACAGACGACATCCCGAAGTTCATCACACACGTAATCGAGCTAGAGAAGAGCCACTGCAAGCCCAAGTGCACCCACTCAGAGTACGATGCAGCACAACAACCACTCCCCGAAAAGATCCTCCCCGAGACACTACGACAAGAGATCGAACAGATGCCGATCGACCCCCAAAAGTACCCCGACAGCGATATGGTGGCGCAGCTCAGAGGGGTGTCGATCAAGTATGGCGATCGGACGATATTAAAGAGCCTCGATTGGCAGGTGAAACGTGGCGAGAGCTGGGCACTGAGTGGCGAGAATGGGTCTGGAAAATCGACACTTCTGTCGCTCATTTGCGCCGATAATCCACAGGGTTACGCCTGCGACATTGCGCTGTTTGGGCGAGACAGAGGCACAGGCGAGAGCATTTGGGACATCAAACGACACATCGGTTACGTGAGCCCCGAGATGCACCGAGCCTATATGTCGCCCAAAGCATCGATCGAGATTGTGGCGAGCGGACTACACGACACCATCGGTCTCAATCGCAAGATGCAGCCCGAGCAGGGTGATGTATGTCGTTTTTGGATGAGGGTCTTTGGTGTGGAGCACCTCCAGCAGCGCCTCTTCACACAGCTGTCGAGTGGCGAGCAGCGGTTGATACTCTTGGCGAGAGCCTTTGTAAAAGACCCAGCGCTACTGATACTCGATGAGCCGCTCCACGGACTCGATATGCGCAACCGAAAGCGAGTAACTGAGATCATCGAGACGGTGAGCCAACGAGAGGGCAAGAGCCTAATAATGGTGACCCACTACCCCGAGGAGCTACCCCACACCATCACAAACTCGCTGCACTTAGTGCGAAATTAAATAGGGTAAAATAATTATTGGTGTATTTTTAAGAGTGCTTTTAAAAATATGGCAATAATTGTTTTACACTACTTAAGAATCTGTTTAAGTGTGAAAATATTAAACAGATTTAAGAGGTGTCAAACTCTGCATTGATACTGATTTAGCTAAAAATAGTGCAGTTTGAAAGTGCAAAATTACGTATTTATTGCAGTTGAATATGCAAAAACTCACA
This sequence comes from Rikenellaceae bacterium, assembly GCA_047174325.1. Classification (GTDB taxonomy): domain Bacteria; phylum Bacteroidota; class Bacteroidia; order Bacteroidales; family Rikenellaceae; genus Alistipes. The sequence goes on along the minus strand of JBCQUE010000001.1, from coordinate 93,120 downwards.
AAATAGTGCAGTTTGATAGGAATTTTTCATATCTTTGTTGCAGTTAAAACTTATGTGAGTTATGGAGACAAATCAATTTTCGCAGATCGTATCTGACCAGAAGCAGGAGCTAAACAGACTTCGTTCGGCTTCGTTGTGCCAGAGAAAAGAGGAGGAGCGATTCGAGTTGGATAGCCCTTTGGCTCAGATTGTTATCGGTGTTCGCAGGAGTGGCAAATCTACTCTCTGCCACAAGGTGTTGAATAAGCATAAGATAAATTATGCCTATCTCAACTTCGACGATGAGCGTCTCTACAGACTCAAATCAGAGGATCTCAACACCCTTTTGGAGGCTCTATATATTGTCTATGGCGATTTTGAGTATCTATTTTTGGATGAGATTCAGAATATCAGCGAGTGGTTTTTGTTTGTCAATAGGCTACTTCGCCAGAATATCCGCCTCGTAATCACAGGTTCAAATGCAAAGTTGCTCAGTAGTGAGCTTGCGACACACCTCACTGGTCGAGACAACAAGATCGAGCTTTTCCCATTCTCGTTCGAGGAGTATTGTGAGTATAAGCAGGTGGATACCAAAGATATATCAACCAAGGGTGTAGCGTTCAAAAAGAGTGCATTCTCTGAGTATATGCTGCGTGGAGGTTTCCCTGAGTTGTTCAATGTCAAGAACCGCAGGGGTTACATACAAGGGTTGCTCGACTCGATCATCAAGCGAGATATTCAGCAACGTTTCAAGGTAAAATATGTGGAGTCGTTGCGTATGATTGCCAACCACCTGATCGACAACTTTGGGCAGGAGATAAGCTACAAAGATCTTGCGAAGAGGTTCGGTTTGGGGTCGTCGCACACGGCGGAAAACTATGTTGGCTACCTCAAACAAGCCTATCTATTATTGGGTGTTAAGAAGTTTTCATACAAGAGCAAGGATCGTATTCGTAATGAAAAGTCATACGTGATTGACCTCGCCTTTATCTCTGAACGAGAGGATAGTATGATGGGCGAAAACTTAGGTTGGAGGCTCGAAAATCTTGTCTACATTGAGTTGTTGCGTCGCACTCGACCACTATTCCAAGATCTATATTTCTATCGCAAAGGGTACGAAATCGACTTTGTTATCTGTGAGGGCAACAGAGTGATTGAGCTGATCCAAGTGTCGGTTGATGTGTCATCACCAAAGACCTACAAGCGAGAGGTATCGGCACTCGTGAAGGGTTCTGCGGAACTGCACTGCGACAAGCTAACCCTAATCACCAACAACGAGAGCCGAAGAGTGACCGAGGATGGTTGCGATATAAATATCGTCTCTATTGTTGATTGGTTGCTATTCACATCTCGGTAATTCAATCGAGCTTGATTGCTATCGAGAGGGTGTCAACCTTTTCTAGGGAGAGTCATATAACACGTCAAAAGTTTAGAATACGTTAGAAACTTTTGCACTTTTCGACAAAAGTTTTGGTTGTACTCTAAACTTTTGCTATATTTGTGAAAAGTTTAGAGTACAATGGAAAGATTTGAAGCATTAAAGAAGTATAACTTCTGGGGAGGCGCTACGCCTCATTTGGGATACATCCGCACAGAATACACAGACAAGATCTACTCTTACGCCAAAAGCAATCGCCTGATAAAGGTGCTTGTTGGGCAACGACGAGTGGGTAAGAGTTATCTTTTGCGACAGCTTGCCGCCAAATTAATTGGCGATGGAGTGGCTGCTGAGAATATCGTCTTTATAAATTGTGAGCTTTCCGAGTTCCGTTTTCTGCGAAGTTATCAAGATCTCAGCGACCTAATAAAGTTATACAGAAGTGAGATACATCCGCAAGGTAGGGTCTATCTATTTCTTGATGAGGTGCAAAATATTGATGAGTGGGAGCTTATAGTAAACTCCTATTCGCAGGATTATGTCGATGAGTATGAGCTATTTATCAGCGGCTCTAACTCAAGGATGCTTGCTGGAGAGTTAGCGACATTACTATCAGGCAGATATATAAGTTTTGAGATATTCCCATTTTCATTTGAGGAGTGGGCAGGGGTTGAGCAGTGTGAACTCTCACGAGATAACTATGAGAGATATATGCTTAGTGGAGCCTTGCCCGAGCTCTTTGCCTTGCCCGATGAGGATACCAAGCGAAACTACATCTCTTCGGTCAAAGACACTGTGCTTTTGCGTGATATAATTCAGCGTTATAACATCAAGGATGCCAAGCTATTAGAGGATATATTTATCTATATCATCAACAATGCTTCAAACCTACTCTCTGTAAGAAACATAGCTAATTACTTCAAGAGCAGTGGGCGCAAAAGCAGTTACGAAACCATATCAACATATCTACGTCATATCGAAGATACACACCTAATCCACCGAGTTGACAGATATAATATACGTGGAAAGGAGACTATCGCTGGGAATGGCAAATACTACGCTAATGACCTATCATTCAACAACTACCTCTATCAAGATTTTGGTTATGGAGCGGGTTATCTCCTTGAGAATTTGATCTATCTTGACCTCGCTCGCAAAGGTTACGCCATCTATGTCGGCACGATCCGTAGCAAGGAGGTCGATTTTGTTGCAATAAAAGGGGACAAGAAGATCTATATTCAAGTTGCATACCAACTCACCGAGAGGGCAACCATAGAGCGAGAGTACTCAGCCCTAGAGGGTATCGATGACAACTATGAAAAGATCGTTGTCTCAGCCGACAGCATACAGTTACCACTCAAAGATGGCATCCGTCACGTGAGGGCTTGGGAGTTTTTGGGTGTGATATAATCTATGACGCTCTAGCCGATCGAACAAAATTTTGTGAAATTTATTTTGCGTTTCGGATAAACTTTTATAACTTGCTGCCTTAATTTAAGAATTAAGAATTAAGAATTAAGAATTAAGAATTAAGAATTAAGAATTAAGAATTAAGAATTAAGAATTAAGAATTAAGAATTGATAAAGATATGATTAAGATATGATTAAGCAGGAGTACAGACCATTCGTAGAGGAGCTAATCGAGCTCGCAATCAAAGAGGATATTGGCGATGGAGACCACACTTCATTGTGTTGCATCCCAGCCTCAGAGCAGGGTAAGATGAGACTTTTGTGTAAGCAGGAGGGTATCATTGCTGGCATCGAGATTGCTGAGTTGACACTCAAGAGGCTCGATCCCGAGATGAAGTTTGAGCAGGTGTTGCAGGATGGTGCACTTGTTAAGTCGGGCGATGTGGCGTTCTACGTCTCGGGACGTATGCAGTCACTACTGCAAGCGGAGCGTATTCTGCTCAATATTATGCAGCGTATGAGCGGTGTGGCGACTGAGACCGCTCGCTACGTGAAGCGGTTGGAGGGTCTTAAAACTAAGGTGCTCGACACCCGTAAGACAACCCCCGGTATGCGTGTGTTGGATAAGATGGCGGTCAAGATCGGCGGCGGCGAGAACCACAGAATGGGGCTCTTCGATATGATCTTGCTAAAGGATAACCACATCGACTTCGCTGGCGGTGTCGGCAAGGCGGTGCGTGGCGCTAGGGAGTATTTGGCGGCTCGTGGAAAGAATATTCCGATCGAGTGTGAGGTGCGCTCGCTGGAGGATATTGACGAGGTATTTGCTGCTGGCGGTGTCGACCGTATTATGTTTGATAACTTCTCGCCAGCACTCACTGTGGAGGCTATCGCTAAGGTCGCTGGACGTTGCGAAACAGAGTCTAGTGGCGGTATCAATTACGACACGATGCGTGCTTATGGAGAGTGTGGTGTCGACTTCGTCTCGATCGGTGCTCTGACGCACCAAATCAAATCGCTCGATATGTCTCTCAAAGCTGTTGAGTAATGAAACTCAGCGACTTAAGGGGGGCAGTATCAAGAGGGCTCGCCTCTCGTTTACTAAGGAGCTACACCGTGCTTGTTGCGTGGCGTGTAGCTCTTTTGTATCTGCTCTTGGCGCTGCTGAGACTTATATTCTATATCTATAATAATGAGCTGATCGAACCACTCTCAAGCGGTGGTTTCGGGGCTGCTCTACAGGGGGCGTTCAAGTTTGATACCGTCTCGGTGATCTATAGCTCGGGAGCGTGGTTGATTCTGTCGCTACTGCCTGTGAGGTTTCGTGGTGCTGATCTCTATCAACGCATCTTGTTTTGGCTCTATATGGTGAGCGTGGTGGCGACTATCGTGGTTAGCAACCTTGCCGACACCATCTATTTTCACTACGCTCAGAAGAGATTCACGGGCGATGAGTTTGTCTTTGCCGATAACGGCAATAATATCGATTTGGCGATTGAGTTCGCACTGGGCAATTGGTGGATGATAATCGTTGCAGCGCTCCTGATTGTGGCGGTTGGCTACGGCTATCGACTGGGGGCTCGTGCGGAGGATCTGCCGAGCAAATCACCCAAGAGTTGGCGGCTCTATTATCCACTGCACACGCTGATTTTGGCTCTTGTGGCGCTCGCTGCGATAGGCGGAATTAGAGGCGGTTTTGGACGAGCGATACGCCCCTTGACACTCTCCAACGCCTCGCAATATGTATCGAGCAATGCACAGGCGTATATGATTCTGAGCAACCCATTCTGTGTGATTAGGACACTTGGAGGCGAGCCTCTGCGCTCCCCAAAACATTTCGACAAAGCTGCGCTCGACACCCTCTATACACCCTATCACCACCCCGATCGGGAGCGTGCGGCAGCCTCTCCATACAAGGGTTACAACGTGATGGTCTTTATCTTGGAGAGCTTCTCGGCGGAGAACTCAGCGCACCTTTCGCCCGATCTATACAAAGATGGCGAGGTGGGTTATATGCCCTTCCTCGATTCACTTATGCGTAGCGGTGTGACACTCAGAGAGATGTATGCAAATGGCGGTCGTTCGATCTGTGGCACACCCTCGGTGATCGGCAGCCTTCCATCGCTTAAAACGCCCTTTGTGCTGATTCCACAGTCGTTGGGCGAGAGTAGGCAGATGCCGAAGATATTGCGAGACGAGGGCTACTCAACATCGTTCTTCTGTGGCTCGGTGCGCAACACAATGGGCTTTGCAGCCTACACCTCATCGGCTGGCGTGGAGAGTTACTACGGACAGGAGGATTATGAGGCGGCACGTGGGCGTGGTGACTTTGATGGGGCGTGGGGAATCCCCGATGTGAAGTTTATGGATTACGTCGGCAGCGTGTTAAACGAAACGCCCAAACCATTCTTCGCCTCACAATTCACAATCTCGTCACACCACCCATTCAAAATTCCCGAGGGATACGAAGAGAGAGTGCCTAAGGGAGAGACTAAGATACAACCCGTGACTGCATATACAGACCTTGCGCTACGAAATTTCTTCGAGAAGTATAGCCGTGAGGAGTGGTTCAATAAGACGATTTTCTTCTTTGTGGCGGATCACGTCTCATCGGAGAAGTTTGCCGAGCGGACATTGAGTTACCCAGGAAATCACCACATTGTTGGGGCGATCTACACCCCTGATGGATCTCTCAGAGGCGAGATTGAGGAGGTTGTGCAGCAGGCGGATATAATGCCTACGGTGTTGGGTTTAGTTGGTTATGATGAACCTTATTTCGCCTTTGGACGAGATATTTTCAATGAGACGGAGCGCCCTAAGTGGTCCGTTTCGTATGATGGCGAGACGACCGCTTATATGGATGGTGAGGTGGTGAAGGTGAGCGATGAGGGGCGCAATGGCGATCTGCTCAGAGCCTATGAACAGCAATATTTTGAACATATAATCGAGAGCTCATATATAGTTCCCGCCGAGCATAAATGATTGATTTCCACCCGATAACACTTGCCGACAGGGCAACCATCGAGCGATACACACTCTCTAGCGATATGAGGGATTGTAACCTCTCCTTTGCGAATATGTATTGTTGGCGAAGTCAGCTGCGTAGCGCTTGGGCGGTGGTTGACGGTTGGCTCTTGATACGCTTCTCGATCGATGGCGGCAACTCGCTGGGTTATATGCAGCCTCTGGGCTTGGGCGCTGCTGTAGACTTCTCGCCAATTATTCCTGTGATGGCGCAAGATGCACATTCACACAATCAGCGGTTGCGGATCATCGGTGTGAATGGTGCTGGTCGAGAGGTGTTGCGAGAGAGCTACGGGGGTGATTTCGCACTCCACTCCGACCCAAATTTCGAGGATTACATCTATCGACGTGAGGCGCTTGCATCGCTCTCGGGCAAGAGGCTACAGCCCAAACGCAACCATATAAATCAGTTTCTGAAGAGGTGCGCCGACTATGAATATCGACCCCTCACGCCCGATCAATTCGATGAGTGCTTGCGACTAGATTGCCGCTGGCGAGCAGCGCACGGCGAGTGTTGCGAAGAGATGACACCCGAACGGGAGGCGATGATGAGGGCGTTTCGACACTTCGAGGAGCTCGGTTTGAGGGGCGGAGCGCTCTATGTCGAGGGCAAATTAGCTGCTTTCACCTACGGTTCACAGATCAATAGCGATACATTTTGTGTGCACGTTGAGAAGGGCGAGCGTGAGGTTTTGGGGTGCTACACAGTTATCAATAAGCTCTTTGCCGAGTCGCTACCCGACAACTTTATCTACATAAATCGTGAGGAGGATTTGGGGATCGAGGGGCTCAAACGGGCGAAACTATCTTATTACCCCGACCACCTGCAGCAGAAGTTTCGGGCGATCTATCTTCACCACGATGAGAAGGAGTGTAAGCGGCTGTGGCAAAGTCTCTTTGGCGATGATGATGACTTTGTGGATGAGTTCCTGCAGCACCACTATTCACAGCAGCGGATGTTGCGTGTAGTCGACTCAGACAACCGTTACCACTCTATGCTGCACATTGTTCCATTCGAGACTGTGTTGGGTCGTGTAGCGTACATTTACGGTGTGGCGACAGCTGAGGAGGCTCGCCATCGTGGACACGCCTCACAACTTATGAAACGGGCTATGGAGCTTATCGAGGCGGATGGATACGCTGCTGCAGTGCTGATACCGAGCGAGGAGTGGCTGAGGGGTTACTACACAAGATTTGGTTTTGAGGGCTCTGTTCCAACAACCTTTGAGGCGTACAACGGCTTTGATTTTGGGTCGGGCGACACAGCGCAAGATTTGGCGATGATAGCCACCCTCAGCGAAAGCTGTGAGCTACCTAAAGATCTCGTTATGAGGCGACAACGAGATCTATAGAGCCTTTCTCAAAATCTTCAGCACCACTGCCGAACTCTTCAGAGCCACTGCCGAACTCTACAGAACCACTGCCGAACTCTTCAGCACCACTGCCGAACTCTATAAAACCATTCCCAAGGTCAAAAGTGCAGCGAGCGTAAGGCTAGCGATACCGTTGAGCGTACCGAAGGCGATCCCGATATTGCGCACCTTAGTTGGTGTCACGACAACGTGCTGAGCAACGAGCAGCGCAACAAATAGAGCGATGCCGACCATCGAATAGATAGAGTGCGGAATCAGCCATCCAAAGGCGATAAGCGCAACAGCAGTGACGATGTGTAGAGCGATACTAATCATCAACGCCCCACGAACCGAGAAGTGCGAAGGGATCGAGTGCAGACCACGCTGCTGATCAAACTCACGATCCTGCAGCGCATAGATAATATCGAAGCCAGCGCACCAACTCATAACGACAACAGCCAAGATGCAGGGAACGATATTAAACGCCCCAGTGACAGCGATATAAGCCCCAACAGGAGCGATTGCAAGCCCCAATCCAAGCACAACGTGAGCCATCGAGGTGAAGCGTTTGCAGTAGCTGTAACCCATCACAACAAGCAGCGCCACGGGCGAAAGCAGCGCCGTAAGCAGATTGATCGAGGCGGCTGTAGCGATAAAGAGCAGCGCATTGATGATGACGAAACTGAGCGCTGCACGAGGCGAGATGACCCCAGAGGGGATCTCACGAGAGGCGGTGCGAGGGTTCTCAGCATCGATCTCACGATCAGCCCAGCGGTTGAAACCCATCGCTGCATTTCGAGCGAAGAGCATACACAAAACGACCTGCACGAGTATCACCCACTCAAACTCTGCAGAGGTGGATGTGAGGGCGTAAGTGTAGCCAATCATTGCGAAAGGCATTGCAAAAATTGTGTGCGACAATTTAACTAAGTCGCTGTATCTCTTCAACATAACTGTTTATTTAACGTGAGTTTGACAATCTGATTTAACGTGAGTTTGACAATCTGAATTTAACGTGAGTTTGACAATCTGAATTTAACGTGAGTTTGACAATCTGAATTTAACGTGAGTTTGACAATCTGAATTTAACGTAAGTTTGACAATAAGAATTTCATCGTGTCGACCCCATCGGCATAATCAAATAGGGTTGGATGTTGCGCCTCGCCAAATGAGGCACGGCGTGGATGGCTGATCGTCTCGCTGCTTGCAACGATGCACTGAATCGCCTCATCTTTCTCAGCGATCCACTGCTTGACCTCATCGAGCGAGGTGTAGCGCTGAATCGATAGCTGTGCGATCTCGCTTGGAAAATCGGTTGACGCAACTAAGCAGTGTGTTCCGCTATCCACAAACTCAACCCCACCAAGTTTAAGCAGAGCCCTTAACCTCAGATAGTTATTGCGGTGCTTAGGGTGAACGCTCCCCGTAGGCAGCCTCTCTACACCAAACTCCTCGGGCAAAAATATCTTTGAGACACTTCGACAGCCGAGCCCCGAGTAGCCAAAAATATCCTCCTGTAACAGCCTGATACTCTGGTCGCTATCCCGATCTGTGATGATCGCTAATGAGTGTCGAGTACCACGCAATAGCTTGGGTGTTGTTGGGTAGCTCGCCTCGAAGTGGGCACGTGTCTTATCGCTACCCGTTGCAATAAGTCGATCGATCGGCTCACCATCGCTGTATATATATATAGGTATATCGGGCGCAATCGCTCTAAGTTCCGAGATCGCCCACTCCACCAAAACACGATCCTTGTGCGAAGGTTTAACAAGCGCAACATCACCAGCAGCCACGACACAAAGCAGATCAAAAAAACCAACCAACGGCAAGTTTCCAGCCATCACGATAAGCGTCCGTTGGGGTGTACGCCTCGATGTGTCGTTATGTTGTGAGTGGTGCGAGTGTTGAGTGTGGTGCGAGTATAGTGAATATCGTGAAAGCCACTCGGTGAGCCGCACAGGCTGCAGCATCTGAGCGGTGATTGCCGAGATTGCGAGCGATATTTCCGAGGCGGTAAACCACGGGTTTTGGGCTACGGCTCGCTGCACGACATCATCATTGATGTTGAGTGTGAGGCGGTTACCCCACTCTTGGGCTATCTCTACGAAATGTTTCACAGCGCAAATATAGCGAAAAAAGAGCGATATGCAGAAATAATTGCAAAGAATTTTGTTTTATCGAAAAAATCTCCTTAACTTTGCGAGCCCGTTATAGTGCGGGAGTTGGATTACAATATTTATAGTATTTATTAACGTAAAAGAGAAGAGAAGTGGATTCATTAAGCTACAAGACTATCTCGGCAAACGATGCGACGATCACTAAAGAGTGGATCATCATCGATGCACAGGATGAGGTGTTAGGTCGTCTCGCTTCGCAGGTCGCTAAGATCTTGCGTGGTAAGCACAAGCCAAGCTACACCCCTCACTGCGACTGTGGTGACAACGTGATTATCATCAATGCCGACAAGGTTAAGCTCACAGGCAAGAAGATGACCGACAAGGTCTACCTTCGCCACACAGGTTACCCAGGTGGACAGCGTTTTGCTACACCAGCGGATTACCTAGCGAAGCGCCCAACATTCTTGTTGGAGAAGGCAATCAAAGGTATGTTGCCAAAGACTCGCCTAGGCGAGAAGATGTTGAAAAACCTACGCCTCTATGTTGGCAGTGAGCACCCTCACGCAGCACAGGAGCCTAAGGTAATTAAGTTAAACGAGATTAAGTAAGAGAAAAAATGGAAGTTGTAAACACCGTTGGTCGTCGTAAGGCTGCTGTGGCACGTGTCTACGTGAAACCAGGTAATGGTACTATTACAATCAACCGCAAAGAGCTTGCTGTCTATTTCCCACTTGAGATTCTACAGTTTCAGGTAAAGCAGCCATTTATGGTTACTGGCACTGAGGGGTCTTATGATGTTACTATCAACCTTGACGGTGGTGGTATCAAGGGTCAGGCAGAGGCAGCTCGTTTGGGTATCGCACGTGCATTGTGCGAGATCGATGCAGAATTCCGCCCAGCTTTGAAGAAGAGCGGATTCCTAACTCGTGACCCACGTGAGGTTGAGCGTAAGAAGCCAGGACAGCCTGGAGCACGTCGTAAGTTCCAGTTCAGCAAGCGTTAATCAATACGCAGACGAACCAATTTCGGCAGGCACAATTTGGGTTTTCAAACTCATCGGACTGCTCGCTACGGGGTGAGGACATACGTGTCAAAGCCTCCTAAAAAAGCGAGTATTACCTGTTGGGTTGCCCGAGTTGCGGAAAACACGAGGGATTGAGTAACTCACTACCCACGTGTTGATGAAAAGAGAGTTAAAATTATTAAGAACAGAATTAAAATGTCACGTACAGATTTTAATACACTATTGGAGGCTGGTGCACATTTCGGACACCTAAAGCGTAAGTGGAACCCTAAGATGGCCCCTTACATCTTTATGGAGAAGAACGGCATTCACATCATCGACTTGCACAAGACTGTGATCAAGTTGGATGAGGCTGCTGAGGCGATCAAAAACATCGCTAAGAGCGGTCGTCGTATCCTATTCGTAGCCACCAAGAAACAAGCAAAAGAGGTAGTTGCCGAGAAGGTAGCAGCCGTATCAATGCCATACGTCACTGAGCGTTGGGCAGGCGGTATGCTTACAAACTTCCCAACAATACGTAAGGCCGTAAAGAAGATGGCGACCATCGATAAGATGAACGCTGACGGCACTTACTCAAATTTTTCAAAGCGTGAGCGCCTACAGGTCTCACGTCAACGTGCTAAGCTAGAGAAAAACCTTGGTTCTATCGCCGACCTTACACGTTTGCCAGCAGCACTTTTCGTAGTTGACGTACAGAAGGAGTCAAATGCAGTAAAGGAGGCTAAGAGATTGAATATTCCAGTCTTTGCAGTGGTAGATACTTGTTGTGATCCAACCAACATTGATTATGTTATACCAGCAAATGACGATGCGAGTAAGTCAGTCGCAGCTATCCTTGATGTAATCTGTGCATCAATCGCAGAGGGTCTTGAGGAGCGTAAGCTAGAGAAGGATAAGGAGCAGACAGAGGATGTTGCAGAGGATGTTGTTGTAAAGTCAGCTAAGCCACGTATCAAGAAGGTTGAGAAGGCTTCAGGTGAGGAGGCAGCAGCCCAGATCGTAGCGGCTCAGGCAGAGGTTAAGGCTGAGGCAGCGCCAGCTGTTGAGGCTGAGGCAGCACCAGCTGTTGAGGCTGAGGCAGCACCAGCTGTTGAGGCTGAGGCTGAGGTAGTTGAGGCTCCAGCAGCTGAGTAATTTAAGTATAAGACTTGTGGGGTGAGACTAAAAAAGGGCTCACCCCACGGGCTATTAATTTAACGAATAAAACATTTAGTTAAGATGGAAATCAAAGCAGCAGATGTAATGAAGCTCCGCAAGATGACTGGCGCAGGTATGATGGATTGTAAGAAGGCGTTGCAGGAGGCAGAGGGTGACTTCGCTCGTGCACAGGACGTACTTCGTGAGAGAGGTAAGCAGCTTGTAGCTAAGCGTGCAGATCGCACAGCGTCGGAGGGTGTTGTCGTAACAAAGATCGTTGGCACAAAGGCTTATATCCTTTGTATGGCTTGCGAGACTGACTTCGTGGCTCAGAACGCTGAGTACGCAGTATCGGCTAACGCAATCTTGGAGGTAGCTGTAGCAAATGATGCAGCAGACCTTGAGACGTTGATGACTTGCAAGAACGAGGCAGGTGCAACAGTTGAGGAGATGGCAACAGAGAAGTCAGCACAGACAGGTGAGAAGATCGAGCTTGCATACTACGCACGTGTTGAGGCACCTTATTGCGTAGCTTATGTTCACTTCAACAAGAAGTTGGGTACAGTACTTGGATTCAACAAGGAGATCGCTGAGGATGTAGCTCGCTCGGTTGCGATGCAGGCTACAGCGATGGCTCCTATCGCTATCAGCGCTGAGGATTGCGATCCAGCTGTTGTAGCTCACGAGCGTGCAATCGCTGTTGAGGCTATGAAGCAGGATCCAAAGAACGCTAATAAGCCAGAGGCTATCTTGGAGAAGATCGCTGAGGGTAAGATGCGTAAGTTCTTCGAGGAGAACACTCTTTTGGAGCAGGCTGTAGTTGGCGAGAAGAAGACAATCGCTGAGCTTATCAAGGAGTCAGACAAAGAGGCTACTGTTATCGCTTACAAGCGTTTCGCACTAGAGGCATAGTTGCAGAGCGCTGCAAGGCGGCTCAGCAAAACGCTGCAAGGCGGCGATATTTTAAAGATCCTGTGAAGGGGGGCTCGGTCACGTACAGCAAGTACACTCAGTCGCCCCCCTTTGCACGATCTTCAAATTCTCATCCACCTATCAGCGCTACGAGTGGGCTCAGCAATCCTCAGCAATCCTCAGCAATCCTCAGCAATCCTCAGCAAACCTCAGCAAACCTCAGCAATCCCGAGGCATCTATGAGCGATTGCACAAGACGAATGTAAAGATTTATGCAGAAAAAAGAGAACATCACAAGGGCGCTATTCGTTGCGCTGTTAGTCGCCTCAGCGACACCCTACATCACAGCACCTATTGCGCTGGTCATCGGTTTCGTATTCGCAAATACATTGGGTCACCCATTTCCGAAGTGGTCGGGCAAGGCTACATCGCTGCTGCTGAAGGGGTCGGTCGTGGGTCTCGGATTTGGGATGGATCTCCACTCGGCTATCGAGGTGGGCAAGGATGGTCTTGTGCTCACGGCAGCGACCATCTCTACTGTCTTGATCTTGGGTTACTTGATTGGCGGAGCGTTGAAGATGCCTCGCAAGCTATCGCACTTAACAGCCTCAGGCACAGCGATTTGTGGCGGTAGCGCAATTGCAGCCGTAGCTCCAGCCGTAGGTGCAACACAGAGCGAAACGACACTCTCATTGGGTGTGATCTTCCTGCTCAACTCTGTGGCGCTGTTGATCTTTCCACCGCTAGGTCACCTCTTGGGTTTGACCGATCACGAGTTCGGAATGTGGTGCGCAATGGCGATACACGACACAAGTTCGGTGGTTGGTGCAGCATCAGCCTATAGCGAGGAGGCGTTGCAGATCGCCACAACTGTGAAGCTGGCTCGGGCGCTGTGGATCATCCCTGTATCGATCCTGTCGGCGTACCTATTCAGAACAAAGGATAGCAAGATCTCGATCCCGTGGTTTATTCTCTACTTCGTGGTGGCGATGGTTGCCAATAGTTATATTCCTCATATTGAGGTGGTTGGCACACCTATCTACTCACTCTCAAAGGAGCTATTGGTGGTGACGCTCTTCCTCATTGGCTCATCATTGTCTGTGAAATCTATGCGTGAAGTGGGCATCAAACCGCTTGCGTTGGGTGTTGTGCTTTGGGTCGTAGTCTCAATTTTGTCGCTCACAGCAATACATTATCTTCAGTAAAATTTCATTTTTAAGAGTAAAATTCATATCTTTGTGGAAACTACTAACGATATGAAACGAAACATAACAGCTCTAATTGGCTCGCTCACAGCGCTCATCGGTTCGGTGATCTGTTGTACAGCGCAGCCTCAATTTACCGCCACGCCCAAGTCGCTGCAGCAGTACGAAGTGCCCGAGTGGTATGAGGATGCAAAGATTGGATATTGGGTGCATTGGGGTCTCTACTCCGTGCCTGCCTATGCTGGGGATCACGCTGCTGAGTGGTACGGTCGCTGGATGTACGCCAAGGATGATGGAACAGAGAGCAATTACAACAAGTCGCAAACACGTGGACTAAAGACTGCTCAGCACCATCGTGAGACCTATGGCGACCCAAGTGAGTTTAGCTACAGAGACTTCATCCCGATGTGGCGAGCAGAGAGGTTCGATGCCGAGGCGTGGGCTGATCTCTTTCAAGAGGGCGGAGCTAAGTTCTTCACAATGATGGCTATGCACCACGACAACTACCCACTATGGAACTCCGAGACCACACCTATAAACTCAGCTCGCACAGGTCCAAAACGTGACTTCGTGGCGGAGATGGAGCGGGCGGTACGCAAGCGAGGCTTGAAGTTTGGGGTCTCGAACCACTCGGCGTGGAACTCTCGATTCTTTGAGTTCTATCACAAGAATGGATTCAATGACGAGAAGTCATCACTGTATGGTCACAAGAGTAATCCAACGGCCGACAACTCCGAGTGGTGGGCTCGCTCCACGGAGCTGGTTGAGAGGTATCACCCCGATTTGGTGTGGTACGATTGGTGTTGGAATAGCGGCCCATTTGATATGCAGACACGTATGAATTTCTGTTCGTGGTACTATAATCGTGCTGCCGATTGGGGTCTCGCATCGAAGAGTTCACCCGAGGTGGTGGTCGCATATAAGGCAATTGGCAAGTTGCCCGATGGCTCGGCAGTGCTCGACCTAGAGAGAGGCGCTATGGCTCAGATCTACCCATATGTTTGGATGACCGATACATCACTCGGTTTGCGAAGTTGGTCGTATGCACCTGATGAGGAGTATCGTTCACCAAATCAGGTGGTCGATATGTTGGTCGATATTGTGAGCAAGAATGGAGTATTGCTGCTCAATATTGGCCCAAAAGCGGACGGCACAATTCCCGAAGTTGCACAGCGAACAATCAAAATGACAGGCGAATGGCTAGCTATGAATGGCGAGGGAATCTACGCAACACGCCCGTGGACGATCTATGGCGAGGGTCCAACACAACCAGGCGACAAGATGGATGGCGACCACGTGGAGTACACAAACCGAGACATTCGTTTCACAAGGAGCAAGGATCAACGCACACTATACATCCACGCACTGGGTTACGACAAGTCGTTTAACGTAGAGATATTGCGCAGCGGAAACATCGATCTAAGCTCTGTAAAGCGTGTAACTCTATTGGGCTGTGGCGAGGTACGGTATCGACAAAATGAGCAGGGTTTTGAGCTAAGGATGCCCAAGGGCGCTAATAAACAAGCATCCGCCTACACCTTCAAAGTGGAGTTCGATGGAGAGATTCCACAACTCACAAACCATCAATTGACCAAAATCTCACACAAATAGCGATTTTTTCGCAAAACCATTTGGATTGTTCCAAAATTAACACTATCTTTGCCCTCGCTTTCGAGCAATCGGATTGAGCTATGGTGTAATGGTAACACAGCTGATTTTGGTTCAGTCGTTCCAGGTTCGAATCCTGGTAGCTCAACTAAGGGGGAGAGGGTGAGAGAGGTTGTACCTCGCTGCCTGAGTCCCCCTATTTTTTTGATGATCCCTGATGGAAGAGCCATCGGTAGATATAGACGATGAAGATGTTTAGGGGACTTCTAATAATTCCCCGATTTTAATTTTTGGTTAATAATTGCCCATTTCTGATTTTGCAAAAGTGGGTTGTAGTGGCTCTACCACCTATTTTTGTGAAATCAAAAAGGGGTGGTTAGTAGCCTAAAAGTAATTTGGGGAATTATTAGAAGTCCCCTTTAGTAAAAAGCGGGCAACCGCATCAAGTTCTGAAAAGTATGTTAAGTAGAAGATTACTTCGTATTAAGGCGCTTAAGGCGCTCTACGCTCACGTTCAATGCGAGGGCGACAACCTAATTGCCGCACAAAAAAAGCTCTTGGGCTCAATTGATCGATCGTATGATCTCTACTTCCTAATAATGCGCCTCCCCGTGGAGATCGCTGAGTACGCCCGTACAATGCAGCAGATCGCTAGCGAAAAGCACCTAGCCACAAGAGAGGATCTCAACCCAAATAAAAAGTTCGTCAACTCACAATTTATTCACCTGTTTGAGAACTCAGACACAGTGAATGACTATCTACACTCACGCAAATTGTCGTGGAAAGGTGAGCCCGAATTTATTAAACTAATGTACACTAAACTCACTGAGAGCGAGCGATATAAGCGCTATATGCTTTCGCCCGAGTCGAGTATGAAGGAGGATCTTGCTTTGATGGATCACCTATTCGTGACGATGCTGCAGGAGATCGAGGAGGTTGAGCCAACGATTGAACACATCTCGCTCGATATGGTTGGGGATCTCTGTCACATCTTGCCGCTCGTAATGCGCACAATGAGCTCAATCCGCCCTAACCACACCGATGTCAAGGTGGTGAAGAAGTTTAAGTGCGAAGAGGATCTCGCCTTTGTGCGTGGACTATTCGAGCGCTCACTAATCAACCTTACGAAGTATCAGACCTACATCGAGAAGTTTACGAGCAATTGGGACGTGGAGCGTATCGTCTTTATGGACAACCTCATTATGGTGGTGGCGATGGCGGAGTTGATTAACTTCCCTGATATTCCAACCAAGGTTACGATGGATGAGTATATCGAGATCTCGAAGTACTACTCGACACCATCAAGTAGCGTCTTTGTCAACGGCATTTTGGACAAGATGACAAACTCGCTAACCGAGGAGGGAGAGATTAAAAAAGTGGGGCGTGGTTTGATGTAAAAAAATATCTGAGAATCTGTTTAAGCTTTTCTGAACTCGGCATAAAAAAGTCGTTACATATTTGATAAAGCCCCAAAATTTTTGTAATTTTGAGGGCTTTACTATTTGTGTCTGAATACAAGTCTGTTTTTTATATGCTGAGCTTTATTTTCTACATATTTATGGTGCTGCTCTGCACCACCTTTATGATCATCTCTGCCGTTGCATTGGTTGTCTGTTACCCCTTTGACCCAGCTCGCCGTGTTGTGCACGAACTCTCACGCTTTATGGTTAATGTCTTTTATGGCGTACCACCCTTTTGGCGCTGTAGTGTCGAGGGTTTGGAGAATATCGAGAGGGGCAAGAGTTATGTTATGGTGATGAACCACAACGCAATGATGGATATTCCTACGCTCTATTTGCTGCCGCTCAACTTCCGCTGGGTCTCTAAACGTGAGGTCTTTAAGATCCCCTTCTTTGGGCAGTTTCTTGTTCTGCACGGTGACATCGCTATCGAGCGAGGCAGTGGTTCGGCAGCTATGGCTCAGGTCATTAAGGAGGGTAAAATGTGGCTCGGGCGTGGTGCATCGGTGGCGATCTTCCCCGAGGGTACTCGCTCCAAAGATGGCGAGATTGGGCGATTCAAAGCTGGAGCTTTTAACTTGGCTCGTGAGGCTGGGGTCGAGGTGTTGCCTGTGGTGATGGATGGCACTCGCACGATGATTAAAAAGGGCGGTCTCTTCAATTGGCGGAGTGACCTCACGCTGAGAGTGTTGCCAGCGGTGAAATTCACAGCGGATGACCACATAGAGGGCAGAGCCGAGATGGAGCGTGTGAGGGCGAGTATGGTGGAGGCGTTGGCAGAGATTAGAAGCAGTAAATAAAGATATAATTAAGTAATATGGCAGAGTTAAAATTAACCACCGAGAGCAGCAACTACGGCGATGACGCAATCGTCACGTTGACCCCCCGTGAGCATATAAGGCTACGGCCCGGTATGTATATCGGCAAGTTGGGCGACGGCACACAGAGCGATGATGGTATCTATGTCCTCATTAAGGAGGTGGTCGATAACTCTGTCGATGAGTTTATTATGGGCGTGGGTAAGCGTATCGAGATCACTGTGGCGGATGGCGAGGTGACGGTGCGTGACTATGGTCGAGGTATTCCGCTTAAGTCGCTGTCGGCTGCTGTTAGCGAGATGAATACAGGCGGAAAGTATGGCGGCTCAGCGTTTAAAAAGACGGTAGGTCTAAATGGAGTCGGTGTCAAGGCGGTGAATATGTTGTCAGTCGAGTTCTCGGCACGCTCGGTGCGTGATGGCGAGGCTCGAACGGTTTCGTTCTCGCAAGGTCTGGAGGTGAGCGATAGATGGGAGCAGGGTGTGACGGAGAAGAACGGTACGGAGATTCGCTTTAGGGTCGATGAGGCGGTCTTTGGCAAGCACCAATACAATATGGAGTATGTAGAGCAGATGGTGCGCAACTATACATACTTGAACCTCGGTTTGACATTTGTGTTGAATGGGCAAAATTACATCTCAAAAAATGGATTGCTCGACCTACTCAACGAGAATATGAATGAGACACCGCTCTACACCCCTATCCACCTCTCGGGCGAAGATATTGAGATCGCTATTGCTCACGGCACGGGTTATGGAGAGAGTTACTTCTCATTTGTGAATGGTCAATACACCTCGCAAGGAGGTACACACCAATCGGCTTATCGTGAGGCTATCGCCAAGACAATCAAGGACTTCTTCCGCAAGGATTACGATCCGTCAGATATACGGACATCGATCATTGCAGCGATCTCAGTGAAGGTGACCGACCCTGTTTTTGAGTCGCAGACGAAGATTAAATTGGGGTCAAAGGAGATTGAGCCCGGTGTCTCGATGCGTAACTTTGTGATGGATTTCTTGACACAGAACCTCGACAACTTCCTCCACAAAAATCCTGAGACGGCACAGATTCTACAGAAGAAGATCGTGGAGAATGAGAAGGAGCGCAAGGCGATTTCGGGCGTGCAGAAGAAGGCGAGGGAGACGGCTAAGAAGGTCTCGTTGAACAATAGGAAACTAAGGGATTGTAAGATCCACCTAACATCGAAGAGCGAGTTGGCTGAGCAGTCGATGATCTTCATCACGGAGGGAGACTCAGCATCGGGCTCTATAACATCGAGCCGTGATGTGCAGACACAGGCGGTCTTTTCACTGAGGGGTAAACCGCTCAATTGTTACGGTCTCACAAAGAAGATTGTCTATGAGAATGAGGAGTTTAACCTCCTGCAGGCGGCTCTGAATATAGAGGAGGATATGGAGAATCTGAGGTATAACAAGGTGGTGATCGCAACGGATGCCGATGTTGACGGTATGCACATCAGACTGCTGCTGTTGACCTTCTTCCTGCAGTTCTTCCCCGATGTTGTGCGTAGCGGACACCTCTATATTTTGCAGACACCTCTGTTCCGTGTGAGGAATAAGAAGATGACGTTCTATTGTTATAACGACGAGGAGCGACAGAGGGCGATTGCGAAGTGCGGCTCAACGGCTGAGATCACACGATTTAAGGGATTGGGTGAGATCTCAGCATCGGAGTTTAAGGAGTTCATCGGCGATGGAATCAGATTGGATAAGGTGAGGATGACCAAGGATGACCCGATCCACGATATGTTGGAGTTCTATATGGGCAAGAATAGTTTCGAGAGGCAGGGTTTCATCATCAACAACCTGAGAGTGGAGGAGGATATTATTGACACAGAATTGAGTTAAAGATTATGGGCGAAGATAGAAATAAAGATATAGAGGCTCAGGGTGTTGATACTCAGGGTGTTGAGGCTCAGGGTGTTGATACTCAGGGTGTTGAGGCTCAGGGTGTTGAGGCTCAAGCTGAAGAGTTGACACCAACACCAACACCGACAGCGACAAAGGGAAAATACAGCCGCCTCACGGAGGAGGAGGCAACGATGCGCAAGCTCACAGGAATGTATAAGAGCTGGTTTTTGGACTACGCTTCCTATGTAATTTTGGAGCGAGCAGTGCCCCACCTCCACGATGGTTTGAAACCTGTGCAGAGACGTATTTTGCACGCTATGAAGGTGGTGGATGATGGACGATATAATAAGGTTGCAAATATCGTTGGACAGACGATGCAGTATCACCCGCACGGTGATGCCTCGATCAAGGATGCAATGGTGCAGATTGGTCAGAAGGATATACTCATCGATTGTCAGGGTAACTGGGGAAATATTCTCACGGGCGACTCGGCGGCGGCTGGTCGTTACATCGAGGCTCGACTGTCTAAATTCGCTCTGGATGTGGTCTTTAACCGCAAGACTACGGAGTGGATGTTGTCTTATGATGGACGCAAGGATGAGCCTGTGACGCTGCCGATTAAGTTCCCGTTGCTGTTGGCGCAGGGGTCGGACGGTATCGCTGTGGGTCTCGCCTCAAAGATATTGCCTCACAACTTTGTGGAGCTGATCGATGCCTCGATTGCGCATTTGCAAGGCGAGGAGTTCACGCTGCTGCCCGACTTTGTGACGGGTGGATTGTTGGATGCAACGGGTTATAACGATGGTTTGCGTGGCGGAGCGGTTAAGGTTAGGGCGAGGATCTCGAAGATAGACAAACGCACACTCTCGATCTCGGAGATTCCCTACGGAACAACCACGGAGTCGATCAAGCAGTCGATCATAAAGGCGAACGACAAGGGCAAGATCAAGATTAAAAAGGTCGATGATAACACGGCGGAGAGGGTTGAGATCATTGTGCAAGTTGCCCCCGATGAGTCGAGCGACAGGACGATCGATGCACTCTACGCCTTTACGGATTGTGAGGTTTCGATCTCGCCAAACTCTTGCGTGATACTCGATAATAAGCCGCACTTTATGGCGGTGAGCGATATACTTCGCCACACTGCGGAGCACACTCGTGATCTGTTGGAGTTGGAGCTAAAAATCAAACTTGGCGAACTCAATGAGAGGTGGCACGCTGCATCGCTGGAGCGGATATTTATCGAGAACAAACTCTATCAACTCATCGAGGGTTGCACGAGCCGTGACGAAGCGTATGATGCTGTGGATAAGGGTCTTGAACCATTCAAAAAGTTATTGCGTCGAGAGGTTGTGCGTGAGGATGTGGAGCGATTGACGGAGCTTAAATTCATCAGAATATCGAGATATGACACCGATAAGGCGGACAACGAGTTGCGCCAAATCGAGGAGGATATTAAGCAGACACAACACCACCTAGACCACCTGACGGAGTACGCTGTGGCTTATTATCAGCGCATAAAGGATAAGTACGGCAAGGGGCGTGAGAGGCGTAGTGAGCTGAGAGAGTTTGACCAGATTGAGGCAACGAAGGTGGTTGTGACAAATGCAAAGCTATATGTCGACCGCTCGGAGGGATTCTTCGGAATCGGCAAATCGATGAAGGACTCGGAGTTTGTCTGCGACTGCTCAGATATTGACGATGTGATTGTGATGACTAAGGATGGTCGCTACATCATCACAAAGGTTAGCGAGAAGGCGTTCTTCGATAAGGGCATATATTATATAGGTGTATTCAAGCGCAACGATGAGCGGACGATCTATAATGTGTTGTATCGTGATGGTCGAGATGGTCCGATTATGATGAAGAGGTGCGCCATTAAGGGGGTGACACGAGATAAGGAGTATGAGATCACCAAGGGGACACCACGCAGCGAGTTGCTCTATCTCTCGGTCAACGCCAATGGCGAGGCTGAGGTGTTGAAGATATATTTCAAACCACGCCCAAGGCTGAAGAAACTCATCGTTGACCTCGATATGTCGGAGCTGGCGATCAAGGGACGATCGAGCCAAGGTAACCTCTTCTCACGCTACGGAATCCACAAGATTTCGGTGAAGCATCGAGGTGTGTCGACACTTGCAGGACAGAACATTTGGTACGACACTGATGTGCGTAGGCTCAATAATGATGAGCACGGTGAGTTGCTGGGCGAATTTAAAGGTGACGATAAGTTGGTGGTGTGGACGGCTCGCAACCAGTACTACACTACGGGATTTGATATTATGCAGCACTTCCCCGATGACACGATGAATGTTGAGCGGATGGTTTCGGGCAGGGTCTACAGTGTGGTTTACTTCGATCGTGAGCAGGGTTATTTCTATATGAAGCGTTTCGAGCTGGAGATGAACGACAAGATGCAGAACTTCTTGGAGGAGGATGGCAAGGATGAGTTCGTGGCGATTAGCTCGGTGGCTGGGGCGAAAATTGTGCTGAGCTACAAGGGTGCACACGCTACTCGACCTGAGGATGAGGTGGATGTTGATTCATTCATAGCGATCAAGAGCCACAGAGCTAAGGGCAAGAGGCTCAGCACATTAGATGTTGCAACAGTGCGGTTTGAGGAGCCAGAGTTCGATCCAGCGCTGAGTGGCGATGAGCTATTTGACGATGAGGATTCACTAATGGAGGTGTCGAACGAGGCGGAGTTGGAGATCGAGCGCAACAACGTGGCGGATGATGAGGTTGATGATGATGATGGAACACAGTTAATTTTGTTTTAAAGGGCTCTGAGATGTTGATATTTTTGGTTGGTTATATGGGGTGCGGCAAGAGCACGATTGGTCGCAAACTCTCCTCACGGCTGGGTTGGCGACTGATCGACACAGATCACTTTGTGGAGCAGCGAGCAGGGCTAACGATCGCTCAGATGTTTGAGAAGTTTGGCGAGGAGCACTTCCGTGAATTGGAGCGTGAGGCGTTGGAGGCATTGATCGAGTGTGGTGAGGATTGCATCGTCTCAACGGGCGGTGGACTACCCGTGTGGCGAGACAATATGGAGGTGATGAGCGGAGCTGGCGTAACGGTTTACCTCTGTCGCACGGCGGAGAATATCGCCTCACGATTGAGCGCTGTAGGCAGGGCTAAACGCCCTAAGCTCAGAGGCTTATCAGATGATGAACTGATTGAGTATATGAATGAGAACATTGCGTTGCGTGATCCGATTTATCGCCGTTCGACACTTGTTATAGATGCTGTACCGCTGGGTGACGGTCGCATTTTGGATAGGATTATTAAGTTTGTGAACGGACAAGAAGAGTAGAGATAGATTGAACGATGGACAACAGACCGATAGGTGTATATGACTCAGGTTTTGGAGGGCTGACAATCTTGCGAGCGGTGCGAGATCGGTTGCCCGATGAGTCGTTTATATACCTCGGTGATGGATTGAATTGTCCATATGGAGGGCGAGCGAAAGATGAAATACGAGGCTTCGCCTTTGCGGCTGTTGAGCGCCTCTTGGCGGAGGGTTGCAAGATGATTGTTGTTGCTTGTAACACAGCTACAGCGGCGGCAATTGAGCAGCTACGAGCAGAGTATCCCGAGGTCGATTTTGTGGGTGTTGAGCCAGCGGTTAAGCCAGCCTGCCTAGCGACAAAGAGCGGCATCGTTGGGGTGTTGGCGACACAGAGCAGCATCGATGGCGATATGTTTCACCGCACGGCATCGAAGTACTCGGCAGGTATTCGAGTGATAGCTCACTCGGGCGATGGCTTTGTGGAGATCGTGGAGCAGAGTTTGGAGGAGAGCCCAGAGGCTGAAGAGGCGGTGCGCAGGGTGGTGTTACCGATGGTCGAGGAGGGTGTGGATCAGATTGTTTTGGGGTGTACTCACTACCCTTTTCTGTTGCCGCTATTGAGACGTATCGCCCCTGAGGTGAATATAATCGACCCATCGCCAGCGGTGGCGAAACGTGTTGAGGAGCTGTTGGAGAGTGGCGGCACGAGGGCTGAGAGTGGCGGCACGAGGGCTGAGAGTGGCGGCACGAGGGCTGAGAGTGGCGGCACGAGGGCTGAGAGTGGCGGCACGAGGGCTGAGAACGATGCACGGTCAAGTTGCCGATTTATAACCTTTGCCGATGATGAGTACCGAGATGCACTTCAGCGCAAAGCGGAACGTTAGCGGCTGACACTGCTGTTGGGCGATACAAAGTATCGCCTCGCTCCTGCAGGGGAGCTCCCCTGCTCCGCCTAAAAGGCAGTACAACAGAGAGCAGAGCAAGCAAAACGCCCTCCCTCCTAAAAGGATCTTTTGGGTAAAAAAATCCCTAGAGGGCGGCGGCTCGAAGAGGCGCAACAGATGTAAAGAGATAATTAAAATTTAGAATTGTTAGAGATTAAGATAGATGAGCACTACAAAAAATAAGAGAACGCAGGAGAGCCCAGAACAGAGATCAGGGGCTGATTCGGCACGTTGGATTTTCGGTTTGGTTATGACATTGATGGGGCTCTTTGGGGCGCTGTCGATCATTTTTTACCTCTTCGATTGGAAGAGTGATTACGACATTGTGACAAAGGGTGTCGCCTCGGAATCGATGCTGGAGTTTGTCGAGATCACCAACCCGTGCGGTCACGCTGGAGCGTGGTTGGCGGAGCAGTTAGTGGGTCGATCGTTCGGCATTATGGGTATCATTATACCGATATTTCTGCTCATCACGGGCATTAGAATCACACGCCGCAAGCCGCTCAGACTTCACCGAACAGCGCTATTGTCGGCTATGGTGATGCTCTTTGGATCGGCAACGTTGGGGTCTGCTTTCGGGGTGCGTTGGCCTATCTTCAACAGTGGTTTGGGCGGAATGTTTGGCATCGAGATCACGCAGTTCGTTAGTGCATATATTGGAGCTGTTGGTGTGGCGATTATCCTCTTGGGCGGCTGGATCGCTACGGGTGTCTTTATCAATCGCAACTTCATCACGGTGGTGAATAATGCAAGTAGCGCAGCGCTGGGCAGAGGCGGTCAGATCGTGAGTATGATGACACCAAAGCCAAAGACCGAGAGCGAACGACAGGCGGCTCGTGCAGCAAAAGAGGCGGCTCGTGCAGCAAAAGCGGCGGAGAGAGAGGCGGCAAAGGCTCGTGGCGAAGAGGTGGCGGAAGATATTGATAGTGAGCTAGATAACGATACAGACGAGGAGGCTTACGACGATGGTGTGGAGATCGACCGCTCGGCTCTACTTAGCGAAGATGACTATGACGAGGGTTCTCCATTTAAGGATGGCTCAGGCGAGTTGGACGACATAGAGATTGTGATTCCAAAGGGGGACGATATGGTTGACGAGGAGCACTCAACGGTGGTGACGGTCGAGGCAAATGAGCTGCAGATGGTGAGCGAGGCGGCGGCTGAGATGGAGCTCTACGATCCACTGAAAGATCTACACAACTATCAAGCGCCACCCGTGTCGCTGCTGGAGGATTATAAATCATCTTCGGAGGTGACGGATGAGGAGATCTACGAAAATAAGAGCAAGATCGAGGACACATTGAAGCACTTCGGCATCTCGATTCAGAGGATCAAAGCTACGGTGGGCCCAACGATTACGCTCTATGAAATTGTGCAGGCGCAGGGTATCAAAATCTCTAAGATTCAAGGACTTGAGAACGATATTGCTCAGAGCCTAGAGGCTACAGGAATACGTATCATCGCTCCAATTCCGGGTCGTGGAACGATCGGTATCGAGGTGCCAAACAGACACAAACAGGTGGTCTCGATGTACTCATCGGTTCGCTCGGCAAAGTTCAACGAGTTGAAGGCTGAGTTGCCGATCGTGGTGGGTCGCACTATCCAAAATGAGTGTTACGTATTTGACTTGGCGAAGATGCCTCACCTCCTTGTGGCGGGTGCTACGGGACAGGGAAAATCGGTGGGTCTCAACGCTATCATCACCTCGCTGTTGTATCGCAAAAACCCCTCGCAACTGAAGTTTGTGATGATCGACCCTAAGATGGTTGAGTTCACACCATACAAGTCGCTGGAGCACCACTTTATGGCGAAGATGGAGTCTGAGGATGATGTGATCATCACCGATCCCAAAAAGGCTGTTAACACACTCAACTCACTCTGTGAAGAGATGGAGAAGCGTTTGAAACTCCTCTCAAAGGCTGCTGTGCGTAACATCGTGGAGTATAACGATCGCTTTGTACATAGACGTTTGAACCCTGAGAATGGTCACTTTTATATGCCTTACATCGTGGTGATTGTCGATGAGTTTGCCGATCTGATTATGATGACACGTGAAGTTGAGACCCCCGTGATGCGCTTGGCTCAAAAGGCTCGTGCCGTGGGTATCCACCTCATCATCGCTACGCAACGTCCTGATGTTAAGGTTATTACGGGAGGCATCAAGGCTAACTTCCCTGCACGTATCGCATTCCGTGTGATGCAGATGATCGACTCACGCACCATCATCGACCAACCCGGTGCAAACCAACTGATCGGTCGTGGCGATATGCTCTTCTCGAAAGATGGCGAGCTGACACGTATTCAGTGCGCACTGGTCGAGACCGAAGAGGTGGGGCGCATCGTAGAGTACATCTCTGAACAACAGGGCTATCCACAGGCGTACTTCTTGCCCGACTACTCAGGCGAGGCTGGGGCTGAGGCTGATATGGGCGAGAGCGGTTCAGCGGTGAAATATGATGTGCTCTTTGCAGAGATTGCTCGGGCGGCAGTGATGGGCG
This sequence comes from Rikenellaceae bacterium, assembly GCA_047174325.1. Taxonomy (GTDB): domain Bacteria; phylum Bacteroidota; class Bacteroidia; order Bacteroidales; family Rikenellaceae; genus Alistipes. Next base: position 67,088 of record JBCQUE010000001.1, on the reverse strand, counting down.
GCACGATCTCGACATCATCTATTCAGCGCAACTTTGAGGTTGGATTCAACCGTGCAGGACGCATTATGACACAGCTTGAAAGGGCTGGAATCGTGGGGCGTGCCGAGGGTGCTAAGCCTCGTGAGATCCTCTTCTTCGATATGCCTTCGCTGGAGGCTAAGCTACAGAGTTTGGGTCTAATCTAGTTGTTCGATGGGTCGATTTTTCAAGGGAATTTATCTGACGCTCCTCTTGATTGGGGTGTTGCCGTGGCTCGCTGTTGGGGCTAATGGCGATGAGTTGTTGCGAGATATGTCGCTGGCTATCAAATCGTTAGGCTGTTATGATGTTGCTTTTGCGATTAGCACCGAGGCGAGTGGTAAGGCGAATAGCGAGCAAAATGGCGAGGCAAATGTCGAGGCGATTGAGGGGAGCTACACAGTCGATGAGGAGCGCTACAGATTGGATCTCTCGGGTTTTATGATCTACGGCTCTAAGGGTGTGCGCTACAGCGTTGATTCGGTGAATCGTGAGGTTGTGATCGAGCAATTAGATGAGGCGCTACCGATGGTGATTGTGAACCCAGCCAAGGCTTTCATCGGGCTCGATGACGAGTTCTATTCAGAGGTGGTGAGCGAAGATAACGAGAGCGTAACGCTAAAGTTACAACCAAAAAAAGAGAGTGTGACGCTAAGATCGCAACCCAAGAAAGAGAGTGTGACGCTAAAATCGCAACCCAAGAAAGAGAGTGTGACGCTAAGATCGCAACCCAAGAAAGAGAGTGTGAAAGGTGTGGCGATGGAGCTGCAGCTGAAGATCAGCCGTGAGACAAATCTACCGAAATCGATCACTTATAACGCTGACAATGAAAGCATTAACATCGAGGTGAAATCCTTCACAAAGAGCAATACAAAGCTATCAAAAATAGCGATACCCACGGAGTACGAAGTGATTGACCTACGCTAAAGCACTCCCCTACCCCACCGCCTACGAACCAACCAAAACGGGCACAAAGTTTGTAAATTTAAAAAAATAGTTATGAATTTAAAAAAGTTACCACCATACATATTCATCGTTGGAGGCATTGTTCTTGGCGCAGCAATTGGGCTGCTTGCCGTGGCGTTTAATTTCACCGATTTCGTTGCAAATTGGATCAAACCGTTGGGCGAGATCTTTATCCGTGCGCTGAAGTTTATCGCCATACCGCTGGTGCTCTTCTCGCTGATTAAGGGGATCGGAATGTTGCAGAGTATGGAGCGATTAGCCTCGATTGGTCTGAGAAGTTTGGCGCTCTATATGGGCTCTACGGTCATCGCCATCACGTTGGGCGTTCTCTTGGTCTCAGCAATTCGCCCAGGTGATGTTGTCACTGAGCGTGTCGAAATCGCCACCTCACACTCCGATGCAATCGCCTCACGTGTAGAGAGCGTTGGATCAGCTGCTGAGGGACTTACGAATGTATCGCCACTGCAGCCCATTGTCGATATAATCCCCGAGAACGCCTTTGCGGCACTAGCTAACAACGGCTCAATGCTGCAGGTGATCTTCATTGCGCTACTGATTGGCGTGGCGACAATTATGGTCGGCGCTACAGCCTCGAAACCATTCTTGGATGTTGTATCGAGTGTCGATCTGATAATCACCAAGTGTATCGACATTGTGATGGGGTTCGCACCGCTTGGCGTGTTGTCGCTCATCGCAACGATGGTTTGCGAAAACTCGGGCGATTTGTCGCTTTTGGGGGCTGTGGGTCTCTACTTTCTCACGGTTGTCATTGCGCTTATGTCGTTGATGGTTATCTTCTATCCGCTTGTTATATCGACATTTACAAAGATCCGTTACTTTGAATTTATGCGAGCGATGTTCCCCGTGCAGCTGATGGGGTTCTCCACTAGCTCTAGCGCTGCGACACTCGCCACAACGATGAAGATGACCGACGAGGTGCTGCATCTGCCGAAGAGCGTCACCTCATTCACGCTGCCGCTGGGTGTCACAATCAATATGGATGGCACGAGTATTTATCAAGCGATTGCAGCGATCTTCATCGCCCAAGTGATGGATGTCGATCTCAGCTTTTTACAGATCTTGACCATCATCCTCACCACCACAATATCATCTGTCGGCACACCAGGTGTCCCAGGCGGCAGCGTTGTGATCTTGATGATGGTGCTCTCATCTGTAGGTATTCCGCCCGAGGGCTTGGCGCTGATTATGGGTGTGGATCGCCCGTTGGATATGCTCCGAACATCGGTAAACGTGACGGGTGATGTCGCTGTCTCGGCACTCATTTCGCAACGTGAAACGTTGGATTAGAAGTTGTAACTTACGTTTCCTGCAATTCGTCCGCTAGTTATGTCGTGGGTGTTTGTCACACGACCTGTCGATAGAACCAAATCGCCGTACCACGCTGTTGTCGAGGCGTATTCGATGCCTGCCGACCAGCGTGATCTATTATATGTGAACCCAATCATCACACCCAAGAGTTGATCGATCGCATCGTTGCTTGTCGTGTCCGAATCGAGTGTGCTTCCCACGCCAAAGCCGTAGACCTTATCAGCCGAGAGCAGCGCGTCCGTTGTGCCGAGATTCTTTGTGTAACCGACAAAAAAGTGTGGTCGCCACTTTTCGCCATAGCTAACACTGAGCCACGATGATGAGTCGTAAAAAGGTGTGTATTCCCACTCACCCGTAGCTGTCGACTCGCTCGTCACACCGTAGCCTCCAACCATCAAGTGTGAGTCAAGTGCAGAGCCCAATACACTCTTTAGCGCAACTCTGAGCCTGCCAGATTGGTAACGCATATGCACCTCGCCAGTATACGCCGCCATCAGCTCATCGACCTTATAACCAGTCGCTGACACGGTGCGTGGAGTGATGTGCAGAAGATCCGCACCAAAGCCAAACATAAAGTCGCCAGCGTAGTAATCAGCACCCACAAATAGCTCAGGTATCGTGCTGTTAATCATATACGCATTGGTCGAACCCGAAGGTCCATTAGAGGTGTACTGCAGCTGACAAAGCGCCGCTGCAATGAGTTTCAACCCACCCGTTCTATATTGATAACGTAGCTGTGGCGATCTGCTGAATGGCTGAAAAGGTGCGCCAACAGAGATGTCCGTCATCGTGGGCATCACCTCACCAAAGAGTGGATCCCACGTTTGACCAATGATGAGTGTATGACCATTTTCCCACGCCATATTTATATAGGCTTGACGTATTCTAAGGATCGTATTATACGCTCCGAAACCGCCAAAGTCGATCTCAATCTTCGCTGTAGTCTCCGCTGCACCGATACTTGGGCCCGAGATATTAACCCCCATACGGCTAATTATCGAGAAGAATCCAGCGCTTGATGTGTCATTAATATCCTCGCCATTTGGATCGAGATTCTCATCGTAAGGATACATATAAAACAACTCATTCACAGGCGCAAAGCTAGCTCGGTCGTTGTAGAACAGATCGGAGCGGACAAAGCCGTAGAGGTCAAATTTAAACTCCTTGTCGCCACTCTCTGCAGCCACTAAATTTGATGTCGCCAAAACCATTGCCGCAACGACAGCATACAATCTCCTCATCCTCCTCATCGTCTATATTGTTTATTATCTAATTGATTATTAAAACTTTACCCAATTGGTTGTTATAACTTTACCCAATTGGTTGTTATAACTTTACCCAATTGGTTGTTATAACTTTATCACGTTGGTTGTTATAACTTTACCCAATTGGTTGTTATAACTTTATCACGTTGGTTGTTATAACTTTACCCAATTGGTTGTTATAACTTTATCCAATTGGTTGTTATAACTTTATCACGTTGGTTGTTAAAACGTTGCGAGTGTTCTCTCGATAGTCGTTGAGCCGATACACACCTCGCCACTATCGCTGATTCCCTCGATAGTCACAGTGTAGCTCGTCGCCTTATCAGCCGTATAGAAACCGAAGTTGATGTTGCCGTAGCTGTCCGCCTTGAGCTTACCATCCCAATAGATAGTTGAGCGGAAATCGGGTGGCCACGTTGACTTCACCGAGGCGATTTCGTAGCTTGGCTGGAAGAACTTAATCGGGTGTTGATAGCCCAATGGTGTGATGTACGCCATATTGATATGCTCCGCTGCAGCCTCCAAATTCACCTCACGAAGCGTGATTGTAAAGACACCTCCCGATGCGTCACTAAACGCCGCTGCATCTGCTCCCGTAAAGAAGTCGATCTGCTCAATATCGTTTGCGGTGAGGTGACCAAGGCTGATAAAGTCATCATCGACACCATCGACCATAAACTTCACCGCATCGCTGCTGCCTCTGTAATAGACATCCGAATCACCAATCTGCATATTTGGGAATGTGCGGATCACATCCTCAAGTGTCATTCCCGACATCGTCTCCAATATTTCACGTGTCGTTGACTGCGTTGCAAAAGCGCCCTCAGCACTCTTTGACCGAGCCGATGTTGTCACGGAGATAGTCTCCAGCTCGATGGTCTGCATACCTCCCTCATAGAAGAATTTATCCTTACTCTGGTTGATAAATGCCTGTGGAGGCTCCTCCTGCTCTTTGCGTGAGAAGATACCTGCATCAGCTTTTGGAAAGACCTCTGGGTCGACCTTCAACGTTAGTGAGTTTCCTCCGTTACGTCCTTGCGCCTTAATGATGTAGGTCGTGCTGTCGGGAATATTCAACCCCACAAGCCTAAAGTTACTCGACTCATCAAGCTCGAAAGCGTCCCAATAGTTAACCTTAGAGCACATCACCGCAACACGTGGTCGGCGAGCCTCATTTCCGAAGAATCCCTTTACCGATCCCGAGATGTATGCAACATCTTCATATAGCGTTGTTGGGCGCTCGATCTTCTCCTGCAGCAGTGCCGTAAGGTCGAAACGTCTCCACGCCTGTGTTCTCATCAAGAGGTCGAGTTTGTAATCCATCGCTGGGCTATCCTCCTCGAAGTATAGTCCCGGCTCCTCGATGTGACCCTTAATGTCTGACGTGAGGTGTAGATACGAAAGCATATTATCCTTCGCAGGATCTCTCTCAATAGCGCTATTGTCGGTCACTGAGACTGCAAAATCACCATTCAATGGTGCGCCATCGCTATCGGTCACCGAGACACGGAACGTAGCCAACGAACGTGCGTTATAGTTCTGTGCACTGCTCTTGAATGTCAACTTTGGAAGATCCGTTGGTTTCTTGAAAATCAATCGCTCAGCGATCACCTGACCATTTGAATCAACAACTGCAAAGGTACTCACACCGCTACGAAGGGTCTCCATCGAGAGTGCCGCTGGAGCTAATGTTGCATTGCTCACGGTGATGATCTGACCCCGTGAATGGATTATCACGTGTCCGCCTTGAATAAGCTCAGGTGCATTTGTAATGATCTGATATATAGCTCTTTCACCCACACGTGTCACCTTGATTGCAACACCCTGAGCCTCTGCCGCAGGGAGTCTAAATGCACGTTCTAAACCATCCGCTGTTGTCACCGTAGCCACGTACTGCTCGCCCTCCTCAGCCGACATCTGCAACAGACCCATACCCTTGTGTGTGGTGGCAATATCTGCAACCTCCTCACCCTTAGAGTTTCGCACAACACCCGTAACCTCCACCGAGAGACCATCCCCAGCCAACGCTTTGAACGCCACAATCTGTGATACGCCCGTAAGCAGCGCACCACCCTCAGGGAAGAACTGCACCCTGTATTCAGCCGCCCTTGCCGCCTTATCAGCCGCTGCCTTCTCAGCCTTAGCTGCCTCTGCTGCTGCCTGTGCTGCTGCCCTCTCGGCTGCCCTCACTGCCGCTTTATCACTTTGGTCAACCTCTGTCGTGCTCTCCGTTATGGCGCTCACGATCTTGATATTCTTGGTGTAGAAGAAACCATCGTCCTTGTTTGTCATCCACTTTGTGTAGCTCCTGAGGGTGTAATCCCCCGGTGTCATTGTTGGATTCAAGGTGATGTAACCATTGAACCCATTATCATCTCGCTGCACCTTGGCACGTGAGACCAACACGCCCTCGTTATTGAGCAGCTCCGTGTAGATGAAATTCGTGAAGTTGAGTGGTGAGTGTGTGATTGCGTTGAGCACGTAACCCTTAAACCAAATATTCTCGCCCGAGCTATAGATGTGTTTATCGGTCTGAAGATAGAGCTTCTCATCGATACCCATCTTATAGAAACTCATAAAGTTGTTGAGCACCTGTGATGTATAATCCAACTCTGGTTCAGCCACTTGTGCACCCTTACCGCCCTTAGTCTTGTAGAGAGGCTTGGTGTTGAATGTTGTCTTGCTCTTGGTGTTTGTGTTTGTCGAGCTTGTTGAGCTCTTGGTGTTTGTGTTTGTCGAGCTTGTTGAGCTCTTGGTGTTTGTGTTTGTCGAGCTTGTTGAGCTCTTGGTGTTTGTCGAGCTTGTTGAGCTCTTTGCTGCGCTGCTTGCCGTTAGCGTGAGTATCATCATCACCAAAGTTAGCTGCATCAGTGTGGAGAAAATTCTCTTCATATAGGTCTCTTATTCTAATTCAGTGGTTGGTTAGTAACCTCCATTTTTACAGCTCAGCCCAATCACAACAACCACAAAAAAAAGAGATCAAGCAAATATATTAAAAATAATCTAAAAAAAGCCAATAATTCTATGAAATCTAACTTTTTACCTCTCTCTAGCCGCTTTTCGTCTCTTTAATTCGGCAGCGAATATCTCTCGACCACGCCGTTCGATGTCATACATCATCACAATTTCACGGGGTGTGAGTATCTCACGGAATCGTGTGTAGTACTCCCTTTTGATCTCGATAAGGTCGATCGATAGTTTGTATGTCGACATCACGATTGACTCGGTCTCCTCGTCCGTGTAGTTAGGCAGATCCTCGACATCGAGCTTGATCTGACCATTGCGACCACGAGCCGCCTTGTTTGCATCGATGAGGCTGATGTATATCTCCGAGAATCGATCTCGATCGGCACCCGTTAACTTCAATGCCGAGGTTATGTGGCTGACCATAAAGTCATTGAATCTAAGCAGGGTCACATCCTGCGAACTATACCTCTGCTCAGAGGGCTCTGCAGCGACTGCGGTGATCGCTATTAGGGTCGCCACAATTGAGAACAATATATACTTTAGTCTCGCCATATTTTACAGATTACAGATTTGAGTAGAAGATGTTATCGCTCTCGATCTCGCTCAATACGCTCTCGATCTCCTCATCTGAAAGCCCCCCTACGTAGCTCTTCACATCGACACTAAAACGCTCCTCTACATAACTAATTCCATAAGCAAGATTGTCGACACTCTCGCTCTTTTGAAAGCTCATATTCCAACCGCCCCACAACACCACCGCCACAGCAGCAGCTGCAGAGAGTGAGGTTGCAACACCCACTCTAACCCTACGGCGCACCTCAGCTCGACGATCAATCTCGTCAAGTGTCGCACGACTAAACGCCTCGAAGAAACCATCCTTCGGAGGTGTGTAGGGCGACTTGCGTCCAATCTTATGTAGATCAAATTCGTGCATACATTTCTTAATTTATAATTCGTAATTCTTAATTCACTGCTCCTCGCTCTTTGCTTTACTCTCTTTGTTTTATCTTTACTGAGTAACACTGAGTAACACTGAGTAATACTGAGTAATACCGAGAGCAAGCCAGCCAAAAGGGAGCTAGCTCCCACTCATAACTTGCTCCTTTATCTTGGCGGCGGCGTAGTGATAATTTGTCTTTAATGTTCCGACGCTTTGACCCGTCACTTCGGAGATCTCTTCGTAGCTCATCTCCTCGAAGTATCTGAGTGTAAAGGTGACCCTCTGTTTTGTGGGCAGCTCCAATATCGCCCGCTGCAGCTTAGCCTCCAACGAATCGAAGTCTACACCCTCCTCGCTCTCGAATAGCTCAACAAGATGACCTGCATCATCATACGAAAATATGAAGCCACGTTTTCGTTTGTTGTGTCGTATCGCCTCATTTGTCGCCACACGATAGAGCCACGTTTTGAGCGATGAGTCGCCACGAAATTTATCTATATACCTATATATATTAATAAAGCTCTCCTGCAGTACATCTTCAGCATCCTCGTGGCTCACCACCAATCGGCGTATGTGCCAATAGAGCGGCTCTCGATAACGCTCCATCAACAAGACGAAACCCTCCCGTTGCCTATCGGCGGAGTGCAGCAAGGTCAATATGTCGTTATCAGCGGAGTTGGTCATCCTTTTTGCTCTTACATTATTATAGAAACACCTAATTGGGAAAGGTTAAATTCCGTGGGTCTGTTTTTTTTATTTTACAAATATCGACATTTTTTTATAATTTTCATTTAACTTATTAAATTTTGTTGTTTCTATTCTATTGTAAAGCGATTATAACGCTGCGCATACAGACCAAACTACAAAACTATAATATTATGAACTCTTCAATTATTACCCAATATTACAGCTACTCGGCACCAAGCCTCAAAGAGCGGATCTTGGGGCTACTGCAGCAGCTACCGATGACACACAAGGTGCTCAGCATCTCGCTATTCGGCACAAGCAGCAACGAGGATTATCACACGGAGCTAGCCGAGATGAGAACCCACATCAGGGCACACCTTCAATATCTACCGCTCATTACATATATTGTGCAGCCGCTGCCCCAGAGCGATGGTTTGGCGATGGAGGTGCATAGCTTCATTCAGGGTGGCGACATCTCTAGTCTGCCGATTGTTGAGTGCCCCAATGGTGTTCGCTACGTTCCTATCTCGCTCTCGGATCGTGAGCTCTTCTTGGTTGAGGGTGTTGTTTCTAACTCCTTTGATAAGCCGATGCGCCAACAGAGTGTCGAGGTTTTTGAGCGAATTGAGGAGCTGCTTAAGTCGCTCGACCTCACTCCATCAAATATAATTAGACAGTGGAACTATATCGGCAACATCACCAAAGTGGCGCACGGCGAGCAGCACTACCAAGCCTTCAACGATGCACGTTCTGCGTTCTACGCAAAGGATGAGTGGGCGAATGGTTACCCAGCGGCTACAGGTATCGGCACATCGTGTGATGGTGTTGTGGTGAGCTTCGTAGCCTATCGAGGCGTGACGAACGAGAGTAGCCGAGCCATTGACAATCCGTTGCAGATTGCGGCACACGCATACAACAAGAGGGTGTTGATAGGCGATGAGGTGGCACAAAAGACAACGCCCAAATTCGAGAGGGCTAAGACACTGGTTTACAGCGACAATCGGAGCATCTGTTTCGTTTCGGGTACAGCAGCAATCAGGGGCGAGGATAGTCTCAACAGCGCCGATGCAGCGGAGCAGACACGTCTCACGATCGAGAATATAGAGTACTTAATATCGGATGAGAATATGAATAGACACAACTCACGAGCACGAGATCTGAAGATGGTCTCGGCAAGGGTCTACGTAAAGCGACCCGAGGATTTCGAGGCGGTGCGTAGTGCGGTTGAGAGCCGCTACAGCGACCTACAGATGGTTATTGTCGAGGCAGATGTATGCCGTAGTGAGCTCCTCGTTGAGATCGAGGGAGTTGCGAAAGGGGGTGTGTTATGAGAACAGCAATTGTAACGATCGTTCTATCGTTTATGATGGCGGCGATGGGCTTGGCGATGTCGATCACCTCCGCTTCGGGCGCAACGATGGATAGCCAACTCACAAAGAGCAACAGAGCCACAGTGCAGTGCTCCGATGCAACATTCATCCGCCGAACATCACTGCTGCTCACGGGCGAGTTACCTACAGCCGATCGAGTGGCGACGTTCCTTGAGAGCAAGAGCTCCAAAAAGCGTGCTGAGTTGATCGATGAGCTGCTCGACAGCGATAGTTATGTTCGATATATGCAGCTGCGTTGGGGCGATATTTTGCGTATCAAGGCTGAGTTCCCGAGCAACCTTTGGCCCAATGGAGTGCAGGCTTATAACCAGTGGCTCTATCATCACCTGCTCGACAACACGCCTTATGACAAGATGGTGCGAGACCTGCTCATCTCGACAGGCAGCAACTTCAAAGATCCAGCGGTTAACTTCTATAGAGCGTTTTTGCAACGTACACCCGAGGCGATTTATGAGAATATCAACCTCCTCTTCTTGGGGCAGCGTAGCTGCTCAGACAATGGTTATGAGTGCTTTTCACAGATTAGATACAAATCGACAAAGGAGTGGAAAGAGGAGATTATCTACTTAGATGTCAACAAGATGAGCGGCAGCGTACCGCAAGTTACACTGAGCGACAAGACAAAGTTGACACTTCCCGAACGAGGCGATTGGCGTGTAGCTTATGTCGATTGGCTAACCACTCAAAAGCAGTTTGCTGGTGTGATGGTGAACCGTGCGTGGTACTGGATCTTTGGTCAAGGCTTGGTTAATGAGCCTGACGATTGGCGAGGTGACAATCCAGCCTCTGAGCCGAAGTTGTTGGAGCACCTCACTACATATTTCATCAAGAGTGGTTATGATATGCGTGGGTTGATGCGCTACATATTGCTCTCGGATTGCTACGGAGCGGAGGCTCGTGTAGGGTCGATGTTCGAGCCACGGAGATTGCCTGCTGAGGTTATTGTCGATGCGTTGGCTGATGTGACAGGCTTTTCAAACAGCTATCAAAGTCGTGTACCTGAGCCGTTTACCTTCTATCCACCAAAGAGCCGCAGCCGTGATCTTGGCGATGCAACGGTATCGAGTTCAGCTTTGGAGCTCTTTGGCAAACCCTCACGTGATGTCTCGCTGGAGAGCCAACGCAATAGCTCAATCACGAGCCGCCAACTTCTCTTCTTGATGAATAGTTCACAGCTGGAGATGCAGATCCGCCACTCGAAACTCTACACCGAGGCGAAGGCGAGCGGAGGCACTTCTCGTGAGATGATCGACAGAGTGATGCTTGCAACACTCTCACGCCGAGCAACAGATAGCGAGGTGGCGATGTTCGAGGAGTACGCTAAATCGAGTGGAGTTCAGTTGCAACAGGCTCTGATCGACATCATTTGGGTGGCGATCAATAGCAATGAGTTTCTATACATATATTAATAAGGGGGCAGCGATATGAGAGCAAAGATATTATTATTAGCAACAGCGCTAGGGCTCACACAGATGGTGAGTGCACAGAGCGCAAAGTCGGTGATATTGGTCTACCTCGATGGAGGACCAGCACAGACCGAGACGTTTGACCCCAAACCCGATGCAGGGCGAGACTACTACGGACTATACAAGGATGCTGCAATCGACACAAATGTCGAGGGAATACAGATCGGCAAGATGCTGCCCGAGTTGGCAAAGGTCGCCGATAAGTATGCGATACTCAGAAGTATGACCCACGGTGTGAATGGTCACGAGACGGGTCACTACGCAATGATTACGGGCGATTTGAGCAAGGGCTCGATTGTGTACCCGTCGTTCGGCTCGGTGATTTCATATATGAAACGAGATAGCTACAAGGGTGTATTACCGTCGTATATATCTGTGACACAAGCAAATAGCCGATTCAACGAGGGCGGTTTCTTGGGCAACAGCTACAAATCATTCGACACAGCTGGAGCGCCAGAAAACAAGACGTTTGAGGTGGCGGGAATCGTCAATCCTCAGGTCGATGAGAAGAAGTTGCGTGGACGTATGGAGCTGCTCAACAAGTTCGAGACGAGAGATATTGAGAAGCGAAAGATCGACTCATTGCGAAGTATCAATATGGACTTCATTTGGGGCGATTCACGCAAGGTCTTTGATCTGAACAACGAGAGTGAGGAGCTACGCAATCGCTACGGAATGACCCGAATTGGTCAGGCTTGCCTCACAGCGAGGCGCTTAGTGGAGGCTGGTGTTCCCTTTGTAAATGTCCGCACAACGGGTTGGGACTCACACAAAAAGCACTTCTTGACGATGAATAAGATGTTGCCTGAGTTGGATAATGCACTCTCAGCGCTGCTCATTGATCTGGATGAGAAGGGGCTGTTGGAGAGCACTATCGTCATCTGTGGCGGTGAGTTTGGACGTACTCCAAAGGTTATGTGGGAGGCACCGTGGAATGGCGGTCGTGGTCACTTCGGAGCGGCATTTAGCTACCTGCTTGCTGGTGGTGGATTGAAGGGTGGTGTAGTGATTGGCGAGACAGATAAGACGGGTGAGAAGGTGACGGAGCGACCTGTATATCCAGCCGATATGATCGCAACGATCTATCGACAGTTGGGTATCGATCCTAAGGGTACGCTGCCGCACATCTCGCTGGGCGAGCTACCGATCTTGCCGTCATTTGGCGTTGAGGGTCAGAGCAATGGAATCTTGGATGAGTTGATAAAAAAGTAAAATTGGAGGGACGGAACTATGAAAAAGTATAGCTACATATTTACACTATTAGTGGCTCTGATGCTCTCGCCATTGGAGCTATCGGCGCAAAAGTTGGTAATGGGTTTTATCTACCCTGCTGGCGGTTCGCAAGGCAGCACGGTTGATGTTGAGATTGGTGGTTTGAATCTAAAGGACGCTACGTCAGTGTTGGTCTCTGGCGAGGGCGTTACAGCTGAGATCATTCCGCTCGCACCACCTGAGCCTGTTTTTGTAATTGGTCCGAACGGAAAGAAACGCCGTGTCGCTGCGAACCGCCTTACCGACCAAAGCGCCCCACAGCTAGCCGCAAGAATTGGCGTAAGGTTGAAGATCGCTGAGGGTGCAGAGGTTGGGTTGCGAGATCTACGTCTGCAGTCGCCCAAGGGTGTATCCAATCAGCTGAGTTTCGAGGTGGGGCAATATGAAAACTATCTTGAATCGCAAAAGACGCAAGCGGGAGATGTAAATGAGGTCTCGTCACTGCCTGCATCGCTCTGTGGATATGTAAAACCGGGCGAGGTCGATCGATTCCGATTCAAAGCTGAGGAGGGGATGATGCTGGTCGCTGAGGTCAAGGCTCGTGCATTTGTCCCATACATCGCCGATGCTGTACCGGGGTGGTTTCAATCGGTGATTCGTCTACTCGACAGCAAGGGTCGTGAGGTTGCGTTTGCCGATGATTACCACACAAGCCCCGACCCTGTGATGAGGGTCAAGATCCCTCGCACAGATAGCTACACACTCACAATCAACGATGCGATCTTTAGAGGTCGACAGGACTTTAACTACCGCATACAGCTGGGTGGGATTCCATTTGTAGAGGGGGCGTATCCACTTGTGGCTCAGGTTGGTGCGAAGAGCACGATCTCGCTTACGGGTGTTAATCTCCAAAAGGGTGAGTGCAGCGTAAAACCGACTGAGGAGGGTGTGAATTACCTCCGTGGAGTGGGTAAAAATGGAAAGCTCTCAAATGCAGTCCCCTATTATGCAGTCTCAAAGTCAACAAAGATAATCGACTCACCAACAGCCTCAAGCGAGCTCATCGAGGGGGTGGTTATATATGATAAGATCGACAACGCCTATGAGCAGCGGAGTTATAAGTTACCGCTTAAGGCTAACGAGTCGGTGACGATCGATGCCTTAGCGAGGCGTATCGACAGCCGTGCCGATCTACGTATGATACTCAAAAACAGCGATGGCAAGGTTGTAGCGGAGAGTGACGACATCGAGGACTCATCACAAGGTTTGATGACGCACCACGCTGACCCCGTCATTAATTACAAGGCGACAGCAGCTGGCGACTACACGCTCTTAGTTGAGGAGTTGCAGGGTCGCTCAGGCAAGGAGTACAGCTACATCGTCCGCCGATTGAAGGCTACAGCACCATTCGAGGCGTTTGTGAGCCCAGCCAACATCACCCTTTCACAGGGCGGCACAGCGACATTTGTCGTCAACTTCGACTTCAAGACAAGGAAAAATGTAGGCGGTGTGGGTCAAATACACCTCAATGGGTTACCCTCAGATTATAAGGTGAGCCACCTAATTCCGGGGCGATTCCCTAAGACGTGGGAAGTATCCGTCACAGCACCCAAGGATGCAAAGGTGGGCACCTTCCCAATCGATATAGAGATCGAGACATTCGCACTGAAGGACGAAGAGCCGATGAGAGTGAGCGCAAAGGCGACCGACAATATGACACAGGCGTTTTATTACATCCACAAGATCCCTGCAACGTCATTCACCGCCGAGATCGTACCAGCGATTCCCTACTCCGTACACTTTGAACCCTCTGTGGAGCGAGATCTCAGCAAGCCGATATACATCAACAAGGGCGACACAGTGTTGCCGCTGAAGATTTGTGTCGACCGCAAGGCTGGTTTCACCGATGAGTTGGAGTTAGCGCTTAGCAAGAAGTTGCGTGTGATGTCTCTTGAACCTGTGAAGATGGCTGGTGACGAGAGCGAAAAGATGATCTACATAAAGCTCGACACAGCAGCAATCAATAAGTCAAAGTTCTTCAAGATCCCGATCAGCGTCACTGCAACGGTCAATGGCGAGATCCAAAAGCAGGGTCAGCGCACATTCGTCAATGCAAAGTATAAAGATATGACCCCAATAATATTCATATTGAAGGAGGGAGTACCGATGCCCAACCCATACAATACAGGTCAGTGGCAAAAGAAGAGCAGCAGCAGTAACAACAACACAACATCACAAAAGACCGCCGCACAAGCACAACGAGATAAAGCTGAGGCAAACCGCACAAAGATAACAAGCTTCAGCAACTCGCAAACAACTCGCACCCCCGTAACACCAGCCGAGACATCAAGAGTTGGAGCTCAAAGCTCAACACAGCTCGGTAGCGAAGTCACACCGCTCAAGATCAACACCGCCAAGGATCTTTAGTTGCTACTGAGTACTGCTGATTGTAATGTCGACCACCGCCCCAATATCGGACAGTGGTCGTTTTTGATGGACGGCAATAATGAAAAAGAGAGATTCCAATAATGAAAAAGAGAGATTCCAATAATGAAAAAGAGAGATTCCAATAATGAAAAAGAGAGATTCCAATAATGAAAAAGAGAGATTCCAATAATAAAAAAGAGAGATTCCAATAATGAAAAAGAGAGATTCCAATAATGAAAAAGAGAGATTCCAATAATGAAAAGAGAGAGTCCAATAATGAAAAAGAGAGATTCCAATAATGAAAAAGAGAGATTCCAAAGCGCACCCCGAAACCTCTCCATAACGAATCAAATAGCCAACTCTACTTCATCTCGACCAACACCTCGCCAGTCATATCTGTAGGAATATCAAGACCCATCAATGTCAACACCGTTGGCGCAACATCAGCCAAGATACCGCTCTTCACACACTTCACACGATCCGATACAACAACGATCGGCACAGGGTTGAGCGAGTGAGCCGTGTTCACCGAGCCATCCGAGTTAACAGCGTTGTCCGCATTACCGTGGTCAGCGATCATAACAACCTCATAACCATTAGCCTTAGCCGCCTCAACAACAGCCTCAACACACTCGTCAACAGCACGAATCGCCGTCTGTATAGCCTCATAAATACCTGTGTGACCAATCATATCGCCATTCGCAAAGTTCAAGCATATAAAGTCAAACTTCTGCTCACCAAGAGCCTCAACCAACTTATCCTTAACTGGATATGCACTCATCTCAGGCTGAAGGTCATAAGTCGCAACCTTTGGCGAAGAGACCAAGATACGCTCCTCGCCCTCGAAACACTCCTCACGTCCACCATTGAGGAAGAATGTAACGTGCGCATACTTCTCAGTCTCAGCGATACGCAACTGGCTCTTGCCCAACGATGATACATACTCGCCCAAAGTGTTCGCCACATTCTCCTTGTTGAACAAGATGTGTAGACCCTCGAACTTCGAGTCGTAAGGTGTCATTGTGCAGAAGTATAGAGGCAACTTCGTCATACCGAACTCAGGGTAGTCGTTCTGTGTCAATACATCGGTGATCTCCTTAGCTCTATCGTTGCGATAGTTGAAGAAGATAACCATATCGTTTGGCTCGATGCGACCAACAGCCTCACCAGCCTCATTAGCTAGGTAGATTGGGTTAACAAACTCATCTGTTACATCAGCATCATAAGATGCCTGCATCGATGCAACCATATCAGTCGAAGCCTCGCCAACGCCCTTAACCATTAGGTCGTAAGCCTTCGCCACACGCTCCCAACGCTTATCACGATCCATTGCGTAGTAACGACCAATGATCGATGCAACCCTGCCTGCCGACTTAGCTGTGTGAGCCTCCAAAGCCTCGATGAAACCCTTACCGCTACGTGGATCTGTATCACGACCATCCATAAAGCAGTGCACAAATGTATTCTCCAAACCATACTCAGCCGAGATGTCACACAACTTAAAGAGGTGATCCAACGATGAGTGAACACCACCATTTGAGACCAAACCCATAAAGTGAACATTCACACCATTAGCCTTTGCATACTCGAAAGCGCCCTTGATCTCAGGGTTCTCCATAATCGAGTTATCACGGCACGCACGGTTGATCTTCACCAAATCTTGATAGACAACACGACCAGCGCCGATGTTCAAGTGACCCACCTCTGAGTTACCCATCTGACCCTCAGGCAGACCTACATTCTCGCCATCGGTGCGTAGCTCAGCGTGTGGATAAGCTGCTGTCATTGCGTTAATATACTTAGGCGCTGTCTGATAGATAACGTCCGCCTTTGACTTGTCTCCGTTGCCCCATCCATCGAGGATCATTAGCAACACTTTTTTCTGCTCCATATTATATATGTATGTGTTTAAATTTTCTTATCTCCTTAGTTCAACTCCGCAAAGATCAACTCTAGCGCCTTGTCAACTGCTGCCTGCAGACCCTCGCAACTCTTGCCGCCAGCTGAGGCGAAAAATGGCTGACCGCCACCACCACCTTGGATCAACTTAGCAGCCTCACGGATCACCTTACCTGCATTCACGCCCCTCGCCACAACATCGTCACCGAGGGCGATTGTGATCGTTGGCTTGCCCGCAAAGTCGCTACCTGCAACGTAAACAATATCCTTAGCCTTATTACGCAAATTGTGCGCCATATCTCGCTGCACCTCAGGTTGACGAGTCATAACGCCTGTAATCAACCTCACGCCGCTCTTCTCCACTGCATTGCCCAACAGCTTGCCGCTCAACTCCTCGACCTGCTCCTTGCGCATCTGCTCCACCTCCTTGCTGAGTGTGTCGTTGCTCTCGATTATCTTCTTAAGCGTCTGTATAACCTGTGGGTTGCCCAACTGCTTAGCCACGCTATCCAATAGATCTTGGTTTGCATAGATCATCTTCTCAGCGTTAACGCCCGTTGTAGCCTCGATACGGCGTACACCAGCCGAGATTGCGCTCTCAGAGATGATCTTGAATTGACCAATATTTCCTGTAGCCGAGGTGTGTGTACCGCCGCACAACTCCACCGAGTTACCGTAACGTATCACACGCACCGTGTCGCCATACTTCTCGCCAAAGAGCATCATCGCCCCAGCCTTCTCAGCCTCCCCCATCGTTGCATTGCGCCACTCGCACAAAACGTCATTCTCACGCACAGCAGCGTTCACCGCCATCTCCACAGCACGCAACTCCTCGGGGGTCAACTTCTGGAAGTGTGAGAAGTCAAAACGCAAATGCTCGGGGCTAACCAACGAACCCTTCTGCTCAACGTGCGAACCCAACACCGAGCGCAATGCAGCGTGCAGAAGGTGTGTCGCCGTATGGTTATTAGCTGAGTTCTGACGCTTCACTGTGTCGACCTGAGCGATGAAACGCCCCTCGATCTGAGCAGGTAACTTCGCCACGATATGAATTGTCAAACCATTCTCCTTCTCTGTAGAGATCACCTGAGTAACCTCGCCACTCTCAGATGTGATCGTTCCCTCGTCACCGAGCTGACCACCCGAGTTTCCATAGAACGGTGTCATATCGAACACCAACTGATATTGTGTCTTGCCCTTAGATGTAACCTTGCGGTAGCGAGCCACCTTAACAGGTGCTGAGAGCGTGTCGTAACCAACAAACTCACACTCCTTAAGTTGGATGAGCTCCACCCAATCCTCTGTCTCGACAACCGCTGCGCTACGTGAGCGCTCCTTTTGGATCTGCAACTCCTTCTCGAACGACACAAGATCAACCTCCACACCCTGCTCCTTAGCTATGAGCTCCGTGAGGTCAATCGGGAATCCATAAGTGTCATACAACAAGAAGGCATCCTTGCCCGAGATTTGACCCTTGCAACCCTTAATCACACTATCCAACAGGTTGATACCTGTAGCCAACGTTCTAAGGAATGAGTTCTCCTCCTCCTCAATAACCCTCTCGACGAGCACCTTCTGAGCCTTAAGCTCGGGGAACTGTCCGCCCATCTGAGCAACCAATCCATCGACCAAGCGACAGATAAATGGCTCACTGAATCCAAGATATGTATAACCATAACGCACAGCACGGCGCAAGATACGGCGAATAACGTAACCAGCCTTAACATTAGACGGAAGCTG
Source organism: Rikenellaceae bacterium (assembly GCA_047174325.1). GTDB lineage: Bacteria > Bacteroidota > Bacteroidia > Bacteroidales > Rikenellaceae > Alistipes. The sequence goes on along the minus strand of JBCQUE010000001.1, from coordinate 48,781 downwards.
ACCATCAGCAATCGAGAAAGCAATCGCACGCAAGTGATCGGCAACAACTCTCATCGAGATGTCACACTTAAGATCCTCGCCATACTTTTTGCCCGACATCTCCGCCAACTTCAAGATTGATGGTTGGAAGACATCGGTGTCATAGTTTGACTTCTTATTCTGAAGGATCATACACAATCGCTCGAAGCCCATACCTGTATCAACGTGCTTAGCTGGAAGCGGCTCCAACGAACCATTCGCCTTGCGGTTGAACTGCATAAAGACAAGATTCCAAATCTCGATCACCAACGGATTATCAGAGTTCACAAGCTCACGACCCGGTGTTACAGCGATCTCAGCCTCGTCACGCAAATCATAATGGATCTCGCTACACGGGCCGCAAGGTCCGCTCTCACCCATCTCCCAAAAGTTATCCTTCTTGTTTCCACGGATGATATGATCCTCGGGCAAGTACGCTTTCCAAAAGTTGTAAGCCTCGTCGTCGAACGGCACACCATCCTCCTCAGAGCCCTCAAAGACCGTTGCATACATTCGGCTCTTATCCATTCCGTAGCGACCCACCAATAGCTCCCACGCCCAGTCGATAGCCTCACGCTTGAAGTAGTCACCAAATGACCAGTTGCCCAACATCTCGAACATCGTGTGGTGATACGTATCGTGACCAACCTCCTCTAGGTCGTTATGCTTACCCGAAACACGTAGACACTTTTGAGTATCAGCAGCACGAGAGAACTTCTGCTCGGCATTGCCCAAGAAAATATCCTTAAACTGGTTCATTCCAGCATTGGTAAACATAAGCGTTGGGTCGCCCTTAACGACCATCGGTGCTGAGGCTACGATCGTATGCTTCTTGCTCCCAAAGAAGTCCAAAAACTCCTGACGAATTTTACTCGATTCCATCTATATTATTTTTTCAAATTTTCCCGTTTATAATCTAAAAACAGATAACGGTTGCAAAATTAGACAATTTACACTAAATTTGCACAATAATATAGGTAGTTTTTTACCAAAAAGTAGAACATAGTTTCAAATCGATGCAAAACCAAGAGCCAAAAGCGACCTCACAACCTAAACTTCGCAAGGTGGATAGCTCCCCCCATCGGCTTCGTGTCTATCGATTACTGAGGCGAATGTTGATCGGATTCTTGTTGGTCTCGATCGTGAACCTCATATTTTCGAGCCTCTTCTACACCCCCAAGGCATCGAGGATCGACTCCGAAAATCGGGCGCTGATCGACAAATATAATCTGTTGATGAGCCGTGTCTCGGCAACCGAAAATCGTCTTGCACAGATTTCGCACCGTGACAACTATGTCTACCGCTCGCTCTTTGGATTGGACACACTCGACCAAAGCCGTGATCGAGAGCCCTACCCCAAGATCTTCTATGATGAGTATGCGGGCAACCTCTACTCACCACTCATCACCTCAGCGTGGGAGCGGATGGACATCTTCGCCAAGGAGCTCTACAACCAATCGCTGTCGCTCGATGAACTGCAGCTCTTAGCGAAGAATAAAGAGGAGCTGTCGAGCTCGATTCCAGCCGTATGGCCCATCGATCGCACAGCGCTGAAGTATGGAATCGGAGCGTTCGGTATGCGTCTCCACCCTATCTATCGCCGCTACATTATGCACAAAGGGATCGATTTGGCTGCCGACACAGGGACGAAAATCTACGCTACAGGTGACGCTGTAGTGGAGAAGAGCCAACTGGGCTACCGCCGCTCGGGCTACGGTCAAATGCTGCTGCTGAGACATAAATTTGGATACCAAACTCGTTATGCACACCTTAGCAAACGGCTTGTGAATGTGGGCGATACGGTGAGGCGAGGCGATGTAATTGGACTGGTCGGCTCGACAGGTGGTTCGACAGGTCCTCACCTGCATTATGAGGTTATCCTTCGTGGTCAGGTTGTCAACCCTCTTAACTTCTTCAACCGCAATATGAGCAAAGAGGAGTACGAACAGTTGATGGAGCAGGTACACGAGACTAAATTGGAGAAGTTCGATGAATAACGACACAATACATAACAACGACAGCGAGCCACAAAGCAGCCAAATGCGGAGCAAAGAGCAGAGCAAAAATCGCCAAGAGAACAAACGCCGCCGCAGCCGTCTTTCGCAGCTGAGAGCCCGCAAGAAGTTCCGTCGCAACGTGGTTCGAGTAATTATCCACACCTTGGCGTGGGGCGGTGTTGCGGTGCTTTATTACACCGTTATTTCGCTCTTCTTCGACACCCCTTATGAGTATGCGCTGAAGGAGTCGACAGCGATGTTACGCAGCGAATATGAGCGACTTGAGAGCCGCTACGACTCACTCACAACAGCGATGGAGAGCATCGAGGCGAGGGATCGAAATATCTTTGGAATTATGTTTGAATCCGAACCGTATGACTTCACCTCGGAGCGTGATGATCGGCTCTTGGAGCTCTATGAATCGATCCTCGAAAAGCGAAATGATGAGCTACGCAGCGAACTCGAAGAGCGATGCAACACGATGCAACAGAGGATCGCAGCACTACAAAGCTCAACACAAAAGATGGTCGAAAGCATCGAGGCAGCAAGGGATCGTAGCGCACGTATTCCAGCGATTCAGCCCATCAATAACCAGCAATTGACACTCCTCACAGCCTCGTATGGTTTAAGAATCCACCCATTCTACAAATCGATCCACCCCCACCAAGGTGTAGATTACACCATCCCCGAGGGGACACGAGTTTTCGCCACGGCAGACGGCACAATCAAGAGCTACACACTGAGCAACTCGACCTCGGGCAAGAGCGTTGTGATCGACCACGGCAATGGATACGAGACCTCATACAACCACCTCTCGAAGATTGATATTCCTCGAAGCAGGCGAGTTAAACGTGGTGACATCATCGGAATGTCGGGCAACACGGGTCTCTCGCTCACGCCCCACCTCCACTACGAAGTGAGGTATAACGACCAACGTGTCGACCCGATTCACTACTTTTTTATGGAGTTAACCCCCTCAGAGTACCAAAAGATCATAAAGATTGCCCAATCAGGTATGCAATCATTTGATTAATTAAAAAAAAATTTCTACTTTTACGGCGTTGAAAGCGTTTTTATATTTTTTTATAAACTCTGTACACCTTTTTTATAAACTCAGTACACCTAACACCAAATTAGAAATTTATGCAAACACGACTACTTCTGCTCGATTTCGACGGCACACTTGTCGACACGAGACAAGCCAACTATCGAGCCTATCGTGATGTATTGGGCGAGGTTAGAATCCGCCTAGATGAGAAGAACTATCTAAGAAATTACTTCGGAATGAGATGCGGCGAATTTCTCCGCAGAATGGGTCTCACAGACTCTTATGAGATTGATCGCCTACGCCGCCGCAAGATCGAGATCTACTCCGAGCACTTCAACACAGTGCGCCTGAATGAGTGGCTGTGGAACTTTGCACAGGAGTTTAGAGCAAAGGGTGGCAAGGTTTGGATCGTATCAACGGGACAGACTGTCAACATCAGAAACGTGATGGAGCACCTAAAGATGGAGGATTGTTTCGATGGCGTAATCACAGGCGCTGATGTCAAAAACAGCAAGCCATCACCCGAGTGTTTCTTAAAGGCGATGGCAGCCGAGGGTTGCACCCCAGCCGAGACACTAATTTTCGAGGATTCGATAGTTGGACTAGAGGCAGCACAGAGCAGCGGAGCGTCCTACATCAAGGTCGAGATGTAAATAAAATTACAGCTAAAAAGAGCAGGCATTATTATATTTCTTTAAAATAGGCAACCCTTTTGGAGTTGCCTATTTTTTTTATAACTTTGTGAGAAATAAACACATAAACAATGAGTAAATTTACATTCATAGATCTTTTTGCTGGTATCGGCGGATTTCACATTGCAATGCACAGACTCGGTGGAGAGTGTGTATTTGCATCTGAAATAGATAAAGACGCACGTATAACTTATGAAAAGAACTTCTCTAAAATAAGCCCTCACCTATTCACAGATGGCTTATTCAACGATGACATAAGAGCTATTTCACCTTGTGAAATTCCAGATTTTGACGTGCTTTGTGCAGGATTCCCTTGTCAACCATTTAGCCAAGCAGGTTACAAAAGAGGATTTGATGATAATCATAAATCAGAAAGAGGAAATCTGTTTTTTAATATTGCAGAGATTATAGAGATAAAAAGACCGAAAGCATTCTTTTTAGAGAATGTAAGAGGACTTGTTTCTCACGATAATGGCAACACCTACAACACGATTAGAAATATTTTAGAAAATGAGTTAGGCTATTCCGTTTATCTTCAAATAGTCAGCGCATCGGACTACGGATTACCTCAACGTCGCCCTAGAGCATTCATCATTGGCTTTAGAGATGAAGAAATTATGAAATCCTTTACATTTCCAAGTCACACTAAATTAAAATTTACGATGAGTGAGGTTTGGGGAGGTAACTGCACTAGAGATATTGGCTACACCCTACGTGTCGGAGGACGTGGGTGTAAAATTGATGACAGAAGAAATTGGGACAGTTATCTAGTAGATGGAGAGATTAGGAGACTTACACCTACAGAGGGAAAGATGATGCAAGGATTTCCCAATGATTTTATTCTGCCAAATAGCTCTACGCAAGCAATGAAGCAGCTAGGCAATAGCGTTGCAATTGATGCCGTTGAGTCCGTTGGGCGTAGTATGATAAAATATATGGATTTGTTGAATAGCAATAAAAGATGCAGTATGAAAGAGACTAAAAACAAGGGCGAATGGAGTGAATTGTATGTATTTATCCAAGCTATCCTAAACAAACAGATTCCTCTAGGAAATAGCGACTTATCACCTAAGAGCAATTTATTACAGATAAAAAAGGTGACAAACCATAACATTGATCGATCCTACTATTTAGACGAAAGTACAAAGATAGATATTATCGACAAACATAATGGAAATAAAATTGACACAATAGATACTGCGAATATAATCACTCCTCACACTCTGGACATAATCAAATCTAAAATCAAGGACGGCAATGGATCTCTCCATATTGAGGACTTTGATGCTATTCAAAACGCATTAGGGCTCTCAATTGTCAAAGGTGGTACAAGTGACCAAAAAGCAGATATAGTTCTTGATGTAGAGAGTGATAAATTTGCAATAATAGATGAAGGATACGGCATCAAATCATACCTAGGAAATAAGCCTACACTATTTAACGCATCTGGATCAACAAACTTTATATACAAAATATCTGGGCTCACACCAAGTTTAATTGATGAGATAAATAATATAAGTAGTAGAACAAAGATAGTTGACAGAATTAACGCCATCGAAAATAACGGAGGCTCATTTCACTATGTTGGGGCTGAGAATAAAACCCTCAATAATAATCTGATTAAAGTTGATGGAGACCTGCCACAAATCATTGGAAAAATGCTATTATGTTTTTACAAATTACGTATATCTCCAATAGCCAAAGTTGTTGAAAACATCTGTAGTACACATAATGACAAATTAGCATTACAGATCAAAGTTAAGCGACTGCTACTTGATATGTTACTAGGATTCTTTCCCAGCAAAGAGTGGGATGGTGAATACGGAGCAAACGGAACAATTGTAGTAAAGCAAGATGGTAACAGTGTTGCATTTCATATAATAGATCAAAAAGAGTTTAAAGAGTACCTATATGAAAATATTAAATTTGACACACCATCATCTACTCGACACAGATTTGGAAAGATCTATCTTGAAAAAGATGGAAATTTGTACTTCAAATTAAATATGCAACTCAGATTCAAATAACCAGTCCCTCGCTTAGCAATGCTATACATTTTAATAACGCTATGAACCTTAAGAACTTAACACGATATATAGATATTGCTTTTTGCATATTTTTGTTGCCCGCTATGATGATGCTCTTGCCGCTCGATAAGTGGATGGAGCATCGGTTGGACTTCTTGGTACTGCTCATTATTTGGCTCTACTCGCTCTATTTGCTGCATCGTCGTGTGACGATTCCGCTGCTCTTCGGCACTAAGCGACACCGCTTTATTGCGCTGGTGATATTCATCTGTGCGACACTTATAACGCTCTACATCGCTAAATATCAGAATCTTCCCGAGATCTTTTTTGCCGAGGGTGAGGAGCGATTAACGTCAAAGATGAACCTACAGCAACAGGCGGTGTGGTTTCTGTATGTGATGGTTAGCGCATTCAGTATGGCGGTCTCGCTGCTCACGATCTTGGCTCAGCAAATATCTCAAAATCAGTCGATTGAGTTTGAGAAGAAACGTGCCGAGCTAGCGCTATACAAGGCTCAGATCAATCCGCACTTTCTCTTCAACACCCTCAATGCGCTCTATGGTCTTATCATCACAAAATCGGAGAAGGCTGAGGAGGCGTTCGTGCTCTTCACATCGCTAATGAAGTATATCTACACCAACGGCACGGCAGACGAAATAGAGCTGAAATCGGAGCTGGAGTACATCACGCAATACATTGAGCTTCAGCGACTTCGCATCCCGACACAGAGCTCGATTAACTACAGGGCAGAGTTATCAGACGAGCCGTTGACTATCGCCCCGATGCTCTTGATAACCTTTGTGGAGAATGCAATTAAGTATGGCGTATCGTCACAGCGAGAGAGTGTAATCAACATAAGTATAAGCGTGACTAACAAAGAGTTACACCTCACGACACACAACCAAACAATGGTTCACAACAGCGAGGATAAGCGAGGCATCGGCATCGAGAATTGTCGTCAACGCCTAGAGCTACTCTACCCAAATCGTTATGAGCTGCAGATCGATGAGAAACAAGCGGAGTACAGGATGTCTCTAAAGCTAAAGTTAACAACTAAAAACGGCTGATTATGAGGTGTATAGCGATAGATGATGAGCCGATAGCCTTGAGTGTCATTGAGCAGTTTTGCAGCCGTATTTCAGGTCTCACGCTCACAACATTCAACGATCCGCTGCAGGGCATTGAGGCGGTGATAAGCAGCAAGCCCGAGATACTTTTTTTGGATATTGAGATGGGCAGCGAGAATGGCGTGGAGTTGGCGAGGCGAGTTCCCGAGGGTGTTAAGATCATCTTCACCACGGCGTATGCGCAATTTGCGTTGGATGGGTTTGAGATTGGCGTGGTTGATTTTCTGCATAAGCCGTTCCCATTTTCGAGGTTTGAGCGAGCTGTACAGCGTGCACAGCAGCTCACGTCTCACACGATTGATGATGATTTGGGCGGCACGATCACGGTGAGTATTGAGTACAGGAGTGTTACGATCGAGACGGATGAGATCATCTATATAGAGGCGATGGACAACTACGTCAAGATACATTTAGGTGGTTCACGACCGTTGTTGCCTCAGATGAATTTGAAGGCGATTGAGGAGCTTTTGGCGAGCGATCGGTTCATCAGGATCCACAAATCATACATAGTTTCGAGGCGTTGGATCGAGGGTTACAACCGATCACAAGTGGTGCTAAAAAACGAGAGACAGCTGCCGATTGGGCGAAGCTATCTCTCTGGATTTCTTGGTTGGGTTTAGCTGAGTAACACTGAGTAACACTGAGTAACACTGAGTAACACTGAGACCACCTAAGACCAACACGTTGCTGTTTGACACATCGCCACACAGGCGTGCCCACACGAGTAGCTGATAGGTGGATGAGATTTTAAAGATCGTGTAGAGGAGGGTGAGGGAGCGTACTTTTGTACGTGACCGATCCCTTCTCTGTAGGATCTTTGAAATATCGCCACACAGGCGTGCCCACACGAGTAGCTGATAGGTGGATGAGATTTTAAAGATCGTGTAGAGGAGGGTGAGGGAGCGTACTTTTGTACGTGACCGATCCCTTCTCTGCAGGATCTTTGAAATATCGCCGCCTTGCAGCTACTCGATAAAACTACTCGATAAATAGACTAGGAATATACATACTTATCTGCGGAATAAACGTCACCATCAAGAGCACGACTATCATCGCTACAAATTGCGGCAATAGCAGTCTGATGACATCTTGAATCCTAACCCCAGCGACACTACAGCCAATAAAGAGCACCGAGCCAACAGGTGGTGTGCAGAGACCCACACAGAGGTTCACAACGATCATAATACCGAAGTGAATAGGATCCATACCCATAGCTGTGACGATCGGCAGGAATATCGGTGTGAAGATCAGCACGGCAGGTGTCATATCCATAAAGATACCCACAACGAGCAGGATCAAGTTAATCATCAACAGGATGACAATTGGGTTTGAGCTGACACTGAGCAGCATCTCGCTAACGATCTGAGGGATATTCTCATAGCTCATAATCCACGCAAGACCCGTACAGGTTGAGACCAAGAGCAGCACAATAGATGTGGTGCGTACCGAGCGCAACAACACCTGAGGCAGCATCGAGACGGTGAGCTCCCTATAGACAAACGCCAAAATCAGCGAGTACAACACCGCAATAGCCGATGCCTCGGTAGCTGTGAACCATCCAGCCAAGATACCGCCAATAACGATGAAGAGCAGCATCAAGCTAGGCACAGCACGGAAAAACTTCCTCACTGCATCACGCAATGGGATCTTCTCGCCACGTGGATAGTTGCACTTCGCTGAGTGAATAGCCGCAATTATCATAATGCCGAGACCCGTCAAGATGCCGGGCAAGTAACCAGCCAAGAAGAGTGCCGAGACGGATACTCCACCGCTAGCCAATGAGTAGACAATCAAGATGTTACTGGGCGGAATCGTGAGACCCGTGGTTGCCGAAGTGATGTTAACCGAGGCGCTAAAGTTAGGGTCATAGCCAGCCTTTTTCATCTCGGGTGTCATAATTGCTCCGATAGCCGATGCTGCCGCTGCTGCCGATCCGCTGATCGCACCAAACAACATATTCGCCATAACGTTAACCACAGCCAAGCCACCCGGTAGGCGACCCACCAAGACCTTAGCGAACTCAATGAGCCTCAGCGCAATACCGCCGCTATTCATAATGTTTCCGGCCAACACAAAGAATGGAATAGCCAACATCGAGAAGCTATCGAGACCCGAAGCCATTCGCAGCGCATAAGTTGTAAAAGCAGGTATCGAATCGATACTAACAAGCATTGTAAGTGTTCCAGCCACACCGATTCCATACGCCACAGGGACACCCAAGGCAAGGAGTGCGAAGAATGTGATGAGGAGGGTTGATATTGATAGGTAATCCATTTTTACTCCTTTAAAAGTTTAACAAGATTGTCGATAGCGTAGTAAAGCGTGAGCACCCCACTGAGTGGCAAAACCGCATATACATAGCCCAAATTAAGCGTCAACGCTGGCGATGTAACACCCAACGAGAAACGAGTGTAGACCAACCATACGCCACCAATCACCATCACCGTCACAGCGAACAACACAACGACAATATTGATAAATATATCCAAACGGTGCTTAGTCTGCTCCGAGATATATTGGTGGATAATATCGACCGCCAAGTGCTCACCCTTGCCAAAGCAGTAAGCCGCACCAAGCAGACCGATCCAAACAAGCAGAAACCCAGCAAGCTCATCGGTCACCGAGCTCGGATTCGACAATACATAACGGCTTGCGACCTGCCAAAGCACATCGATCACAAGTATGCTCATAAGCAGCGACAGCACTGGTTCGAGAGCTGTATCAATCATTTTTCTCATTTTATAGCCTCAATTTTTTCGATTAATGATTTGAATGTTGGATCCTCTGCATAGCGACGTTTCATAGGTTCGCCAGCACGAATGAATAGCTCCTTATCGGGATAGATGATCTCCACACCACGCTCCTTCATCATCTCCAACGAGACCTGTTCCTGCTCCTTCCAGAGCTTTGTTTCATACGTACGTCCACACTCAGCCGCCTCACGCAACCACTTCTGCTGCTGTTCGGTGAGTTTTGCCCACGTCTTGCTGCTGATGATCAGCACATCGGGCGAGAAGGTGTGCTCCGTCACGGTGAAGTACTTCGACACCTCGTGATGGAACGCTGTTGTGATCGATGGTGTATTATTCTCCGCACCATCCACAACGTTACTCTGCAGCGCTGTGTAGAGCTCGCCCCAATCGACAGGTGTAGCCGATCCACCGAGTGTGTTGACCATCTCGACCGCCACAGGGCTCTTCTGCACACGTATCTTTAGACCGTGTAGATCCTCAGGTTTATTGATCGGCTTTGATGTTGTGTAGAAACTTCTTGCGCCCGAATCGAAGTAGGTGATACCTCGAAACCAAAATGGCTCGGTGCAGGTCAAGAAGTACTCACCCATCTCGCTCGCCAAGACATTGTCGAAGTGCGCCCGAGAGCGGAACATATAGGGTATTCCAAAGAGTTTGAATGGGTCGACAAAGCTCTCCAACGATGCTGCCGAGACCTTCGTTAAATCGAGGCTACCGATCTGCAGCAGCTCGATACATTGAATCTCCGAGCCGAGCTGTGACGATGGATAGATGTCGATACTCATCGTCCCATTGGACAACTTAACTAGCTCCTCATTCATCCTCACCATACCGAGGTGCACAGGGTGAGTTGAGGAGAGACCGTGCCCCAATTTGAGCACTGTTTGCTTTTGCGCCTCACCTCCGCAGGAGACGACTAGCGCCGAGAGCAGAAGCATAAAGAGGTGTCGCATAGATTGGTTAAATCTCTTCATCTTTAGGTTTTATAGATTTCTTAGTTTTCATAGAGCGCTGCACACCATCACCCCTAGCCACCACCCCTAGCCATCAACTCTAGCCATCAACTCTAGTTATCAACTCTAGTCAGCAGCTTAAGAGGTTAGCGCACAGCACAATTTTATCAAAGGTAACGCTTTTTTTGAAGTTATCCAATTTTTTAGCACAATTCTCTCTGCAAATATTCAATTTTACTCTTCAACTCCGCCTCGCTCTCGCTCTCCATCAAGTGGCGCACCAAGCAGATATTGCGAGCACCAGCCTCAATCACACTGCCGATAGTCTCGGGAAAGAGCCCTCCAATCGCTATGACAGGCACATCGGCAAACTGCAGCACCTCGCCCAAAAGCTCCGTACCGACCGTTGGATCAGCTATAGCCTTAGTTGTCGTTGGATAGATTGGCCCAAAACCAATGTAAGCTGGCGACTGCTCCAACGCCTCACGAGCCTGAGCCAGTGAGTGTGTCGAGAGCCCGATAGGCATATCGCCAACAATGCGTCGTGCATCACTCAGCGAGACATCACCCTGCCCAAGGTGCAGCATATCCGCCCCCATCAAGAGCGCCAAATCAGCCCGATCATTCATAACAAATTGTGTAGCCGTGCCATCCGTCACCGAACGAATACGAGCCGCCGCCGTGAGCAACTCTTTGTCCGAGAGGCTCTTCTCACGCAACTGAAGATATTTAACACCACACTCCACACAGACCCGTGCCACCGCCTCATACGAGAGGTAGGGTTTAGTGATTATCATACATAGACCAAAATTACCCATCCTTTACCTTATATTAATTAATGATAGACGAAGATAGTGCATTTTCTCCGATTGGCAAAATATTTGCACAATAAGATTTAGCTATGACCCTATAAATTAAAAGTATCGATTTAATTTGGAACATAATCACACTTTTTACTATCTTTACAAAGAGAGCAAGAGATTAAAGAGAACTTGAAGAGAGATAAAGAGAGATAAAGAGAAAACAAGTGCAAACAACTTAAACACACAAAAATTATGGTAAGCGTTAAAGGAACATTAACAGAGCAGAATTTGCTCAAATCATTTGCTGGCGAGAGCCAAGCACGTAACCGCTACACATTCTTCGCAAGTAGAGCTAAGAAGGAGGGCTACGAACAGATCGCTGCAACATTTCTAGTGACAGCCGATCAGGAGAAGGAGCACGCTGAGGTGTTCTTCAAATTCTTGGAGGGTGGCGAGTTGACCATCACAGCGGCTTATCCAGCAGGAATGATCGGCACAACGATCGAGAACCTTAAGGAGGCAGCAGCTGGCGAATACGAGGAGTGGGACATCCTCTACCGTGATGGCGCTGAGATCGCTGACAAGGAGGGATTCCCCGAGATCGCTGAGGCTTTCCGCCGTATCGCAATGGTCGAGATGCAGCACGAGAAGCGCTATCGTCAACTCTTGGCTCGCATCGAGGCAGGTAACTTCTTCGAGCGTGAGGAGCCAATCGTGTGGCAGTGTCGCAACTGTGGCTACGTAACCGAGGCATCAACAACAGCCCCAACACTCTGCCCAGCCTGCAAACACGCACAAGCTTACTTCGAGCCTAAAGCGGAAAACTATTAATAGTTAGGAGTTAGGAGTTATTGGCTTGCTTGTATGAGGCTGAGAATTACTGAGTAGTGCTGAGTAGTGCTGAGTAATTCTGAGTAATTCTGAGAGCAAGCAAAATAACTCATAACTAATAACTAATAACTAATAACTTACGACTAATTTCTGCGGCAGATTTTGGCGAAGTCGCAATAGTCACAGCTCTCGATATTTTCGCACTGCTTGAAGGGCTGGCTCTCATCGAATAGTTCGGTGAGCAGTTCACGTAGCGCCTCATCAAATTCGTTATGCAGTGGTTCGTACTCCTCAAGGGCTGCCCCACCTCGAACGCTCTTATCACCCTTATTACAGAGCAGCGGTGAGTAGTCATCGCCACCCATCGAGCGGACGTAATAGAGAGATGGCGTAACTTTGCGAATCGCCCCACTCTCGCCATCCTGTCGCAAAATATATGAGTAGAGAAGTGTCTGAAAGATATTGGATTGTCGATCCTTAGCCTCGCCATAGAAGAGCCCATCGACACCAGCAAAATCGAGATGTGACGAACCCGTTTTATAATCGACAATACGAAGTGACCCATCACTCATCAAATCGACCCTATCACAGACACCACCGAGCCGCACACGTCGTTCAGCGTCAAGATCCACAAAGATCTCCACATCGCTCTCCACACCCAATATCTGTTTCGGTGGGTTGGCAATATCATAGCGCAACACCCCTCGCAATATATAGTTAATCACAACCTCTCGCACCAACGTGAGGTTACCCGAGAGCTCCTCGACAGAGTTCTCATCTCGCAAGAAATTTGTCCTAATAGCGAGGTCCACTTCACGCTCAACATCACAACGTGTAATCGCTTGCAACGCCTCAACAACCGCCTCTACACCTCTCAAAACCTTAATCGGTTTATATAGTCGCTGCATTGCATCGTGAAGTATATTTCCAAACATCGGTGCATCGACCTGCTCCGAGAGCTCATCGTCGGGGCGGATCTTGGCGATCGACCTATAGTAAAACCGCAATGGGCAGGCTACATATTGAAACAGTGCAGTTGGAGACAACAACCTAATCTCTCGGCTAGCGACCCCATCCTTCACCACCTCGTGCTCCTCACAAAACTCACGCAATCTTCTCATTACACTCTCCGTCTTTTCGACCTCGATACTCTCCGAACCGAAGAGGTTGACATCGACCCCAACATCGACACGCTCCACATTAAATGGCGACTCCAACTCCAGCTGCGTGATGTATCGGCTCTGCTCGCCTGTGCTCTTATCATCCGCCCGTGAGCAGTAGAGCATATGCACATTTTGCGCACGTTGAATGAGGCGATAGAAGTAGTAAGCGTAGACACCATCGTGATGCTCGGGCGTAGGCAGCTCGAAGTGTGACCGCAAGCCGTAAGGTATATATGACGGTTGCAGCGCTCTGCTCCCCGGGAAGTTATCATCGCTCATCGAGAGGAGTATCACATTGTCGAAATCGAGCGTTCGTGTCTCAAGGATTCCCATCACCTGAACACCCTCCAGCGGCTCGCCCTCAAATGGAATCCTGAGTGGCTGCAGGTGTCGCCTCAGCAACGACACATAAGTTGATGTCTCAAACTCGATACCGCACTCTTCGATCGAGAGTTGCAGCTTAATTATGTTGTCGATAAGGAAACTGAGGAACTCAACCCTCATTCCAGCCTCCTCATTATCGCCATCACTCATCGGCAACGATGCCACACTTCGCAATATATCGACCAGATACTCAGAGCGTTCTCTCCAACCACGTGTCACACGAAAGAGCTTTTTGAGCAGCCCCGAACGGTGAAGTCGCCCAGCAGGAAGTGTTATAAGTCGCTCCCGATCGATCTCACGCTCCACGCTCCGCAGCAAACTCTCCTCAACACCAGCAGCGAGGTATGGGTGTGAAATGAGCCCCACAACATCAACGTGATAAAAGCTCTCCTCAACACCACCTTGACCCACACGGGCGTGCTGTTGAAGCTCCAATAGCCGCTCTATGAATGAGTACGCCAATGTCTGTTTCAGCGGATAACCCATCGTCACATTGACCCGACCAATCCCCTCGGGGAGCGAGTAGAGCAGCGGCAAGAGCAGCGACTCATCGGTGAGAACTATTGCGGTACGTTTATCGACAACCTTATCTCGCTGCAAAATATCCTCCAAGATCTTCGCCACATATTTACACTGCAGCACTGCCGAGCTACAGGCTACAGCCTCGATTCTCTTATCACTGCTGAAGTTATCGTGTGATGTTTCGAGCGCTGCTGGAAACCTATCTTTATTCGTATTGATGAATAGACCCGCCTCCTGTCGGGAGTTGAGACTGTAGTACCGATCCCAATCCCAATAGAAGTGTGCCGTAGCTCCACTTTTAATCGCCCCAAAGAGCACCTTTTCACACTCACTCAGGGCGTTGAATCCAGCGATCACATAACGCTCACCCTCACTCACAACATCCACCTCACCCGACCTGATACGCTCAGCCGCAATTCGGTGCACCATTCCCGAGTAGGCGATCCCTTGCCGCTGCAACACCTCCCGATACTCTTTGTATATAGGCAACAACGAGCGCCACACAACCAAAAACCGCTCCTTATAGATACTCAAATCACCACCATCAGCATCATATATAGAGCTCCAAAAGGCGACAATCTTGCTCTGCTCAGGTGACAAATATGAGAGATCGGTCTCCAGCTCCTTAATATCCGAGACGTTACGAAATAGATCCTCAGCATCGATCATATATTTGTCGACCATATCAAAATCCGCAAGCAGCACCTCGCCCCAATAATAGAACCTATCGAACGTCTCCTTAGTGTGGTAACGCTTATAAACCCTAAAGAGCTCAGCGATGAGACGTATATGTTCGCCCACCTCAACGCCCGAAATTCGGCTCATCATCTCATCGATCGAGATCCACTCTGGTTCCCAAATAGGCTCAGTAGCCAACTGCGAAAGTGCATCACTAAAGAATATTCGCCCACGCCGAGAGGGGAAGAGCACCTTAAGCTCCCCCACTTCCGAACCATAACGACCAAAAAGATCCGCCGCCACCTCACCTAAAAAAGTACTCTCCATCGCTCCAAAATTTCATACCGCTAAAGATATAGAAAATTATTCGGTTTTAAACAAATCTCTCCAATAATTTTGTATCTTTGTGCTAAACCGATAAATTTGAGAGAGTGAAAGCATCGATCTACAACGCCAGCGCAGGCTCGGGCAAGACATATCGTTTGGCGTACAAATATGTACGTGACCTTATCGAGCAACCACTGCTCTATCGCAATATCTTGGCGGTGACCTTCACAAACAAGGCGACCGAGGAGATGAAGCGCCGTATCCTGCAGCAGACGCACACTCTCGCCTCGGGCAAGGATTGTCCATATATGAACGATCTGCAGCGTGAATTTGGTTACTCGGAGGAGAAGATCCGCCACCAAGCATCTCAGGCGTTGAGCCACATTCTGCACGACTACTCACGATTCACGATTCTCACCATCGACAAATTTTTCCAGCGCCTGTTACGAGCCTTCATTCAGGAGCTGGGCATCGATATTGGCTACAACCTAGAGATCGAGAGCTCATCGATCATCGACCAAAGTGTCGACAAGATCATCGAGCAGAGCGCCACCGACACAGAGCTGCAGCAGTGGTTAATGGAGTACATCGAGGAGCGAGTAGCTGACGGCAAACGTTGGGACATCAGGGAGGGAATATTAGCCCTCTCGGGTGAGCTATTCAAGGAGGAGGCTCGCAACACGCTCCAAAATCCACTCTCAAAAAGCGACTTGCGAAGGATGATCACAAAGCGCAACAGCGAGGCACAACAGGCGAAACAGAGGTTACAACAGCTTGGCGTTGAGGCGCTCAAAACAATTTCGGATGCAGGTCTCAGCTGCAGCAGCTTCAGCGGCAAGGGCTCATCTTTAGCTCAGATATTTCGCAAAGTAGCCGAGGGTGTGATCCCCGAACTAACCGAGCCGCAGCAACGCAACCACAACGAGCCGAGCAAGTGGTTCGGAGCAAAGAGCCCCGAGGGTGTCAAGAGCATCACGCCACACCTCATTGAGCGGATGGAGGAGCTAATAAAAGTTCTGGAGGCGACCCAATCGGCAATCAACACCGCAAAATTGATACGTGAAAACTACCGAAGTTACGCCCTACTGAGCGACCTACACCAAGCTGCCGAGGCGATCTGTTTCGAGCAGAACACGATGCTGCTGAACCAGACATCACGCTTCGTAGAGGAGTTTGTGAGGGACAACGATGCGCCATTTATATATGAAAAGGTGGGCAACAAATTCTCACGTTTTATGATCGATGAGTTTCAGGACACCTCACGCCGTGAGTGGAACAACTTCGTGCCGCTACTTCAGAACGCAATTGCTGAGAGCCGCCCCAATGACAAATCGATCCTCATCGTGGGCGACATCAAGCAGTCGATCTATCGCTGGCGAGGTGGCGACTGGCGAATACTTCACTCCGATGCAAGGCGAGAGCTTGGCGAGAGTGAGACTGAGGTGATAAATATGGCGGACAACTACCGCTCGCTACCGATGGTGGTCAACTTCAACAATGAGATCATCGATCAAGTTGTCGAGGAGGTGAACAGCGATATGAACAGCGCCCTAACAGGTGCTGCCGACAAAGGTCAGATCCTCCAAACGACAGCCAACGAGCTATCAGACACAATAAAGAGCGCCTACGAAGGTCAGCGACAGAACCCAAAAAAGAGGGGCGAAAGCGAGGGTTTTGTAGAGGTTGTAACCTTTGAAGATCAGCCGCCCATCATCGAGCGAATATGCAGCGCCATCGATCGTGGATTCAAGCCGTGCGACATAATGATCCTCACACGCACCAATCCTCAGGCTGAGGAGGTGGCGCAAACGCTGCTCGACTTTAAGCGTGAGAACAGCAACGAGAAGTATCGCTTTGATGTGATGACCCAACAGGCGCTCATCGTTGGCTACGCACCTGTAAGTCAATTTATTATCTCACTGTTTAGGCTCATAATCGACAGCCGCAACTCACTGCAGCGGGCGATCTACAACAAGTTCATCGGGCGAGATGTCGACACTCCATTTAGTGACGAAGAGGTTGTGTTCCTCCGCAATATGAGGCTCTACTCACCCATCGAGGCGTTTGAATTTATCGTTAAGCGCTACTCATTGGAGAGCGAAAAGAGCAACATCGCCTACGTTCAAGCGATCCACGAACAGGTGGTGAACTTCTCGAACAACCGCATTGGCGACATTGCGCTCTTCGTGGCGTGGTGGGAACAGAGCGGCGAGAGCAAATCACTCAATGTCGAGCGAAGTGAGCAGGCGATCGAGATCCTCACGCTCCACAAGGCGAAGGGTCTGGAGAAACGTGTCGTGATAATTCCCTACTGCAGTTGGAGTATGAATCCACCCACGAGCGGCAGACAACACAGCTACGTATGGTCATCGGAAAGCGAGGGGGCTGACGGGGCTAAGCAGGCTGTAAGGAGTGACGGAGCCAAGCAGGCTGTAAGGAGTGACGGAGCTAAGCAGGCTGTAAGGAGTGACGGGGCTAAGCAGGCTGTAAGGAGTGACGGAGCTAAGCAGGCTGTAAGGAGTGACGGAGCTAAGCAGGCTGTGAAGTCTGAAAAGGCGGAGCTACCGATCGAGTTTAAGAAGGAGATGGCGAGCTCAGCATTTGCGCAAGATTACTATCGTGAACAGCTCTATTCACACATCGACTCGGTGAATATGCTCTACGTAGCTTTGACCCGAGCCGCTGAGTCGCTGCACATAATGATCCCCGTAACAACAGCTAAGGATGGCGAGCGTAAAGCCACGAAGATCGGCAAGGTGATACTCAACGCCCTGCCCAAGATTCCGCTAAGGTGTGACGTTGTCGAGGAGCCACGAGAGGGTGAGGGTGAGGGTGAGGGTGAGACAAAAGATATAAGTTACCGCTTTGGTGTGGCTAGCTCGCCCATCAAATCGGACAAAGAGGAGATGATGCGAGCCCCCTACATAATGGATCGCTACCGCAGCAACAGTGCCGAATTGCGCCTAAGGATGCCCTCTGAGCGCTATCGTGAGGATGGTGAGTATGCGCCACGTGAGTTGGGAATCTTGATGCACAAAGCCTTTGAGAGCGCCACCACCATCGATGATGTTTTTAGAAATGTGGAGCTAATGCTGACCAAGTCTCAGATCAACGCCACGGAGCACAAATCGCTCAGCGAGGCGATCCGTAGCAGCCTCTCAGCACCGCTAGCGCAGGAGTGGTTTAGCGGTGATTGGGACAGAGTGCGCAACGAGTGTGAGATCATTAGAGGCGAGGGCAAGAGCAACCGTCGACCCGACCGAGTGATGATTAAGGGCGAGAGGTGTGTTGTGGTCGACTATAAATTTGGAGCGCTCCACCCCGAGCGTTACGAGCGTCAAATGCGCCAATACATAACGATTCTAAGAGAGATGGGCTACCGAAAAGTAGAGGGCTACCTATGGTTCATTCGCCAAGGCGAGATCCACAAAGTCGAGTAGCGAAAGCCCTACTCAGCCTTACTCAGCCCTACTCAGCCCTACTCAGCTCTACTCAGCCCTACTCAGCCCTACTCAACCTTACTCAGCCCTACTCAGCCCTACTCAGAGTAACGAGCTCAGCGAACCACCCCAGCCCGCCGAATAAACCGCTCAGCCCGCTCATAATCAGGCTTTGTAAGGAGCGACACAACCACAAACACCAAAGCCGAGCAGACAACCCCAACGATAGCCTGCTCAGCCGAGGCGATCCTCCAAGCGACAGGCAACCCCACGCCAAGCGCAACAAGAAGGTTATAACTCGAAAAAAGCAGCCCAAAAACCATCGTAACGAATGCCGCCGTAGCCGTTCCACGCCGCCACAAAAAGCCAGCCACCAACGGTACAAAAGCGCCCGTAGCGATGAAGTCTGCACCGATCCACGAGATGGTCAAGACCGAGCGTATCTTGACACCGATAAAGAGCGAGACCATCGCCAAGAGCAGCGTAGACAACCGCCCAATCTGCACATAACTCTGTGGTGATTCATTGGGTCTAAGGTGTCGTTTATAGAGGTCGATAGTGAGCGACAGCGCCCCTGTGTTGAACATAGAGTCCATCGTTGACATAATCGCTGAGCAGAGCCCCACAAAGATCACACCGCCCAAAATTGGCGAGCGCAACCCAAGCAAGATTGCCGAGACGACACCACCCTCAGGCACACTATCAAACATCGAGAGCGACATCATTCCCGTAAGCGTAACCATCAAATAGAGCGGAATAAAAACCACGAAACTGATCGCCATCATACGCCGAGCATCACGTGGTGAACGAGCTGCCGAGATCCGCTGCCACACATTCGCCTGCACCATCCACGAAGCCCCAAAGGTGACGACATAAGCGATATTATCCGAAAAGTTGTGCATAAAATCGCCAAAGCCAACACGCCCCACACTCTCCGCCCTGAGCAGTGTCAATGTGTATCCACCCGATCCATCATAGGCGACACAGAAGAGGTAAAGTGCCGAAAACAGAAAGAAGAGAAACTGTAGCAAATCGGTAAGCACCACCCCACGAAAGCCCCCAAAGAGCGAGTAGATAACAACCAACAGCGTGCCAAGCAGCGCCCCCGTCTCATAAGAAATATCGAAGAATGATTGAAAAAATTGCCCCACGACAATCACCTGCACTGCCGCCCCGATGGTCATAAATATAACGATGAAGAGGGTGAGCATAAAGCCCGAGCGCACATCATATCGCTGCTCCATAAGCTCCGATTGGCTCAACGTCCCGACACGACGGATACCCTCAGCAAAGAGATACATCAACCCCGTAGCGATCAAAACAGGTACTCCATAGATCCAAAAGGTGCTGATACCCAACTGATGCGCCTGATCCACAAGATCGATAGCCGAGCCACCGCCCCACCACGAAGCGATAAATGTAATCGACAACAGCCACGCTGGCAACGACCGTGACGCTAAGAAGTAATCCTCGCCACTACTGCTGCTCCGTGTTCTGTAGCCAATGTAGCTCACCGCAACGGTGTAGATAATTAACAACACCACTAAATATAAATGATTCTCGTTACCCAAACTATCTATCTAATTATGAATGGGAGCTAGCTCCCTTTTGGCTGGCTTGCTCTCAGTGTTACTCAGTGTTACTCAATGTTACTCAGTGTTACTCAGTGTTACTCAGTGTTACTCAATGTTACTCAGTGTTACTCAGTGTTACTCAGTGTTACTCAGTGTTACTCAGTGTTACTCAGTGTTACTCAGTGTTACTCAGTGTTACTCAGTGTTATTCAGTGTTATTCAGTGTTACTCAATGTTACTCAGCAAAGATAAAATAAAGAGAGTGGAGCAAAGAGTAGGGAGCGGTAAATTATGAATTAAAAAAGCCCAGCCCTACTTCACCTCAACGATGCTGTACTCCAACGTCTCATCGGCAACTTTAAGCCCTGCAACTAACCGATCGGCAGCTACACGTCCAACAACTATGCCAACCACAAATTTATCCGCTCCAATCTTCGATAGCTCTGCATCGGGCGCACCGCTCTTTATCGCTGTCTTGACTATATCGGGGAGCACCGCTGCACCCGAGATCTGCACCCTATATTTCAGTCCATCACCCTTCAGCTCCGCCGCTGTCTCGGGCTCACGGAAGAGATTTCGCCTCACGCCATCTCGCCACCGCACAATCTCGGGACGATTAAATCCACGCCTTTTACAGAGCTCCACAGCCTTTTTCGCCTCCTCCAACGTCTCGTAACCACCTCCATAATATGTCCAAAAACCCAACGCACGATCCTTTGAGAGGGGCACCACGCCACGGAAAATAGATGGTTGTTGCTCATATTTATAGGCTCCATATTGGATTCTATATATCTCGCCCTGCTTATACTCCTTCGCCATCGGGATCGGGTTTTTAGCGCTGTAAGGGGTGGTTGTCACAAACTTAATCGGCTCATAGATTATAAAATTACGCTTGGCGAACGTCACCTCCGAGAGATCCTCCACAGCTGGCGTTTGGTGCTGCAGGGTCGCCACACTACGCAGTGAATCGACCGCCTTAGTGAGCGTCAACCTCTTCGCCAACGCCAACTCAAACGCTGTTTGCGCCCTCTTTTGATAGTCATAATTTAGCGCTGCTCGGCTCACCTCACCGTGCTCCACCTCACCGATTTTGGCTGCCGTATCCATCGCCAACTCCGTCTGTTTCGACATCAACGCCTCATCCGAAAGCAGTTCCAAAGCCATTGAGTAGGCGTAATTTTTGCTGTCATAAATCTCGCCCCAACAGCTCGCCAAGAGTGCCGAAAGCGGTGCAACCAACTCCTCAACCTTGCGAAACTCCTCAGCGTAACCGATCGCCTCGCTCTCCACCTTAGCTTGATCATAGAGCTGTTTCAACTCACGCAATCTGTTATAAGTGGTCATATACTCCGCAAACATCTCTCCACACTCCGCCTCTGCAGCCTCTGCCGCAACCAACTTTGCATAATCCTCCTGAGGTAACTTCATTCTCAAAAGCTCTGCCGAAGAGATCTGACGACCGCCACCCTCCTGAGCACCTTCGCCCTGAACACCTCCGCCCTGAGCCCCCGAGAGACCGCCCTGAGCCAAACTAGAGAGCTCGCTAGCGACACCGCTCCGCTCACGCCCAACATCAAAGAGCTCCATCTCCAGCGCCACAACCTCCGCTCCAACAGCCTCACGAACCTCAGCCGTCTCAGCTACCGCAACAGCCCTACGCCGCTCATTAACGAGCCGTGAGAGCGAATCTTCACGTGACTTAAGCTCCGCACTTTTAGCCACCAACGCCTCATAACGCCCCGTCTGATCCGCTGCCGTAGCCTCCGCCACTCCACAGAGCGAGCTCACAACGATGAGCAGCACCGCCACAAATCGCCATCTATATCTATTTATCGCCACCATTTTATTAAGAATAGTTGTATAAGTCCAAAGATCTCCAAACGCCCCAAGAGCATCAAGAGTGTCAAAACATACTTAAACGTCTGAGGGATAGCCGAGTAGTTATCCATCGACCCCACCTCACCAAAGCCTGGCCCAACATTACCCAAGCAGGATGCCGAGGCTGTGAACGAAGTCATAATATCGAGCCCAAAGATAGTCCCAACAACACTGCCCACAAACAACAGAATAAGATACAAAATAATAAATATCGCCACCCCGTGCAGCACACCCGAGTCCTGTGTCACACCATCGATACGTATCCTAAATATTGCGCTCGGGTGTTGTTGTCGCTGTATCTGATTGCGTATCATCTTAGCCGCCAACAGCGCCCGATTTATCTTGATACCGCCCGTTGTTGAGCCCGAACAGGCGCAAATCAACGATGCCAACAGGATCAACATCACGGAGAATGCAGGCCACGGATTTGAGTCGACCGTAGCGAAACCCGTTGTGGTGATGATCGATACATATTGAAACGTGCCGTGTCGCAACGCCTCGCCAAAGGTCTCAAACGTCCCCGAGCTATAGAGATTCATAGCGATAAGTCCACTACAGACAACGATCGCCCCGATGTAGACCCTCATCACCTCCGAACGGAAGATATTGTTAAACTTACCCGTAACGGTCGCATAGATCAATCCAAAGTGCGTTCCAGCGAAGATCATCGCAAAGATAATAATCGACTCAATCGCCACCGAATCGTAATATGCGATACTGTTATTCTTCACGCCAAAACCGCTCGTAGCGCTCGCCGACATTGCGTGCGCCAAAGCGTCGTACCAATTCATACCCGCCAACTTAAGCAGCAGCGTTGTGATAGCCGTGAGCCCAACATAGACCACCAAGATGATCTGCACAATGATCTGAGTTCGATAGTGATAGTTATCCTTCGCCATTGGCGAGAGCTCCACATTGGAGAGTGTCATCTTGCTGCTGCCGATCGAGGGCAAAATCAACAGCGCAAACATAATGACACCGATACCGCCAATCCACGTAGACATCATTCGCCAAAAGAGCAACCCCCGAGGCAACGCCTCAATATCTGTCAAGATCGATGCCCCCGTAGTGGTGAGCCCCGAGACCGATTCAAACCAAGCATTCACCACATTAAACTCACCGCCCCACATCAAGTAGGGAAACATAGTCACCACGCACGCCAGCAGCCACGCCCCCAGCACAACACAATAGGCCTCCTTAGTCGAGAGCTCCGACTCCTTCTGTACAAAGATCAGCGGAAAGACCCCCAGCAATCCAGTCAAGATTGCCGACAACATAAGTGCATAGAACGACGTATCACGATAGCTAACAAAGGCGACCACCGCCGATGCCGCCATCGAGACTGCGAGGAATATCATCACCACGCCAATGTATCGTAGCACTACATTTGCCCTCATCGCTCCTCCTTATTTGTTTTGATCTGTTTGATTAGCGTATTTATTTTGTCGCACACCTCTATCATCTCGTCCCGATTTTGGCTCTTTGGAGCGAAGGGCACACGATAGGCGATATAATCCTTCAACGATCTATTAATCACCACGATAGGCTGCACACAATAGATCATAATGAAGTAATAAAGCATCAAGACCAAAGCGATCATCACCACCAACGAGATAAAGACAGGGGTCACCGTTCTATAGGCGTTATTCTCCAACTGCTCGGCACCGGGTGCGAGTGAGTTTTGCGCCGATGTCATATAGTCATCGATCGACTTGACCATCTTCTCGTGAATGGGTCGATACTCCTCGAAACAGCTCCGTGAGAAGCTCTTCGAGAGTGAATCGAGTTGCGGAAACTCACTACGCAACAGATCGTAGCGATTGCCCAAAGTTGGAGCAGCGAGAAACTTATCGCTCACCTCACGCATACTCATAGCCACCACAACCATCGAGTCGACCACCTCGGGCGTAAGCGACTCCTCACGAGCCACCTGCAGCACCCTATCGAGCCGATCAAGCGCCTCAGCATTAACACCATCCACCGACCGATCGCCAAAGGCTGTCATACGTACAAATGCACCACTCTGTTCACGAACGGCGCTCAGCATCTCTCGTGCCAACTCCCCATTGCGGCGGTTAGCGTCAAGAATATCATCTGTATCATTACTCAACGTGCTCAGCTCGAAGAATGAGATCATACCCGAGAGGATCAAAACCCCCACGATACTCATAAATCCAAAGGTTACACGCCGTCTTAGTCCCATCATTTGTTAATATAATAGAATTAATATATCGACAAAGGTATAAATATTTTCTAATATTTTGTACCTTTGCGCAATATTCATTTTAATTATAATGTAAATAAAAATGTGTAAAGCCCTAATAATTGGCGCTGGCGGTGTAGGCACCGTGGTAGCGTATAAAGTTGCAGCAAACCCAATATTCACCGAGGTTACCCTAGCGAGCCGCACCAAATCGAAGTGTGACGCAATAGCTGAGGCGATCGGTGGCGGACGTGTTAAGACGGCTCAGGTCGATGCAGATAGTGTTGAGGAGCTGTGCGTATTGTTCCGTGCGGTTCAGCCCGACATCGTTATCAATGTGGCGCTACCCTATCAGGATCTTACGATTATGGATGCCTGCCTAGAGTGCGGTTGTAACTACCTCGACACGGCTAACTATGAGCCCAAGGATGAGGCTAAATTTGAGTATTCGTGGCAATGGGCTTACCAAAACCGTTTCAAGGAGGCTGGGCTCACAGCGATCCTCGGTTGCGGTTTTGACCCCGGTGTGACATCGATCTTCACGGCACACGCTGCTAAGCACCACTTCGATGAGATCCACTACCTCGACATCGTCGACTGCAACGCTGGTAACCACGGAATGGCGTTCGCAACAAACTTCAACCCCGAGATCAACATCCGTGAGGTGTCGCAACGAGGCAAGTATTATGAGAATGGCGAGTGGATCGAGACTGAGCCACACGAGATCCACAAGGGGCTCAACTATCCCGAGATTGGCGAGCGTGAATCTTATGTGATTTATCACGAGGAGCTAGAGTCATTGGTCAAGAACTATCCGACCCTAAAGCGTGCGAGATTCTGGATGACATTCGGACAGGAGTATTTGACACACTTGCGTGTGATTCAGAATATCGGTATGGCTCGCATCGACCCAATCATCTATAATGGCGTTGAGATCGTCCCTATCCAGTTCCTCAAGGCTGTGTTACCCGACCCCAAATCGTTAGGCGAGAACTACACAGGCAAGACATCGATCGGTTGCCGCATAAAGGGAATCAAGGATGGCAAGGAGCAGACATACTATATATATAACAACTGTGACCACGAGGCAGCATTCGAGCAGACGGGCACACAGGCGGTGAGCTACACCACGGGTGTTCCAGCGGCGTTGGGTGCAGAGATGTTTGCACGTGGCGAGTGGCGTGGTGCAGGTGTATATAATGTCGAGGAGTTCAACCCCGATCCATTCTTGTCTCGCTTGGGCGAGGCTGGCCTGCCTTGGGTTGAGAAGTTTGACATCAACCTTGAACTATAATCTATCAATAAAAACTAAAACTAAAACCAAAACCAAAACCAACCAATGAAGAGATCTGATTTAATTTTACTTGCGGTAGTTGTAGCCGTAGCACTACCATTTGTTTTGAGTGATCTGCCCTACCAAACCTACAAAGAGCTAAATGCAGCACACCCATACTGCCTTGCATTTATCAAGTTTGGCATTCTTGCCACCTTTGGCGAGATGCTAGGGCTAAGAGTTAAGAGTGGCAAATATATATCAGAGGGGTTCGGCGCAGCACCTCGTGCGATACTTTGGGGATTCTATGGTGTGTGGATCGCTATTGCGATGAGAACTTTTGCTGTGGGTGCTCCATCAATGGTCGAGTCGTTGGGCGCAGATGGCGTTGTGGCGGCTATGAAGGGTGGTTTCTCACTCGAAAAGTTGCTCGGTGCATTCTCTATCTCGGTGATGATGAACACACTCTTTGCACCAGTGTTTATGACGCTACACAAAATTACGGATGCGCACATCGTGAGGTGTAACGGCTCGTTGGCGGCACTTAAGACACCGTTTAGTATGCGTGAGAGCTTCGTCAACCTCGACTGGGAGACACAGTGGAGTTTCGTATTCAAAAAGACAATTCCGATCTTTTGGATTCCAGCTCACACCATCACATTTATGCTGCCCGTGTCACAACAGGTACTCTTTGCAGCACTGTTGAGCATAGCGCTGGGTCTGTTTCTCTCGATTGCAGTTGTCATCTCTCGCAATAAGAAAAAGGCATAACATAAGAAAAACCTATACAACTATAAAAAAAGGCGATCGAATTTATTTGGTCGTCTTATTTTTTATCTCTACTTTTGTCATTAGGAGGGATTCAAATATGGGTCACGAATAGAGCAAACACAAATTCAAACTTAATAAAAAAGTAAAGAGATGGCAAAGAAATGGCGTTGTACAGTATGTGGTTATATCCACGAGGGAGCAGAGGCACCAGCAGCGTGCCCACTATGTAAGCAACCAGCAGAGAAGTTCGTAGAGTGCGTTGAGCAGGAGGGAGCTTTGGAGTTCGTAACAGAGCACAAGTTGGGCGATGGTAAGGGTTCAGATGCTGAGTTGATGGATGGACTTATGGCTCACTTTTCGGGCGAGTGCTCAGAGGTAGGTCAGTACTTGGCGATGAGCCGTCAGGCAGATCGTGAGGGTTACCCAGAGATCGCAGAGGCTTTCAAGCGTTACGCTTGGGAGGAGGCAGAGCACGCAGCAAAGTTCGCTGAGTTGTTGGGCGAGGTTGTTTGGGACACTAAGACAAACTTGTTCAAGAGAATGAATGCAGAGTCAGGTGCTTGCGAGGACAAGATGCGTTTGGCACGTTTGGCTAAGGAGCAGAACTTGGATGCAGTTCACGACACGGTTCACGAGATGGCTAAGGACGAGGCACGTCACGGTGCAGGCTTCCAAGGTCTCTACAACCGTTACTTCGGTAAGTAACAACAAGTTACGATATAATGTTTGGGTGGTTGACTTTACCGGTCAACCACCTTTTTTTTAATGTAGTGAGTGCCAAAACGAACACCACAACTCCTTAAATGAAATTAGATCCGCAATGATTCCTGTGATTACACCCGTCAAGATCGCCAACAAAAATTTTCCAAAATAAGAGAGTTTGACACGCCTCTTCGCCCGATCTCATCCCTAGACACGCTACCTACTGCACTACCTGATACACCCTCAACAATAAGTTATTTGATAAGGTCAATGGCTCTGTCAATCTCCTTACGATTGAACTCAAAGAAACGGAAAAGAGATAGATATACAGAGCCACGAGCAGGAAGTCGAGGATCCTTCAAATCCCTACAGGTCAACTTTTTACCGATACGAGACTCCACAAGTGCGGTCTGCTCGCTCGCACTCATCTTGCCGATCTCGTCATATTCAACTCCAAGATCAGCAGCTATTCGCCTCTTTGTATCATTACTCAATTTAAACGCCATACAGCTCTTTTATTTCCGAAATACAAAATTACAACAAAGAAACTATCTTGCAACTTTTATT
Organism: Rikenellaceae bacterium; assembly: GCA_047174325.1. GTDB lineage: Bacteria > Bacteroidota > Bacteroidia > Bacteroidales > Rikenellaceae > Alistipes. Next base: position 21,050 of record JBCQUE010000001.1, on the reverse strand, counting down.
TAAGGGGACTTCTGTGCTTGCTATCAGCCAATTAAGAGAAGTCTTGCCCACCGCTAAAGTCGTCGAATGAGGCTCTCGACTTTGCCGAGAATCCAGTTGTAGCCTACCTCGGCTGCTGAGGCTACGGCGTAGATTGTTTGGAGCTGCTCGCCTATCGAGCGGAAGAGCGGGCGCAACGCACCTCGATATATCGACCACGCCACCAGAGCCATCACCGCACCAACAATCACCAGCGACAAAACCAACGACCCAAGCAAATCGCCCAAATAGATTACGGCAGCAAAGAGCAGCAGCGATGTTGAGATCACCGCCGCCGCCACAAATAGCGTTACATAGAGCAAGATGTGCTCCGATGCCCCACCGCTGTGAGACCCTTCACCAATGCCTCTCACTACATCGACATCTTTGCTTTCACATCACCCTTCACCTCGGCAACCCTCTCAGCCACAGCATCTTTCACCGCTGTAACCTTATCCTTTACCGCCTCGCCCATCTGTTCCATTTGCGCCATCGTATCGTGGCACTCACAGTCGCACTCACCGCCCGTCATACAGCTGCAACCCTTGATATGGTTGTGCAGATGATCGAGCTCCTCCAAGATACGTTGGTGCGCCATTCGACGCATATCCCTGCCCGATTTCGACCTCATACAGCAAACCACAGCCGAGCCCAAAATCGCTCCGCCAATAATTGATCCAAAAATAATTGCTCCTTTTTTCATAGTTGTAAAGTTTAAAATTCATTGATAAATTTGCAAAGACCACGCCAAGCAACTATCTTTACAGAATGAATATCTCATTTACAGGACATAGAGATTACAACCCCGAGCTGCTCGATCAGCCACTCTATAAGACCATCACCGAGCTCTGCAGCCACTTCACTGAGGGGGTCACCTTTTGGTGCGGTATGGCAGCGGGGTTCGATATTGCCGCTGGCGAGGCGGTCATCGAGGCTCAGCGTAGGGGGGCTAACGCTCGGCTCGTTTGCGTCGTCCCCTTTGCCCACCACGCAGCGAGATTTTCACCCGATATACAGAGCCGCTACCAAGCACTACTCGATGAGGCTAAGGAGGTTATAACACTTGCCGAGAGCTACAACAAATTGGTTTTCCTACGCCGCAACGACTACCTACTCGCCAACTGCAAAATGCTCATAGCCTATCATAACGGCACAAAAAAAGGCGGCACTGCATATACAATACGCAACGCCACCAAACTGAAAATCGCAACAATCAACCTCTATCCCCAACCACAACTATCGCTCTGGACAGAGAGGCTCTCTGCAATACGTTTTTAATCCACAGGAGCTGATCCCCACCAATCTTTATTTGGTCTCCAGTCGGGTTTTAGCTGTGCTTTGCGAATCCTCTCTTGCTGCTTTTTTGTTGTCTCCATTCGTTTTGCTCGCCACTCAGCACGCTCCTCAGCAGTGTAGAAATTATCCACCTCAGGCACTTTTGCGCTGCACTCCGCCAAGTAACGATCCAGCGATGCTCGCATCTTCGCCACACGCTTAGGCTCACCACTCGCCAAATCACGCTCTTCAGAGAGATCGTCCGCCAAGTTGTAGAGCTCCATACGCTGATCCTCATAATAATAGATCAACTTCCAATCGCCATCACGCACCGTAGACGAGGGCTCACCACCCTGATTTCCATAGTGTGGGTAGTGCCAAAAGAGCTCTCTATCCTCAATGCTCCGCCCCTCCAATAGTGGTCTAATCGAGACACCATCACGGTGCTGCTCAGGGCGCAATTCGACCCCAGCAAACTCCAAAAGAGTTGGGTAAATATCCATACCGACAACAGGCGTATCGACAACACGGCTCTTAAGCGTTGGATCGTAGACGATCATCGGCACACGGATACCACCCTCCCATTGAGTACCCTTTCCACCACGCAACGGCTTAAGCGAAGTGGAGTAGCTATCGCCCGACACCACACCGCCGTTATCGCTCGTGAAGATCACAACCGTGTTTTTATCTAGCCCCGACTCACGCAAGTAGTTAATGACATCACCCACAGCCTCATCCATCTGATTCACCAAACCTGCATAGACAGGGTTATCTTGCGCCTTACGTGCAGGCAGACGGCGAGCCTCCTCAAAGCCCTCATCCTCGACACCCATCTGCTCCGCCTTATCACGAAATTTACTCCATCGCTGCTCGGTGCACTGAATCGCCCCGTGAACAGCGTAATAACTCAGCATCATAAAGAATGGGCGCTCACGATCTCGCTTCACAAGCTGTTTAATCGCCTCACGGCTAAGCCTCAACGAGAGGTTCTCACCATCCTTGCCATCCTCCAACATCGGATTCTCATAGGGCGAGAAGTAACCACCACGAGGACCTCCAGCCGCCCAACCACCAATATTGACATCAAAGCCAAAATCGGTCGGCATCACATCATCCCCAACGTGCCACTTACCGAGGAAATAGGTTGCATAACCACCCTCTCGCATAGCTTGCGCAACACCACACTCCCTGAGCGAGAGGTTGTGTTCGTAACTCGCTGGCAACAAAATATCTTTGTGTTTCCGCTCTCGCCACAGCTCCCCCTCAGGGTCACCAATCCAGCTAGTGATACCGTGGCGCACGGGGCTCTTACCCGAAATTATCGAGGCACGTGATGGGCTACTCACACTACAGGCTGCGTAGCCATTTGTGAAGAGCGTACCCTGACGAGCCAAGCCGTCAATATTTGGGGTCTCATAATAGTCGCTACCCATACAGCCAAGGTCGTTCCAACCCAAGTCATCAATCACAATGAGCAGTACATTGGGGCGTACAAGCTCAGAACTCTCCGAAGTGCAGCCAATTGCGAACAACGACCCCACGAGAGCCGTTGTTCCAAAGATATTTTTATTCATAATAATCGAACCTTAAGCATTGATGTCCGCCAAATCGGTCAGCAATAGATTTTACGTTACTTAAGCACCTTGCGAGGCGCAAGCGGTTTGACTCCCTTTTTGGTCATCTTCACCTCCTTGATTAGACCCTCATCGTCAAACTCCACATAATCAACACAGACCCTACGCTCGTAGGGACTCAGACCCTCGATGTGATAAAATAGATACCACCGATCATCCTCAGCCTTGATAAATGAGTGGTGCGAATTGCGTGACTTATTATCCAAGAACGAACCACGGAATGTGAATGGGCCCATCGGTGTTGGCGCTGTCGAGTAGACCAACAACTGCTTTACATTACCCTCTGCATCTTTGTAGTGATTTGGATAGGTGAAGTAGTAAATATCGTTGCGCTTGAATACCCAGATACCCTCGGCATACTGCTCCAACGGCAACTTCGTGATCTCGCCATCGAGCTGCGTCATATTGTCCTTCATCTTCGCTACGGCACAACCGCCACCACCACCGTAATATATATAAGGTGTATGGTCATCATCGACAAAGAGGCAAGGGTCAAACGAACTCACCCCCTTAACCTGACGATCCTTGATGAGAGGCTTGCCGATTGCATCCTTAAATGGACCAGCAGGGTTGTCCGCCACAGCGATACCCACGTGCTTACTCGCTGGAAAGACAAAATAATACTTCCCTTTCCACTTCACAGCATCAGGCGCAAATGCACAATCTGTTGCCCACGAAATATCCTCCAGTGAGAAGATCTTACCCTCACATTTCCAATCAGTTAGGTTTGTCGATGAGTATGCGTGCCACTGCTTCATCTCTTTCCACGAGGTGCTCCCTGGCTCATCAGTCGATGGATACATCCAATACTTTCCGTCCCAATAGTGCACCGATGGGTCGGCGTGAAAATCGGGCAAGATCACCTTTTGCGCTACGGCTGCTGTCATTGTCGCTGCCGTCATCGCCACAGCTGCTGCTAAACTCTTGAAATTCATATCTTTAGTTATTTTTTAGATTCATAAAATTTGTTCATAATGTGCCACGCCTCTTTGCGGTTACCCTCAGGCGAGATCAGACCCTTTCTATTCCAACCCTGCTGATACATTGCGTGTGAGCGGCGAGGCGAACGGAAGTCAAACATAATCCACGGCGCACACCCTCTGAAGTTCGGGATCTTTGTGAAGCAAGCCAAATCATCTTCGTACGCCTTTTTCATATAGTCTTCGCTCCAAGCGTTGAGGTTCTCGCCATCGCCATAGTTGCCAAAGATCGCCTCAGCGCCAAACTCCGAGAAGATCATTGGTTTATCGGCAATCGTTGTCCACTTCGTGTCGGCAGGTGCTTTTTTCCAAGCGTCGTACCAACCCATATACTTATTCAGACCGATCACATCCAAGTGCTCAGCAAGCGAATCAACGAGCGTCAAGTCAGTCTCATCATCCTTGTAAACCGAGTGGTTCAGAGCGCTCGTCACAGCACGTGTATCGTCCCACGCACGTGTCTGAGCAGCCAACTTAGGCAGGAACTCATTACGTGGTTTACTAGCCCAAAATGTCTCGTTCGAGATGCTCCACATCACAATTCCGCAACGGTTCTTATCTCGCTCGATCATCTCGTGCATCATATTCGTTGCCGCCTCACACACCTTTGGGTTGGCGAAGTTAATACCCTGCCAAACAGGGATCTCTTCCCACATCATAATTCCCTTGCGCTCACACATCTTCACCATATATTCGTTGTGTGGATAGTGCGACAGACGGATGAAGTTACACCCCAACGCCAACGCCTCATTTGTCAACATCTCTGCATCGAGAGCATCGATCGATCGGCGGCGGTCGAGAGCTATCTCCTCGTGAATATTTATTCCTCTTAGGAATTGAGGCTTGCCGTTGAGCAGCATCTCTGTACCCTTCACCTCAAACGAGCGTAATCCGATCTGGTCACGCACCTCATCTCGTTTGCTCTTCACAACCACTTCATAGAGGTGTGGATCTTCGGGCGACCATAGGCGTAACTTCTTAGCATCAAACTCGATAGAGGCGTTACCCTCAGCATCAGTTATAAGTTTCTTCGAGATCTTAGCCTCGGGAATTGAAACTACAACTTGAGCGTTCGCCTTGTCCGCTCCGCAGAGCGTCACATCGATCGCCACACGCTCCATCGACCCCTTAACCAAGCGTACCCAGTAATCCTCAACAAAGGTCTCGGGCGTGATAACAAGATCTACATCACGAGTGATTCCTCCATAGATCCACCAATCGAAGTGCATAGCTGGAATCGTGTCGGGCGTACGGGTGTTGTCGACCCTCACAATCACATAGTTCTCACCCTCAGCGAGTTTGCCTGTAACCTCAAACTGAAACGGAGTAAATCCACCGCTGTGCTTGCCGAGTAGCTCACCATTGAGATAGACCACAGCATTTTCGCAAACTGCCGCAAAGTGCAGGAACTGACGGGTCTTATTTTGAGCTGTGTATAGGAATGATTTTTTGTACCACATAGGCGCTTCAAAGTACACATACTCAGGGTTTTGACTATTCCAATCGCCCGGTACATTTAGCGTCTCGCCACCCTCATAATAGAGTTCACGAAGTTTGTCCGTAACACGCCCCAATCGAGGCGAGCCCCACCCCTTTTTGCCGTAGCCGATATTCATCTGGTCGGGGATCGTTGCCCACTTACCGTTCAAAGATATTCGCTCACGCCCCATAACGTTCTGCATAGCTGTGGGTTGTGCCGAGCTCGTCATAATTGTTGCGGCTACACACGCCGCCGCCAAGAAAAGTTTTGTCACTCTCTTCATATTTAGGTTTTAATTAGTTTCGGTACTTAGAATCTATTCAAATCTCTCTCATAACCATTCTCTCTCACAACCATTCTCTCTCACAACCAATCTCTCTCACAACCATTCTCTCTCATAACCATTCTCTCTCATAACCATTCTCTCTCACAACCATTCTCTCTCACAACCATTCTCTCTCATAACCATTCTCTCTCACAACCATTCTCTCTCATAACCATTCTCTCTCACAACCATTCTCTCTCACAACCATTCTCTCTCATAACCATTTTAGAGCAAAAGACTTAAATTGATTCTTAACCACAAAGATATAACTTTTATATTATAATTCACAAATTTTCACTACATTTGTGTTATGAAGAGAGCACTTTACGCAACTTATACAGCCGCACTAACAGCTGCACTAACAGCCGCACTAACAGCTGCACTAACACTTATCGGTTGCAGCAGCGAGCCCACGATCGAGCAACTCGCCCCAAAGCTACTCATAATGGGTGTAGATGGAACATCGCTGAGCGAGAGCAACCCCATCACAGATGATATTCGTAGCGGTATCTCGGGGGTGATCCTCTTTGAGCGCAACATCGCCAAGCCGAATGGTGAGACTTCGCCAAACTCAAAGGAGCAACTGCACCGATTCATTACCGATATGCAGAGCGTGCGGAGTGCGCCACTAATAATATCTATCGATCAAGAGGGGGGCTTTGTAAATCGTCTCAAAACGAAGTATGGTTTTCGCCCGATGCCCTCACAGCGAAGTGTCGCCCAACGTGTCGAGGAGAGCGGCTCGATGGAGTGTGCTCACCAAACGGCAGCGACAATTGCCGAGGAGCTCACGAGTGTCGGTATCAACCTCAACTTCTCGCCCTGTGTCGATGTCGATGTTAACCCCTCGTGTCCCGTGATTGGTCGCTTCGAGCGCTCTTTCTCAGCGGATGAAAAGCTGGTCACCGAGCTAGCGAATATCTACATCGATGAGCATCGCAAGCGTGGTGTACTAACCTCTCTAAAACACTTCCCCGGTCACGGCAACTCGCTAGAGGACAGCCACTTCGGTCTCGCAGATATAACCGACACGTGGCAACAGGAGCGAGAGCTGCAACCCTACCGAGAGCTCATCAAAGCCGAGCTGTGCGATATGGTGATGGTGAGCCACCTATTCAACCGCAACATCGACCCTGACTATCCAGCTACACTCTCACGACCCACCATCGATTCACTACTACGAGGCGTGCTGCAGTGGGACGGTGTAGTCATCACGGACGATATGCAAATGAGGGCGATTGTCGACCACTACGGCTTTGATGAGGCTGTGACGCTCGCCCTCAATGCAGGTGTCGACCTCTTCATCGTTGGCGGAAATATTCGCCGAGAGAGGTACTCCGTTCGGGAGCGATTTGTGGAGATCATCACCGAGGGAGTGAAGAGCGGCAAGATCTCCGAAGAGAGAGTTAGAGAGTCCGTTGCACGTATTGAAAAACTTACAAACCAACTATAGATGAGACATTTAGCAGCCGTAATAATATTGATGCTTACGCTCTGCACAGCATCCACAGCACAATCGATAACCAAAGAGAGCATCACGATCGCAAAGTATCGAGGCGACAAGCAGTGCGCTATAAGTTATACATTTGACGATGGCTACCTCGACCACTACACCAAGGTCTTTCCACAGCTCCAGCGGCTCGGGATCAGAGGTACATTTTGGCTCAACGGCAAGGCGATCGAGGAGCGTGAGGCGGAGGCTAAAGCGGGTAACCCTCGTATGACGTGGGCGCATATCAAAGAGATGTCGGACGCTGGGCAAGAGATGTCGAACCACTCGTGGTCACATCCACATTTTAAGTCATTGCCGCTGAGCGAAGTACGCATAGAGATCGAGAAGAACGACAGCATCATCCTCGCCAACACAGGGCGCAAACCAATCACCTTTTGTTACCCATTCACACAGCGCACGCCCGAGATCATCAAGATAGCGATGGAGGGAAAGGTCGGCACACGCCTAAAGCAGAAACCGATCGGACAGAACAAGAACAGGTGCACCGATCAGTCGCTCAACGACTGGATGGATAGCGTGATTGCATCGGGCGGTTGGGAGTCGGCTATGATACACGGAATCAGCTGCAGTTTTGACTACTTCGATGAGATCGACCTTTTGTGGCGACACTTCGAGCGAGCGAAAGCCAACGAGGCAAAGATCTGGATCGACACCTTTGCAGCGGTCTCGGCATACATCGCTGAGCGAGATGATACGAAATTAGATTTCACAGAGAGCCGCAAAAGCATCACAATCAAGCCAACCACAACGCTCGACCCAAATCTATACACCGAGCCGCTAACGATGGTCGTTAAAACAGATCGCCGCCTCACAGCTAAGCAAGACGGCAAACAGTTAAAAGTCACCACTTTAAACGATCGTCAACTTTTCGATTTCAATCCCAATGGTGGCGAGATTACAATCAAATGATAAAGCTCAGAAGGTGTAAAGTTGCGAAGTCTCAGAGAGATAAGTTTATAGAGCAGCAAGGCTACTTTTAGAGCAGCAAGGCTACTTTTAGAGCAGCAAGGCTACTTTATAGAACAGCAAGGCTACTTTATAGAACAGCAAGGCTACTTTATAGAGCAGCAAGGCTACTTTATAGAACAGCAAGGCTACTTTATAGAGCAGCAAGGCTGCTGAATAGCCGCTGCAACCTCACTGAAGCTCATCTTGCGAACCTCACAATCGCCAATCGAGCGAGGCAGCACCATATATATATAACCCTCCTCAGCCTTCTTGTCCTTGTGGATCGCTGCAAAGAGCTCCTCGACAGGCAGCGGAGGTGTTAGGTTGAAGCCCAAGGATTTGTGGATATTGATGATTCGCTCAGCATCCTCAGCCGAGATCAACCCCAATCGGAGCGATATATTTGTGGCGATGATTGTACCGACAGCGACCGCCTCGCCGTGTATCATCGAGTGTGATAACTTCTCGATTGCGTGTGCAAAGGTGTGCCCAAGGTTGAGCTTTCTACGCTCGCCCGACTCACGCTCATCACGCTCCACGATCGCCGCCTTAACCGTCACCGAGGCGATCACAGCACGGCTCAATAGGTCGCTATTCTGCTGCAGAGCCTCGAACGAGACACCCTCCAACAGCTCGAAGAGAGCCGCATCAGCAATGATTGCCGACTTAGTCACCTCCGCCAAACCTGCACGAACCTCACGATCGTTGAGTGTACGGAGCATCGAGATGTCGCAAATCACAAATCGAGGCTGATTAAATGTGCCGACCATATTTTTGTAGCCGCCAAGGTTAACGCCATTCTTACCGCCAACGCCAGCATCGACTTGGCTCAGCAACGTTGTCGAGATAAATCCGAAATCGACCCCACGCATATATGTAGCCGCTACAAAGCCCGTAATATCTGTAACGATACCGCCACCAAAACCGAGCAGAAATGTCTTACGATCCGCCCCCATCTCGATGAGCTCTGTGTAGATCTTCTCCATCGTTGCAAGCGTCTTATTCTGCTCGCCCTCACCAATCACGATACGCTCATAAGGGGCGATCACCTCGGGATAAAGCCTCTCCAAATTGTGATCCGTGATGACCACAACACGAGCCTTAGGCAGCAGTGTAGGGAGAATTTCGAGCGAGTTAACAACACAGACATCGCTGCTATTTTTGATCTTCAAAGAGTAGTTACTCATAATTATATTGGTATTACACAAAATTTTAACGCCCAAATATAGCTATTTTTCACTATAAATAGCTACCTTTGCAGCAAATTTTAAGATTAGAGATGCAGAAATTACGAAACATTGCCATTATCGCCCACGTCGATCACGGCAAGACCACACTGGTCGACAAGATGATTATGGCTGGAAACCTCCTCAGAGAGGGTTCGCAACAGGGACAGGGAGAGTTGATACTCGACAATAACGATTTGGAGCGTGAGCGTGGTATCACAATTCTATCGAAGAACGTTTCGGTAATATACAAAGATTATAAGATCAACATCATCGACACCCCTGGTCACGCCGACTTTGGTGGCGAGGTGGAGCGTGTGCTCAATATGTGTGACGGAGTGTTGCTACTCGTTGATGCCTTCGAGGGAACGATGCCTCAGACACGTTTTGTGTTGCAGAAGGCGTTGGCGTTGGGCAAGAAACCTATCGTTGTTATTAATAAGGTGGATAAACCAAACTGCCGCCCCGAGGTTGTCAATGAGCAGGTCTTTGATCTGATGTTTGCTTTGGAGGCTAACGATGAGCAGTTGGAGTATAAGACAGTCTATGGCTCAGCTAAGCAGGGGTGGATGACGACGGGCGATTGGCAGCAGCCTACCGACTCGATCATTCCGCTGTTGGACACTATCATCGATGAGATTCCCGATGCAGAGATCAACGAGGGTACGCCTCAGATGCTTGTTACATCGTTGGAGTACTCAGCTTACATCGGTCGTATCGCTGTGGGTAAGATCACACGTGGCTCATTGAAGGCTGGGCAGATGGTGACCCTCGCAAAGCGTGACGGGGAGCGTATGGTTAAGAGCCGTATCAAGGAGTTGATGATCTTCGATGGCTTGGGCAAGAAGAAGGTCGATGAGGTTCCGTGTGGCGAGATCTGTGCAATTGTTGGAATCGAGGGTTTTGAGATTGGTGACACAATTTGTGACTATGAGAACCCCGAGCCGCTGCCAACAATCGCTATCGATGAGCCAACGATGTCGATGACATTCACAATCAACAACTCGCCATTCTTCGGTAAGGATGGTAAGTACGTCACTTCACGCCACATCAAGGATCGCCTCGATAAGGAGCTAGAGAAGAACTTGGCGTTAAGGGTTGAGGATGGTCAATCGGCTGATTCATTCTTGGTCTACGGACGTGGAGTGCTTCACTTGTCGGTCTTGATCGAGACTATGCGCCGTGAGGGTTATGAGTTGCAGGTTGGTCAACCAAAGGTTATCATCAAGCAGATCGATGGCAAAAAGTGTGAGCCTATCGAGGAGTTGACGGTCGACTGCCCCGAGACAACATCGGGAACGGTTATCGACCTCGTGACACGTCGCAAGGGTACACTTACAAATATGGTTACGGTGGATGAGCGCACACGTTTGGAGTTCTCGATTCCATCACGTGGAATCATCGGTTTGCGTTCAAATATGCTTACAGCTACAGCTGGCGAGGCGATTATGACACACCGCCTGTTGGGCTTTGAGCCGTGGGTTGGCGATATTGAGATGCGTAGCAACGGTTCGATCATCTCGGGCGAGCAGGGTACAGCCTTTGCATACTCGATCGATAAGTTGCAGGATCGTGGTCGTTTCTTCATCGTGCCGATGGAGGAGGTCTACGCTGGTCAGGTGATTGGCGAGCATACACGTAGCAACGACATCACGGTGAACGTAACGAAGGCTAAGCAGCTCACAAATATGCGTGCATCGGGAAATGACGATAAGGTTGCAATCGCACCCCCACGCCTATTCACTTTGGAGGAGGCTTTGGAGTACATCCAAGAGGATGAGTATGTAGAGGTTACACCAAACTCGATGCGTCTGCGTAAGATCCTGCTCAATGAGCACGATCGCAAACGTGCAGCGAAGTAGCCACTAGCGCCTCTTTCGGGGAGTTGTGTTGAGTTGATAAAATGTGCCACGTGATCGCCACAGCGAGGAGCGTGAGCACAACTCTCAGCCACCATTGGTCGATGATGTAGATCTCGGAGTAGAGTATCGAGATCCAGACCAACGATACCGATGTGCACTTAGCTCTCATAGGCATCGATCTATTTTCACGATAGTTGATGATGTACTCACCCAGCGTAGGGTTGCGCATCAACCAGCTATAGAGCCTCGGTGACGAGCGCAAAAAGAGCGCTGCCGAGAGGAGCAGAAAGGGGGTCGTGGGGAGCAGCGGAACAAAAATTCCGATGACACCCAGCGCCAAGGAGGCTACTCCGAGTATGGACAGGATAAACTTCACGGCACAAATGTAATTTTTTTTGTTGATTTATTAATCAAGTAGAGAAAAAAAGAGTACATTTGCATCTGAAAGAGCGACATTTTTATTGATAAATTTCGATAATGAAAGAGATAATAGGCGTAGCATCCGATCACGCAGGCTACGAATTGAAGGAGTTTTTAGTGGGCTGGCTCTCAGTCAAAGGGTTCGATGTCGTTGACTACGGCACGATGAGCGAGGAGAGTATGGACTACCCCGACACGGCACACGCCCTAGCCAAGGGTATAGAGAGTGGCGAGGTGAATCGAGGCGTAGCGATGTGCGGCTCGGGTCAGGGAATGAGCCTAACACTAAATAAACACCAAAAGATCCGTGCAGCACTCTGCTGGAGCGAGGAGATCGCAACGCTATCACGCCAACACAACGATGCAAATATCCTTGTGTTACCAGCCCGATTCATCGACCTAGATGAGGCACTAAAGATAGCCACAGCGTGGTTCGCAGCCGAATTTGAGGGCGGTCGCCACGAGGCCCGAGTAAAGAAGATCTCACTGTAAGTCGGCACGATCATCGGTCAATCGACAAACCATCCGCAACAACGCTGATAATCAAGTAATTACCAGCGTTACTCAGCGTTACTCAGCATTACTCAGCGTTACTCAGCATTACTCAGCATTACTCAGCGTTACTCAGCGTTACTCAGCGTTACTCAGCGTTACTCAGCGTTACTCAGCGTTACTCAGCTCCACCACAACATTACACTCTTAGCGTTGATAGGTGGATGAGATTTTAAAGATCGCACAGAGGGGGGGGCGACGGAGCGTACTTAATGTACGTGACCGAGCCCCCCTCTGTGGGATCTTTGAAATTTCGCCGCCTTGCGTTGTTACCATCGCTGCGTTGATAGGTGGATGAAATTTGAGCGATCGCACTGAGGGGTGCGAGGGAGCGTACTTAATGTACGTGACCGAACAACACTCAGTGGGATCGCCCAAATTTCGCCGCCTTGCAACGCAGCGCACCAGCCTAGAGAACGCCTTGCGCCAACATCGAATCCGCCACCTTAATAAAGCCCGCTACGTTTGCGCCATTTACATAGTTCACGTAACCTGCATCGTCAGCGCCATACTTCACGCACGAAGTGTGAATATCGCTCATAATCTGCTGCAGCTTAGCATCCACCTCCTCAGGTGTCCACTTAAGACGGATTGAGTTCTGTGTCATCTCCAATCCTGATGTTGCCACACCACCAGCATTTGATGCCTTACCTGGAGCGTAGAGGATCTTAGCGGCTAGGAACGCTGTGATCGCCTCTGGTGTTGACGGCATATTTGCACCCTCAGCCACGCAGTAGCAACCATTAGCAAGAAGTGCTGCAGCCTCGTCACCATTCAACTCATTCTGTGTCGCACAAGGCAGAGCGATGTCGCACTTCACGCCCCAAGGACGCTCGCCAGCGAAGAATTTAGCCGATGGATATTGCGCCACGTACTCGCTGATTCGTCCACGCTTAACATTCTTAAGCTCCATAACGTAAGCCAACTTATCAGCATCGATACCCTCAGCATCATAGATGTAACCCGATGAATCAGAGAGTGTTACACACTTACCACCAAGCTGCGTAGCCTTCTCAACAGCATACTGAGCCACGTTACCCGAGCCAGAAACAACGACCGTCTTACCCTCGAAGCTGTCGCCACGTGTAGCCAACATCTCCTTAGCAAAGTAACACGTTCCATAACCTGTAGCCTCTGGGCGAAGTGGACTTCCACCCCACTCAGGAGCCTTACCTGTAAGTGTGCCTGTGAACTCGTTGCGAAGTCTCTTATATTGACCATAAAGGAAACCGATCTCACGACCGCCAACATTGATGTCGCCAGCAGGAATATCTGTATCGGGTCCGATGTGGCGCTGCAACTCCGTCATAAATGATTGACAGAAACGCATAACCTCATTATCTGAACGACCTGCAGGGTTGAAATCTGAACCTCCCTTACCACCGCCCATCGGTAATGTAGTGAGGCTATTCTTAAATGTCTGCTCGAAAGCGAGGAACTTCAAGAGGCTGAGGTTAACCGTTGGGTGGAAACGCAAACCGCCCTTGTATGGTCCGATTGCGCTATTCATCTGCACACGGAATCCACGATTGACCTGCACCTCGCCCTTGTCATCTAGCCACGCAACACGGAACATAACAACACGCTCAGGCTCTGCAATACGCTCCAAGATCTTTGCCTCCTTATACTTTGGGTTCGCCAAGATATAAGGTGCTAGCGACTCGACAACTTCGAGTGTCGCTTGGTGAAACTCGGGCTCATTTGGATTCTTAGCCACGATTGCACCCATAAAGTCCTTGATGTACTGCTCAACTTGATTGCTCATAATTTTAAAATTTTATTTGTTTTAAGGTAGTAATTAATGCTAAATCAGCAATAGCAACCCGTTCCGACCTAGACTCACCAAGCAAAAAGAGTGCTATTTAACTATTTTTTTAGCCAACGACTACAAAATTAAATAAAATTTTTCAATTATGCAAATCTATTTTAAAGTCTTTTCAATAAGTGCCTCCACAGATGGTTTTGAGCCACGGAACTCAACATATAGTTTCATCGGGTGCTCTTGACCGCCACGCTCCAACACGCTCTCACGGAACGCCCGAGCTGTCTTTTGGTCGAAGATTCCACGCTCCTTAAAGAGCTGATAAGCATCTGCCTCCAACACCTCAGCCCACTTATATGAGTAGTAACCAGCTGCATAGCCGCCTGCAAAGATGTGCGAAAAGCTGGGTGAAAATGCTGTCCCCTCGACCGTTGGCAATATCTGCGTCGGCTCTGTAGCACGCCTCTCAAACGCCTCTATATCGCCATCAAACGGCTCTGTAATAGAGTGGTACGCCATATCTAATATTCCGAACTGCAGCTGTCTAACGCAAGCGTAACCAGCGTTGAAGTTCGCTGCACGCTCGATCTTCTCGACCAACTCAGTAGGGATCTTCTCGCCCGTCTTATAATGCACCGCCCACTCATCGAGATACTCACGCTCCGTAGCCCAATTCTCCAACAACTGCGACGGCAACTCCACAAAGTCCCGATATACATTCGTTCCATTCAACGAGCCATAGCGACCCTTCGCCAACAGACCGTGCAGACCGTGCCCGAACTCGTGTAGGAAGGTCTCAAACTCCGAAAAGGTGAGTAGCGACGGGGTCGTCTCCGTAGGCTTAGTGAAGTTCATCGTGAGGGTCACAAGCGGTCTCACATCGAGATATTTTCCGCTCTCATCCTCAGCTCCATCCGCACCTCTAAACTCCGTCATCCAAGCGCCACCACTCTTGCTCGCACGAGGGAAGAAGTCGAGATACAAAAGACCTAAATATGAGCCATCCGCATCGTTCACCCTAAAGACCTCAACATCCTTATGGAACACCTCAACGCCCTCAACCTCCTCAAAGGTAACACCATAGAGCTTTGTCGCAAGCATAAACACGCCCCGACGAACACTGCTCAACTCCAAGTAAGGCTTCACCAACTCATCATTGAGCGCAAAGTTCTCATCCTTATATTTTTCGCTATAATAGGCAAAGTCCCACGGCATAAACTCACCATCAAAACCATTCGCCAAAGCGTACTTCACAATCTCATTATAATTCTCACGCCCCCGCTCACGAGTAGCCACCAAGAGATCCGACAAGAAGTTATTCACCGTCTCTTGATTCATCGCCATACGGTGCTCCAGCGCATACGAGGCGTAATTCTCATAACCTAACAACTGAGCCAACTGCAGGCGCAAATTTAAGATTCCCTTTATCACCTCAGTGTTATCTCTCTCGCCACCCAACGAACGTGTGCTGTATGCTCTCCAAAGCTGCTCCTTAAGCTCTCGATCGCTCGAATAGGTCAAGAACGGGATGTAACTCGGTGCGTGAAGTGTCACCGTCCAACCGCTCTCGTCACGCTCCTTAGCCGCCAAAGCCATCGCCTCACGCACACCCTCGGGGAGCTCCTCGACCTTCGTCTCATCTGTTATGTTGATCGAAAATGCGTTTGTCGATGCCAAAATATTCTGTCCAAATTCCAGCCCCAAACGCCCCAACTCAGTTGTGATCTCACGATACTTCGCCTTATCCTCGTCCGACAGCGCCGCTCCACTCCGCTCGAAACCCTTGTAACACTCATCGAGCAACATCTTATCCTCAGCCGACATAAACTTCGGAGGGTTTTCATAGACCGCCTTGACACGTGCAAATAGCTCGGGGCTGAGCGAAATATCGTTACCCAGCTCCGTAAGTTTTGGCTGTATCTTCAACGACAGCTCCTCCATCTCGGGGTTCGTGTCAGCACTCAACAGCGGATAAAAGACCCCCTGCACACGATCCAAAAGCCCACCTTGACGCTCCAACGCCACGATCGTGTTGCGGAACGTTGGCTCAGCAGGGTTCTCCACAATAGCCCGAAACTCTGCACGTGCACAGGCAATCGCTGCATCGAACGCTGGCTCATAATGCTCGATTTTGATCTGCTCAAATGGCGGTGTCTCGTACTCTCCGCCCCACGCCGCAATGAGCGGATTTGTAGTGTCGAGCTCTGGATAATCGACCCGAGCCATCTGATCGTCGGCACACGCTGCCGCAAAAAAAAGTGTTGACAACATAATTACTCCTCTTCTATTTTTCATCGTTTTTACCTATTTTTCTATCTTTTCTTAAGCCCCTCCTTTCGCCACTCTCTTTAGCCTCAGCACCTTTAGCAACCTCAGCCGCCTCAGCACCTTTAGCGCCCTTAGCCGCCTCAGCACCTTTAGCAACCTTAGCCGTCTCAGCACCTTTAGCGCCCTTAGCCGCCTCAGCACCTTTAGCAACCTCAGCACCTTTATCACTCTCGGTCGCTCCAGCCGCTCCAGCCGCTCCAGCCGCTCCTGTCGCCTCCATAGCCTCATCCATCAAGCTCTCCATCAAACCGATCTCAGCCTCCATCTCAGCCACCGCACTCTCCTCCTCGCTCAACTTCTCAACCAATCCCTTTGAGCGCAACATATATATAGGATCAGGGTCGCCCCCAGCAAAGGCTCGATACATATCTCGACCACTCCGCTCGCTGCCTCGGCTCAAAATCTCCTTGCGCAACTTGTCTGCCAACTCACGAGAGAATAGATCTCGCCCTTTGCGGAACTGCTCAAAACAATCCTTATCCAACACCTCCGACCACATATAGAAGTAGTAACCAGCCGAGTAGTCATAGACAAACGGATGGGCAAAATACGAGAGGTGATACTTAGGTTCAATCTCCTCGATCAACCCCCTCTTCTCACGCAACACCTTGCGCTCAAACTTCTCAAGGTCGAACTTCTCAAAGTTGGTAACGCTCTGCAACTCAATATCTAATAGCGCTGCCGAGAGATAGGTGATCGTCTCAAAACCCTGCCCCAACGTCCTCATCGCCGCCATCTTCTTCATCTCCAGCTCCGTGATCGGGCGACCCGTGCGGTAGTGCAGTGCATAGAGGCGCAACATCTCGGGCTCTGTAGCCCAATTCTCCATCAGCTGTGACGGGAACTCCACAAAGTCACCCTCCACACGCTCCGACCCCATCGATCGATAGTCGACATTTTGGAATATAAAGTGCAGCGAGTGTCCAAATTCGTGAAAGAGTGTCTCTACCTGTTCCAGCGTCAAGAGCGTTGTATTATTGCCTGTCTGCTCAGGGAAGTTACAAGTTATCGCCACCACAGGCGTTATTCTCTCGCCCCCATCAGTACGCTGCTCACGCAAATTTCCACACCACGCCCCGTGGCTCTTATTGCTCCGAGCGAAGAGATCTAAGTAGAGCACACCGAGGTGCGAACCATCCCGATCCAACACCTCATAAGCGGTGCAGCTCTGCTCATAAAGCGGCACAGCCACAGGTCTAAAGGTGATGCCGTAGAGCCTATTTGCGAGTGTAAACATTCCGACACGCACACCATCCAGCGGAAAGTATGGGCGCAACATCTCGTTGGTAATATCTGCCTCCGTAGCTCGATACTTCTCAGCGTAGTACCACCAATCCCACCGCTCCAATTTCGCCCCAGTAATATCTCTCGCCAAGAGCTCCTGCAGTGCATCACGCTCCTTTGTGGCGATCTTCAGAGCGGGCTGCCAAGCCTCTTCGAGCATCTTCCGAGCCGCTGCTGCTGAGCCAGCCATCTGTTGCGAAATCACATACTCAGCGTGTGTTTTGTAGCCCAACATCTTCGCCCGCTCCTGTCGCAATGCAGTCATCTCGACCACTATCGCCCGATTGTCAAACTCGTTTCCATTCGCACCTCGTTTGAGGTAGGCGCTATATAGCTTCTCACGAAGATCTCGCCTACTTGCGTAGGTCAAGAATGGCAACATCGAGGCTGGATTGAGCGTCACCACCCAGCGATCCTTTATGCCTCGGCGCTCAGCCTCTTCCCTTGCAACACGCTTATGCTCAGGCGTTAAACCCTCCATATCTTGCGAGCGAAGTGTCAAAATAAAACCATCGCTGTCGCCAATCAAGTTAGCCGCAAAGCGTGACGAGAGGCGAGCCAACCGTGAATTGATCTCGACAAGACGGCTCTTCTTCTCAGCATCAAGCTCCGCACCGCCCCTCACAAAACGCCTATACGTCCGCTCCAAAAGCCGTGCATCAACCCCATTAAGCCCCAACTTTTTACGCCCATCATAGAGCGTTTTAACCCGAGCAAAGAGCTCCTCATTCATCCAAATCGAATCCTCAGCCTGAGAGATTTTCGGCTTAATAACATCGCCAACGCTAACCCAATCTGCATCCGAGATAGCCATCTCACACATCTCAAACAGGTCGCCAAGATCCTTCAACCGACCCCCCGAGTGATCCAGCGCCACTATCACCGTACCGAACTCCACAGGTGTAGTCGGGCTAGTTATCTGCTCAATCTCAGCCTGCTGCTCAGCCACCGCCACATCAAACGCCTCAAGATAGTGGCGAGGTTTGATCCTCTCAAAAGGGGCGATTCCAAAGGGAGTGTCCCACTGCTCCAAGAGTGGGTTCGAGCGCTCGACAACTTGCGCCTCATCACAAGATGAAATAATCGACATTGTAAACAGTAATATTGCTAATAATCTAAACTTAAATCTCATACATTTTAAATTTTTGTGCGCCACGAATAGAGCAAATCTCACACTAAATTCGTACCTTTGCAAAGATAGTTAATTTTAATAAATCTATCAATATATTCTGCAACTAAGTAGGGTAAAATAATTATTGGTGTATTTTTAAGAGTGCTATTGGAGATGAGATTTTTTTGCTATTGAATCGAAAGTATAGTTATTCTATATTGAGATTTAATAGCAAAAAAATATCGCTCCAAGAGTGCTTTTAAAAATATGGCAATAATTGTTTTACATTACTTAAGGGGACTTCTAATAATACTTCGCAACAATATTAATTTATATGCAACTATTCTACGCACCCAACTTCACGCCGCCCCACTACACCCTCTCGGAGGATGAATCGAAACACGCTGTTCGTGTTTTGCGGCTAACGATCGACTCAACGATACATATAACGGATGGGCGAGGCAATCTATTTCGTTGCGAAGTGAGCAGCACCAACCCCAAGCGGTGCGAAGTTGTTGTACGTGAGCACTTTGCGGAGTATAATCCCCTACCCTACAGCCTCACAATTTGTGTTGCACCGACCAAAAGTGCCGACCGCTACGAGTGGTTTTTGGAGAAGTCGACCGAGATTGGCGTGAGCGAAATCGTGCCGTTACTCACCGATCACAGCGAACGAAAGGTTGTGAAGTGGGAGCGAGATATGCGGGTTGTAACGGCAGCCGTGAAGCAGTCGCTAAAGGCGTACCACCCAAATCTGCATCAACTAACAACCTTCACAGAGCTAGTGAAACGCCCCTTCGATGGCGATAAATTCATAGCCCACTGCGCCCCAAGCGATACGAAACGCCCCCTCCCCGAGCTACTCGCCAAGGGTGGCAACGTGATGATCTTGATCGGACCCGAGGGGGACTTCTCGCCCGAGGAGGTAGCCCTAGCCCGTGAAAATGGATTCCGAGATATTTCGCTCGGCACACAGCGACTAAGGAGCGAGACAGCAGCGGTGGTGGCGACAACGATGGTTGCGGTAAAAAATATGTAACGTGATGATCAATAAAGAGATACAGCAACAAGTAGGGCTACTGGAGCTCTTCACCTCATTCTTCAAGCTAGGGATCTTCACCTTTGGCGGAGGCTACGCAATGATACCGCTCATCGAACGTGAGGTGATCGAGCGAAGAGGGTGGATCGAGCGCAAAGAGTTTATCGATCTGCTCACCGTGGCGCAATCAATCCCTGGCCCAATAGCGCTCAATGCAGGGGCGTTCATCGGTTATAAAAGCCGTGGTTACCTCGGTGCATTTTCAGCGGTGTTGGGCATCGCTGTGCCCTCGTTCGTGATCATTATGATTGTGGCGATATTCTTCAATTCGATACGTCACAACCCAATTGTCGATGCAGCGTTCAAGGCGATGCGTCCCGTGGTTGTGGCGCTAATCGTTGCCCCGACAATATCGCTAATGAAGGGAATGTCGCCCGTTATGATCGGCGTGACGATCCTCTCGATGGTGCTCATTTCGATGCACCTCTCCTCGCCTGCAACGCTGATTTTGGCGGCAATTGTGTTGGCGATAATCTGGACATTTAGAGCTAACAAAGAGGCGAAAGGGGCGAAGCAATGATCTATTTAGAGCTACTCATCACCTATCTCAAGATCGGATTCTTGGGCTTTGGAGGCGGCTACGCAATGCTCTCGTTCATACAGCACGAAGTTGTGGTTGTGCACGGTTGGGTCACAGGTTCGGAGCTGGCGGACATAATCGCAATCTCACAGATGACACCGGGTCCAATCGCCATCAACTCAGCGACATACATAGGTTATAACGTAGCGGGCTTTTGGGGCGCATTCATCGCCACAGCGGCAGTCTGCACCCCAGCGATGACACTGATGGTCTTTGTCACCAAGTCGTTTCTACACTTCCGTGACAACATCTATGTCAAGCAGATAATGCGAGCGATGCACCCCGTGGTTGTCGGAATGATCGGGGCCGCAGGTGTCTCGCTCATCATCCCCGTGGACGACACAGCCGCCAACTTCATCGATGTTTGGAGCTGGATTCTATTCGCTGCCGCACTGATAGCTGTCGCCACAAAAAAGGTGAGCCTAATTTTGGTGATCGTCCTAGCCGCCGTAGCTGGCGTAGCTATCTATTACCTCCCGACACTTAACCTATAATATTGCGGTCGGCAAAATCGACCGCTAATAAACAATAAAAATAAGGGGACTTCTTATACCTTTGCAAAAAGATTAAAAATGAATAATATTTAGGTAAAAAAGCAAGATTAGAGAGTAAGAATGGGGTGAGTTCATGGTAAGTCAAAAATAAACATTACC
>JBCQUE010000029.1:0-28335 GCA_047174325.1 Rikenellaceae bacterium | reverse complement strand
AGATCCTTACGAGTTGCGTATGACACGAATATATCATTATCCCTATTGTATAACCCGAAAATATTAGTACATTTGTGCTATCAATAGCCGTGTAGCTAATTGGTATGCAACTGCACCTCTCGGAATAGCGATATTTTGGCAGGTGCTTTTTTCGTCTACTTTTGAATTACTGACACTACACTGACATTTTCGACAAAAGAAAAACGCTAAATATCTAATTATAAGACATTTAGCGTTCTACATCGTACTCGGAGCGGGAATCGAACCCGCACGGGCATTGCTGCCCACAGGATTTTAAGTCCGGCGTGTCTACCTATTCCACCATCCGAGCATCATTGGGACTGCTGCTGCTTGTTTGCTAAGATCTTTCTCTAATTTCTTGCCTCTTAATCTTATGAGATCAGTCTTGACTATCTTGCCTCTTAATCTTATGAGATCAGTCTTGACTATCTTGCCTCTTAATCTTATGAGATCAGTCTTGACTATCTCGCCTCTTAATCTTATGAGATCAGTCTTGACTATCTTGCCTCTTAATCTTATGAGATCAGACTTGACTATCTTGCCTCTTAATCTTATGAGATCAGTCTCGAAATTCTTGTCTCTCAATCTTAGCCTTTCGTCGGCTGCTTGCCCTCAAAATCGTTGCAAATATAACTATTTTTTTTTACTTTCAAACCTTTTGAGGCGTTTTTATTCTTAGTTCTTTAATATTCTTGGTCTCTCTTTATCTCGAATACCTCTCTTTTGTGGATCTCTTTTGACGTTTATCTTGCTGAGAATCTGTGTTTTTATTGCCGAATAGTGGCGATTTTATTGTCGAAATATGAAAAAATTATCATATCTTTGTTGCCGCATTTAATACAACTTTATGATACCTAGCGATCCAATGATACTATACAGCTTCATCAATATGAAACTTAGAGACGAATACCCAAACCTCGCATCACTCTGCGAAGATCTTGGTATCGATGAGCAGAATCTTCGGGATAAACTCCTCAGCGTTGGCTTTGAGTACAGCTCGGAAAATAATAAATTTTGGTAAGAGCCTGCTTGAGAGTAAGAAAAACCTAAAGGGGACTTCTAATAATTCCCCTAAACATATTCTAAAGATTACACTGCTGTTATGAATAAAGATTTTAGAGGACAATTTGGTAGTAAGATTGGCGCTGTATTGGTCGCCGCTGGTAGCTCCGTGGGGTTGGGTAACATTTGGCGATTCCCTTACGTTATGGGCGAGAGTGGTGGTGCTGCCTTTCTGCTTATCTACATCTGCTGTATTCTGCTTATCGGCTTGCCTATTATGTTGGGTGAGTTTGCTGTGGGGCGAGCTACGGGTAAGAATGCTGTGGGGGCGTATCGGGATCTCGATCGTCGTTGGACACCGCTTGGCTATTGCGGTATGCTTGCTTCATTCTTTATTATGGGTTTCTACTTTGTGGTGGCTAGTTGGACTGCTAACTACTTCGCCTGCTCTGTGACGGGTGAGTTGGCTGAGTACTCGACAGCGGCGGAGTATCACTCGCTATTCAAAGAGTTTGTCAACTCTCCGTGGAAACTCATCGGTTATACGTGGCTCTTTATATCGGCAACACATTTGGTTATCTATATGGGTGTCAATCGGGGTATTGAGCGCATCTCGAAGATATTGATGCCTATGTTATTCGTGATCCTCATCATTATGGCTATCCGTTCGCTTACGCTGCCTAATAGTCGTGAGGGGTTGGAGTTTATGTTCCATCCCGACTTCTCTAAGATCACTGCTGATGTGGTCATTCAGGCGCTTGGACAGGCGTTCTTTTCGTTGTCGGTTGCATCGGGTTGCCTCATCACCTACGCCTCATATTTCAACCGTAAAACGAACCTACGTAACACCGCTATACAGGTCACAATTCTCGACACTGTGGTGGCGCTATTGTCGGGTATCATCATCTTCCCAGCCTGCTTTAGTGTGGGTGTAGAGGTTGGTTCGGGCGAGGGTTTGGTCTTTGTTACGCTGCCAAGCATCTTCAATGAGATGGCTGGCGGTATGGTTTGGTCATCAGCATTCTTCTTGCTCTTGGTGATCGCTGCACTCACATCGACCATTGCGCAGCACGAGGTGGCGACATCATATCTCATCGATGAGTGGAAACTATCGAGGGCTAAGGCGACCATCGTCACAACCATTGCTGTTGGTCTGCTCGCTACCGTAGCGGCGCTATCGCTCAGCGTTTGGTCGGGTTACAAGCTCTTTGATCTGAGGATCTTTGATCTGTTGGATCAGTTTACAGCCAATTTGCTCATTCCGTTGGGTGGATTCTTCACCACGATATTTGTTGGTTGGAGGATGGATCGCAAGCTCCTGCGCAATCAGTTGACCAATGGCGGTGAGCAGAATCTCAACTTTGAGCGCTGTGTTGTGTTCCTGCTTAAGTATGTTTGCCCTGTGATTATGATGATTATCTTCTTGGATAGCATCGGTGTGGTGTAGCCACGGTGGTTAGTCCATCTTCAGCACAGCCAAGAATGCGCTTTGCGGCACCTCTACGTTACCGATTTGGCGCATACGTTTCTTTCCAGCTTTCTGTTTCTCAAGCAGTTTACGTTTACGAGAGATGTCGCCTCCGTAGCACTTTGCCGTCACATCTTTGCGCACAGCCTTCACCGTCTCACGGGCGATGATTTTAGCGCCGATTGCTGCTTGGATCGCTATATCGAACTGTTGTCGAGGGATTAGCTCCTTAAGTTTTTCGCACATCTTGCGACCGAAGTCGTAGGCGTTATCGGCATAGATCAGCGATGAGAGTGCATCGACAGGCTCGCCATTGAGTAGAATATCCAACTTCGCAAGCTTACTCACCTTATGACCACAGCGGTGATAATCGAACGAGGCGTACCCCTTGGAGTGGCTCTTAAGCTTGTCATAGAAGTCAAAGACGATCTCCGCTAGCGGCATCTCGAAATTCACCTCTACACGATCCTGTGTGAGGAATGTTTGGTTTGTCATTACGCCTCGTTTGTCGATACATAGGCGCAGGACGTTACCCAAGAACTCAGCCTTAGTGATGACCTGAGCCTTGATGTATGGCTCTTCGATCTTGGCGATCTTGGTGATCTCAGGTAGCCCCGATGGGTTGTGTACCTCGAACGACTCGCCCGAAGTGGTTGTGATGGTGTACGATACGTTGGGAACGGTGGTGATAACATCCATATCGAACTCCCGATACAAGCGCTCCTGAATGATCTCCATATGCAGCAGACCCAAGAATCCACAGCGGAATCCAAAACCCAACGCCAACGAGCTCTCGGGTTCATAAGTGAGTGAGGCATCGTTAAGTTGCAACTTATCGAGCGATGCTCGCAAATCCTCATATTGATCCGCCACAACGGGATAAATTCCTGCAAAGACCATCGGTTTAACCTCCTCGAAACCAGCGATTGCCTCTGAGCAGGGGCGCTCCAACGAGGTGATTGTGTCACCCACCTTTATATCTTTTGAGTTCTTGATACCCGAACAGATGTAACCTACGTCACCCGTGCCGACCTCATCTTTGGGCGACATCGAGAGCTTCAATACACCGATCTCACCTGCATCATACTCGCTGCCTGCATTGAAGAACTTCACCCTTTCGCCCTTGCGGATCTTGCCGTTCATCACCCTAAAGTAGGCAATAACACCACGGAATGGGTTGAATACAGAGTCAAAGACGAGCGCCTGTAGTGGTGCGTCCTCATCACCCTTTGGGGCGGGCATACGCTCCACAATAGCCTCCAAAATCTCGGGTACACCCTCGCCAGTCTTGCCCGAGGCGAGCAGAATATCTTCTGCCTTACAGCCGATTAGGTCGATGATCTGATCCCTCACCTCATCCACCATCGCCGATTCAACATCGATCTTATTCATCACAGGGACGATCTCAAGATCGTTGCCCACAGCGAGGTAGAGATTCGAGATTGTCTGAGCCTGAATACCCTGCGTAGCATCCACAACAAGTAGCGCACCTTCACACGAAGCGATCGCACGAGAGACCTCATACGAGAAGTCCACGTGCCCAGGGGTGTCGATCAAGTTCAGGGTGTAGTTCTCGCCATCCTTAGCCCTGTAATCCATCTGTATTGCGTGGCTCTTGATGGTGATTCCCTTCTCTCTTTCGAGCTCCATATCATCCAGCACCTGTGCCTGCATCTGTCTCTGGTTAAGGGTGTTAGTCTTTTCCAACAGACGGTCTGCCAAGGTACTCTTACCGTGGTCGATGTGTGCAATGATGCAGAAATTTCGTATATTCTTCATAATTTTTACTACCTTTGTCGCTACCCTTATGGGCAAATTCACTGCAAAGATACAAAATTTATTATAATTTCACCGTTATGACAGCTCAATTTTCTCATACAGATGACAACTTCCGAGAGTTAATAGTTGTTGTTGGACCTACAGGATCGGGCAAGAGTTCGCTCTCGATGGCGCTCTCGGCACACTATGGTTGCCCCATCATATCGACCGATTCTAGGCAGTTCTATAGAGGTATTCCCATCGGCACGGCTCAACCCACGGCTGAGGATTTGGCTACAGCTGAGCACCACTTCATAGCTTCACGTGAGCTCACCGATGAGTACAACTCGGGCGAGTATGAGAAGGATGCTTTGGCGCTGTTGGAGGAGCTCTTTAAGTGTCACAAACGGGTGATCGCTGTGGGTGGTTCGGGGCTCTATATCAAGGCGTTGTGTGAGGGGTTGGATTCACTGCCTGAGGTCTCGACTGAGTTACGTGAGGGGTTGCGTAGAGAGCTCTTGGAGGGTGGTTTAGAGCCGCTTTTGGAGGAGCTTAAGCAGCGAGATGAGGCTTATTACAACGTTGTCGATAGAGCCAATGGCGCACGTGTCGTAAGGGCGTTGGAGGTGTGCAGAGCAACGGGCGGACGCTACTCAGATTTGCGCCTCGTGGAGCAGGGTGAGCGAAAGGCGAGACCATTTAAGATCGTTAAGGTGGGCTTGGATTTGCCTCGTGAGCAGCTCTACAGACGTATTGACAGTAGGGTAGACGAGATGATGACCGAAGGGCTGGAGGCTGAGGCTCGGGCGGTCTATCACCTGAGGCAACTCAATTCACTGCAGACCGTTGGGTACAGAGAGCTCTTCGACCACTTCGATGGTGTAACTTCACTTGCCGAGGCGGTGGAGCTCATCAAACGAAATAGTCGACGATATGCAAAGCGTCAGATGACTTGGTTCAGACGGGACACCTCAATCAAGTGGTTTACTGCTTTTGCGCCTGATGAGGTTATTGAGTTTGTTGCTGCAGGTCTTGGTTCTGTCGCTGCAGGTCTTGGTTCTGTTTCGCTGTAGGTTTTTATTGTTGCTAACCCTCCAGCGGAATGATGCTCTCTTCAAAGATAGTGAGCTGTTCGAGCCCATTCTCTCGCATCACAAAGGTGTTCTCGATACCTACTGCACCCACCTTCGGGAGTGTGAATTTCGGTTCAAAAGCGATTGTGTTACCCACCTCAAAGAGTGACTTCGACCGAGGCGACAATACAGGCTGCTCATTGATCTCAAGACCAACCCCGTGACCCACAAAGCTAGCCTGCTGAGCAGAGCCCATAAACCACTCAGAGAGACCCTCACGCTGAGCCACTTCGATCGACATATTGTAGATCTCGGCAACAGCCGATCCGACCCTCGCCATCTCAACCATCCTCTGCTGCATCTCCAACGCTGCCGAGTGCGCTCTGTAGGCAATATCGGGGAGTTTACCCAACGAAAAAACTCGGGTCATATCTGTAATGTAGTGGCTGAAGTTACCCCCGTGGTCAACCATTATAGTTGTCCCATCGGTGATCTCAGTGCCGTTAGCTCCGTAGGGCATCGAGCCACTAACGCCACCACCACCTAACGCAAAATCGAATGGCGATGGAGTGGAGGCGTTCTCACCAACAAGGATGCTGCCCAGAGCCGAATCCATCGTCCTGCCGAAGATACGCATCTTACCTACAGCGCCCAACTTCAGCGCCTCGTGGTTGATCTCGATCGCTAGATCTTGGTCGCTCATCCCTCGCTTAAATATCTGAGGCACAAGGCTATACAGCTGTGAATGTAGCGCTGCTGAAGCTTTTAGCTGCTCGATCTCATCCTCGCCTTTACAGCTACGTGCCGTGTGCATTATCGCTGTGGCTACGGGCACGATCTGTTCGCTCGGCAAGCTGAATATCTTTGCGAGGCGTAGGTACTCATTATAAGTTGCGACATCACCCTCCAAAGCGAGCCTCTCGGGCTGCTTTAATCCTCTTTCACGCAGCACGTTGGGCAGATCCTCCACCTTGCGAATATAGGCGACATTTGCCCCCTCCATTCCAACAGGACGGCGCACACACAGCAACGGCTCACTCATCTCCAGCGAGATGTAAGCCACACCGCCAAAGATCGCCCCCGACAGATAGAGCAGCGAAGTGTTGTCGCAAACCAAAATTGCATCGACACCCCGAGCCACCATCGCCGCCTTGACCTTTGCTGTCCTATCTTTTATCATAACTCCTAACTCCTAACTCCTAACTCCTAACTCCTAACTCCTAACTCCTAACTCCTAACTCCTAACTCCTAACTTTAAATCAGTTTAAGTTCTGCCTTGATCGCCTCGATCTTGCCGTCAACTTCAGCCAACACCTCGTCAAACTTCTCAACGCAGCAAAGCGGTGCTTTCACTCCGAAGTAGAACTTGATCTTAGGCTCTGTACCCGATGGGCGAACCGATATGATTGTTCCATCCTCGGTGAACCACTGAAGCACGTTGCTTGAATCCTCATCAATAGCGGTCACAGCACCCGTTACAGTGTTGATCGACTGTGATGTCTTGTAGTCGTTGATCTTAACAATAGGTGAACCAAGAAGTGACTTAGGTGGGTTCTCACGGTAGTCAACCATCATCTGTTGGATCAACTCAGCGCCCTCCTTGCCCTTGCGAACAACCGACACTAGACCCTCACGATATAGACCATACTTAACATACAACTGCTGCAACCACTCATAGAGTGTGACACCCATCGTATCCTTAGCCCAAGCAGCCGCCTCAGCCGCCAATGCACAAGCCGATACAGCATCCTTGTCACGTACCGAGTCGCCAGCCAAGAAACCGAAGCTCTCCTCGCCACCGCCAATGTATTGCGCCTTGCCCTCCTGCTCACGGATGATACGAGCGATATACTTAAAGCCTGTCAAGCAGTCGTAACACTTAACACCAAAGTTCTCAGCCACAGCATTCGCCATTAGCGATGTGACGATAGTCTTAACAACAAATTGGTTGCCATCGATCTTGCCGCTCTCCGACCAACGTGTCAACATATAGCTCAAGATAAGCACCAAAGTCTGGTTACCATTGAGCAGCACATACTCGCCAGCTTGGTTGCGAAGTGCAACACCCACACGGTCAGCATCGGGATCTGTAGCGAGGATCAAATCCGCACCCTCCCGAGCCGCCAACTCAATCGCCATTGTCATAGTCTTACGCTCCTCTGGGTTTGGAGACTCCACAGTTGGGAAGTTACCATCGACAACAGCCTGCTCAGCCACTAGCTGTACATTCTCAAAGCCGTACAACTTAAGTGCACGTGGCACCAAGTCGACACCCGAACCGTGGACAGGGGTGTAGATGATCTTCATATCCTTATACTTCTCAACCGATGATGGCGAGAGCGAAAGCCCCTTAATCATCTTAAGGTAAATATCGTCAAACTTAGTGTCGAGGATCTCGATTGTCTCTACATTTTTGCCCCTCTGGATCATAGTAATATCTGTGACCTTCTGCACCTCGTCGATGATGTTCTTATCGTGTGGCTCAGTCACCTGTGCACCATCAGCCCAGTAAGCTTTGTAGCCGTTGTACTCCTTAGGGTTGTGTGACGCTGTGATTGCTACACCCGAGT
Organism: Rikenellaceae bacterium; assembly: GCA_047174325.1. Lineage (GTDB taxonomy): Bacteria > Bacteroidota > Bacteroidia > Bacteroidales > Rikenellaceae > Alistipes. The sequence continues at coordinate 20,443 of JBCQUE010000029.1, read as the reverse complement.
GGCAGTTGAGCTCACGTATTGCGAACGATAGCTCAGGCACAGGGCGAAGTGCATCGAATAGGAACACCTTAAATCCATTTGATGCGAAGATCTCAGCTGTATCCTCCGCAAATAGGCGTGAGTTATTACGGCTATCGTGCGCCACAACAACACGGATCTCGCCCTCGATATTCTGCTTAAGATAGTTTGCAAGTCCCTGAGTAGCAGCACCTACAGTGTAGATATTCATTCGGTTTGAGCCTACGCCCATAATACCTCGCAAGCCACCTGTACCGAACTCCAAATCACGGTAGAAAGACTCCACGAGCTCCTTCACATTGTTCTGCATTAGCTCCTTAACTTGGCTCTTAGTCTCTGCATCATAAGCACCATCTAACCACTGCTGCGCCTTGGCAACAACACTCTTCTCTAAATCGTTTGTCATTACTTTATATATTTAATTTTATTTATTATCAATGCTTTGTTGCTCGGTTAATTCGCAAATGAGGTGGCGAATCAATCATAACATACATCGGCAAAAGTAATATTTTTTTTTAACATTATCAATTTAATATCGGAAAATAAGATTTTTTTTAGTGGCGTTAATATATGTATATTATATATATGTGTGGCTCTTGATGAAACAACCCCAGTGGGGTTAAAATAACAACCCCACTGGGGTTAAAATAACAACCCCAGTGGGGTTAAAATAACAACCCCAGTGGGGTTAAAATAACAACCCCTAATGTAAATGATAATGTAAATGATAATGTAAATGATAATGTGAATGATAATGTAAATGATAATGCAAATGATAATGCAAAACAAATAATAATTGAGATGAGAATAAATAATTTTTATAGCGTATTTTTTCTGAAATACACCTCAAATAACGTAACTTTATGATCTACGGATTGTTGTCAAATCGATTACATTCGTAAAGCCGAAATGCTCTCTTATACGATAAACAAAAAAAGTAACTTTGCAAGTTGTTGGAGTATTTTTTTTTGAAAAATTATCCTCATCTTTGTATTCCCTAATCGCCGCAAAGTCGTGGCGAAGGATCAAAAGATAGAACGAATTGCTGATGTTGCGCACTAACCTGAAATATGATAAGAAGTGGTTAGATTGCCTTGAGAAAATCGAAAGTCAAACTACCGAAGAGGAGTTTGTGAGATGGATCAAGCCAATCGTGCCCCTCGATTTTGATGGTGGTGTATTGCGCTTGGGGGTTGCCGATCTGTCTCATAAAGACTTGATAGAGAGGCGATTCATCACTATGATCCTGCCTATCGTCTGTAGTCACTACGGTGAGGCTACACGTATCAACTACGCTGTGCCTAAGGCGAAGAACTCAACGGTGACATCGGTTTCGGGCAACACATCGGGCGGTCATAAAGGATTCTCAACTCAGACATCTACGGCTGATATTAAGAACCCATTTATATTGCCGGGCATCCGTAAGATCGCTATCGATCCAAATCTAACTTCGCTCTATACGTTCGATAACTTCGTGGAGGGTAAGTGTAATAAGCTCCCCTGCTCGGCAGGTCGAGCAGTGGCGGCATCACCAGCGAATAATCCATTTAATCCGCTCTACATCTACGGTAACTCGGGTTTGGGTAAGACGCACTTGGTGCAGGCTATTGGACACGAAATTAGACGGACACAGCCGCAACTACAGGTGCTCTATGTCTCGATGAATAAGTTCCAGTCTCAGTTTCAGACAGCTTACAAAAATGGCGAGATCCCCGATTTTATCCACTTCTATCAAACTATCGATGTCTTGATTATCGATGATATTCAGGAGTTGACAGGTAAGACAGGTACTCAGAACGCATTCTTCAATATCTTCAACCACCTGCAGTTGGCTGGTAAGCAGATCATCTTGACATCGGATAAGTCGCCTGTTGAGCTGAAAGATATTGAGGAGCGATTGTTGACACGTTTCAAGTGGGGATTCACCTCAAATATAGAGGTGCCAGGCTACGAAACGAAGTATCAAATCATCGAGAAGAAGGCGAAGAAGTATGGCGCTGCGCAGCTGCCTCAAGAGGTGATCGAGTATTTGGCGAACAACATTATGTCGAACGTTCGTGAGATTGAGGGTGCACTCTCGGCAATTGTTGCAAATTCGCAATTCTTGGGTCGTAAGGTTACCGTGCCGTTGGCTCGTGAGATCTTGAAGTCTTATGTGAAGTTCAACCATAAGGAGGTCAATGTTGAGCAGATTGTCTCGGTGGTGTGTAAATTCTTCGAGATAACGACTGAGGCGCTCAACTCAACCAAGAGGACGAGAGAGTTGGCGCAGGCTCGACAGATAGCGATGTACTTGGCGAAACAGCATACAAAATCGTCACTCTCGGTAATTGGCTCATCGATTGGTGGGCGTAACCACTCAACGGTGCTGCACTCCTGTAAGGCGGTCTCTAACTTGATTGAGACGGATAAGCAGTTCAAGGCGATTGTGGAGCAACTCACGCAGGAGATTCTGCTGTAGATATTATCACTAAAGAGGGCTTCGGGGCTCTCTTTTTTGTTGTTAGTGCGCTTTGTGAATTGACTGAAATTACAGGGTGTAAATGGTCGAAGTGACCGCAGAAGTGACCGCAGAAGTGACCGCAGAAGTGACCGCAGAAGTGACCGCAGAAGTGACCGCAGAAGCGACCGCAGAAGTGACCGCAGAAGCGACCGCAGAAGCGACCGCAGAAGTGACCGCAGAAGTGACAAAATAAAATAGGGAATATGGATCAACCAAAGATAGAGAGGCTGTTGCGCTTGATGAAGATGTTGACGGCGAACACGACATATAGTGTCGATGAGTTGGCGGAGCGGCTGGGGTCGTCTCGCCGCACGATTTACCGTTATATTGATACTTTTCGGGAGGCTGGTTTCGTTATAAAGCGTGAGGGTGATTGTATTCGATTGGATAAGGATTCGCCTCATTTTAAGGATATTACACAGCTGATGCACTTTTCACAGGAGGAGGCGTTGATCATAAGGCGCTCGATTGAGAGCATTGATGACACGAATATGTTGAAGGCGGAGCTGAAGCGTAAGTTGTATTCGGTTTACGATAGTGGGACGCTCTCGGTGGGGCGTGTATCGGGGCGTAACTCTTCGAATATTCACCGTTTGTTGGAGGCGATTGAGTCTCGTCAAAGGGTTGTGTTGCGTGGTTACGGGTCGTCGCACGGTTCGGTTGTTAGGGATCGTTGGGTTGAGCCCTTTGCCTTTACGCAGGGTTATGTTCAGATTTGGTGTTATGATCTGGAGGATGGGCGCAATAAGCTCTTTAAGAGTTCGAGAATCACTGATGTGGAGCTTACGGGCGAGGCGTGGAGCAGTGAAGCGGAGCATCGGGAGGGGTTCATCGATATATTTAGAATGAATGGATTGGAGCCTTTGGCGGTGAAGTTGGAGATGGGTCTGTTGGCTCGCAATCTGCTTGTGGAGGAGTATCCACTCTCGGAGCGAGATCTGAGCCAAATGGATAACGGGCGGTGGTTGCTCACTACGCAAGTGGCTAGTTATGTTGGTGTTGGGCGCTTTGTGCTGGGGCTTATGGAGGATATAAACATCGTGGAGAGCGAGGGGCTTAGGGAGTACGTCAGGGGGTACATAGAGAGATTTTCAAAAAAAATATTGGAAAATATAGAAAAAAGTTAGAGAAAAATTGCGCTGTGTCACAACTTGTCACAAAAGGGTGGTTACTTTGCAATATCAAACGGGACAGAGAGCTCAGTCGGGTTTGGTGCAAATGAGTATAAATCACTAAAACAAAATTGTTATGGGAAGGTCTTATAAGATTCAGTGCAAGCATTGCGGAACGGAGTTTCTGCAGAGTTCAGATGGTGGCTACGGTGTGATGCCTAGCTGCATAGGTTGCGGAGAGGCGGAGCAGCAGATGGAGCGAGCGATACGCTGCCCCGGGTGTCAACGGAGGGTTAATACAACGAGTGAGGAGTTCTATAGACAGGTTGTCGAAGAGATCGTGTGGGAGTAAAAAAAGAGCTGGATAGAGTGGGTTTTTAAATTAAAATCACTATCTTTGGCAGAGAGGTGCTCACATTGAAGGGGCGCAGCAAGAGGTTGGATGAGTTGCAGCAAGAGGTTGGATGAGTTGCAGCAAGAGGTTGGATGAGTTGCAGCAAGAGGTTGGATGAGTTGCGGCAAGAGGTTGGATGAGTTGCAGCAAGAGGTTGGATGAGTTGTAAAAAGAGGATGAAATTAAACAAAAAATAATAGATAATTAAGATGGCAAAGTTAGAGACAGGCGAGGATAAGAATAAGATCCTGAGCGCCGTAATGGAGAAGATAGAGAAGGATTTCGGTAAGGGTTCGATTATGAGAATGAGCAGTGATAGTGCGACAGATGTGCCCGTTATCTCGTCAGGTTCGGTGACCTTAGATGTTGCGCTCGGAGTGGGTGGTTACCCAAAGGGGCGTGTGATTGAGATCTATGGACCAGAGTCGTCAGGTAAGACAACATTGGCGATACACGCAATTGCGGAGGCTCAGAAGATGGGCGGTATTGCGGCATTCATCGATGCAGAGCACGCATTTGATAGCTTCTACGCACAGAAGTTGGGTGTCGATATTAACAGTATGCTCATCTCTCAGCCCGATAATGGCGAGCAGGCGTTGGAGATTGCCGATTCGTTGATCCGCTCTAGCGCAATAGATATTGTTGTGATTGACTCGGTGGCGGCACTTACGCCTAAGGCGGAGATTGAGGGCGAGATGGGTGACTCGAAGATGGGTCTACAGGCTCGATTGATGTCACAGGCGTTGCGTAAATTGACAGCGAGCATTGCAAAGACGGGTACGGTCTGTATCTTTATTAACCAGTTGCGTGATAAGATTGGCGTGGTTTATGGAAATCCAGAGACAACGACAGGTGGTAACGCACTGAAGTTCTATGCAAGTGTGAGAATCGATATTCGTCGTGTGTCGGTGATTAAGGATGGTGAGAATCAGATCGGTACACGTACTCGTGTAAAGGTTGTGAAGAATAAGGTTGCGCCACCATTTAAGCGAGCTGAGTTCGATATTATGTTTGGCGAGGGTATCTCTAAGGTTGGTGAGATTGTCGATCTTGGTGTGGACTATGGAGTGTTGCGTAAGGCTGGTTCGTGGTATTCGTATGGCGAGCAGAAGATCGGACAGGGGCGTGACTCGGTGAAGAATCTATTGATGAGCGATGAGGCGTTGTGTGCTGAGATCGAGGAGAAGGTGCGTGAGGAGATGATGGGTACGGCGAGGAGCTAACCATTAAAACTGATATTGGTCTGCAATGGTCTGCAATAAATCAATATAAAACAGATAGCTATGGGGTATAGTGCAGAGGATGAGGCGTTGATAGCTGAGGCGTGGAGTAGTCTCGAAAGGTCGTGTAGCAAGATTTGTCACACGGATTACGATTGGGACAGAGTGCGCCGAGCATATTTTTTCGCCAAAGAGGCTCATAAGGGTGTCCGTCGACGCTCAGGTGAGCCCTACATTCTGCACCCGATGGCTGTGGCTCAGATCGTGGTCGATGAGATTGGTTTGGGCGTTAAGGGGGTGATGGCGGCACTGCTGCACGATGTGGTGGAGGATACGGAGTATGGGTCGGAGGATATAGAGCGGCAGTTTGGTGAGAAGATCGCCTCGATGGTCGATGGTCTAACCAAGATGTCGGGGGCGGTTACGACGGAGAGTTCGCAACAGGCGGAGTCATTTCGCAAGGTGCTGCTTACGCTCTCGGATGATGTGAGGGTGATACTCATAAAGATCGCTGATAGGCTGCATAATATGCGAACGTTGGGGTCGATGCCCTACAGCAAACAGGTTAAGGTGATCTCTGAGACGGTCTATCTTTTCGCTCCGCTTGCCTATCGATTGGGTCTCTACGCAATTAAGAGCGAGTTGGAGGATCTCTCAATGAAGTACCGCTACCCAGCTGAGTACGAAAGTATAACAAGCAAATTGGCGGCAACGGAGGCGGGTCGTAAGGAGTATATAGATAACTTCTCAGCACCGATCCGTGATGTGCTCGATCGCTATGGAATTGAGTATGAGATCTCGGGGCGAGTGAAGAGCGTCTATTCGATATGGAATAAGATGCAGCGCAAGCAGATACCCTTCGAGGAGATCTATGATCTGTTCGCCATAAGGGTGGTTTTCAAGGCGCTTCCGTTCCCTAGCGAAAAGACACAGTGTTGGCAGATATACGGAGCGATTACAGATATATATAAGCCCAATACGGATCGTCTGCGTGATTGGGTCTCGATACCTAAGGACAATGGATATGAGGCGCTCCACGCAACGGTAATGGGGCAGGGAGGTGTTTGGGTCGAGGTGCAGCTGCGCACGGAGAGAATGGACGAGATTGCGGAGCAGGGATTTGCGGCTCATTGGAAGTATAAGCAGACTTCGGGCTCAACACAGAACGATGATGAGTTCGATAAGTGGTTGGGCAAGATTAGGGAGGCACTTGCCTCACCAAGCAGCAGTGCGGTGGAGTTTTTGGATAACTTCAAGATGGCGCTCTATGTTGCGGAGATCGTGGTCTTTACGCCCAAGGGTGAGTCTCGGAAGTTGCCACAGGGGGCTACGGCTCTCGATTTGGCGTATGATATTCACTCGAAGATTGGCAACCACGCCATCGGTGCAAAGATCAACCACAAGATACAACCCATAACGACAAAGTTGCGTAGCGGAGATCAGGTTGAGATCATCACAGCGGATAGCGCAAAGCCCCGTCCCGAGTGGTTGGAGCAGGTTGTGACGGCTAAGGCGGCACAGGAGATTAAGGCTCGTTTCAGGGCTGATAGCGAGAATAATATTGAGCGAGGGCAGGAGATGTTCGAGCAGAGGATGGAGCAGATAGGAGTGCCTCTAAATGGGCGTGTGATGCGAAAGGTGTTGCCTGCTTATGGGTCGACTAATAAGGATGAGTTCTACAGCAAGGTGGGCTCGGGTTTGGTCTCGTTGGAGGATCTGGAGAGGGTGGTGAAGTCGACATCTCGGCGAAAGATTCAGAAGTTTTGGTCGCTCTTCGTCAACCGCAATCGGGCGCATCAGAGCAAGGGGGCGGATGAGTTCACATTTGCGGAGTGTTGTCAGCCAATTCCGGGTGATGAGGTTGTTGGGTTTCGAGATGTGGCTAGCGGCGCTATAGTTGTGCACAAATCTTCGTGTGGTGAATTTCACCGTTTAGCCTCTCAATTTAGCGATAATATTGTGCAGGATGAGATCAGTTGGGCACACAGTAAAAGTGACTCCTATTTGTCGACAATATCGTTGCGAGGAGTGGATAGAGTGGGGTTTTTGGTGGATCTCTCTCGGGTCGTTTCGAGCGATCTGAACGCCAATATTCGCAGCCTTAATATAGAGACCCACAACGGCATTTATGAGGGGTTTATAAGCCTCTACGTCAAAGATTCTGAGTCACTGGCAAGGATGCTCGCAAATATGCGCCAAATAAAGGGTTTAGAGAGCGCTAAAAGGGTCGAGGCAGTAGAGTAGTGTTGCGAACTATAAATTGTGAATTATCAATTATAGATTTCGATTTAGGGGGTCGATGGCTCACGAGGTCGGAAGAGATTAAAAAAATCAATATAAAAATTTAACAAAAACGATGGCAACAATTTTTTCAAGAATTATCGCTGGTGAGATCCCGAGCTACAAGGTGGGGGAGGATGATCGCTACTTCGCCTTTCTCGACATAAATCCACTGAAGGAGGGTCACACTTTGGTCGTTCCGAAGGTGGAGGTGGACTACATTTTCGATTTGGATGACGAGACACTTTCGGGTATGATTTTGTTCGCAAAAAAGTTGGCTAAACAGATCGAGAGCAAAGTAGAGTGCGAAAGGGTAGCAATTGTGGTTTTGGGGCTTGAAGTTCCGCATTGTCATATCCATTTGATCCCTATATCGGGGGAGGGTGATGTTGATTTCAAACGTGAGAGGGTGAAATTCTCTCCAGAAGAGTTCGAGGCGATAGCGGCAAAAATAGGGCAAAAGTAGCTTTAGTTACAACGGTATAATCGACTGAAATATAGGTAGATGCGTGGCTTTTTGAGAGCAGCATCTACCTATATTTTTTTGTCTCTTAACCCTCTGAGAATCGCATATTTTTGATTTTTACGGGCAGATATGCTGAATGTTGAATTTTGAGCGATTTTTGTCGCAAATAGAGGTGTTGCATCACAAGTGTAACGCTTTATTTTTGTAAATATACAAATGTAACACGATGAATTTACAGGTGTCATCAATTACCGCCTTGTGTATGTGGTAAATTGTAAAAACCAAAAGAGGGTGGTAACGACTCTATTTATAGGTTATTTCGAGGGTGTTAAAGGCTTTGAATCTGTTTCGTATTTTAGATGATAATCAATGAGTTGTCAGATTTATGTAAAGTTGAATAGAGGTAATTGTATAGGGTGGAATCGCTGAAATAGTCATTCGTTGCTAAATAGGGCAATTTATCAGATATAACAACCTTTAAATTAGTGATTTAAATAGATTATATAAGCTGTAGCTTTATATGTAACAGCGCAACAGAATCAAACCGAAAATAATAATTACAGATGTAAAAAGATCGAGTTGCAAAAAGTTGGTTACAAGTGTAGAGAATTCTTGCTTTACAAAAGAAAAATGTTTACCTTTGTGAAAAATATAGCTATGAAGGATAAGATTGCATATTTAATGAAGAGCGAGGGGCTCACCACCACCCGACTTGCGGAGATTTTAGAGATCCAACCCTCGGCAGTTTCGCACCTAGTGTCGGGGCGAAACAAACCTGGTTACGACCTACTTCAAAAGATCTTGCGCCGCTTCCCTCGGGTCAACCCCGATTGGTTGCTGCTCGACTCCGAAGAGCCCTATCGAAGTGAGAGCAACCCCACTGCTGAAGATGGTGAGCAAGGCGGAGCTCAACTCGCTGAGGGTGCAATATCCACGTTGACAGGGGGTGTAGGTGGAGAATATGGCGAAAATCAGCAGAGTGGCGCAAATTCACAAGCTGGCGCACTCGGAGCATTAAAATCGATTTCTGATCAAAAAAAGCTGGGCAAAAGTCCAAAATTTGTAGTTGTCTTTTACTCAGACGGTTCGTGCGAAAACTTTGACGTAAAGTGGTAAGCTAGCCACACAAGCAGCCAAAGAGACCAAAACTAAACTATTTCACCCCAAAATCCAGCCGATATTCACGGGCAGCGACCCACACGCTCCAAAAGAGAGAGTTCTCCAAGCATTACACTCGGAGGATTCCGCAAGCAAAAGCACCTCTACAAGGCGTTAATTCGCTGTTTTTGAGGGCGAAAACTCTATTTATATACTCAACGCTTAATCTCGGCAAATAGCGACTGAGCAAGGTGATTTTAGAGTTTGGGTCACATTCATTTGTATTACATTTGTATTATAGTGCGAATTAAGGGTTGACCCTTTTTGCTTTTTTATCTCTAATTATTAGAAGTCCCCTATATTTTATCCCACCCCTAAATCCCCTCCCTCAGGGCGTGGACTTGGTCGCAAATCAAGGTTTGATTCTCAACCCTTAATTCGCATTTATATTGTACATACATTATGAAGTGGCGAAACAGGAGGATGGTTTCTTCAGCCGAGAGCAGTGGATTGGTCAACACTTAGCGTTCGGCTACCTCGGGCTGTGGCTCAAATAGTGGCTCTAATTATATTTTGTCTCGCACATCGAATGCCTACTTTTGAACAGGGTTCTAGCCACTAAAACACTTCAGTGGTCGACTTTGTTAATTGTCTGATATTTATTAATATTTTTTGTGTGTAAAAGTTTGGTTTTTAGAGTATTTTATCCTAGCTTTGTCACTTAATGAATACCCTAATTTGGAGTGTTGCAGGCTCTTGTTATAAACAAAAGGTTAGAATTTTGTGCACCGACTCTCTATTGAACTTGTAGAACTTATAAGAAAATATGATGAAAATATCTAAAGAAAAATTAAAAGGAATTATTTCTACCATTCTACCCCCCCCCATAAGTAACTCATTATTAGATAGTTACCGCAGTTACGCAGCTAGAGAGAGGCGAGTGTCATACGGCTCGGAGAACAAGGATAAGACATTTTATGTTATAGGTCTGCATAGCGCAAGCACAGGTTTGTTTGGGGTAATAATTAAAAATCTCATGCATATAGCATATGCAATTGACAATGGTTGGATTCCAGTGGTTGATATGCAAAATTTTAGAACATTTTATAGGGATAGTGAGAATACAGCTACAAATAATGTGTGGGAGTACTATTTCAATCAACCTATGGGGTATGATTTGAATGATATAAAGGATAGTAAAAATATTGTGTTATCCAAACGACCAGCGAATCATTGGCCAAATGAGAAACATTCTATGATGTTGCATTTGGGATTTTGTAATGATGTAAATAGAATTGAATATTATAATCAATTATATCATAAATACATAACATATAATTCTCATACGCAAGAGTATATATCAAACGAGTATGATAAAATAATGAGTGGCAAAGGGCGTGTCGTGGGTGTCCTTTGTAGAGGTACTGATTATGTAATGGCAGCGCCCAAAGGACACTCTATTCAACCCAATCCGCTCGATATTATTGAGAAGACTAAGCAAGTTATGGAGGAGTATAACTGTGACTATGTCTACCTTTCAACTGAAGATGAGGAGAATTACCAACTTTTTAAGAGTGCGTTCAAAGACAAGCTACTTGTAAATAAACAGGATCGAATACAAAAAAAGGATATAAGTCAAGGAGAGTGGATTTTTCAAATTAAAGAAAAAAGCAATGCTAATGCACGTTCTGGTTTAGAGTACTTATCTTCTTTAAATATATTGTCGAAGTGCACTTGTTTCATTGCTGGGCAGACTGGCGGAACAGTGGGCGTACTATTTATGACTGATGGGTTTGAGTATAAATATGTTTATGATTTAGGTTGCTTTAATTAGTGCAAAACTAGGTACTTAAACAGCCTCTCCTGAACCGCAAAGCGTGGTTTGGGAGAGGCTGTTTCTTGTGTCTTGTGGTGGGTGCGGTTACTCTTTTGCCTTGACGATTTCGCCGCCGTGCTGGATTGCTTTTTCGTTCTCGGGGAGCATCTTCCACGCTCTTTCGGGTAGCGATTTCTTTAAGCCTTGCATCACGTTTTCCATCTCCACTACGGGTGATACTTTGAGGTATGCGCCCAAGATTAGGGTGTTGAATAGCTTTGCATTGCCCAATTTTGCGCACTCCGATGCCGCCTCTATCGAGTAGATTTTGATGTCCTTTCTCGTGGGGTGGTGGCTGATTCCGTTGGTGTCGTAGATCAACACTCCGCCCGACTTGACCATCGGCTCAAACTTCTCCAACGACTGCTGGTTGAGTATGATTGCCGAGTCGAACTCCGTCGATACGGGTGACGAGATCGCCCTGTCGGAGAGTATCACCGTAACGTTTGCCGTGCCGCCTCGCATCTCAGGTCCGTATGAGGGCATCCACGTAACTTCGTACCCCTGCATTACCCCTGAGTAGGCTAGGATCTTACCCATTGAGAGGACTCCTTGACCTCCAAATCCCGCTATAATTAATCGCTCTTTCATCGCTGCATTACTTCAATTTATCATACTTAATATCTCCAACAGGATAGAACGGAAGCATATTCTCTTCCAACCACTTATTCGCCCCTGTAGGTGTCGTTTTCCAGCCGCTGCTGCACGTTCCAACGATCTCGACAAGTGAGAAACCGTTGCAGTCGAGTGCGTTCTGAAAAGCCTTTTTTATTGCCGCTTTGCACTTGCGTAGCGCCGTGGGCGTGTGTACGTTTTGGCGTGTTATGTAGGTCGCTCCATCGAGTTGTGCAATCATATCTGCAACCTTAAATGGGTAGCCGTTTATGTCGGCTCTACGTCCCTCGGGGGTTGTTGCCGTCTTCATTCCCATCAGTGTCGTGGGGGCCATCTGTCCGCCCGTCATTCCATAGATTGCATTATTGACATAAATCACAACGATGTTCTCACCACGAGCCGCTGCGTGTATCGTCTCGGCAATTCCGATAGCCGCCAAGTCGCCATCACCCTGATACGTAAAGACCAAGCTATCGGGCAGCACTCTACGAGCTCCCGTAGCCACAGCGCAAGCTCGTCCGTGAGCCGACTGAATCCAATCCGTATTTATATAGTCATAGGCAAAAACCGAGCAGCCAACGGGCGAAACACCCACAGCTCGATCCGCCACACCCAACTCATCGATCGCCTCCGCTACAGCCTTGTGTATAGTTCCGTGGCTACAACCAGGGCAGTAGTGCATCGCCTTGTCGGTTATCAATGTTGGTCTTGTGTAGACCACATCCTCTGCATTAAATTTTATCTCAGACATCGCTCTACTTATTTATATTAATAACTCTCGCCATAAGTGCATCGAGCACCTCATCGGGGCTGAAGATCATACCGCCCTGACGACCATAGTGTGCCACGGGGGCTGCTCCATTCACCGCCAAGCGAACATCCTCCACCATCTGACCCGAGTTCAACTCTGCCGATAAGAACCCTTTAACACCCCTCTGAGCCAACTTCGTGATGGTGTCGTAGGGGAATGGGTAAACCGTGATCGGGCGCACAAGACCAAGCTTAATACCTCGCTCACGAGCCATCTCCACCGTTGCTGCACATATTCGAGCCGATGAACCAAAGGCGACGATCACGTACTCTGCATCATCGGTCTCGATCTCCTCGACCAACACTTCGCTCTGCATTGCCTCATATTTAGCCTGCAACTTTTGGTTTACACGCTCCATATCGGGGGCTTGCAGCGCCAATGAGGTCACCACATTTGAGCGGCGATAACCTCCATTTCCACGTGCTGCCCACTCATCACTCTCAGCCCTCAGCTCCTCACGTGTTCTTCGTGGGCGTTGTGGGGCGAGTGTCACCTTCTCCATCATCTGACCAATGATACCGTCGGCAAGGATCATCGCTGGGTTGCGATACTTAAACGCCAAATCGAACGCCATAGCTACGTGGTCGTGCATCTCCTGCACCGAGTTTGGAGCGAGTACAATCAGGTGAAAATCACCGTGTCCGCCACCCTTGCAAGCTTGAAAATAGTCCGCTTGTGAGGGCTGGATCGTTCCCAATCCAGGCCCACCACGTTGGCAGTTAACAATCACGCAAGGTAGCTCAGCACCAGCCATATAACTCATCGCCTCGCTCATAAGGCTCACACCTGGGCTCGATGACGATGTGAGAACTCGCTTGCCTGTAGCGGCAGCTCCGTAGAGCATATTTGCCGAGGCAACCTCCGACTCGCTCTGCAAAACAACCATACCTGTGCTTTCCCACGGTTTGAGCTCCATCAAGGTCTCCATAACCTCCGATTGTGGGGTGATAGGGTAGCCGAAGTATGCGTCACAACCATACCTTACGGCGGCGTGGGCTATGACCTCATTGCCCTTCATTAGTTTTATCTCTCTCTCTGTCATAATGGTGCTCTATTCTATTTTTTTGCGATATACGGTTATACAACTATCTGGGCAGATTGATCCACAAGAGGCACACCCTGTGCACCTATCTGGGTCGCTGAGTTGAGCGTAGGGGTATCCCTTGCCATTTACCTCAGTCGACATTGTGATTATCTGTAGTGGGCAGGCTGTTACGCATACTTCACAACCTTTACATCGTTGAGTGTCAACGACTATCGTTCCTCTTATCTTTGCCATTTCTATTTGTAATTAAAGATCTCATCACAAATGTATGAAAATTCTCGTGATATTATCCTTTTGTAGTGTGAATTTTCCAAAAAATGTCTAATTTTGTAGTCTGAATTAATATATACTGTAGTCTGAATTAATATATAATATACTGTAGTCTGAATTAATATATACTGAATTAAAATAAAGTCTAAATTAATTTGTTATCAGAATTAATAATAATGTAAATTATGTCTATAACGTCACAAATAGAGAGCGTAGTATCTGAGCTGGGTGAAAAGGCGCAATTAGTTGTGGTCTCAAAGACCTATCCAGTGGAGGATCTGCAGCAGGCATACAGCACGGGACAGCGCCGTTTTGGGGAGTCTCGTCCGCAGGAGATGGCGGCTAAATATGAGGCTCTGCCTAAGGATATTGAGTGGAGGATGATTGGTCACCTGCAGCGTAATAAGGTGCGGATGATTGCCCCCTTTGTCTCGATGATTGAGTCGTTGGATTCGGAGCGTTTGGCGGTGGCGATCGATAGCGAGGCTAGGCGCTGTGATAGAGTTATAGATTGTCTGTTGGAGATTCACGTGGCGCAGGAGCAGAGTAAGACGGGGTGGGATTATGAGGAGCTGAAGCGCTTTATTGAGGGTGGTGGATTTGACACTCTGCCCAACATTCGCATCCGTGGTGTTATGGGGATCGCCTCCAATACTTATGACGAGAGCGTTGTGAAGAGTGATTTTTGCCGCCTGAAGAGCTGTAAAGATGAACTTGCTCACCACTTCTCGGAGGCGTTCGACACCCTCTCGATGGGAATGTCGGGCGACTATATGATGGCGGTGGAGTGCGGATCGACAAGCGTTAGAGTGGGCTCGAAGATCTTTGGCGAAAGATATTACCCTGTGAGTTAGGGAGCTAGCTCCCTTTTAGCTTTGGTTAGCCTGTACTAGCCTGTACTAGCCTGTATGAGTTAGTGATAAAAATATACCTATTATAATATACAATATGGATTATCAAGAGAGCCAATTTTTGGCAAATTACGAGGATAAATTGCTCCGTGACCTATTGCGTCAAGTGACCGATGTAGGGGCATTGGAGGGTGAGCTGTTGGCGGCTGAGGAGTTGGAGGAGCGGTGGATAACATCGGCACCTGAATATATGGCGGCGGCTGTGCCCGAGATCGCTAAGTATCCAACGGTGGCGATTGCGTGGGCGGCGTATGTTGGGATTGGTGCGGCTGTGCTGTGGGATACCGATTGGGAGAGTTATGAGGATGAGGAGGATCTCTACTCGCTACTCGCTGCACCACGAGGGTTCGACTGCCTCGATGAGTATGTTATGCAGGGGCTCTTGGGCTATGCGCTGGGCGGAAAGGATGCTGAGCGACTTGAGTCAATTTTACGTGGAGCAGCAGAGACGGCACTCGTTGCAATTCGTAAGGAGGAGATTGAGCCTCAGAGTGTTATGGCGTTCCATATCTTCGCTCATACAGCCAAGGTCTTCTATAAATTGGGTGTCGCTATCGGGCTCAGATTGCAGGGCTATCGCTACGAAAAGGTCACTTTAGAACAAAATTAAGGATAAAATTGTGTTATTTTATTCACAAATGTTTCATTTTCCGAATATTATAACTATCTTTGTGCTCTGAAAAACAACTATAACAAATAATTGATATGACTAATGTTTCTAATCGCTTAGCAGCGTTAACGCCATCACAGACGTTGGCAATGTCTCAGAAGAGTAATGAGCTTAAGGCTCAGGGAGTTGATGTCATCAACCTTAGCGTTGGTGAGCCTGATTTCAATACTCCTGACCACATTAAAGCAGCAGCGAAGAAGGCTATTGATGATAACTTCTCGTTCTATTCACCTGTCCCTGGATACCTCGATCTTCGTAAGGCTATCTGTGATAAGTTGAAAAACGACAACGGTTTGGAGTATGCTCCTAATCAGATCATCGTTTCGGGTGGTGCTAAGCAGTCGTTGTGTAACGTCATCTTGTCGATGATCAACCCTGGTGATGAGGTTATTATTCCTGCTCCATATTGGGTTAGCTACGTGGATATGGTTAAGTTGGCTGAGGGTGAGAATGTGATCGTTGAGACAGGTATCGATGAGAACTTCAAGATGACAGCAGCTCAGCTAGAGGCAGCGATCACACCTAAGACAAAGATGTTGATCCTCTGCTCGCCATCAAACCCAACAGGTAGCGTTTACAGCCAGCAGGAGCTTAAGGAGCTTGCTGAGGTGTTGGCTAAGCACCCACAGGTATATGTAATGTCGGACGAGATCTATGAGCACATCAACTACGTTGGCGCACACCAAAGCATCGCTCAGTTTGAGGAGATCCGTGAGCGTGTAATCATCGTGAATGGTGTCTCTAAGGCGTATGCAATGACTGGATGGCGTATCGGTTTCATCGCTGCTCCACTTTGGATCGCTAAGGCTTGTGACAACTTGCAGGGTCAATATACATCGGGTGCATCATCTATCGCTCAGAAGGCGGCTGTAGCGGCATTTGCTGGCGATCAGCAGTGTGTTGAGGATATGCGTGTAGCCTTTGAGCGTCGCAAGAATTTGGTTGTTGAGTTGGCGAGCAAGATTGAGGGATTCCGTGTAAACAATCCTGAGGGTGCGTTCTATTTGTTCCCAGAGGTTAGCTACTATATGGGCAAGAGCGCTGGCGATCGCACGATTAACTCATCGACAGATTTGGCTATGTACATCCTTGAGGTTGGTCACGTGGCTACGGTTGCAGGCGATGCGTTTGGTTCGCCAGACTATCTACGTTTCTCATACGCAACATCAGACGAGAACCTCGTTGAGGCTATGAAGCGTATCTCAGAGGTGTTGAGAGAGTTGAAGTAAGGAATATTACTCAAATATAAAAGTTGCCGCTAATGCTCAAAGAGAGTGTTAGCGGCAATCGTTTTTTACAACAGCTCCTTGATTACCTTGGTGATTCCCTCGGCATCGAAACCACACTCGGCGTAGAGTTCGGCAGGTGTTCCGTGGTGGATAAATCGGTCGGGGATACCTAATGAGTGGACGTTGCAGGTGAACTTCATAGCGTTGATGTGGGCGGCAATTGCCTCGCCTACACCGCCACGGAGCGCACCATCTTCGACGGTGATTATATTGTCGTAACGCTCTGCAATAGAGTTGATTAGCTCTATGTCGAGAGGCTTTGCAAAGCGAATGTCGTAGTGCGAAATGTCGTCTCCAACCATCTCGATAGCCTCGCTAGCGGCAGCGGCTGTTGTGCCTATGGTGACCACGGCAACGGCTGTTGTTGAGCCTTGACGGAGCTCTTCGCCTCGTCCGATCTCCAACGCTGTGAAGGGCTTGTTTCGCCACATAACACCCTCGCCACAGCCACGTGGGTAGCGGATTGCAAAGGGGCGGTTGGAGTGGAGTGCTGTGTAGAGTAACTCTCTGAGTTCTATTTCGTTACGAGGTGTAGCAACAACCAAATTTGGAATTACAGATAGGTAAGCCAAGTCGTAAGCACCGTGGTGTGTAGCGCCATCTTCGCCCACCAATCCACCTCGGTCGAGACAGAGTGTGACGGGCAGATTTTGAATAGCGACATCGTGAATGATGTTGTCATAGGCTCGCTGCATAAATGTTGAGTAGATGTTGCAGAATGGGCGCAAACCGCTTGCGGCAACACCAGCAGCAAAAGTTACAGCGTGACCCTCGGCGATACCGACATCGAAACAGCGTTCGGGCATTGCATCGTTGAGAATATTCATCGATGAGCCGCTCAGCATAGCGGGGGTGATTCCAACTACACGCTCATCCAGCCGAGCCAATTCGAGTAGTGTCTCGCCAAATACATCTTGAAACTTGTCGCACTCCACAGCTGCTTGTCGTCTCTCGCCTGTTGCAGCGTTAAATTTACCGGGGGAGTGCCAAGCGGTGTTGTTCTCAGCAGGTTCGTAGCCCTTGCCCTTGGTTGTGATGACGTGCAGCAGTTTTGGCTCTTTGATGTTGCGTAGGGCTCTGATCGTCTCGATTAGTCGCTCTGTATTGTGCCCATCGACAGGTCCGAAGTAGCGCATATTGAAACTCTCGAAGAGGTTGCTACGGCGAAGTAATCCACGCTTTACACCACCACCTATAGCTCTGAATAGCTGCAGGATACGTGGCGTGTGAGAGAGTAGGTGCCACAGCCACTGCTTAAAGCGGTTGTAACGCACCGATGTCGAGATGTTGAGTAGATAGCCACTCAGTGCACCTGTTGCACGATCGATCGCCATATGGTTGTCGTTGAGGATTACGAGCAGGTCGCAACTGGGGTCAGCACCGAGGTTGTTTAGCCCCTCAAACGCCAAGCCGCCCGTCATAGAGCCATCGCCAATAATCGCCACCACGGATCTCTTCTTGCCGCTGATCTCAGCCCCTTTAGCTATTCCGTAAGCTGCTGATATAGAGACCGATGCGTGACCGCCACCAAAGCTATCATACTCACTTTCGCTCATCTTCGGGAATCCGCTGATCCCGCCCTTGCGACGTTTGTTTTTAAACTCTTCACGTCGCCCAGTGATGATCTTATGTGGATAGGTCTGATGACCAACGTCCCAAATTAGGGCATCGTTGGGGGTGTCATATACGTAGTGCAGAGCCGTGGTTAGCTCCACAACGCCGAGGCTTGATGAGAGGTGACCAGGGTTCTTGGCGCACTCCTCTATGATGTACTGCCTAAGCTCGCTGCAATATATATTCAGCTCGCTGATACTCAATTTTTTGAGATCGGCAGGGGAGTTGACGCTCTGTAATATTTTATAATCAATCGACATTTGTTACACTTTACGTGACAAAGATAGAAAAAAAGTGGGAAGTTTCGCTAAAAATTGTTATCTTCGCAGTCAGAATCGTAAAAAAGCGCAAATATGAAGTATAAACGGGTATTACTAAAGCTGAGCGGCGAGTCGCTGCAGGGGGCACAAAAGTATGGTCTCTCGACCGATATGTTGCAGTCGTATGCAGAGCAGATTGCGGAGCTCTCGGCGGCAGGTGTTGAGGTCGGTATAGTTATTGGTGGCGGCAATATCTTTAGGGGATTGAGCGGCTCGAAACAGGGGTACGATCGTGTTAAGGGCGACCAGATGGGTATGTTGGCTACGGTGATTAACTCCCTAGCGCTGCACTCTACGCTGGAGGCTAACGGTGTGAAAGCTAAGGTCTTGACCTCGATCCGTATGGAGCCAATAGGGGAGTACTACTCAAAGGCTAAGGCGCTGGAGTTGTTCGAGGCTGGCTATGTTGTAATCATCGCTGGAGGTACTTCAAACCCATACTTCTCAACAGATACAGCCTCAGCGTTGAGGGGTATAGAGATCGAGGCGGAGGTGATGCTGAAGGGTACTCGTGTCGATGGAATCTATACGGCAGATCCCGAAAAAGACCCCTCGGCTGTGAAGTTCGACAAGATCACATTCGATGAGATCTATGAGCGTAGGCTGAAGATTATGGATCTCACGGCATTCACAATGTGTCGTGATAATAACCTCGGTCTGATCGTCTTTGATATGGACACACCGGGCAACCTTATGAAGGTGATGAGCGGTGAGGCGATCGGCACGGTCGTTACAAATGAGTAAATTAGAATAAAAATAGAATAATATGATGGAGACAAAACAGATCCTAGATGACGCTACCGCACGTATGCAAAAGGCGTTCGATCACTTTGAAGAGGAGTTGGCAAATGTACGTGCAGGTAAGGCATCGACAAACCTACTTAACTCGGTGATGGTGGAGTATTACGGCACACAGACCCCAATCACAGGTGCAGCGAGTGTCACAGTGCCTGACGCTAAGACAATCATCATCCAGCCGTGGGATAAGAATATGATCCGCCCATTGGAGAAGGCGATCATCGACTCAAACATCGGTCTCACGCCATCGAACAATGGTGAGCAGATCCGTCTGTCGTTGCCACCGCTCACAGAGGAGCGCCGCAAGGAGCTAGTTAAGCAGTCACGTGGCGAGGGCGAGAGTGTGCGTATCATTATGCGCAATATTCGTCGTGATGCTGTTGAGGCGTTCAAGAAGGCACAAAAGGATGGTATGCCTGAGGATATGGCGAAGGATGGCGAGGGCGCTGTACAGAAGATTTTGGATAAGTTCTCAAAGCAGGTTGACAAACTCATAGAGCTTAAGGAACAGGATATTATGACTGTATAGTCAAAATTCCGCAAATTATTTAGCGGAAAAATTTGCAAGTGTCATAATTTTTCCCTATATTTGCATTCGCAAGTGGGGAACATCACTTATAAAAAAGAGGTTCGCTTTTGAAAAAGAGAAGGATGCTTTAAAAAAAAGAGGGGTTCACTTTTGAGAAAAAGAGGGGTTCACTTTTGAGAAAAAGAGGGGTTCACTTTTGAGAAAAAGTGAAGTTGCTTTTGAAAAAGAGGAGGTGATTAACAACACAAGCAAGGTTCAGGAAGGATGGGTGAGTGGCTGAAACCACCAGTTTGCTAAACTGACGTACGGGCAACTGTACCGGGGGTTCGAATCCCCCTCTTTCCGCAAACTATGCTGAATATCAGCAGGTTCTGAACAGCGAGGACTAAATCGAGGCGTTTCTTGGTTTAGTCCTTTTTCTATTCTGCCTAAACAGATTCTTGGTTTGCGAGGGGTTGTGACGAGGGCGAGGGCGAGGGCGGAGTAGTGAAGAGGTGGCTGAGTAGTGAAGAGGTGGCTGAGCAGTGAAGAGGTGGCTGAGTAGTGAAGAGGTGGCTGAGAGGGTGCGAAAGAGCGAACAGTGAAATTACGCTAAGTAGAGGGA
>JBCQUE010000028.1:0-28390 GCA_047174325.1 Rikenellaceae bacterium | reverse complement strand
TCTCACCATTCACTCCACCCTCACGACCTGCATCGCTCTCACCGCTCACTCCATCCTCACGACCTGCATCACGCTCATCACTCTCGCCAACCCTCGGCAATTCATTGATGTCATAACTCTCGGGGCTGAGCTCGACACGTGGCGCAGCAACCTCTGTGATACGTCTAATGTTGCTCTTGATGTGGTCGAGCTGTTGCGGTTCGAGCTTGCTACTGAGCAGCTGATAGCTCAGTGATGCTGGGTTGGAGATGAGCTCCAAGAATAATAAATCCTCAAAACCACCCCTCGCATCTAGCTGTATTGCACGAAATGTCGCCTGTGCAATGATAGAGTCTAAACTCTTAGAAATCTGTCTCATAGTTCTATCTATTGTTCGTTTTGCCGATATAACGCAACGCTGTATGGCGGTTATTATGTAGAAAAAATTATTCTCGTTTTACGCAATAAATTCCAAAAAAATACATTATATTTGTACTGCAAGCTCACTAAAGGGGCTGCGAATTTATTTTAGAACTTGTTTGAATTTTTCTGCTTGAACAGACTCTAAAACAGATTCTAATTAAAACTGAAAAAAATATGGTGAAGATACTTTGGGTCGACGATGAGATCGACCTACTTAAGCCACACATCCTATTCCTCAATAAACGAGGCTACACGGTCGAGGCGTGTAACAATGGTTATGACGCAATCGATCTAGTCTCGGAGGGGAGTTACGACCTAGTGATCCTCGATGAGATGATGCCCGGAATGACGGGGCTCGAAACGTTGCCTCAGATCAAGGAGATACGCCCCGATATGCCTGTGATTATGGTCACCAAGAGCGAGGAGGAGAATATTATGGATAAGGCGATCGGCTCAAAGATCGCTGACTATATAATAAAACCCGTCAACCCTAATCAGGTGCTGCTCTCGATCAAGAAGTTCGTCCACTCTCAGGAGTTGGTGAGCGAGCAGACAACCGCCGATTATCGTTCGGAGTTTGGTCGCCTATCGTCATCGCTACAGATGGCATCCACATTTAGCGATTGGTCGACACTCTATCGCCGCCTAACTTCGTGGGACATTGAACTCTCGGGCTCAAACGATGAGGGCATCCGTGATGTGCTCACCTATCAAAAGGTGGAGGCACGGCAAGAGTTCTCGAAGTTCATCTGTCGCAACTACTCAACGTGGATTAACAACCGAGACGAGGAGAGCCCCGTGATGTCGCACACACTGATGCGTGAGAAGATCTTCCCGATCGTGGACAGCGGCAAAAAGACAACACTGCTGCTGATCGACAACTTCCGTTACGACCAGTGGAGAACAATTGGTGCACAGCTACGTAGCTACTTCAATGTTGTGGCTGACGACTTCTATTGCGCAATTTTGCCCACAGCAACTCAGTACGCACGCAACTCAATATTCGCTGGACTGATGCCGCTATCGATCGCTAAGTTGATGCCCGACAAATGGGTGCACGACCACGAGGAGGGGGGTAAGAATCAACACGAAGAGGAGTTCTTGCGCAGGCTCATTCAGTCGAGCGGTCGCAACTATAAGATGACTTTCGATAAGCTGATCCGCCCCGAGCACGGGCGTAAGCTACTGGACAATATGCAGCACGTCTATGATGCTGATCTCTCGGTGATTGTCTACAACTTCCTCGACATCTTGTCACACGCACGTACCGAGATGGATATTATTCGAGACTTGACACAGGACGAGGCATCATTCCGCTCGTTGACCCGTTCGTGGTTCGACCACTCGGAGCTATACACGATGCTTAAGTTGCTCTCGGAGCGAGGTCACACGGTGGTCATCACCTCCGACCACGGAACGGTGAGGGTCGATAGAGCTGTGAAGGTGACGGGCGACAGACAGACCTCGGCAAACCTTCGCTATAAGTTGGGGCGCAACCTAGCCTACAACGCCCGTGAGGTCTACGAAGTGACTAAGCCCGAGGAGATACAGCTCCCATCGAGCAGCCTCACATCGAGCTACATATTTGCCTACGACAGCGATTTTCTGGTCTACAACAATGATGCAAACCGACACATCCGTTACTACAAAAATACCTTTCAACACGGCGGTATCTCGATGGAGGAGATGATAGTCCCCTACATAGTCCTAGACCCAAAGTAGAAAGATATTCGGCAACACTCAAAGTTACTCAGTAATACTCAGAACTTCTCAGCAATACTCAGAACTTCTCAGCAATACTCAGAACTTCTCAGTAATACTCAGAACTTCTCAGTAATACTCAGAACTTCTCAGCAATACTCAGAACTTCTCAGTAATACTCAGCCTTACTCAGCAAACACCAACAAAAAGAAAAACAAGGTGCGCTCAAAAAATCCGAGCGCACCTTGTTTTTCACAGAACCAGTTGATCTACAACCCCTTAAATAGCTCTGGATAAGTTGCAGGAATATCATACATATCGCCAACCTCTTTGCTGATTTTGAGGTACTGAACCGCAAGCTTTTTAACCACGTCATCATACTTTGGGTTGCCGTAGAGGTTCTTCGTCTCCTCGGGATCTTTCAACACATCAAAGAGGAATACGCTCTTAGCCTTAGGGATCAAGAAGAGCTTATAACGCTCGTTACGAACCATACGCTGCACATCGAGGTAAGCTCCATAGATCGCCTCACGATTAGAGGGTTGCTTGCCATCCTTAACCACATTAAGCTCCGAAATGAAGTCCATATTCTTAGGTTTCTCCACGCCAGCAATCTCCAACACCGTGGGGACAAGATCCTGCATATAGGTGAGCTGTGTACGTGTCTCGCCCTTTGGAAGTCCCAATCCCGAGAATACCAACGGCACCTTCAAACTGTGCTCATACATATTCTGCTTACCCAACAAACCGTGCTTGCCGAGCGCCAAACCATTATCCGCCGTAAAGACGATGAGCGTATTCTCTGCACGCCCGCTCTTCTCCAACGTCTCCAACACTCGACCAATCTGCACATCGAGGTGGCTAATCAAGGCGAAGTACTCCTGACAATGTTTCTGCACTGCATACTCAGTTCGTGGCCAAGGGGCTAACTCCTCATCACGAAGTGTCTTGCCGCAACCCATCAACTCCATATCGGGGTGCTCAGGCTGGAACGACTTCGGAACCTTGATCTTATCGACAGGATACATATCGACAAAGCTCTTAGGCGATTGACGAGGATCGTGTGGCGCATTGAACGCAACGGTCATAAAGAGAGGATCTTTTGAACTCTTGTTGCGCTCCATATAGCCGATGATCTTATCAGCCTGCACCTCGCTCCAGTGCTTGCCATCCTTTTGCCAAAAGCCTCCATTCGCCTTATCCCAAGGTTGCCACGAATCATCATCACGAGAGAGCGGACGGGTGTAACCCAAGTAGGTGTTTGGCACTCCGTGCGTCTTCTTCTTAAAGTCGTAATAGTCAGGCATCATTCCGCCGCTTAGAGCCTCTGTCTCATCGAATATCTTTGGTGGAGTGACAAAAGCCATATGCCACTTACCTGTATGATAGGTCTTATAACCAGCATCAGCCATCACCAAAGGCCACAGCGTACGCTGCTCGACAAGGCTTTGGAACTTATCCTTAGTCTGAGCCTTAAATGCGTTCCAGACATACATACCTGTGATGAGCTGCGTGCGGCTAGCTTGACTGATTGCGCCATTCCAGCCACCCATATTATAGTTATTGACAAACTTCACGCCGCTCTTGACCAGCTTGTCCATATTGGGCGAGATGATCTGCTTGTTACCCAACGAGTTGAGACCATCAAAGGTCATATCATCCACAAAGATGAAGAGCACATCAGGTTTCTGTTGCTGTGAGTTGGTTGCCTGTTGTTGCGTGTTGGCTGCCACCGAGGCTGTTGACGAGAGCGTGAGTAGTGATGCTGCAGCTCCCGAGCATAGTAATCTATGATTCATAATTACATTTAGGTTTAGGTTATCTATTTTGTTATTTAGGTTGTATATCTTGTGTAGCTCTGATTGATTTTTTTGTGCCGCTCTGATTGCACCCCTTGCGTAGCTCTGATTGCACCCCTTGCGTAGCTCTGATTGCACCCCTTGCGTAGCTCTGATTGCTCCCCTTGCGTAGCTCTGATTGCACCCCTTGCCTCACGAAAAATCACCGAAAGATAACTCTTTTTCTCTATTTATCCAAATAATTAGAGAAATATATTCCCATTACACCCACTTTTATGCCGCTCTGATAGAAACTTTTTTGTGCTGCAGATTTCTCAGTCTCAACAAAAATGTATATCTTTGTAGCTGTGATTCATCCACAACTGATTGTGGCTCACACAGCCCAAATAGTTGGGGCTCAACATTGAAAAGATATTTATGCCGACAAACTGGAGAGAAAACAATCCACAGCGACCATCACTCATTGCGTCATTGACACCATTGGCGGTGTTGACTTTTATGCTCTATGTGGTGATCTCGCTCTTTGGATCTGACGCTATTAGTGGCGGCAATCAAGTTGCACTTATCGCTGCATCTATAACCGCTGTAGCTATCTCGGTGGGGATCTATCGCTGTGGTTGGAACAAGATCGAGGAGGCTATGATCGACAACATAAAAGCCTCCGCCTCGGCTATCATAATTCTGCTTTTGATCGGTGCACTGTCGGGCACGTGGATGGTGAGCGGTGTTGTGCCGACAATGATTCTCTACGGTTTGGAGGTGCTCAATCCATACGTTTTTTTGGTCTCGACAAGTATCATCTGTGCGGTGGTCTCAATTATGACGGGCAGCTCGTGGACAACCATCGCAACGATCGGTGTTGCGCTTATGGGTGTGGGCTCAGCGTTGGGCTTTTCGGAGGGTTGGATCGCTGGCGCTATCATCTCGGGGGCGTACTTTGGCGATAAGCTGTCGATGCTGTCCGACACAACAATTATGGCCTCGACAACGGTTGGGGTGAGGATCTTTGAACATATTCGATATATGTTTATCACCACAATACCTACATTTATAATTGCGCTCACAATCTTTTTGGTGGCTGGCTTTGTGGTACACGATGGGGCTGATGTCTCGGTGGATGAGTACACTCTGATCTTGAATGATAAATTTAATATCTCGCCGTGGTTGCTCTCTGTGCCTGTGATGACGATGGTGCTGATCGCTCGGCGAGTACCCGCAATGATTACACTCTCGCTGTCGGTTCTGCTCTCGGTCGTGGCGTTGGTTGTCGCACAGCCCGAGATTATGGCTGAGATTGTTGGTGTGCCGCTCTCGGAGCTTGATGTGGCGAATGTAACCCGTGCAGCGATAATGAGTTGCTACGGCTCAACATCTATTTCAACCCAGTCGGCTGCAATCACCGAACTCATCTCGACACGAGGAATGGAGGGAATGATGAACACTATTTGGCTCATAATTTGCGCAATGTGTTTCGGCGGTGTGATGGTTGGTAGCGGTATGCTGCAGCGTATCACCTCGACAATCGCTAAGCACACTTCGGGGGCTGCATCGATCGTGGGTACGACACTCTGTGGCGGTATCTTCTTTAACCTCTGCACTGCCGATCAATACATCTCGATCATCCTCACAGGGCGGCTCTTTAAGGGGCTATATATGGAGAAGGGATACGAGGCTCGACTGCTTAGCCGCTCGGTAGAGGACTCGGCATCGGTCACCTCGGTACTTGTTCCGTGGAACTCCTGCGGAATGGCGCAAGCTGGGGTGTTGGGTGTCTCGACTTGGGTCTACCTACCCTACTGCTTTTTTAATATTTTAAGCCCCGTGGTGTCGTTCACCATTGCGGCTATTGGTTATAAAATTTTTAGAACTCAACTTACAAAAAAATAGAGATAAAACGATATGAAACAGTTAGTTATTTTTGACCTTGACGGAACGCTGCTCAACACTATTGGCGACCTTGCGGCATCGTGTGATGAGGTGCTTAAGCGACATAATTTGCCAACCTATAGTTATGATGAGTATGCATCATTTGTGGGGAACGGTGTGATGCGTCTCGTGGAGCGAGCAATCCCCGAGGAGCTACGTACAGAGGAGTTTGTGGCGGAGTTGAGAGGTGAGTTTGTAGAGTACTACTTCGAGAATATTCACCAGCACACAGTGCCCTATCCAGATATTGCGTGGATGTTGCGAGAGCTTAAAAAGCGAGGTATTGCGATGGCTGTAGCCTCGAATAAGTTTCAGCGAGGCACTGAGAAGTTGATCGCCCACTTCTTCCCCGAGATTCACTTTGAGATGGTGTTGGGACAGAGAGCAGGCGTTGCGCTAAAGCCTAACCCTCAGATCGTTAGAGATATTTGTCAATTCACATCGTTCACGCCCGATAAGATCCTCTATGTAGGTGATTCGGGGGTCGATATGGAGACGGCTGCAGCGGCTGGTGTAGAGTCTGTTGGTGTGGTGTGGGGCTTTAGATCTCGTGAGGAGCTGGAGCAGAGCGGTGCGGATCACATCATCACCTCACCGAAGGAGATCGTCTTGATGTTTGATTGACGTTGATTGACACGCACACGATGATTGATTGACAACTAACCCGATGTTTGCAAACTAATACATATATATTATGAGCAGAGAAGAGGCTCTTAAGGAGCGACTATTGAGATATGTATCTTTCGATACACAATCCTCGACAACGAGCGAGAGTTTTCCGTCAACCCCTAAGCAGTTGGTGCTGATGGAGGAGCTGAGGTGTGAGCTGGAGACTATTGGTGCTGAGGATGTTACACTTGATAAGTATGGTTATTTGATGGCGACAATTCCGCCCTCTAAGGGGTGCGAACTTCGTCCCGTGATAGCGCTCATTGCTCACGTTGACACCTCGCCCGAAGTTAGTGGAGAGGGGGTCAAGCCTCAGATCATTGAGAGCTATGATGGGGGTGATATTGCGCTGAGCCTAAAGGCGAGCATCACGGTTGCGGAGTACCCCGAGCTATTAAAATTGATCGGTCACACACTCATCACAACCGATGGCGAGACGCTCTTGGGGGCGGATGATAAGGCTGGCGTAGCGGAGATTATGACGGTGGCGGCTGAGTTAATTGCTAACCCTGAAGTTGAGCACGGACGTGTGCGGATCTGTTTCACGCCCGATGAGGAGATTGGAGCAGGCGTTGACTTCCTCGATCTGAGAGCCTTGGGGGCAGACTTCGCCTACACACTCGATGGCGGTGCAGAGGGTGAATTGGAGTATGAGAACTTCAACGCAGCATCGGCAAAGATCGAGATCACGGGACACAACCACCACCCTGGGGCAGCTAAGGGACGTATGAAAAATGCGCTCGATATGGCGAATGAGCTCCACTCTTTGTTGCCTGCCGTTGAGCGACCACAGTACACTGAGGGTTACGAGGGGTTTTATCACCTGACCTCGCTGTCGGGATCGGTCGAGAGGGCTGAGATGGAGTATATAATTCGAGACCACTCACTCGATGAATTTGAGCGGCGAAAGGTGGAAATATGGAGTATTGTCGACCTGCTGCAGAAGAGGCACGGTGAGGAGGCGTTTAAGCTCACACTAAAGGATCAGTACTTCAATATGAAACGTATGATCGAACCTCATCCAGAGCTAATTTCGAGAGCAGAGGAGGCGATGCAAGAGGCTGGTGTCGAGCCGATTATCTGTCCGATTCGAGGAGGAACGGATGGCGCTCGACTATCGTTTATGGGTCTCCCCTGCCCTAACCTATTCACGGGTGGCGGTAACTTTCACAGCCGCCACGAATATTGCTCACTCACGACTATGGAGCGAGCTGTAGAGGTGGTTATTAACCTCTTGAAACTTTGGGCTAAATAGTTAACAATAAGCAAATTACACCTAATCCAAGAGTGTTTCATTGGAGACTAACAAATTGAATTATGAGAGAGAATGGATATTTCAGAGTTGCAGCAGCCACGCCTCGGGTCAAGATCGGAGGGTGCAAATTCAATGCTGAACAGATTTATAATGTAGCGAGAGAGGCGGCAGCGAGAGGCGCAGAGGTCGTTGTGACACCCGAGCTCTCGATCACGGGCTACACCTGCGGAGATCTATTTCTGCAGCAGCAACTCATAGAGTCTGCTTATGAGGCTCTTTTGGATCTTGTTGAGGCACTTGTTGATACCGATATTGTGACGATTGTCGGTATGCCGATCAAACACCGCAACTCGCTATATAATTGCGCTGTAGCCTTTGCTTTGGGTGAGATATTGGCAGTCGTCCCAAAGAGTAATATACCGAACTATTCGGAGTTTTATGAGAGCCGTTGGTTCTCGCCTGCCTCACGACTTGAGAAGGGTGCAACGACTAAGATCGGTGTGTTTGATTACCTACTCACTACAGCGATGGTTTTCGAGGTTTCGGGAGTTCGGTGCGCTATGGAGATTTGCGAAGATTTGTGGGTTGCAACACCGCCCTCATCGGCGATGGCTGACCACGCTGAGGTATTCTTTAATCTATCTGCATCGCCTGAGGTGGTGGGTAAACACGACTATTTGGTCTCGCTCATTGAGCAGCAGTCGGCTCGCTCAATCGCTGGATATGTATATTGTTCAGCTGGGGCGGGTGAATCCTCTACAGATCTGCTTTTTGGCGGCAATGGGATCATCGCTGAGAATGGACGAATATTGGCTCAATCGGAGCGCTTTTGCCTCGATGCACAGGTAACCTATGCAGATGTAGATATTGAGTTGATACGTAACCATAGAGTGCGCACAACGACATTCGGTGGCAATGTAGTGGTGAATGTCGATCCATACATAAGGTCGGTGGAGTTGGATGTAATTGAGCCGAGCGATCTATTGCGAGAGGTTGACCCCACGCCATTTGTCCCCTCCGATCCAACGAGCCGCAATAGACGTTGTGAGGAGATCTTCTCTATCCAGAGCGGAGGTTTGATTCAGCGATTGCGACACACGGGTTGTCGCTCAGCAATTATCGGTATCTCGGGTGGATTGGATTCAACGTTGGCGCTACTTGTTACGGTGCGAGCATTTGACCGCTTGGGGATCGATCGCAAGGGGATCATCGGGGTGACGATGCCTGGGTTTGGAACTACAGGACGAACATATAATAATGCAGTGAAGATGGTCGAGGCACTGGGTGTTACGCTCCGTGAGATCTCGATCGTGAAGGCTTGCAACCAACACTTCGAGGATATTGGTCTGTCGAGTGAAGACAGGTCGGTGACTTATGAAAATTCACAGGCGAGGGAGCGGACTCAACTCTTGATGGACATAGCCAATATGGAGTCGGGAATGGTGATTGGAACGGGTGATTTGAGCGAATTGGCGCTCGGGTGGGCTACATACAATGGCGACCATATGTCGATGTATGGCGTGAATAGCTCCGTGCCCAAGACGTTGGTTAGATATTTGGTTCGGTGGTTTGCGGATCAGCCTGAGAGTGAGAGTGTTAGAGCTACGTTGCTGGATGTGATCAAGACCCCAGTTAGTCCAGAGCTGCTGCCTGCTGATGAGAATGGCGAGATCGCTCAAAAGACCGAAGATTTGGTGGGACCTTACGAGCTACACGATTTTTATCTCTATCATTTTGTGCGCAACAGCTTCTCGCCTCAGAAGATATTGTCGATGGCGATGGTGGCGTTCGAGGGACGATATGATGATGAGACGATAATCAAGTGGTTACGCACATTTATTCGCCGATTCTTCTCGCAACAATTCAAACGCTCAGCGATGCCTGACGGAGTAAAGGTTGGTAGTGTATCGCTCTCGCCACGTGGAGATTGGCGAATGCCTAGCGATGCAGTGGTGGATGGATGGTTGGTTGGTTGGTTGGTTGTGTGAATTTTAGGAGACCAAGAGTAAAAATCGAGGTCGCCAACGGAAAATTCTTAAATTGATTTTAAAATATTTGCGAAAAATCGCTATATTTGCGCATTGACAAAACATAAATAAATATTTAAAGAGATAAAATGACACCAAGAATTGCAGAGATCCTTCGCCTAGAGGCAACGGAGCAGAGCATCACCGTAAAGGGGTGGGTGCGTACAAAACGAGGCAATAAAAATGTAGCTTTCATCGCCCTCAATGATGGGTCGTGTGCAGCGAATATTCAGATCGTTGTCGATTTGGCGACATTCACAAATGATGAGGTTTTGAAGAGTGTCACTACGGGTGCTTGTGTTCGTGTAGATGGAGCATTGGTTGCATCACAGGGTGCTGGTCAGGGTGTTGAGGTTTTGGCTCAGACGATTGAGCTCTATGGAGCGGCTGATCCCGAGACCTATCCACTTCAGAAGAAGGGTCACTCGTTGGAGTTTTTGCGTGATATTGCGCACCTTCGTCCACGTACAAATACATTTGGAGCGGTGTTGCGTATTCGTCACGCAATGGCTTTTGCGATTCATAAGTATTACAACGACAAAGGGTTTTACTACCTCCATACACCAATCGTTACAGGTTCGGATTGTGAGGGAGCGGGACAGATGTTTAATGTCTCGACACTCGATATGAGCAACCCACCACGCACTGAGGAGGGACGTGTAGATTACTCACAGGATTTCTTCGGTAAGGCTTGCAACTTGACTGTTTCGGGTCAGTTGGAGGGTGAGTTGGGCGCAATGGCGTTGGGTCAGATCTACACCTTCGGACCAACGTTCCGTGCCGAAAACTCAAACACACCTCGTCACTTGGCGGAGTTCTGGATGATCGAGCCCGAGATGGCGTTCTATGAGCTGGAGGATAATATGGATTTGGCTGAGGATTTCTTGAAATATCTTATAAAGTACGCTTTGGAGAGTTGCGCAGAGGATCTGGAGTTTATGAATAAGATGTGGGACAAAGAGCTATTGGAGAGGCTGAAATTTGTTGTGGAGAATGATTTCGTTAGACTTGATTACACCGAGGGTGTCGAGATACTTAAGGCATCGGGCAAGAAGTTTGAGTTCCCTGTGGATTGGGGTTGCGACCTACAGTCTGAGCACGAGCGTTACTTGGTGGAGGAGCACTTCCGAAAGCCTGTTATCTTGATTAACTACCCTAAGGAGATCAAGTCGTTCTATATGAAGCAGAATGAGGATGGCAAGACGGTTCGTGCGATGGATGTATTGTTCCCAAAAATAGGCGAGATTATAGGTGGATCGGAGCGTGAGGCGGACTTTGGCAAACTTTCTGCTAGAGTGAAGGAGTTAAATATGAGTGAGGAGGATGTTTGGTGGTATCTCGATACACGTCGTTGGGGTTCAGCGCCACACTCGGGCTTCGGCTTGGGCTTTGAGCGATTGTTGCTCTTCGTGACGGGAATGGCTAATATTCGTGATGTGATACCGTTCCCTCGTACCCCAAATAACGCTGAGTTTTAGTCTTAAGACCAAGGCACAGAGGGTATGCAATATCTGTTCGCACTCATCGTTTAACTTTGAGTGCGAATACTTTTTTATAGAAACTACCTACATATTTTTATGGCGTTAAACCAACGACAGGTGATGAGTCTGCAACAGAAACTCTCACCGCAACAGATACAGATGATTAAACTGCTTGAGCTGCCGACAATGCAGTTGGAGCAGAGAATCAAGCAGGAGATAGAGGAGAATGTCGTTCTTGAGGAGCTGCAACCCACTCATAATGAGGGTGATGAGCCGCAACAACTCTCGATGGAGGAGTATCTAAAGGAGGACGACACACCGTCATATAAGAGTAGAATCAACAACTTCTCGAAGGATGAAAAGGAGCGTCCGCTGTTCCTCTCGGGGGGGCGATCGCTGCAGGAGTATCTCAGCGAGCAGCTCTGTTATCGTGAACTCACGGAGCGAGAGATGCAGCTGGCGAACTTCTTGATTGGCTGCTTTGATGAGGATGGTTATCTTCGCCGTGATTTGGAGTCGATCTCGGACGACCTCGCTTTCGTGGCGAATATCGAGGCTGATGTCGATGAGTTGGAGAGGGTGCTAAAGATCATCCACCAATTGGAGCCTGCAGGTATCGGGGCGAGGGATCTTAGGGAGTCTCTCTTGATACAGATCTCACAACTGCTCCACCCCACGAAGAGCCAGCGCCTTGCGAAGAGGATCT
Organism: Rikenellaceae bacterium; assembly: GCA_047174325.1. Classification (GTDB taxonomy): domain Bacteria; phylum Bacteroidota; class Bacteroidia; order Bacteroidales; family Rikenellaceae; genus Alistipes. The sequence continues at coordinate 16,424 of JBCQUE010000028.1, read as the reverse complement.
TGGCAAATCACTTTGAGGAGTTTGCTAAGCGACACTATGAGCGTTTGATGAGCCGCCTGCAGATTGATGAAGATGAGTTTCGTTCGGCTATAACGGAGATACGTAGATTGAGCCCAAAACCCGGCAACCTATACGCTGAGGGGGGCGTTGACACCACGCCATATATAACACCCGATTTTATCTTGTCTTACTTTGAGGATCGGTTTGATCTCTCGCTCAACTCGGGCTCGCTGCCTGAGGTGAAGATCAGCAGTCGTTATATCGATATGATGCGCTCGATGGTCGACTCAAAGGGTGTAGTCAAGGAGCAGGATCGTGACACGGTGCAGTTCGTCAAGAGCAAGATCGACTCGGCTAAGTGGTTCTTGTCGGCTATCAAACAGAGGCAGGATACATTGATGAGGACGATGACCGAGATTCTGAATTTCCAAAATGAGTACTTCAAAGATGGCGACCAACGTAGACTTAAACCGATGATTCTCAAAGATATAGCCGAGCGTACAAGTTTGGATGTATCGACTATTTCACGAGTTGTAAACAGCAAATATGTACAGACCCACTTCGGTATAATACTGCTCAAATCGCTCTTCTCGGAGGCGATGCAGACCGACTCGGGCGCTGAGGTTTCGAGCCACGAGATCAAGAATATTCTGCAGCAGTGCATCGATGATGAGGATAAACGCCACCCACTAACGGATGAGACTTTGATGGATATTCTCAACTCCAAAGGGTATCATATCGCTCGCCGCACCGTGGCGAAGTATCGTGAGATGCTCAATATTCCTGTTGCCCGACTACGCAAACAGATCTAAATATTTCTCCGATTGATTAGGTGCGTTTCACATTTTTTTTGTAACTTGCAACAACCAAACTAAACTGTAAACAAAATGATGAAACAATCCCTATTTTTATCAGCGGTGACACTGTCGGCTGTTGTCTCTATCTCAGCTAATGCAGCGGAGAAACGCCCAAATATTTTGTTGGCTATTGCTGATGACATCTCCTACCCTTACGCCTCGGCTTATGGAACTAAGGGGATCTCGACCCCAGCCTTTGATGAGGTGGCTCGCCGTGGTGTGCTCTTTGAAAATGGCTACGTTACCTCCCCAGGCAGTAGCCCCTCACGTGCATCGCTGCTTACGGGCAGATATACTTGGGAGATAGAGGAGGCTGGTACTCACGGCTCAGATTTCCCGTCACATCTCGTCACCTACACCGACCTACTCACCGAGGCTGGTTATCACGTTGGCTACACAGGCAAGGGGTGGTCGCCTGGTCGATGGCAAGGACACCGCAAACTCAATCCAGCAGGCAAGGAGTACAACGAGATCACCACAACACCGCCATTCACAGGTATCCACTCTTTCGATTACTTCGAGAATTTCAAGGCATTTATGCAGGAGCGGAGCAAGGGTGAGCCCTTCTGTTTTTGGTATGGAGCAAAGGAGGCACACCGAGGTTACGAGAAGAATAGCTGGAAAAAGGCTGGGGTTGATCCCGAGGCGATTGACTTGCCGCCATTCTTGCCCGATACACCCACGACACGTGGCGATGTTGCGGATTTTGTTGTCGAGGTTCAGTGGTTCGACAAACATTTGGGGCTGATGTTGCGATATTTGGAGGAGTGTGGCGAGTTGGATAATACACTCATCATCGTCACGGCGGATAATGGAATGCCCTTCCCTAACGCCAAGGCTAGCGGCTATGATGTGGGTACTCACGTTCCGATGGCGATGTGTTGGGCACGTGAGCTCAAACCTCGCAAGGTGAGTGTCAAGGAGGCGTTCTCATCGATCGACTTTGCCGCTACATTCCTAGAGATGGCTGGCGTGGATAACGAGGCGACACGGGCGATGACGAGCCGATCTCTAGTTCCGTGGATGAGGGGTGTAAAGGGGGCAAAGTTGCCAAATAGAGCCCTCTATGCACGTGAGCGTCACGCCTCAGCGAGAGCTAATGAGTTGGGCTATCCTGTGCGAGCGTTGCGCCGTGGGGATTATCTTTATCTCTATAATTTTGAGCCCGATCGTCACCCTGCTGGCGACCCTCTCTCTTATGTTGAAAAGGGTGGAAAGATGACCGCTGTATCATCTTATGCAGATATTGACGGCTCGCCATCAAAGGGTGAGTTGATTGCAAAACGTGAGGAGTCCAAGATCGCTCCATATTTCCATTTAGCCACAGATAAACGACCACAGGAGCAGCTGTTCAACATTGCAAAAGATCCTCAATGTATGGTCAATTTGGTTACCGATGCAAAGTATAAAAAGGTTGCAAAGGCGATGAATCAAGAGCTCTTTGCAATACTCAAAGAGACGAATGACACACGCCTAACAAACCCCGACGTTTGGGATGCCTACCCATATTATGGTCGCAAGCGAAACTTTGTGAAGGAGTAACGAGAATAACCCGTAAACGTCAATTGCTAAAACATCTTTAATGGATTGAAAATCTAAGCATTACGAGCTTGTGTAAATATTTCAGAGGAGAGCAATAATTAGCAAAAGATTAGAGGTGGCTACTAATGAGCCACCTCCTCTTTGTCATCACCCTTTGTTGTGCCGTCAAAGCAGGTTACTAGCTCCGAGGCTAGGTCATCTGCCGAGAGGTTGCCCGTGAGGTTGCCCGACCTTGCCAAAGCTATCTCGCCTGTGTGTGATGAGACAACCACAACCACCGCATCAGAAATTTCGCTCAGCCCTATTGCCGCACGATTTCGTGTGCCAATCGAGATCGAGACATCGCTCTGTGTGACAGGCAAAATGCACTTTGCCGCAACGATACGGTCGCCCGATACAACCACTGCACCCTCATTTAGGGGTGACTTCTCGCAAAAAATCGCCTTGAGAAGTGGTGACGACAGCCTTGCATCTACATCTACACCACCCTGTGTAATGAGGCTCAAATCGCTCGACTGAGCCAACACGATGATCGCCCCTCGGTGTTGACGAGAGAGAGTTGCTACAGCCTCTATGATGGGGAGCATCGCTCGATTCACAGCGCTACCCTCTCGCCCAAAGATGCGAGCAAGTAGACCACCACCAAAGTTGCGGACATCAAATGATTGAAAGAATCGCCGCAACTCAGGCTGAAAAAGTATTATCAAGGCAACCGCCCCAATAGATATTATCTGCCCAAAGATCAGCGACAAAAGCTCCATATTGAGCGCTCGCACAACGACCCAAAGTAGATAAATAGAGACAATAGCCACAAAAATCAAGGGCGCTTTTGTCCCCCTGCTTGAGCGATAAATCCAAAACATAATCATCGCAACCACCAACACATCGAAGAGGTCACGCAACGAAAAGGGAATAAACCACATTACTTCTTCTCCTCTTTATAGAGCTTGTTTAGCTCCACCAAGACTACACTTGAAATATCGAGCGTAGAGTCTGCATCGATGAGCGCCGAGGCATTCACGATCATCTTATAACGTTTGTCCCTGTTCACCACATCTACGGCGCTACGGATAAGCTTTTGAGCACGATTTGCAAAGACCGTATTCTCCTCATCTAGCTCCCTCATTTCACGCTCTGTTGTGGTGCGGAACTGCTCCAACTTCTGCTCCAACTTCTGCTGCTCTAGCTGCGCATTGGTCGATGTTATTAGCCCATTCTGATAGCGCTGCTGTAGCTGTGTAGCCTCATCCTGCAACTTCTGCTCCTGAGCTCTCCAATCACGATTTGCAGTCTCGCTGCGTTTCTGGAGTGCCAGCCCCTCTGAGAGGAATATATCGCTCTCAGTGAGTACCCTCTCCATCGAGACAAAAGCTATATCTGACGAGCCAATCTCACGTGTTACCACTGGCTGCTCTGTGGCGCTCTGTGGTGCGTTACAAGAGACGAGTGCAGCGATGCAGGCTGCAGCAATAAATAGTTTTTTCATTTCGTTAAAATTACGATATTGTTCTAATTCAAAGTACAAAGATAGAAAAAATATATTATATTTGTCGATTATTAAACAATTTTCGAGATGTACGAATACATAACAGGGGCTCTCACGGAGCTAACACCAACCTTTGCAGTGGTTGAGACGGGGGGCATTGGTTACTTTTTACATATATCGCTCAACACTTTTTCTAAGTGTGAAGGGGCGGAGAGCGTGAAGTTATATCTGCACCACGTTGTAAGGGAGGACGCACAGCTGCTTTATGGGTTTTACACCAAGGGCGAGCGAGAGCTGTTTCAGCACCTAATTAGCGTCTCGGGCGTTGGTGTCGGCACGGCTCGGATGGTCTTGTCGACCTACACCCCATCGGAGCTACGGAGCATCATCACAACCGATAATGCAGCGCTACTCAAGAGTGTTAAGGGGTTGGGTATCAAGACGGCACAGAAGATCATACTCGAACTAAGAGACAAGATGATGAAGCTCTCGGCTGAGGAGGGTGATGGTGTAGATGTTGCCGCAATCGCTGTGGCGGATAGCGTTACACAGCAGGAGGCGCAAGAGGCGTTGGTGATGTTGGGATTCTCGAAAGCATCGTGCAAAAAAGCGATCGAAGAGGTGTTGAAGAGTGCCCCAAACAGCAGCGTTGAAGAGTTGATCAGACAGGCTTTAAAGAGGTTGTAAAGAGGTTGTAAAGAGGTTGTGAGGCATTTTTTATGGTGTAGTTTTTGAGAAACCATTTGAATAACCGATAATTTTTGCTACCTTTGCAAGATTATGAGCGATAAGACAAAAATTGTATGAAAGAGCTTTTTAGACGACTGCGGAATATAACCATTGCGGCACCCATTATCTGTGCCGCAATAACACTCTGTGGGTGTGTGTCGGAGTCCGACATCGAGGAGAACGAATCGCAAAAGGAGACCATAATTAGCTACTTGGAGGGGTCGCACTCGCCATCACTCATTGCCGAGTCGGAGGTATCATCATCACTCGATCTCGAACCCGCTTTCTACACCAGCTATGGAGATCTTGCATTTCGATATATCTCAACACAATATGATGCTGGTCGAGATGAGAAAGCGGAGGTTAAGAGCGGCAGCAGCATCCTCATAAACTTCAGGCTCCACAGCTTTTCTGGCTCAGCAATTTCGGATGACGAGCTGCCTGTTTACACCAATGAGGCAATCTACAAATCGGAGTATGAGGAGGCTGGTCTCAACTTGGAGTACTGGACATTCTTACCGATGGAGATTATCGTTGGAAAGACTACCCTACTTAGCTCAATACAGGATGGTTTGATCGGGTGCCGAGAGGGAGATATAGTTGAATTGTATATGACACGCAATATGGCCTATGGTGATGACGTTATAGGTCTAATCGATCAGTGGTCATCACTGGTCTTTTTCTGCACTGTATTGAGTGTAGAAAATTAGTTTGAAGTTGTGGAGTATTAAGACACGAACCTATAATAGAGATATGAATATAAAGATAAATAAGTCGTTCGGGTGGATCATAATGTTGGCGCTCACGCTATCGATGGGTAGCTGTAAGGATCAGGCGGCTGAGGAGGCGGATGATACCGACTTTGATGAGATTGAGCAATCTGTGCTCGATGCGTGGATCGCAACAAATCGACCCGAACTAGTTAGCTCACAACAGGAGGATGGTTACTACATCGAATTTGAGGATGGTGTGACAACATCGGGCGAGGCGATCGAACAGGGCGGATACATAAGCTACAAGATCACAACGTGTGATATGGATGGCAATATCTATAACAATCGAGACGAGACGATGGCGGTTCAGCAGGGTGTCTATAATCGATATACACGCTACGCTGCAATGACCGATTATGTTCCGTCAACGAGTGACGATATTGATGCTGACGAGGCTTTGGAGTACGCATTTATGTCGAGCGAGTTGATTATCAATGGGGTCACTACAGCGGTGGAGTTTAAGGCTGGGACAAAGTTCTCGCTCTACACTCGCTCGGAGTTGGCTGGCACGGTTAATGGTTTGAGCGGATATGCAGGACAGTATCTGCATAGCGGCTATCGACCCGTGAGGTTCGACATCGAGGTTACGGAGGTGCAGAACTACCCTGCTGATACTCAGAAGGATCATATCGATGATTTCATTGCGTTAAATAGCGCAACCTACCCAACTAAGGATTGGACACTGCTCAACTCAGAGGGTGCTCACTACATCCGTCTCAACACAAATTATATTCCTATTGATGGGACACCGCTGCAGTTTGAGAATGAGTATCAATATGAGAAGTTATTGCGAGACAATACAGTTCAAACCGATCTTCCGCAGACACTCGCTGGGCTTAAGCAGATGATTACCGAGGAGGTGTTGGAGCTCTATGAAGAGGATGAGGACGATATGTCGGACGATGTTATTGGGTCGAGCAACTCATCGTGTATTTGGTATATAGCTCGCACCCTCGATGGATTCATCGTTGACTCTAACATCGAGGAGGTGCAGTGGTTGATCTACGGAACATCGACATCAAACACCAGCTACCTATATTATACAGCGGATGATGATGAGGATGATTACATCTCAGCGTGGTATCACGCAATTCCCAATATTCGCTACGGCGAGTGGGCTGCATTCCTCACAACATCGACCAACGCATACTCATATACAGGTGTCTCAGCAAGCGATTCATCGACCGAGATACCGCCACATACACCGCTGCTTTTTGAGGTCTATATCGCCCCTGTTATCGACTACTCATATTATGATGAGGACGATGAGGATGAGGTGGATGATGATGAGTAGCGATTAGGTAATTTTGAGATATTTGTTAGAACAGAGATATTAAATAGAGATATTAAACAGAGATATTAAACAGAGATTTAGTATTAGATTGAGATTTAGATAGAGATATTAGATGAGTAAGAAGAGTAAAATAGAGAGTTTTGAGATAGATGATATTGGAGCGTTTCCAGAGTTGTTTGATGGGAGTAATCGAATGATCCCGATCATTGCTGGCGATGGCGATCTGGAGGAGAGTGTATTACTGCCCAAGGAGATGCCGATCCTTACATTGCGTTCGTCGGTTCTCTTCCCCGGTGCGATCACACCGATCACCGTTGGGCGAGATAAGAGTATTCAGCTCGTGAGAGAGGTTAATGAGAGGGGCGGAATGTTGGGCGCTGTGTTGCAGCGGAATGGCGAGGTCGACAACCCTGCTCCAGAGGATATGTATAACGTGGGTACGGCGGCTCGTATCATCAAACTGTTGGAGATGCCGAACGGCACGCTCACGGTGATACTCAACGGTGTAGAGAAGATCGAGGTTGTGGAGTACACACAGCGAGACCCATATATGAAGGCGATTGTTGCACCGATGAATGATGAGTTGGAAGAGTCAGATAGCTTGGCGTTTGACGCTATTGTTGACTCTGTGCGAGATATTGCGCTCTCGATCATAAAGATGTCGCCATCGATCCCAAAGGAGGCGGCTTTCGCTATTAAGAATATCGACTCAAAGCGTGGTATCATTAACTTCATCTGTACAAATATGGAGTTCTCGGATGAGGATCGCCAGATGCTGTTGGAGTCGGCTCGATTGATGGAGCGAGCGAAGAGGTTGTTGGAGGTGCTCATCAGGGAGCAGCAACTCACCGAACTGAAGAATGAGATTCAAAATAAGGTAAAGACGGAGATCGATCAGCAGCAGAGGGATTACTACCTGCAGCAACATCTACGCACGATACAGGAGGAGTTGGGCGATGGCTCAGATGCTGAGATTGAGCAGATGAGGGAGCGAGCTGAGGAGAAAAAATGGTCGCCCGAGATCGCTGAGCTCTTCGCTAAGGAGTTGGCTAAGGTCGAGAGGTTGAACCCTGCAGTGGCGGAGTACTCGGTGCAGATGACCTATTTGCAGCTGATGTTGGATCTTCCGTGGGGTGAGTACACGGAGGATAACCTCAATTTGAAGTCGGCACAAAAGCAGCTCAATGCAGACCACTTCGGCTTGGAGGAGGTTAAGGATCGTATCTTGGAGCACTTGGCGGTGATTAAACTTAAGGGGGATCTTAAGTCGCCAATCATCTGTCTCTATGGAGCGCCAGGTGTGGGTAAAACCTCACTGGGCAAATCGGTTGCAGCGGCGTTGGAGCGTAAGTTTGGACGTATCTCATTGGGCGGACTGCACGATGAGTCGGAGATTAGAGGACACAGAAGAACATATATCGGAGCGATGCCGGGGCGTATCATACAGACCATCAAGCGCTGCGGATCGTCAAACCCTGTGATCATTCTCGATGAGATTGACAAGGTGACGAAGGGTAACCACGGTGACCCACAGAGCGCACTGTTGGAGGTTCTTGACCCTGAGCAGAATACAACGTTTCACGACAACTATCTCGATGTTGAGTATGATCTGTCGAAGGTGATGTTTATCGCTACGGCAAATAATATCGGCAATATTTCGGCAGCGTTGCGTGACCGTATGGAGATGATAAATATCGCTGGCTATTTGATTGAGGAGAAGCGAGAGATAGCGTTGCGACACCTCTTGCCTAAGCAGTGTGAGGCGCACGGAGTGGATCTGAAGGAGCTTAAGTTGTCGGCGAAGTTGATTGAGAAGATCATCACGGAGTACACACGTGAGGCGGGCGTGAGAGCGCTCGATAAGCAGCTGGCGAAGATCGCTCGCAGCAGGGCTAAACAGATTGCGTTTGGTGAGGAGTACAGTGCAAAATTGACGGCGGCTGATGTTGAGAAGATGTTGGGCGTGGCTCGATTTATACGTGATGAGTATGAGATCTCGGGGATGACGGGCGTTGTCACGGGGTTAGCTTGGACTGAGGTTGGCGGCGATATTTTGTATATTGAGTCGCTCTTGACACCGGGCAAGGGAGCGATCTCATTGACGGGTAACTTGGGCACGGTGATGAAGGAGTCGGCAACGATTGCTTTCGAGTGGGTCAAGGCTAACCATAAGTCGTTGGGCATTGATGCTGAAGTGTTTACAAATAACGACATCAATATCCACGTGCCTGATGGAGCGATTCCGAAGGATGGACCCTCGGCAGGTATCACAATGATAACATCGATAGTCTCGACCTTCACAGGACGCAAAGTTATAGACCGAGTAGCGATGACGGGCGAGACAACACTAAGGGGACGAGTAACCCCTGTAGGCGGTGTTAAGGAGAAGATATTGGCGGCAAAGCGAGCAGGCATCACCACGATAATCCTCTCTGAAGATAACCGCAAAGATATAAGCGAGATCAAGGAGCAATATGTAGAGGGACTAACGTTCCACTACGTGCGCACCAACGAAGAGGTGTTAGCTATCGCCCTAGAGAGGTAATAACCTAGAGAGATTTTTTAAGCACAAAATACTCAGTACGACCCAGCGCTACTCAGTACGACCCAGCGCTACTCAGTACGACCCAGCGCTACTCAGTACGACCCAGCGCTACTCAGTAATACACAGAAGAGAAAAATGATGAAAACATTAGCAATAATTCCAGCCCGTTACGCATCGACACGTTTCCCGGCTAAGCCACTAGCGCTGTTGGGGGGGGTGAGTGTCATTGAGCGGGTCTACAGACAGGTCTCAAAATCGATTGCAGATGTTGTTGTGGCGACCGATGACGAGCGGATCTACAGCTGTGTGGAGCAGTTTGGAGGTGTGGCGGTGATGACCTCTACGGAGCACAGAAGCGGCACGGATCGCTGTTATGAGGCGTATCGAAAGGTTGCGGATGAGAGGGGCGAATTTGATGCTGTGATAAATGTGCAGGGTGATGAGCCGTTCATAATGCCTGAGCAGATTGAGGCGCTTAAGGGGTGTTTTGCAAAGGATGTCGACATTGCGACACTTGTGAAACCATTTGAGCCACAGGATGGTTTGGAGGCGCTGGAGAACCCTAATTCGCCTAAAGTTGTTGTCGATGGCGAGATGAGAGCGCTATACTTCTCTCGCTCGGTGATTCCATATTTGAGAGGTGTTGAGCGCTCGGAGTGGCTCGCTAACCATACATTTTATAAGCATATCGGGATGTATGGATTTCGGGCTGAGACGTTGCGCAAGGTTACGGAGTTAGCACCATCTTCGTTAGAGATTGCCGAGTCTTTGGAGCAGCTTAGGTGGCTCGAAAATGACTTTAGAATCGGTGTTGGGGTTACAGATATACAGACGATTGGAATCGATACGCCCGAGGATTTGGCGGCAGCTGAGGAGTTCCTGAAAACTAGATAATTATCAGATTAACAACAGATTAATAAGCAGATTATGAGCGATATAAAGATTGTTGCTGGACCCTGTGTAATTGAGTCAGCAGAGTTGCTGGATGAGGTTGCACGCACCTTGGTCGGGATAAATGAGCGACTTGGAACAGATATAATTTTCAAAGCATCTTTTGATAAGGCGAACCGCACATCGATAAATTCATACCGAGGTGTGGGGCTTACAAAGGGGCTGCAGATGTTGGATGATGTGAGGAGCAAATGGGGGTTAAAACTGCTCACCGATATTCACGAATCGTCTCAGGCTGAGGCAATTGGCGAGGTTGTGGATGTGTTGCAGATCCCTGCTTTCTTGTGTCGACAAACCGACCTTGTGGTCTCGTCCGCCAAGACGGGTAAGATCGTCAACATCAAAAAGGCTCAATTCCTGTCGGGCGAAGATATGCTTTACCCATATCAAAAGGCGATGGAGTCGGGGGCTAAAGATGTGTGGCTCACGGAGCGAGGCAATATGTATGGCTACAATAATTTGGTTGTGGACTTCCGCAATATACAGGATATGCTGAAGATCTCGCCAACGGTTGTGATGGATTGCACACACTCGGTTCAGCGCCCTGGTGGAGCTGGCGGCAAGACGGGTGGCAACCGTGAGTTTGTGCCGATGATGGCTCGTGCGGCTAAGGCGTTTGGTGCGAATGGTTACTTTTTGGAGGTGCATCCCGACCCTGATAAGGGTATGAGTGACGCTGCTAATATGTTGCAGTTGAGCGAATTGGAGGCACTAATTGAGGATCTAATAAAGTAATGACGATGGGATCAAATAAAGTAGTAGCGATGGGGTCTAATAAAGTAATGACGATGGATAGACAAGAGCGAATAATTTCGTTAGCACGTGAGACAATTGAGACCGAGGCTAAGGCGATACAGAGGATGGAGCAGAGTATCGGCAGTGAGTTTGTAGCGGCTGTCGAGGCGATACTTGGCTGTAGTGGCAAGCTGATACTCACGGGTATGGGTAAATCGGGATTGATCGCACGAAAGATTGCGGCAACACTCGCATCGACAGGTACACCAAGTTTCTTTCTCCACCCAGCCGAGGCGTTTCACGGTGATTTAGGAATGATTTCACAGGGTGATGTGGTCTTGGCTATTTCATATTCGGGCGAGTCTGACGAGGTGCTTAAGATCATCCCGTTCATCGAGACGAACGGCAATACGCTGATAGGAATGAGTGGCAATGAAAATTCGACACTTGCGAAACACTCAAATATCCACCTCAATGTAGCGGTCGAGACTGAGGCGTGTATCTTAAGGCTAGCCCCCACAACCTCGACTACAGCACAGATCGCAATGGGCGATGCTTTGGCTGTGGCGTTGATGCGTGAGAGGGCGTTTACGAGCCAAGATTTTGCACGACTTCACCCCGGTGGTAGCCTCGGACGGAGGCTGCTTATGACCGTTGGGAATGTGATGCGGAGTGAGAACTTGCCGATCGTTGCGCCCGACTGCTCAGCGAAAGATATGATACACAAAATCAGCAAAGGCGGTCTGGGTCTAATCATCGTTTGCGATGGTGAGCAGATAGTCGGCATTGTCACCGATGGCGATATTCGCCGAGAAATGGAGCGCCGTGAGGCTGATTTCTTTACAATCACAGCAGCAGACATATACACGCCAAAACCGAAGTGTATAGCCACAACAGAGAAGCTGATAGCGGCAGAGAAGATGATGACACAACACAAAGTGAGCACCCTACTCGCCACTGAAAAGAGCGGCACATTAGCTGGTGTAATCCAAATTTACGACATCAAACTATAGCTGTAACGATAACAATATCTGTAACGATAGTCTGATCATTATAAAAGAGGAGTGGCGAGACTTTTGGGGTCTCGCCACTCGTTTCTGTTTTTGAACTGAGCAACCATCATTCAGATGTTGAACAGAGCAATCGTCATATTCACCTGCGGTGAATAGATTCGCTGTTCAGCAAATTACTTCACCTTAGGGATGATCTTTGCTGGGATCTTCAACACCTTGTCGTCTGAGCCGATACCGAATGTTGAGCGGTTGTAGCTGTTCTCAGCTTTCCAGTCAACCTCTACACGACCGTCACCCAACTGAATTGTTGCCGCCTTTTTGCGCAAGAACTCAGCCAAATCTCGATACTTCGGATCTAGTGCTACATTGTTTCTCTCCAATGGATCAACTCGCAAATCATACAAAATTGGATCAATATCCTCCAACGGTGCATCGAGTGCCCAACGCATCTCTTGGTTTGGATCAAGCCCCTTCTTCTTCGCAGGGATTCCTCCATTTACACGGCAGCGGTAACCAAACATAAACTCTTTGGTACGGATCTGAGCGTGAGGTCCACAGACGTGGTTAATCTCGCCAATCGTATAGTCACGTGGCGCAACCTTGCCCGAGATCACATCCATAATATCATAGCCATCGAAGTAGCTAAATCTCTCATCCTTGAGGTTAAAACCTGCTGCCGCTGCAAATGTCGGAGCGAAATCTACATACTCCAAGTAGTCGCTAACAACCTTGCCTGCAGGGACTCTCTTCTTATCAGACGACACCACGATCACAGCCGTGTGGTTTGAATTTTCGTAACCTGCAAACTTAGCCGCTACACCCTGCTCACCCAAGTGCCAAGCGTGGTCTCCACAAGCGATAACGATTAGATACTCCTTGTTATTCTTCTTACAGAACTGCTTGAAGTCACGCACCTCGACACCAATCAACGAGTCGCCCATCGCCGTAAATGCGTAGTAATCACGTATCATCTGCTGCTTCTCAACATCTTTAAACTTATCTACACGTGTCTTTGAGTACCACACCTTCATCTGCTCAGGCATCTTGTTAAGCTCCTTTTGGTCGAACGCTGGCAAATTGTACACCTTATCTTTGAACTGGTCTCTAAATGACTTGGTTGGCAACACAGGCGTGTGAGGGAAGTGGTGACCGAGGTAAAGGAACTGAGGCTTTGAACCATCAATGCTCTTCACCGTCTTTTGAGTGAGTGCTGCATATTTGTCGCTTCCGTCACTCTTTAGGTAGCCCTTGAAGTCACGCATAATAGCTCCGTCCGTTGTCTTCTCCGTAGTGTTTGAGCTCACACCGCCAACCACCATCTGTGAGGCTGCTGGCTTTGGTTTACCTGCCGCTGTATAAACTCTCAAGTAGTCGAACTTCTCATCCACAGCCTTTGCTGCAGCAATATCCTCAGCCGTCAATTCGCCACTCTTTCGAGATGCTTGATACGACATCTTCGATCCATCGGGCAAGAATACGTGCTGCTTGCTACCTGTATCGTCCCCTTTCCAGATACCCTCTGCCCAAATATCTGCCTCGCCTTTCGCTTGGTGATCCTTGGTGTTGAGATAGGTCTCATACATATCGTAGCCCAACTTGCGACCCGACTCTGAATATTTCTGATAGCGCACACCCATCTTACCGATCGCCACTGTATTATATCCAGCCTCCGTCATCAACTCAGGCAGTGTCTTAGGCGTGAAATCGGGTCCATTGTGGTAATACTCAAAACCGTAAACTCCACGATGGTGAGGATACATTCCGAAGTGCATCGATGTACGTGACGGCGCACTAGCTGGCGAGTTACAATACGCCGAGGTGAAGAGCGTACCCTCCGCTGCAAGTTTGTCCAACTCGGGTGATGATACGTATCCCAAACGGCTCTCGCTCGTACCAAGTGTTGCACGGTTGAAACACGCCAAAGCATCAGCACGGTGGTCATCTGTAATGATCCACAAGATGTTTGGTTGATCTTTGCTCTCTGCAGCCAATGCAGGCACTGCACAACTCAACGCTGCAAGCGCTACAGCTGCTCCATTAAATATAGGTTTTCTTTCCATCTAATCTTAATATTTATAATTTGTGATTTTCAATTTCGATCTTCAACAATTTGCGATCTTCAATTTCGGTCTTCAACAATTTGCGATCTTCAATTTCGATCTTCAACAATTTGCGATCTTCAATATACAATCTGTAATTAACAACTCTACTTGTCCCAATTCTCATCGATGATCTTCTGAATCTGAGGGAACTTTGCATCTGTCTCGTTGAGATCCTCACGCATCTTCTTAAGGTCAGCCTTAAGCTGCTTTGTGATCTCTGCATAGCGTGGGTCTCCGTAGATATTGTTCATCTCATAAGGGTCGTTCTTCATATCATACAACTCCCAACCAGCGGGTGTCTGCATCTCGGGGAACGATGATGCCTCCCACGTTGATGAGTCTTTGTTGTCCTGCATCTCCTTTGTGAACTTCTGCTCAGCGGTTCGCTCCTCGTGGTCGAGACCATAGAAGAATATCAACTTATAATCCTTGGTACGGATTCCGAAGTGTGCAGGGTTGTTGTGCATATGCGCCATATGCATCCAGTAGCGATAATAGCTCGCCTGTTTCCAACCCTCAGGCTCTTTTCCATCGTTGTAGAGAATCTCTTTGAACGAGTCGCCCTGCATATAGTCGGGCACTTTACCGCCAGCCATATCGATAATTGTCGCTGGGAAATCGACATTATTAACAATTGCGCCACTACGGCTGCCAGCCTTGATCTTCTCGGGGTAGCGGATCAACAGCGGCATACGCAGAGTCTCGTCATACATCCACCTCTTGTCGATATAGTCGTGCTCGCCCAACATAAAGCCCTGATCTCCAGTGTAGATGATGATCGTGTTATCCATCAAGCCCTCAGCCTCAAGATAGTCGAAGATACGTTTTGTGTTATCATCAACACCCTTTACGCAACGCAAGTATCGCTTCAGATTCTCTTGATATGCAGCCCTCTTGTAATCCTTGTCCGAGAGGTTTGGATCGATCTCCATATGCATACCCATATTACGCACCGTGTTGCGCTTACCGATCGAGCTACCGATGATGTGAATCAATGAGTTATTCACACCCTTTGTCGCCACCGATCCATTATTCTCATTGTCCCAAAGGCTCGCTGGCTCAGGAATATCGACATCCGCCAAGTAACTTGTGTACTTTGGGTTGAACTCGAACATATCGTGTGGCGCTTTGAATTGGTGACACAGGAAGAATGGTTTGCTCTTATCTCGTTTATTTTTGAACCAGTCGAGTGTAATATCGGTCACAACGTCCGATGAGTGACCGATGTACTTCTTACCCAACACCTCTTTGTCTTTGAGCATAACCTTTTGTGTCTCGCCCTTTTCGCAGAGGATAGGGTCAAAATACTCACCTTGACCATAGAATACGTTGTAATAATCGAATGTCTCGGGCTTATTCGTCAAGTGCCACTTACCAACGATTGCTGTCTCGTAACCCAATTTATTCATCTCACGAGGCAAATTTTGGCTCTCGATTGGGAGTGGATCATCGAGGTCGAGGATACCGTTAGTTTGGCTATACTGACCGCTAATGATACATCCACGTGAAGGCGTACTGATTGCGTTTGTACAGAATGCACGATCCATAATCATACCCTCCTTAGCCAATCGGTCGATTGTTGGGGTTGGGTCGAGCACAGCTAGGCGGCTACCGTATGCACCGACACCCTGTGTTGTGTGGTCATCCGACATAATGTAGAGGATGTTTGGTTGCTTCACCTCTTCGGTGCAGGAGATCATCGTGAGCAGTGTTGCTGCCGATCCGATCCAGAGTCGAGTCTCTCTCATAATATTTTGGTTTTTAGGTTTGTAACCGTAGTTGCTTTTCGGCTGTTACACACGTACGTAGGCTAAAATAATTGTTCTGCACTACTTACATTATGTAAAGGTAAAAATTATATTTTAAATGCAGCAAATTCGCCCCTAAAAAAACAAAAAAAAGTTGTGAGCCCCCACAAAGACCCACAACTAAATTAAACCTGTTTTATAGAATGTCGACAACTCTGAATATCTTTCAACCTATTCTGTATCTGACATCTATCTCCCCACGACCGCTACAACTTCTCAACCCTATATAGTCGCTCCTGTGGCAACCCTTTTGAGTATATGAGCCTACGCAAAGAGTCCATTCGAGCCACAATTTCACTCTCTCGTTTGATGTTCTGCTCATACTTAGCGACAATCTTTTTTCCACTTCCATACCACGGTTTACCCTTCGACTTCTCATTCATCTCTTTTAGATACTTCAACTTTGAATCCAAATCATCCGCCCCCTTATACTTTGCCAATCTCTTAAACTCCACATTTGCAATTGCTCTAATTAGTCGACCCTTAAAAACCACAACATCCGACTTCAGTAAATTTCTGAGGTCGGATATTTTTTCTGATGTAGCCAATAATATATGCCCACAAAAAAGCCATTGCCCTTTTGAAATTG
>JBCQUE010000027.1:0-28646 GCA_047174325.1 Rikenellaceae bacterium | reverse complement strand
AACTACAGCCACCAACTACAGCCACCAACAGCCACTAACTACAGCCAACTACAGCCACCAACAGCCACCAACTACAGCCTCTTTAACACCTCCATTAATTACTTTTTAGCGAAGTTCTCGACCGCCTTGTCATACTCGCTACGGAGTGATGTCATAAGCTCCTTGACGCTCATAATTCGCTCGGCACGCCAAGCATTGCTGCCTGCAAATGCGTAACCACGCTCCAATTTACCCTTGAAAGCGTTATACAACGCCAACATAATGCAGTAGGGCGAGCGCTCCACCTTACAGGTCTTGATACAGTCAAATGGGCAGGTCTTAGGGAGTGTCAACCCCGACTTCACCCTCTCCAAGAATGAGCTATGAATCGCACGCCCAGGCATCCCCACGGGGCTCTGTATAATCTCGATGTCGCTCTCCTTAGCATCTATATAGCTCTGTTTAAAGGCAATATCAGCGTCACACTCTTCGGTCGTAACAAACCGTGTGCCCATCTGAACCCCCTCAGCGCCAAGTGAAAGAATAGAACGTATATCCTCACCTGTGTAGATACCTCCGCCTGCGATAACGGGAATATGACACTGGTGAGCCGCTCCGAACTCATTTACAGCCTCCACGACCTCCTTAACGATCGTCTCCAACGAGTGGTCGGGGCTGTCGAGATCCTTAGCGTCATAGCCAAGGTGACCGCCCGCCTTGGGACCCTCCACAACGATTGCATCGGGGATGTAGTTATAACCCGAGAACCACTTGTTGCACAACAACTTAGCGGCACGAGCACTTGAGACAATCGGCACCAATTTAGTCTGGCTATTCTCCGTCAAGAAGGATGGCAAGTTAAGCGGCAGACCAGCCCCCGAGAAGATAATATCAGCCTTCTCAGCGATCGAGGTCTTAACCATATCGGCGAAGTTAGACATCGCCACCATAACATTCACACCGATTACACCCTTCGTAGCCTGACGAGCCTTGCGCAACTCCTCACGAAGCCCCAAGATCGAAGCCTCGTTATACTTCGAGGAGAGGTTGTTATAGATAACGCCGAGACCTGCAGCTGAGATCACGCCGACACCTCCCTGATTAGCGACCGCAGATGCTAACCCCGAGAGGGATATTCCAACGCCCATACCGCCCTGAATGATGGGGGTTTGGATCGTTAGGTTTCCAATTTTTAATGATTTCATCACCAATTATTTAGTTGTATTTTTGCCGCACCACACTGATGCAACTCCGCAAATATACAATAATTAATTGGAAAATGATAAATTAAGTAGGGTAAAATAATTATTGGTGTATTTTTAAGAGTGCTATTGGAGATGAGATTTTTTACTATTAAATCGAAAATATAGTTATTCTATATTGAGATTTAATAGTAAAAAATATCGCTCCAAGAGTGCTTTTAAAAATATGGCAATAATTGTTTTGCACTACTTATAAATGATTAATTACAACCTGCAACTTCTTAAGGAGACTTCTAATAATTCCCCTTAACTATCAAGCCAGCTAAAAGGGAGCTAGCTCCCACTCCTAACTAATGAGGCTGCTGCTTGCGCTACTCTTTCGCCATCCAACGCTGCCGATATGATGCCTCCAGCGTAGCCAGCGCCCTCGCCCGTGGGAAATAACCCCACAACATCAGGGTGCTGCAGCGTCTGAGCATCACGAGGCACACGAACAGCTGACGAGGTGCGTGACTCAACACCCAACACCATCGCCTCATTGCTCACAAAACCCCTCATCCGTCGCCCAAACTCAACCAAACCACCACGCAACGCACTCGACATATAATCAGGTAACCACCTCTCAAACCTCGTTGAAGTGACACCCGGTATATAAGAGGTCGAGACCAACGAACGACTGCTCCGCCCCTGCACAAAGTCCGCCACACACTGAGCTGGTGCAATCTGTTTGTCACCGCCATTTTTGCGAGCCTCCATCTCCAACCACTGCTGATACTTCAACCCCGAGAGCTCACCCCACCGCTCACGAAGATGCTCAAAATCGGAGAGACGCACCTCAGTCACCAAACCCGAATTTGCATAGGGCGAGTTGCGATGGCTGGGCGACATTCCGTTCACCACACTCTGCTGGGCATCAGTCATAGCTGGGACGATGAAACCACCGGGGCACATACAGAATGAGTAGACCCCACGTCCCCGCTGCTGCGAGACTAGTGAGTAGTTCGCTGCCGAGAGGTATTCGCCCCTTATTTGCCCCTCAGCTAAGCTATATTGTATCGAGTCAATCAGCGCCTGAGGGTGCTCAATACGCAACCCCATAGCAAACGGTTTAGCCTCGATACGCACCCCACGCCTATGCAGCAACTCATATATATCGGCAGCCGAGTGACCCGTAGCCAACACCACAGCGGCAGCCTCGATACGCTCCTCACCACAGCAGACACCCCCGATAGCGCCACCCTTCAGTATCAGATCGGTGACCCGACGCTCAAATAATACCTCACCACCTGCATCGATGATGCTCTGCTTCATATTAGTCATCACACGTGGCAACTTATCCGTTCCGATGTGCGGGTGCGCCTCAAAGAGAATATCGGGCGAGGCACCGTGAAAGACCAAACACTGCAGCGCACGATTGTAGTCGCCACGTTTCTTAGATCGGGTGAAGAGCTTACCATCAGAGAATGTTCCAGCGCCACCCTCACCAAAGGCGTAATTTGAGTCGCCATTGACCTCGCCGCCACGATTGATCTGAGCCACATCCTGTTTACGCAGCGATACAACACGTCCACGCTCAATGACAATGGGGCGCAGACCCAACTCAATGAGCCTCAGAGCAGCAAACAAACCTGCAGGACCAGCACCAATGACAACCACCTCGGTAGCCTTCGATACATCGCCATATTCAAAGTGCACAGGGTCGGGCTCACGCTCGTGATCCTCAAAGATCTCCAACGTAAGGTTGATCTTCACAGCACGCTGACGAGCATCGACAGAACGCTTCACCACACGAATGAGTGCAACATTACGCTCATCGATCCCCAACTTTTTGGTCGCTATCGAGCTATATAGTTTGCTATCAGCAGCCTGTTTAGGCGATAAAACAAGTGTTATCTTTTTCGGCATTTACGACTAGATTTGTAATTATACGTTGAGAGATATGTTTAAATATTTCAGCGGTTTTTCCAGCTTTATCGGCGGCTGGTTCGCCATCTTCGCCACCCTGCATAATTGCTTCGAAGATGGGCACTTCGCCAAGTAGTTCGAGACCGCTCTCGGCGGCGTATCGTGTAGCTCCTCCACGACCGAATATATAATACTTCTTTTCGGGTGCATCGTCGGGTGAGAAGTACGCCATATTCTCCACGATACCGATGATAGGCATCTGCACCTTTTCGTGTCGGAACATCTCGACACCACGCACCACATCGGCAAGCGCCACACCTTGGGGTGTAGAGACGATAACGGCAGCGGCACGTTTGATCTCAGAGAGGAGTGTGAGGTGAATATCGCCAGTACCGGGAGGCAGGTCTATCAGTAGGAAGTCGAGCCCACCCCAAGCGGTTTGATGGAGCAGTTGTTTGAGTGCGTTAGATGCCATTGTTCCTCGCCACATAAGTGGATCTGTAGCCTTTATAAACATAGCGATCGAGATAAGTTTCACGCCGTGAGCCTCGGCAGGGATGATCATTTCGTGACCCTTTTCATCTATAACAGCCTCGGGGAGGTAGTCACCCACGCCAAATAGTTGCGCCTGCGATGGTCCATAAATATCGGCATCGAGAACGCCCACACGGTAGCCCAAATCACGTAGTGCGACAGCGGTATTAGCTGTGACGCTAGATTTACCGACACCACCTTTTCCCGAGGCGATCACCACTGTATGACCTATAGCATCGAGTGTTGAGTAGATCTCTTTAGGTTGCACTTTACGGGGAGCAACGCCCTCTTTGACCATCACCATTACTGAGCAGTTCTCTGGAGCATCGAGGTGAGCGAGGGATGATTTGAGCAGCTCTTCGGCACGGTGTTTTAGTTTTAGTGAGAATGGGTCACGGGCTTTTTCAAAGCGCAGTGTGACGATGATTTTCTCGGGTGAAGCGTTAATTGCGTCGACGAAGCCGCCATCGTGGAGACCAGCGCCTGTTTCAGGGTGTTTGATTGTGTCGAGCAGTGTACGTATTTTTGTTTGCATAGGTATTAATATTAATGTAGTTGCCACAAAGGTACTAAATAATTATGAATTATGAATTATGAATTATAAATTGACTAACACTAATTGCCCATCGCTGCTCAGGCGATACTTTCGTATCGCCCATCCAGCGATGGGTAACTCACTTGCGTCAGCCAGCTAAAAGGGAGTTAACCCCTGTTTATAACCTGTCGATAACCCGTCAACAACTACGTCAATATCTTTTAATAAATTTATCAAAAATCCACTTGCAAGTGAAATATAAACCAAATATATACAACAAATCCAAATTTCAAAGAGAAAGTTTTCAAAATCTTTCAACCCCGTTATCCACCAATTATCACCATTTATCAACATCTAAAAACTACCTAATAAAAGTGATAAAAGCACTGAAAACCAACATTATAAATAAAAGCAATAAAACGTTATGAACACTATCAACAGCTATTATTATTACTATTTAAGTTATAATTAATTAATAAAAAGTAAATAACAAAAGAAGAAAGTTGTTCAAAACCAACAACAGAAAAAAACGTGGTTCATAAAATTA
The DNA here is from genome assembly GCA_047174325.1 of Rikenellaceae bacterium. GTDB lineage: Bacteria > Bacteroidota > Bacteroidia > Bacteroidales > Rikenellaceae > Alistipes. Next base: position 23,944 of record JBCQUE010000027.1, on the reverse strand, counting down.
TACATAAAGATAATTTGCAAATCCTTAAAATAAAGGCTACCTTTGCACCATTATATAAGTAAAATTTAATAGATTATGTCATTCCTAGAAGAGAGAGTTCAGACCGAAGGTCTAACATTTGATGATGTACTACTCGTGCCAGCATACTCTGAGATCATCCCTCGTGATGTCTCAATCAAGAGTAAGTTCTCACGAAATATAGAGCTTAATGTGCCAATCGTCTCAGCAGCGATGGATACAGTCTCCGAAGCACCACTCGCAATCGCTCTAGCTCGTGAGGGCGGAATCGGCGTGATCCATAAAAATATGTCGATCGAGGAGCAGGCAGCTCAAGTCAAGAGAGTGAAACGTGCCGAGAACGGTATGATAGATGACCCCGTCACAATCACTAAGGAGAAAACCGTGGGCGATGCTCTCGATATGATGGCTAACTACAAAATCGGTGGAATACCTGTCATAGACTCAACTAACAGACTCATCGGTATCGTTACAAACCGTGACCTCCGTTTCCAACGTGATATGAGCCGCTTGATAGATGATGTGATGACTAAGGAGAACCTTATCACAACACACAACACAGCGCTCGAACACGCCGCTGATGTGCTGCTCAAAAACAAGATCGAGAAGTTGCCTGTGGTGGATAATGATGGTAAGCTACTCGGACTAATCACATATAAGGACATCACTAAGGTGAAGGATAACCCTAACGCCTGTAAAGACTCTAAGGGTCGACTTCGTGTTGCAGCAGGTGTTGGCGTTACAGGCGATACACTTCTTCGTGTTGAGGCGTTGGTCAATGCTGGTGTAGATGCTGTGGTTGTTGACTCGGCACACGGTCACTCGGCAAATATTGTCAATACACTCAAGAAGATTAAGGCGGCATACCCTAAGTTGGATGTAGTGGTTGGTAACATCGCTACAGCAGAGGCGGCTAAATATCTCGTTGAGGCTGGAGCTGACGGTATCAAGGTTGGTATTGGGCCCGGTTCTATCTGTACAACACGTATCGTGGCAGGTGTAGGTGTGCCACAGCTCACGGCTATTTACGATGCAGCATCGGCTATCAAGGGATCGGGTGTGCCTGTCATCGCTGATGGAGGACTTCGCTACTCGGGAGATATTGTTAAGGCTATTGCTGCAGGAGGCGACTCGGTGATGGTTGGATCTATGTTTGCAGGTGTCGAGGAGTCACCTGGTGAGACGATCATCTACAACGGACGTAAGTTTAAGTCGTACCGAGGTATGGGATCTATCGAGGCTATGAATAACGGCTCGAAGGATCGTTACTTCCAAGGTGATGAGTCGAACGCTAAGAAGTTCGTGCCCGAGGGTATCGTGGCTCGTGTGCCCTATAAGGGAACACTTGCTGAGGCGGTTTATCAACTTGTCGGCGGTCTTAAGTCGGGTATGGGTTACTGTGGCGCTGGAACTATTGACAAATTGCAGCAGTCTAAATTTATTCGCATCACTAATTCGGGAATAAATGAGAGCCACCCACACGACGTTTCAATAACGCAAGAAGCACCTAATTATTCACGCTCGTAAAAGTAGGGCGTAAAAGTTGCCTTGCACGCCATTTTCGGTGCTTCCCTCCGGTTTTTAATACTCACAGCCACAAGCGTGAGCCCCGTAAAAGGGAGCTAGCTCCCCTCACGAAGCACCAAAACTGACGCACAAATCAACTTTTACTAAGACCCAGCAGTACTCAGTCTTACTCAGCACTACTCAGTCCTACTCAGCACTACTCAGTCCTACTCAGCATCACTCAGTCCTACTCAGTCTTACTCAGTCTTACTCAGCACTACTCAGTCTTACTCAGTACTACTCAGTCTTACTCAGCATCACTCAGTCTTACTCAGTACGACCTAGCAACAAAAAAAAAGAAAAATTATGGAGAAAATATTAATACTTGATTTCGGTTCACAATACACACAGCTCATCGCTCGACGAGTTCGTGAGTTGAATGTATATTGTGAGATCCACCCCTTCAATCATATGCCTGAGGATCTGTCGCAGTTCAAGGGTGTGATTTTGTCGGGCAGCCCCTACTCGGTACGTGATGAGGTTGCGCCTCGCCCAGATCTCTCACAGATTAAGGGTAAGATGCCGCTGTTGGGTGTCTGTTATGGAGCGCAATACCTCTCTCACTTCTACGGTGGTGAGGTTCAGCCAGCGCCTAGCCGTGAGTATGGTCGGGCTATGTTGACTATCGGTGATAAATCAAATCAGCTGTTGAAGGATCTTCCCGAGACTACACAGGTGTGGATGTCGCACGGCGATACAATCACTTCAATACCAAGCAATTACAGGATCATTGCCAGCACTGAGCAGGTGAAGGTTGCAGCCTATGCAGTAGAGGGCGAGCCAACGTGGGCGATTCAGTTCCACCCCGAGGTGTACCACTCAACGGATGGAACACAGCTACTCAAAAACTTCGTTGTGGGGATCTGTGGATGCTCTCAGACGTGGACTTCGGAGAGCTTCGTGGAGTCGACCGTGGCTGATCTTAAGGCTAAGTTGGGTGGTGATAAGGTTGTGCTTGGATTGTCGGGCGGTGTTGATTCGACCGTGGCGGCTGTGTTGCTGCACAAGGCTATCGGTAAGAATTTGTACTGTATCTTTGTGAACCCCGGTGTGTTGCGCAAGGGTGAGTTCACCGAGGTGTTGGAGTCATACAAAGGTATGGGTCTCAATGTTGAGGGAATAGATGCTGAGGATAAGTTCTTGGGCGATTTGGATGGTGTGAGTGACCCTGAGACTAAGCGTAAGATCATCGGTCGGGACTTCGTAGAGGTCTTTAATGATGCAGCGCATAAGATCAAAGATGTGAAGTGGTTGGCACAGGGTACAATCTACCCCGATGTCATTGAGTCGTGTTCGGTGAATGGACCCTCGGCAACGATTAAGTCGCACCACAATGTGGGTGGTTTACCCGAGGAGATGAATCTGCAAATCGTTGAGCCGCTGAGACTTCTATTCAAAGATGAGGTTCGTAGAGTGGGTCTATCGATGGGTATCTCGAAGTCGTTGATTGGTCGTCATCCCTTCCCAGGTCCGGGTCTTGCGATACGTATTTTGGGTGAGATCACTAAGGAGCGAGTACGTATTTTGCAGGATGTAGATAAGATCTATATCGACTCTTTAAAGGAGGCTGGTCTCTATGATCAGGTGTGGCAGGCTGGCGCTATCTTGTTGCCTGTCAAGAGTGTAGGTGTGATGGGTGATGAGCGTACGTATGAGAGTTGTGTGGCGTTGAGGGCTGTGACATCTACGGATGGAATGACGGCTGACTGGGTGCACTTGCCTTATGAGTTCTTGGCGAATTTATCGAATGAGATCATCAACAAGGTGAGGGGTGTGAATAGAGTAGTGTACGATATATCGTCAAAACCACCAGCAACAATAGAGTGGGAATAATTAGTAGTGGGAGCAAGCTCCCTTTTAGCAGGCTGACGCACGTGTTACTCAGCCTTACTCAGTAATACTCAGCAATACTCAGTAATACTCAGTAATACTCAGCAATACTCAGCAAAGAGAAATGACCCAAGAGGAGTTAAAAAAAGTACTCTCCGAGAGGGAGACAATAGAGAGAAATATCGAGCGCAAACACACAGATGTAGCGCTCGATAAATCTTTATGTAACAGACAGTTAGTTGCGTCACAGGTGAAGTATTTGCAGCGTGCGAAGAGTAAGTTACCCGAGTTTTACGAGGCGAGATGTATCATTCCGCCCTTGGCATTTGAGCAGTGTTCGAGCGAGGCTGCAGCGGCTCATAAGCGCATTGAGGGCGAGAGTGTGTTGGAGTTGACGTGTGGATTAGGAGTGGACGCTGTGGCGCTTTCGAGGCGATTTAAACGTGTTGTGACTATTGAGATAAATTCTGTATTAGCGGTGACGGTTCGAGAGAATTTAAGGCGTTTAAATATCGAAAACGTAGAGGTTGTGACGGGCTCAGCGGAGGAGTATCTCAGGAGTTGTAGGGAGCGGTTCGATTGGGTCTATGTCGACCCTGATAGGCGAAGTGAGGATGGGCGGAAGTTGGTGTTGTTGGAGGATTGTAGGCCGAATATTTTGAGTTTACAGGCTGATATAGAAAGAGTTAGCGATAGATTGGCGGTGAAGTGCTCACCGCTGTTTGATGTAGATGAGGCGTTTAGGTTGTTTCCGAGGTCGAGTGTGGAGACGGTGTCGCTAGGGGATGAGTGCAAGGAGGTGATTATTTATGTAGACGGCGGCGAGGGCGAGAGGGGTGAGAGGGTTGGAGCAACGGCGATTGGTCGAGGTGAGGTGTGGGTCGATAGAGCTGAGCAGGGTGATTTTATAACTGCGCAAGTTATTGATTTAGAGTGTTATAAATATATAATTTTGCCTGATGTGGCGCTGCAGAAGAGCCGTTTGGCTAGACGAGTTTTAGGTGAGATCTGTTCTATTTGGAGTGATAATGGAGTGGGGTTTATGAGTGAGGAGGAGTATGCAAAGTATGATGCAGCTCGCCATTTAGGGCGTGTGATGAGGGTGGATTGGATGGGTGAATATGAACCAAAAAGAGTGCGTAAGGAGCTGAGTATTAGAGATATAAAGAGTGCGGAGATATATAAACGTGAGTGTTCGATGAGCAACGCACAGATCGCAAAGCAAATGAAAATCAAGGAGGGTGGTCGAGATAAGATTGTGGTCGCAAAGTTGCAAAATCGAATGATTTTAGCTATCTTGCAGCGATGAGAGTAGCGATCATAGGCAGCGGAAATGTTGCGGAGGCGTTGGCGCTTGCGATCGAGAGGTCACGGGCGGAGTTGGTGCAGGTCTATGGACGAAATCGGGAGCGAGTGGAGGTGATATATAGGGCGATCGGGAGAGTAGATGAGGTTGTTGAGAGTGAGCGCAGAGAGCAAAATGATGGGCACGGAGCGCAAGATGAAGGGTGTGAGAGTGAGTTGAGAGAGGCGGATATTTATTTAGTTGCGGTGAGTGATGGAGCGGTTGAAGAGATAACTAAAGAGTTAAATTTTGCTGATGGTTCAATTGTTGCGCATACAGCTGCAAGTGTGAATATTGAGCAAATAAGTACCCGAAAGGGTATAAATCGAGGTGTATTTTATCCACTACAGACATTCACAAAAGGTCGAGAGGTGGAGTTTCAGAAGATCCCGATCTTCATCGAGGCTCAGAGTGAGGAGAGTTATAAACGGCTGGAGGAGTTGGCGAATTTGTTAAGTGAGAGGGTGCAGAGGTTGGACTTAGAGCGGAGGCGTGAACTACACTTGGCGGCGGTCTTTAGTTGCAACTTCACGATGGCGATGTTGACCGCTACACAGGATGTTTTGAGAGGTTGCGAGTTGCCGTTGGAGCTCTATGAACCGCTGCTTAGGGAGACGTTAGATAAGGCGTTTAGTGAGCAAAATGATCTTCGCAAATCACTTACGGGTCCAGCTGTGAGGGGTGATCTAGGGACACAGGAGCGACATATAGAGATGCTGAGTGGAGTAAAAGAATCAGATTTATTGATAGAGATTTATAAAAATATAAGTAAATATATATGGGAAACTTCAAAGAGGATATAGCGCAGTGCGAGGCGTTGGTGTTAGATGTGGATGGGGTCTTTACCGATGGCGGCATCACACCGACACAGGATGGGGATTTCATCCGCACATATAACTGCAAAGATGGGTATGCGGTGGCGTATGCAGTTAAGTTGGGTTATAAGGTCTGCATCATCTCGGGCGGCAGGGGTTCAAACCTCCGCTACAGGATGGGGATGCTTGGAATCGAAGATCTCTATTTGGACTGCACGGATAAGATTGCGGCGATCAAGGAGTTTTGCGCTAAGTATAGTTTTGACCCTCAGCGACTTATCTATATGGGTGACGATATTCCCGACCTCGAATGTATGGAGTTTGTCGGTATGGGCGTAGCGCCAAACGATGCCTGTATGGAGGTGATCGAGGCATCGAGATACGTGAGCGAATTTGGCGGAGGAAAGGGTTGTGTAAGAGATATTGTCGAGCAGTGGTTGCGATCGAAAGGTGAGTGGGCAAAGAGTAAAAAGGGTGTTGCGATGGGCGTACCATCGAGGTAAATTATACCCGAAAGGGTGTAAAATAAATAATAGTTTACAAAAGAGAGTAATGCAAGAGTACACAAGTGATTATCACACCCCAGTGTTGTGGCGTGAGGCTGTCGAGCTGTTGGAGATCCCCGAGAGTGGCGGAGTGTTTTGTGACTTGACGTTTGGCGGTGGAGGACATACACGCCTGATTTTGAGCAACTTGGCTGAGGATGGAGCGCTCTACTCTTTTGATCAAGACTCCGACACTAAGGCGAATACACCTGAGGATGAGCGATTTAACTATGTTGAGAGCAATTTTCGTTTCTTGCGTGGTGCGCTGAGGTTGCGTGGAGTGGATGCTGTCGATGGAATTTTGGCAGACCTTGGGGTCTCGTCTCACCACTTCGATGCAAAGGAGCGGGGCTTCTCGTTTCGTGGCGAGGCACCGTTGGATATGAGGATGAATCAGCGAGGGAAACTCACTGCTGCTGAGGTAGTTAACAACTATTCAAAAGAGGATATAACACGAATTTTGGGCGATTGGGGCGAGGTGCAGACACCGTGGAAAGTGGCGAACTGCATCGTGCGTTCACGTGAGCAGAACCCGATAAAGACAACGGCTGATTTGGTTGCAGCGGTTGCCCCTTGCACACCGAAAGGCGCTGAGTCTAAGTTCCTTACAAAGGTTTTTCAAGCGCTCAGAATTGAGGTGAATGGCGAGATGGAGGCGCTCAAAATGGCGTTGGAGCAGAGCCTTAAGGTGTTAAAAACGGGTGGTCGTTTGGTGGTCATTTCGTACCACTCGCTGGAGGATCGGCTGGTGAAGAACTTCTTTAAAAGCGGCAATTTCGAGGGGCGTGTAGAGCGAGATTTTTACGGTCAAACCTCAGCACCGTGGAGCGTCAAAACTCGCAAGGCGGTGACCCCATCAGCCGAGGAGCTCGAACGAAATCCACGATCGAGATCGGCAAAGATGAGATCGGCAATAAAGATATAGATCGCTAGATTAATATATAAATAACTGAGCAATAAGATGTTAGATGATGTATCACTAGAGCCCCAACCCACCGAAGAGGAGTTGGCTGAGGCAGCTGCAGCAGAGGCAATAGCTGAGCAGGATGCTGAGTTAGCTCGCCGAATTAGGCGTGAGGTGAGACGTATGCAGACGGGTGATGCGATTGCCGATATTGCGCAAGACGAGGCGGACGAGGCTGAGGAGCGAGCGACTGCTGAGGCGGCTGAGGAGCAGAAAAAGGCTGAGGAGGAGCGACAACAAAAGAGGCGATCGAATATCTTTTGGCAAATGATCTCGGGCACGATTCTGTTGCGTGAGGGGGTTTCAAAGTATTACAGCCAGATGATTTTGGTTGCAAGCCTATTCTTTATAAGTATCTTTGTGATGTTTTGGTCGCTGCACCTCGATATGCGCTACAGCGAGTTGGCGAGGCGTGTTCAGTTGACCCGTGAGAGGAGTGTGCGACTGCAGGAGATGAAGTACTTGAAGTGTTCGCACTCAGCGATCTCGGAGGAGCTCAAGAGACGTGGAATCGAGCTTGACGACCCGACACGACCATCGACAATAATTAAGGAGAAAAAGTAGCTATTTATACCTTTACGGGTGTAATCGAGGGGACTTCTAATAAATTCTACACAATGACAGCACTATTTGAAGATATAATTTTTGGCCCGATTCGTTCACGTCGTTTGGGGCTTTCGTTGGGTGTAAATCTCTTGCCGCAACACGCAAAGATATGTAATTTTGACTGCATTTATTGTGAGTGTGGCGATAATGCGGAGAGGCGTGGCGAGCCTAAGGAGCGTCGTTTTGCTGAGACAGAACGTGTCAAAGAGGCGCTGCAACAGCGTTTGATGGCGATGCAGAGCGATGGTGAGTTGCCCGATGTGATAACCTTTGCAGGGAATGGCGAGCCTACGCTGCACCCCGATTTTGAGCAGATCATCGAGGCGACAATCAAGCTTAGAGATGAGTACGCTCCAACGGCAAAAATTTCCGTATTGACCAATGCTAACAATCTGAGTAACAGCGCTGTAGTGAGTGCACTACGCAAGGTCGACAACAACATTCTGAAACTCGATTCAGCGATCCAAACGACAGCTGTAGCGATGAACCGACCGACAAATAACTACAGGGTGGATGAGGTTATAGATCGGTTGGCTCAATTTGGTGGTGAGGCGATTGTGCAGACGATGTTTTTGCGTGGCAAAATCGTTGATACTGAGATAGATAACACAACCGAAGAGGAGCTGCAACAGTGGCTCAGTGCGCTAAAAAAGATCGCTCCACGCTCGGTGATGATTTACTCAATTGACCGAGACACACCCTGCAGCGGCTTGCAAAAGGTCTCGAAAGAGGAGCTCACCGAGATCGCCAAACGTGTGACAGCCTTGGGTCTAAATTGCTCGGTGGCGTAAGGGTGTGAGCGATGAAAAATTGGGTGGAGTGGATCACTGAGTACAGCCTCTACATAAGGCTAGAAAGGTCGTTGTCGTCCAATACGAGTAGTGCGTACATCGCTGATATTAAGCATTTTAGCGACTTTATCATAACTCAATTTGCATTAGAACCTCACCTCGTTGAGCGCCAACACATTGAGGGTTATATGGCGCAATTGACCGAGCTAGGTTTGATGGCGACATCGGCAGCAAGACGGCTCAGCACACTCCGAAGTTTCTATGAATTTCTCTTCGAGCAGGGGGCGGTCACAAAGCTCCCGACAGCGTTAGTTGAGCCGCCAAAATCGCCAAGACACCTCCCCGATATGCTGACCATCGATGAGATCGACAGAATGATCGCAACGCTCCCTAATGACACTGCTAAAGGTCTGAGAGACAGGGCGATAATAGAGTTGCTCTACTCTTGTGGTTTGCGTGTTAGTGAGCTCACTTCGCTATGTTTGAGCGATATTTTTTTCGATGATGGTTTCATCCGAGTGGTGGGCAAGGGGTCGAAGCAGCGCTTGATACCGATAAGCGATTTAGCGGAGCAGCGGATTAGGGAGTATCTTCCTCACCGTCAAGCAGTTGACCAGCTTGAGGATCATCTCTTTCTAAATAATCGTGGTCGTGCGCTGAGCCGTGTGATGCTCTTTTATATTGTTCGAGGGGCTGCCGCTGCTGCCGAGGTCGCTCAGGAGATTAGCCCCCACACTTTGCGTCACTCCTTCGCCACACATCTGCTTGAGGGTGGTGCATCGATTCGTGATGTGCAGGAGCTCTTGGGGCACGCAAGTATCTTAACTACAGAGATTTACACTCACGTTAGCCGAGCTCATCTCTTGGAGAGCATTATGCTTTTGGAGAGAAAAAAATAACCACCACGGCTTTTTTTTGCTGTGGTGGTCTATTTTTTTTCTGAGTAATGCTGAGTATTGCTGAGTAGTGCTGAGTAGTGCTGAGTAATACTGAGTAATACTGAGTAATACTGAGTAATACTGAGTAATACTGAGAGCGAGCAATAACTCCTAACTCCTAACTCCTAACTCCTAAATCCTAACTATATAGTGTCGAATTTGTAGATGCAGCGGTGTGTGTACTCCTCGCCTGGCTCCAATAGTGTCGATGGGAACTGAGGCTGGTTTGGTGTGTCGGGGAACAGTTGTGTCTCCAGCGCCAACGATCCACGGTAGTCGTACGTCTTATCGCCACACTTCGCAACCGTCTTGCCATCGAAGAAGTTACCGCCGTAGAACTGAATACCCAGCTGATCGGTGTAGACCTCCATACGTCGTCCCGACTCAGGCTCAACAACAACAGCCGCCAATTTCATAGCGCCCTGCTTGCCTCGCAAAACCCAACAGTGGTCGTAACCTGCACCCATCTTAAGTTGCTCATCCTCAGCCGATAAGTCCGTGCCGATAGCCTTCGCCGTGGTGAAGTCAAACGCCGTGCCTGCAACCGCCGCTATCTCGCCCGTTGGGATCGATACCTCGTTGATCGGAATGAATCCATCGGCGTTGATCTGCAAAATGTGTCCATTCACATCGCCATTACCCTCGCCCCTGAGGTTGAAGAATGAGTGGTGCGTGATGTTGACGTGTGTCGTCTTTGTCGTTGTCGCACGGTACTCGATCACGAACTCCGCATCCTCGGTAAGTTCGTAGCTCATATCGATCGTGAGCTCACCAGGGTAACCCTCCTCGCCATCGGGCGATACATAACGGAAATCAATGCGCTCATCGTTAGCCTGCACCACATCCCAAACAACCGAATCAAGCCCCTTTACACCGCCGTGTAGCGACTGACCGTTGTTGTTGATGGGTACATTATACTCCACGCCATCAATCGTGAATTTGCCCTCCGCAATGCGGTTCGCAAAACGACCACAACACGCTCCCAAGAACCTCTCGCCCTTGTTGTCCAAATACTCATCTGTTGTGTCGTAACCCAACACAATGTCCGCCATCTCGCCATTGCGATCCTCCGTGAAGAGCTCCATAACACGACCTCCAAAGTTCGTTACGGTCATCTCCACACCACCTCCATAGAGGCTATATGTCTTAATCTCTGTCATCTTTTTTTGATTTTATTTCATTGCTGCACGAAGTGCTGCCTCCTTCTCTGCTGTCCAGTATCCGCAATCTAGCTCCAAGAATACTGAGCTGTAGGCAACGGTCGACTCGGTCTTGATGACCAATACGTTGAAGAGCTTAGATGCTGTGTCGAGCTTCGTGAAGATCTCATCGTGAAGGATCGACTGCACATCATAACCCTCAAAGGCACGCTGCATAGCTGCAACCATCTCTGCCTCCTTCTCGCCCAACGCCGCAAGATAGTCAAACTCCTTGTCTGTGTAGATCGCTGGCTTGATGTGTGACGCTGCCGCAACCTCACCCAATACATACTTCAATACCTCCTCGTGGCTCTCGCCCGTGTTGATGTAGTTAATGCCGTTAGCACTCTGCAACGGATACGCCTTGTCCACAATCAAAATCCAGTTGCGGTGTCCCAACAACTGAAGTGTCTCAATAAATTTATCTTTCCACATAATGTTTTAATTTTTGGCTTGCTACCACTGCCCTAATGCTGGGCGGGCACCAAGCAAGCTTGGATCTGAACGGCAAATATTGCGCAATAGTCTCAGCAAGTACTCAGTAAATACTCAGCAAGTACTCAGCGATACTCAGCCAACAACAAAAGCAAACGTTGCCCCAAGATCCCATTATTATTTGTGAAAATGGGTGTCAAGAACTCTCAACACCCATTTTCGTTATTATAAGCACAGCGGTAGCTACAGAGCAGCCACACCGCTTGCGCTGAAAATTCATCTAAAGTAGTCATCTGCGGCACGAAAGGAACATTTTAAATGCTCACGTACAAAAGTACGCTCCGCTTTAAGATAACCCTTTCGCACCACATATGACTACTTTATATGAATTTTCTTGGTTACTTGATTTCTTCGTCAAACACTATCGCCACCTTACCACACTTACCCTCAGCCATTAGGCGGTAAGCCTCCGAAGCGTCCTTCAACTCGAAACGATCTGTAACCAAATCCTCTGGGTGGATGCCCCAGCGTACGATACGCTCTACGACCTCCTCCATCTTCCAGATCGATGTAACCCACGATCCGTAAAGTGTCTTTTGTGCGTGAAGCATATCCTCCGATGGGTTGAACTCTACAGTACCGCCCTCGCCAACGAATGCGATCTTACCCCACTTGCGTGTAGCACGGATAGCCAACTGACGACCATAAGTGTTACCCGAGCAGTCGATTGCACGCTCAACACCGTTGCCACCTGTCATCTCCTGAATCTTAGCAAGAGCATCCTTGTCCGACATTACGCAAGCGTCACAAAGACCCTTCTCGATAGCGATGTCCATACGAGACTGAACTGTGTCGACACCGATAACCTTCTCAGCGCCCATTGCCTTAGCCAACATTGCTGTAGCAAGACCAACTGGTCCAAGACCTACAACAAGTACTGCATCGTTTCCGCAGATACCGATCTTCTCCAATCCCTCGTAAGTAGTACCGAATCCACAAGCGACCTGTGCACCATCTGTGTAAGTCAACGAGTCTGGAAGAGCAACCAAGTCCTTCTCCTCAGCCAACATATACTCAGCCATACCTCCATCACGCTGCCATCCGTAAGCACGACGATACTCCTCAGATGAACAAGAGATCATAAATCCACGGCGGCAATCGTTACATACACCACAGCCAGAGATGTGGTAAACGATCACACGGTCACCCTTCTTGAAACGGCGAAGACCCTCGCCAACCTCTACGATCTGACCACAAGGCTCGTGTCCACAGATCTTGTTTTGGTATCCCTCAGGACCCTTTCCAAGGTGCTCACGATAGATACAACGGATGTCTGATCCACAGATTGTAGATGACTTCATTTTGATAAGAACCTCACCGTGTCCTGGTGTTGGTACCTCTACCTCTTTAAGAACTACTGTGCTGTCTCCAGGAAGGAAAGCAGCTTGCATTGTTTTGCTCATTGTTTTATTGTTTTTTGTGTTTGTTTGTTATTTTTGCAACCACCACCCATACGATCACAGGTGGTAGCTGTAATTTTTTTGCAATTTGACCACAGTCAGTTAAGTGCGATTAGTGCGTCAGTTTTTGTGCATCGTGAGGGGAGCTAGCTCCCTTTTACGGGGCTCACGCTTGTAGCCTGTGAGGGTAGCTAGCTCCCTTTTACGGGGCTCACGCTTGTAGCCTGTGAGGGTAGCTAGCTCCCTTTTACGGGGCTCACGCTTGTAGCCTGTGAGGATTAAAAAGCGGAGGGATGTGCAAAAAATGGCGTGCTAAGCGTGCTTAACCCTTGATGATGCCGTCCTCGTCCCACAAGTCCTGCCAATCCGAACCAACCCAGCAGAACACCTGTCCCTTGATGAAACGGTTACCCTTGTCGATTGCTTTCATCTGAGCCATCTCCTCGTCAGTCAATGGATCAACGATTGCGCACTCGATGTTAGCCATAAACTTCTCAGGCTTAACTGAGAATGGGATTACGATCTCACCACGCTGCACAGCCCACTTCAAGCAGATAACCGCTGGGTGAACACCGTGCGCCTTAGCGATAGCCACGATTGTTGGATCCTCGATAGGCACAGTATCCTCCGCTGTCTTATCACGCTCAGGACGGTTTGGTGAACCGATTGGGCAGAAACCGATTGGCTGGATTCCGTTCGCCATCATATAGTCGAACAACTCAGGCTGCTGGAAGTGAGGGTGGATCTCCATCTCGTTGATTACAGGCTTGATTTTGCAATCCTTAAGGATCAACTTCATCTTAGCCTTCGTAACGTTTGATGTACCGATATTCTTCACCAGACCAGCCTCATAAAGCTCCTCCATCTTCGACCACGTAACCATAAAGTCTGCGTGAATGTAGGGCTTAGCGTTAGGGTCACGAGACTCAACAGATACTCCCTTAGCGTGGAAGTTAGGGAATGGCCAGTGCACGAGGTATAGGTCAAGATAGTCGAGCTGAAGGTCAGCCATAGACTTCTTGCAAGCCTCGATTACGTTGTGGTGTTGATCGTTCCAAAGCTTAGATGTGATCCAAAGCTCCTCACGAGTAACAGTACCCTCGGCGATAAGCTCCTTGATAGCCACACCGATCTCAGCCTCGTTTCCATAAACAGCAGCACAGTCGATATGACGGTAGCCGTTACGTACAGCGATCTTAAGGGCGTTAGCGATAGTCTCGTTGTCATAGTTGTCCGAACCGAATGTTCCGATACCGACTGCTGGAATTACCGAGCCATTTGAGAGTGTACGCTGAGGTACATCCTGTGGGTTGATTGATTTGATCTCCATTATTTTTGATTTTAGTTTGTTATTAATATAATGTATAGTCTAGTGACTACTGGTTATTCTCCCTCTTGAACGATTGGTACGAGCGGTAGCCATATAGCGACACGAAGATGAAACACATAAGCGGCAAGATGAACGATGCGTTCTCCGAAGGTAGACCGAGGAATGTTCCCTGATCGATGATCCAACCCTGAAGTGGTGGCATCAAAGCACCGCCGACGATCGCCATAACCAAACCTGCAGCACCCAATGTAGCGTACTTGTTGATACCCTCCAAAGCGATTCCATAGATCGTAGGGAACATCAACGACATAAAGCAAGATGTAGCCATCAAGCAGTAAAGTCCAGCCATTCCGTCAATGAATATTGCGCCCAATGTTGTGCAGATAGCGCCACAACCGAACCACAAAAGCATAAGGCGTGAGTTAACGAACTTCATAAGACCCGTAGCGATGAAACGTCCCACCAAGAACATTCCCATAGCGCCGATGTTATACATCTGAGCAGTCTCCTTAGGCACACCCAAACGACCAGCGTACTGGATGATAAATGTCCAACACATAATCTGAGCAGCTACATAAAAGACCTGAGCCAATACACCCTCACGATAGGTCTTGTGGTGCGAAAGGAACTTCACAGAGTCACGGAAACCGATCTGCTTAGAGGTGTCGTTCGTGTTAGGCATCTTAGTGCACAAGATCACCACGAACATAATGATAACGACCAAACCGAGGATTACATAAGGGTTGCGGATAACCATCAAATCCTCCATACGGATGATCTCCTTAGTAGCCTCAGGGAGTGTTGCAAATGTACCAGCGTCCGACTGCAAGTTAGCCAAGATCAACCTCGATGCAACATACATACCCATCAACGAGCCGATTGGGTTGAACGACTGAGCGAGGTTCAAACGGCGTGTAGATGTCTCGATAGATCCCATTGAGAGGATGTATGGGTTAGATGTAGTCTCCAAAAACGCAAGTCCAAATGTAAGGATATAGAGCGAAACTAAGAAGAACTCGAAGATCTGGAACTGAGCAGCTGGCCAGAAGAGAAGAGCTCCCGTTGCGTAGAGCGCAAGACCCAACAAGATACCTTTCTTATAAGAGTACTTCTGGATAAAGAGCGCTGCAGGGATCGCCATCGTTGCGTAACCGCCATAGAATGCGAATTGTATCATAGCTGCACGAGCTGTTGAGATCTCCATCACGGTGCTAAATGCAGCGACCATTGGGTTGGTGATGTCGTTAGCGAATCCCCAAAGTGCGAATAGCGATGTGATAAGGATGAATGGGAGCAGCATATCTTTTGTGATTACGTGCTCGCCTGGTGTTTGGTGTCCGATTTTCATAATTTAAATTTAGTAGTATTTAGATATTAGGTATTTTCACAAAATGCGTATCACAAAGGTAGCGATTTGTTTATTGATAGAGGGGGGTATTTTCATCGATTATAGGGGGGCATTTTATTATCAGCGATATTTAGTGAATCTATCAAAACGGACTAAATAACACAAAATGAGCCGTCAATATAACGAAATTAATATATTTATACTTTAAGCTATTGGTTATATCAAAGAAAATACCTAACTTAGCAATTTAGTTAGGAGGGGAGCAAGCTCCCTTTTAGCTTTGGCTTGCTGCGGGTAAGTTACTCAGTCCTACTCAGATTTACTCAGTCTTGCTCAGTCTTGCTCAGTCTTGCTCAGTCTTGCTCAGCAAAACAAAACAAAACAAAACAAACGAAACAAACAACCAAAAAATAAAAATCTAAGATGAAAAGAAAATTTGTACTATCGCTACTTTTGTTTGTAGCGGCAGCCTGCTCAACAGCAGAGGCGAGGAGTGAGCCCCAAAGATTCGAGGAGAATTGGGAGTCGCTCAAGAGCTACAACGTCCCCGAGTGGTGGCGCAACTCAAAGTTCGGTATCTACTTCCACTGGGGTCCCTACACCGTCCCAGCCTACGACACAGAGTGGTACTCACGCTGGATGTACAAAAAGGGCTCTCGATTTGAGAAGTATCACAACCTCGTCTACGGCAAGACTGACAAGTTCGGCTACAAAGATTTCATTCCGATGTTCACGGGCGAGATGTTCGATGCTGATGAGTGGGCAAAGCTATTCAAGGAGGCTGGTGCGCAGTTTGCAGGACCTTGCGCTGAGCACGCTGATGGTTTCGCAATGTGGGACTCAGCGCTCACGGAGTGGGATTCAAAGGATATGGGCCCAAAGATTGACGTAGTGGGTGAGTTGCAAAGGGCGATCAAAAAGCAGGGTATGAAGTACATCATCACGTACCACCGCCACTGGCTATATGCGTGGTATCCAACGTGGGATAAGACAACCGACTGTAGCGACCCAAAGAACGCTGGGCTCTATTGGAAGGGTTTCAAGGATGGCGATTTCGATGTTAAGGGTGTACGCAACTTCAACGCTGACGTTGTAGCGGATGAGGAGTTCTGCAAGGAGTGGTACGACCGACTTAAGGAGTTGATGACTAAGTACGATCCCGATGTCATCTGGTTCGATAACCGTATGAATTTGATCAGCGAGAAGTACCGCCTTAAGTTCTTGGCTGACTATTACAACATCGGAGCAGATAGAAAGAAAGAGGTTGTCTGCACCTACAAATTCTCAGATTTACCCGAGGGCACAGCGGTGCTCGACTTGGAGCGTTCACGTATGAGCGACAAGATGGATTACACTTGGCTCACAGACGACTCGATCGATTGGGGTGCTTGGTGTGATGTTCAAAATCCTGAGTATAAGAGTGTTAACCGACTATTGGATTTCTTGATCGATGTTGTGGCTAAGAATGGCGCTGTGTTGCTGAGTATCACGCCCGACAAGCGTGGTGTGATGCCGATCGATGTGCAGAATCGCTTGCGTGAGATGGGTGCGTGGTTGAAGATCAATGGCGAGGCGATCTACGACACACGTCCGTGGGTGGTCTATGGCGAGGGTCCTCAGAAGATTGTCGAGGGTCACTTGAGCGAGCGCAAGAATGCTGATGCTGTGGCGGAGGATATTCGTTTCACCATCAACGGCAAGCAGCTCTACGCAACCTGTCTCGACTGGCCAGCATCGGGCAAGGTCACTATCAAGACGCTTAAAAAGGGCAATAAGCACCTTGCTGAGCCGATCAAGAAGGTCTCTATGTTGGGATCGAAGGAGAAGATCTCGTTTGAGCAGACAGCTGCTGGATTGGTTGTTACGTTCCCTAAGGAGAAACCGTGCGACCACGCTTTCGTCTTGAAGATCAACTAGTTATAAGGGGGGCAAGCTCCATTTTAGCTAGCTGGTGCATTTGAGTTGCCGTCGCTGAGTAGGCGATACGAAGTATCGCCCCGCTCGTGCAGGGGGAGCTCCGCCTGCTCCGCCTGAAAGGCAGTCATCGCTGGGTCTTCGTCCTCCCTCGTAAAAGGGGATTTTCAAAAAAAAATCCCCCAGAGGGCAGCTGCTCGAAGAGCCGCAATTGGGTTAAGAATTAATAGTTAAGAATTAAGAATTAAGAATTAAGAAATACAAATTAAAAATTAAGAATTATGAAGAGAATATTTCTATCGGCAGCCTTTGTAGCGTTATTAGCTACAAGCTGCTGCTGCCCAAGCGGCGAAAAGTGCGAAAAAGTTGCGGAGAAACCAACTGCACCATTTCCATATAAGATGCCACGCCAAGAGCCCGATATTCAGCTCAGCGAGGCGATGCAACGTGTTTACGATATGTGGGGCGCTGCAACACCTCAGGAGAATGAGCTCTACACAGAGTTCAAATACTCAAAGCTAACGGGGCTCGATTACCACAACTCGGACGGTACGATCACACGCCGTGACCCAACACGTATCGTCAAGGCAAACGGCAAGTATTATATGTGGTACACGCTGCGCCAAACACCCGTGCCACAGGGGGCACAGAACGCTACGGATGTGATTCCGTCAACCGATTGGGACTTGTGTGACATCGGTTACGCAACATCTACGGATGGTTATAAGTGGACGGAGCAGGGTGTTGCTGTGCCTCGTCCTGCGAAACCTGCACCGGGTTGGAGATCGGTTTCGACACCCGATGTGTTGGTCTACAAAGGTAAGTATTACCTCTATTATCAGGCGTTCTCACAGATCTCGGGTCTGAAGGGTGACGACTGTCCTGTTGCGGTGTCGTGGGCTGATTCGCCCGATGGGCCGTGGACACCAGCTAATAAGGTTGTTGTGCCGAATGGACCTGAGGGGACGTGGGATCAATTCTCTATCCACGATCCACAGCCTATTGTCTTTAACGATAAGATCTATCTATACTTCAAGTCGGATTATGAGGGTCGCCCAAATAATATCCGCTCAACAGGTCTAGCTATCGCTGATGATCCACTCGGTCCATTTGTGAAGTATGAGCACAACCCAGTGATGAACTCGGGTCACGAGACGCAGATGTTCCGATTCAAAAAGGGTATCGCTGCGATCTTGGCTAAGGATGGTCACGAGGCGAATACGATTCAGTATTCGGAGGATGGAAAGAACTTCAATATCGCATCTATATGTGACAATGTACCAGTGGCTTGCGGTGTCTACGATCCCGATGCGTTCACAGGCGTAGAGGAGGCGAAGGGTATCACGTGGGGTATCTCGCACGTACACGTTTGGGGTCCAAATAAGCACACGATCCTGTTGCGCTACGATTGTGATTTGAGCACAGATATTGACGACCCGATGATGAAGAAGAACATCGGTATGGGCAGGTCGCCCGAGGATTACTTGCGCTACGGGCTGACACCAAAGTCGAGAACGAGGATTAAGGAGGCAACAAAGGCGGACTTGGCTAAGTAAAGGAGCTAGCTCCCTTTTAGCTGGCTGACGCATTTGAGTTGCCGTCGCTGAGTAGGCGATACGAAGTATCGCCCCGCTCGTGCAGGGGGAGCTCCCCCTGCTCCGCCTGAAAGGCAGTCCTCACTGGGTCTTCGCCCTCCCTAGTTAAAGGGATTTTTCAAAAAAGATCCCCAGAGGGCGGCGGCTCGAAGAGGCGCAACGGATGCTGCGGTGGTGGCTGAGGGGAGCTGAGTAGGGCTGAGTAAGGCTGAGTAAGGCTGAGTAGGGCTGAGTAAAACTGAGTATTCCTCAGCGCTACTCAGCCTTACTCAGAAGTACTCAGAAGTACTCAGAAGTACTCAGAAGTACTCAGAAGTACTCAGAAGTACTCAGAAATACTCAGAAGTACTCAGAAATACTCAGAAATACTCAGAAATACTCAGAAGTACTCAGAAATACTCAGAAATCAGAAGTACTCAGAAGTACTCAGAAGTACTCAGAAGTACTCAGAAGTACTCAGAAGTACTCAGAAAATACTCAGTTTACATAGAAACAGAAAAAATGGATTACACAGAGTTAACAATAAACCCCAAAACAGAGGAGCTTTCGGAGATAATAACAGCCGAGCTAGCGGAGTTCCCATTCGAGAGTTTTCAGACGGAGAAGAGACGTGGCGAGTTAGTGTTGAAGGGCTACATACCTCAGGAGCAACTAGCTGATTGTAAGGAGGATGTGGATGAGATGCTGGAGGGCTACGGAATCATTGAGAGACGTTACATCTCGATCGAGACACAGAATTGGAACGCTCAGTGGGAGTCTAATTTCGACCCTGTGGAGATCGAGGGTAAGTTGCTGATCCGTGCGCCGTTTCACGAACCAAATGAGGCGTTTGGGCTGGAGGTTGTGATTATGCCGAAGATGTCGTTTGGCACGGGTCACCACTCCACGACGCACTTGATGTCGGAGTGGATCGTTGATTTGGGGCGTGAGGGGGTGATCTCGGGGCGCAAGGTGCTCGATATGGGCAGCGGCACGGGGGTGTTGTCGATTGTGGCGGCTAAGTGTGGAGCGACGGCTGTTGATGCTGTGGATATTGATGAGTGGGCGGATGAGAATTGCCGTGAGAATGTTGGTGTGAATGGCGTGGAGGGGGTTGTGACACCGCTGTTGGGTGACTTCTCGGTGGTCGAGGGGCGGCAGTATGGTGTGATCTTGGCGAATATCAACCGCAACATTTTGTTGGCGAATATGAGCCGCTTCTCGGCAGCGTTAAGTGCTGATGGCGAGCTACTTATGAGTGGATTTTTGGAGCAAGATATAGAGGCGATACGCAGCGGAGCTGAGGTGCACGGGCTCACGTTTGAGGCGGTGCGCACCGATGGCGGCTGGGTCGCTATGAGGGTCAAAAAGTAGCGAAGATGTCGAGCCAACTCAAGGGTTATAAGGGTCGGGGCGTGGTGCTGCACACGCTGAAGTATGGCGATAATTCGATCATTGTGCAGCTGCTCACCGATAGGGTTGGGCGGCAGAGTTACATTGTGCAGGGGGTGAGGTCGTCACGTGGGCGAGGCTCTAAGGCGGCACTTTTTCAACCATTCTTTGTTGTTGATTTTGAGGGACTTAACTCCTCGAAAGCGGATCTGCACAGGTTTCGTGAGGTCTCGAACGGGTTGACACTTCGGCGCACACCGTTCGATATTAGGCGCAGCACAGTGGCGCTTTTTTGCGCTGAGGTGATCTATAGGCTTGTGAGGGAGGGTGAGCAGAATCGGGGGCTGTTTGGCTTTGTTTTGGAGGCTGTCGAGGTGCTTGACACTATCGATGATGGGGTTGAGAATTTTCATCTTTGGTTCTTGGCAAACCTCAGCCGTGAGTTGGGTTTCACGCCGAGTGGCGAGTGGCGAGAGGGTGATTGGCTCGATGTGCCGATGGGTGAGTTTGTTGGTCATAAACCACTGCATAACAACTACTTACCGCAAAATGAGACGGCACTGATTGCACGGCTGCTCACGATGGAGGTCACCACGTTAGGTTCGCTGAGGTTGAATCGTGTTGAGCGGACTAACTGCTTGGAGTCGCTGCTGCGGTATTATGGCTTTCACCTCGATACGATCTATAATGTGCAGTCGCTGGCGATATTAAAAGAGATCTTTTGGGGCTGACAGCAAGTTGACCATCGCTAGCTCCCTTTTAGCTTTGGCTTGCCTGTATGAACTGAGTAAGGCTGAGTATTACTGAGTATTACTGAGTATTACTGAGCAGCGCTCAGCAGAACACCATCAAAGAGCTCGCCAGCAAAGGCGCTCTCAAGATCAATCGAGAGCGAGCCGCCACCGTGCGAAACGACCCGAACAAATTCCCAACAGCCTGTCTCATAACCCTTCGAGGAGGCGTTGCGACCAACAATCCATCGAAACAATCTGTAGTTGCCTGCAGCGAGATCATCAACGCAATAAGTGAGCGTGTGACCAGCCGATCGTGCCGCCAAAGCTGAATCCCCAAAGTAGAGATAGTCAACATCTTTGAAGCGCTTAAAACCCTGAGCCTTAACGGGTTCACTGATGAAGATCCGATCCCGAACGCCAACACCCAACAGATCAACAATGGCGCTGTAGAGGTGGTCGGCTTGACGTGTGAGGTTCTCACGGTTGACCCACTCCGCACCGCTCTTTTGGCGATAAAATGAGTAGGGTGTCTCATAGGTCAAGGCGATCGCCCGACCCCTCAAAAATCTGTAGACCCAACCCTCCAAGAAGTAGGGTTTGAGGTGCGAATGGCTCACATCTCTCCACGCAAAGTGTGTGTTGCCAGCGGTGGTCAACGCTGCAAAGAGCGAGTTACGGCGGTGGTGTTGCGGCGAAGTGGAGGCAGCGGAGTGCACCCAATAGGCAACCTTTGGGGTCGATTGCGAGTGCATATTGAGCAGCATCGAGGGCTCTAACCCCGTGCGTTTCAGCTCCTCGATTAACCCCTTGACGGCAGCCACTTCAGGCTCGGTCTCATCGGCTTCGTGGTTGTAGTTGTACTCCATATTGACCCCTCGGCGATTTGTGCGTGAGCGACCCAGCGCCACACCCTCGGGGTTGATTATCGGCACTACGTAAAAGATCGTGTTAGAGAGCGCCCCCGTCTCGTCCTCGATGATCTTGTCGATGAGAGCCTCTAGGTGCCAACTCGATGGCGACTCGCTTGGGTGGATGCGCCCGTGGATGTAGACGACACGTTTTTGGCGGTCGGTAGCGGTTGGTTCGATTGCTCCGTTTTGGTCGGGAATGAGCCCTAAATGTACCCGATCAGTTATAATTAGGGCAGGTATCGCTACTCCACTCGCTGTTGTGCCGAGGGTGAATTGAGCTACGTTTTTGCTGCTGCTCCACCGTTCACACTGCTGCTCATTTCGTGTTGCGGAGTAGGGTGTGTAGTAGGCGATGTACGCTGTGTCTCGCTCGTATCGCTTGGTG
This sequence comes from Rikenellaceae bacterium, assembly GCA_047174325.1. GTDB lineage: Bacteria > Bacteroidota > Bacteroidia > Bacteroidales > Rikenellaceae > Alistipes. Next base: position 1,844 of record JBCQUE010000027.1, on the reverse strand, counting down.
AATCGCCCGTTGAGTTGCGGCATCTCCTCCTCGCTGAAGCGCTCAAAGTGGCTGTTGTTGTAGCTGTACACAGGGCGCTGCACATCGGTGCTGTCGACCCCAATCGAGATGAGCCGATCCCGAACCCCCGTGAGCCGAAAGTAGAACCAACGATTATTGCGGTGCGCCAACGTATCAAGCGGATCACGTGGATCAAAGCGGCTCTGGATGGTGTAGCAAAGCGTGTCGCCCCTCATAACCTCAGAGGTGATACGCCCCAAAGCCCCCCCCTCAAAATCATCGGAGAGCGTCACCGCCCCAAGCTGCCCAAGCTGCCCAAGCTGCCCAAGCAGAAGTAACGACGTTATAGTTGTAATCCAGCGCATAGTTTTGCTATCATTGTTTTTTATTGCTCTCCTTGCTCTCCTTGCTCTCCTTGCTCTCCTTGCTCTCCTTGCTCTCCTTGCTCTCCTTGCTCTCCTTGCTCTCTGTCAAATCGACCACTGAACTAATGCTGGGCAGCCGTTACTCCAATTTGTTTTGGATTGACTTTGCATTTAGGTTCGTGACGACCTTCTCGCAAAGCAGTGCCTCCATCTCATTGCGTGCGTTGCGAGCCACGTTTGCCATCCATAGCTTAAATGGCTCCGCTTTGGGTGACGGAATGGATTGGATTAGGCGAAACAGCTGCTCGGTGTCCGCTACGTCAGTTAGGCGCATTTTGCCATCGGTCGCCTGCATTTTCAACTGTCCGATTTTTTCGGACAGTTCACTTCCTTCGACCGATAACTTCTTTTTTAGATCGTTCCAATACTTGCGTGGGCGATCTGTGTCTGTTAAAATTTCAATCACATCAACAATCGAGAAGTACCAAACCTCTGCCTCATCGTCCCAAGGCGTGCGCACCTTGCGCTGCTCGAATAGCTGTATCTTATTTTGCTGTGTCATAACTTGAGTTTGAATTCGATTAAACTTTCGTAATGTACAAAGATAGTAAATTTGTCATTCGGTCTCGATTAACTACTCAATAAATTTTATCAGCAGGAGCGGTGTTTGGGTAGATCGAAAAAAGGCGATTAAGGCAAATAAAAAAGGTGACTGAAAAAATAAAAAAAAGGCGACTAAAATTTAGTCGCCCTGTCTGGTAGTGGATAGGGGATTCGAACCCCTATGTCCTGCGTGAGAGGCAGGTATCCTAGCCCTTAGATGAATCCACCAGAATTATCGTGATGCAAAAGTAGGGCGTTTTTTCTTAGCATCCAAATTTTTGAGCAACTATTTTTGAGTTTTTGTGAAAATAATCCCTTTCGGCTCTTTAAATAGGGCGAATCGACCACCCCGTTCTTTAGGGAGTGTTGAATCGACTGCTCGGTAAGCAAGAGAGGGGAGCTAAAAAGCTCTCCTCTCTATAACCCCAATCACTTAAAAAAATATTTAAAGTGATAATTACTCTGCAACGATACACTCCGTTGGGCAAGAGCCAGCGCAAGCGCCACAATCGATGCACGCTGAAGCGTCGATAACATAAACATCACCAGCTGAGATTGCCTCTACTGGACACTCGTCGATACAAGTACCGCAAGCAACGCACGAATCTGTAATTTTGTAAGCCATTTCTGTATGAATTTGTGTTTATAAAAAGTGTTCGATTTGATAGCCTTGCAAATCTGATACAAATGTAGAGAAATAATTTTGAAAACAACAATTATTTTCTCTTTTTTTTGGTTTTTTTGCTTTGTGGTGGTGGAGCTGAGTATTGCTGAGTATTGCTGAGTATTGCTGAGTATTGCTGAGTATTGCTGAGTATTGCTGAGTAGGGCTGAGTAGGGCTGAGTAAGACTGAGTAAGACTGAGTAAAAGCTGAG
>JBCQUE010000026.1:0-28988 GCA_047174325.1 Rikenellaceae bacterium | reverse complement strand
GAATAGAGCGTAGTCATCCATATTGCGGTATGTGATACCTGCTACGGTTACGTCTGTGCCTGCTGCCTTTACCTCGGTGCTAACGCCATTTATGTACCAATATCCATCTTTGATGTATGGAGTGTAGCCGTCATCGCCTGTTGTGCCTGTTGCAGCTACCTCGGTGCTAACGCCATTGATATACCAATATCCATCTTGGATGTATGGAGTGTAGCCATTGTCGCCTGTTGCGCCTGTTGCAGCTACCTCGGTGCTAACGCCATTGATATACCAATATCCATCTTGGATGTATGGTGTGTAGCCGTCATCGCCCGTTGTGCCCTCAGCCTTTACATTAGTATCTGTCTCGCCGATCCACCAATTGCCGTTACTGCCAACGTATGGAGTATCGCCATCGTCGCCTGGGTCGCCATTTGAGATGGAGATTGTCTTGCCGCTTGAGAAGTAGACATCGAAGCCTGTGGTGGTGGTAACGACATTTGTGATGAGCGCTCCCGAGGCGATCTCATCCTGTAGAGATTGGATCGAGCTCTCCGCCTCGGTCATACGTAGCTCAAGATCGGCGATCTCGTCATCGTAATCCTTCGTACAGCCCGTTGTGAGGGCCGCCGTTGCAAGGAGAAGTACTATACCACCCTTGCGTAAAGTAGTTTTTTTAAACATAGAAATTTTTTAATTATAAAAGTTTTGTAAATATTTTTCACCCTCTCTCGTTATCTATATATAGGAGTGACACCCTAATATGAGAATATCTCATAATTTGCCTATTGCAAAGCTAATGTGTTGAGATATTGACACAAAAACAGGATAGTCACGGGGCAAATGTAAAACAAATATGACTAAATTGCAAATTAATATGCTAAAATCACATATTAAGTTTGCGATTTTCTTATTTTTACGATTAAATTCTCATAAAATTTGTGATTTCATTTATATATCTTTGCGAGATGAGAAACATTTTAGATAACATTAAAGAGATACGTATGCTTAAAGGGATCACACAAGAGGATATAGCCTACGTATTGAACGTTGACACCTCCGTTATTAGCAATATCGAAAAGGGTAAACGTGAGATTAGAGTATCAGAACTTGAGAAAATCGCAACCGCACTCGATGAGGATGTTCTCTACCTAATTACGTACCCAAGCATATATGTCAACAGCGCAACAATCACAAAACCTACAGTTAACGATGAGCGTGTCTCGGTAACCTTTGAAGTGCCTGCATCGCAGCGACAACAGATTATAAACCTCCTGATTGGCAAGGAGGGCAAGCAGGAGTAGATTCGGAATTTCACTACTTATAACATTTTTTTGCCGAATTAATTTGCATTTATAGATTTTTTTTCTCTATATTTGCACTATAACAATTGCAACAGCGCATAAGATGAAAACATTTAGCTACTATTTTGGTTACTTCTTCTACTTCTTTTTTGGCAAAAAGGGGCAGGACGTTGTATGTATGTAGTTAAGTGTGACAACAACATAGAATCCTGCCCAGTGATGTGGCAGGATTTTTTTGTTGGGGGAGCTAGCTCCCTTTTGACTGGCTTGATAGTTAAGAGTTTAGATTATAAAATAATAGATATAGATGAAACAGGTAGCAGTACAGGGTATCGCAGGGTGTTATCACGAACAGGCAGCACGGGACTACTTCTCGGGCGAAGAGATCGAGATCGTGGAGTGTAAGAGCTTCCCGAAGCTATTCTCGGCGCTCAAAGCAGATGAGTCGCTCCTCGGTATTATGGCGATCGAGAACACAATAGCGGGGGCACTCTTGCAGAATCACGAGCTACTTCGCCAGAGCAATATGAGGGTCATTGGCGAGCAGAAGATACGCATCGAGCATACATTGGCGATACTCCCCAGCGATGAACTTGAGGATATTGTCGAGGTCAACTCACACCCAATTGCGCTGATGCAGTGTCAAGCGTGGCTACAGAACCACGACACCATCAAGGTGGTCGAGAGGGGTGACACCGCAAGTAGTGCCGAGGAGATCGCACGGCTTAAGCTGCACGGACACGCAGCAATTTGTGGCGAGTTTGCCGCAAACCTCTACGGTTTGAAGATCCTCGAAAAGGGTATCGAGACCAACAAACGCAACTTCACACGCTTCTTGGTGTTAGCCCCAGCCGACAGGGCGGAGGCGATGATCGACCGCACGAAGATCAACAAAGCATCGATCGTATTCACTTTGGAGCACTCATCGGGTGCGCTCTCTAAGGTGCTCACGATCCTCTCGTTTTATGATCTGAACCTCTCGAAGATACAATCGATGCCGCTCATCGGTCGGGAGTGGGAGTATCAGTTCTACATCGACCTCACCTTCCCTTCGTATGAGCGATACCTACAGGCGATTGAGGCGATCCGACCACTGACGAACTACCTAAAGAGCCTAGGCGAATATATACGTTGCAATAACCCCGGGGAGCAAGCTCCCTTTTAGCAAGCTCCCTTTTAGCAAGCGTATGAGTTGCGAGTTATGAGTTATATTTACAATTATAAAATAATGAATTTTCAACCAGCACAGAGAATAGAGCAGGTGGGCGAGTACTACTTCTCGAAGAAATTACGTGAGATCGCACAGCTCAACGCACAGGGTCTCGACATAATATCGTTGGGTGTCGGTGGGCCCGACAGAGCACCTGACGAGAGTGTCATAGAGGAGCTTTGTGAGCAGAGCCACGTGGAGACAAACCACTCATATCAATCATATGTCGGAATACCTGAGTTGCGTGAGGCGATGTCGGGGTGGTACAGGGCTCGCTACGGCGTGGATCTCAACCCCGTGAATGAGATATTGCCGCTCATCGGCTCTAAGGAGGGTATCCTGCATATATCGATGGCGTTTCTGAACGCTGGCGATGGGGTCTTGGTGCCCAACCCTGGTTACCCCACCTACTCATCGGTTAGTCGTCTGTTGCAGGCGGAGCTCTTCCCCTACGAATTAGCGCCCGAGAGGGGTTGGATGCCCGACTTTGAGGCGCTGGAGCAGCTGCCGTTGGAGAGGATAAAACTGATGTGGGTCAACTACCCAAATATGCCTACGGGCACAGATGCGACCCCTGCGGTGTTGGAGCAGCTGGTGGCGTTTGGGCGCAAGCACAATATAATCATCGTCTGCGACAACCCCTACAGTATGATACTCAACCTACGCCCGATGTCGATCCTCGAAGTGGAGGGGGCACGGGAGTGCTGCATAGAGCTTAACTCGCTGAGTAAGAGCCTCAATATGTCGGGCTGGCGTGTAGGTATGCTCTCCACCAACAGCACCTTCGTGGAGTGGATATTGAGGGTGAAGAGCAACATCGATTCGGGAATGTTCAAGCCTCTACAGTTGGCGGCAGTCAAGGCGTTGCAGTTGGGTGATGAGTGGTACGAGCGGCTCAACACTATCTATGCAGAGCGGCGTGAGGTTGCGGCGGAGATAATGCGTGAGATCGGCTGCACCTTTGACGAGAGCCAAGTGGGGTTATTCTTGTGGGGACGCATTGCGGAGGATGAGGTCTCGTCTGAGGCGCTGTGCGACAGGATATTAGACAACGCAAGGGTCTTTGTAACACCAGGTTTCATCTTCGGTTCGCAGGGCGACAGGTACGTGAGGATCTCGCTATGCGCAACAAAAGAGAGAATGCAAGAGGCGCTTAACCGAATTAGGAGTGGGAGCTAGCTCTCTTTTAGCTTGGCTTGCTCTCAGTAATACTCAGCCCTACTCAGTAATACTCAGCCCTACTTAGTAATACTCAGCCCTACTCAGTAATACTCAGCCCTACTTAGTAATACTCAGAACCCCTCAAAAAAATACAGAACAAACAAAACAAAATAAGAGAAATGAAAGATTTAAATCCAATTTTACTACCTGAGCTAGAGGCGACCCGCCCAATGTTGATCTCAGGACCCTGCAGCGCCGAGACCGAGGGTCAGGTGTTGAGCACAGCCAAAGAGCTAGCCGAGGCTGGTGTGAAGATTTTCCGTGCAGGAATATGGAAGCCACGCACCAAACCCGGTGGTTTCGAGGGAATCGGCAAGGAGGGACTTCAGTGGTTGCGCCGTGTCAAGATGGAGACAGGTATGATGACCGCTACAGAGGTCGCTACAGCGGAGCACGTATATCAGGCGTTGAAGGGTGGGGTAGACCTCCTTTGGGTCGGTGCTCGCACAACAGCCAATCCATTTGCTGTGCAGGAGGTTGCCGATGCACTTCGTGGCGTAGATGTTCCAGTCTTGGTGAAGAACCCTGTGAGCCCCGATTTGGAGCTTTGGATTGGCGGTATGCAGCGTATCTACAACGCTGGTATCAAGCGCATTGGAGCGATCCACCGTGGATTCTCTACGTACGACAAGACTATCTACCGCAACCAGCCTCAGTGGGCGATTCCGATCGAGTTGCGCCGCCGTATGCCCGAGCTACCGATCTTCTGTGATCCTAGCCACATTGGCGGCACGAGGGAGCTGATCCAGCCACTATCACAGCAGGCTATGGATTTGGGTTTCAACGGTTTGATCATCGAGTCACACTGCAACCCTTGCGAGGCGTGGAGTGATGCGTCACAGCAGCTTACACCAGCGGCTTTGAAGCAGATGCTCTCGGAGCTTATCATCCGTGAGGCTAAGGTCACGACTGAGGATTTGAACGACCTACGTCAGCAGATTGATGAGTTGGATAGCGCACTTTTGGAGCTCCTCAGCAAGCGTATGCGTGTATCTCGTGAGATCGGTACATATAAGCGTGAGCACGGTATGCCTGTCTTGCAGACCAACCGTTATGAGGAGATCCTCGACAGACGTGCTAAGGATGCAGCGACTATGGAGATGGATGAGAAGTTCGTCAAGTCGATCCTTGAGGCGATCCACGAGGAGTCGGTTGAGCAGCAGATCAAGATCATTAATAAGTAGTCATCGTTATGTTGAACGAGAGCTATATCGCCGAGCGAATTGAGCAGATCAAAGGCTTGGCGGAGGGCGATATGAAGGGGATCTATGCAACTTGTTTGAGTTGTGTAGATCTCACTACGTTGAGCCCCTGTGATACGGAGCAGTCGGTGCGAGCCTTTGCGGAGCGTGCTGTGGTGCTTTGTCAGGAGCACCCCGAGTTTGGGCGTGTCGCCTCGTTGTGTGTCTATCCGCCCTTTGTTGAGTGTGTCGGGATGGTTGTCGATGGGTCGGGACTCTCTATCACGGCTGTGGCTGGAGGATTCCCATCGTCACAGACATTTTTGGAGGTCAAGGCGCTGGAGGTGGCGATGGCTGTGGAGAGCGGTGCAGATGAGATCGACATCGTTATCGCTGTGGGCGAGATCCTCGAAGGACGTTATGATGAGGCTCAGAGCGAGGTCGAGATGTTGCGTCAAGAGATTGGTGATGAGAGCGTTACGCTAAAGGTGATACTCGAAACGGGCGAACTCAAAACACCCGAATTGATCTACGCTGCAGCGATGGTGGCGATGCGTGGCGGTGCTGATTTCATCAAGACATCGACAGGCAAAACGGCTCTGTCGGCTACGCCCGAGGCGGCTATCGTGATGTGTCAGGCGATCAAAGATTTCGAGGTCGAGAGCGGTCGCAAGGTCGGTATCAAGGTGGCTGGCGGAGTTCGCACAGCTGCTGATTGTGCACTCTATTATCGGATTGTTGAGGCTGAGTTGGGTTGCGATTGGCTCACCCCCTCGCTCTTTAGAATTGGAGCTTCGGCAGCACTTGATAACCTTTTGGCGGAGCTGGTTTAGGCTCTCTCTCTGTATGAGCTGAGTAGGGGCTGAGTAAGGCTGAGTATTTTCTCAGCGCTACTCAGCCCTTCTCAGCCCTTCTCAGCCCTTCTCAGTCTTACTCAGTCTTACTCAGTAATTCTCAGCAATTCTCAGCAAAAAGAAACTACAGCTTTCCAGTATAGCTCTGTGGAGTGATTGTTCTCAACACACTCTTAGCCTCATCGCTAACATCGAGCCCCGTGATGAACTCCGCAATCGACTCCGCTGTGATGTGCGAATTGGTGCGTGTGAGAGCCTTAAGCGCCTCATATGGTGATGGATAACCAATGCGGCGAAGATAGGTCTGGATACCCTCGGCAACCACTGCCCAGTTGTTCTCCAAATCAGCATCGATAGCCGCCTTATTCAAGATCACCTTACCCAAACCTCGCTGCAAAGAGTTCAGCGCAATCAACGTGTGTGAGATCGGTACTCCAACGTTGCGCAACACTGTCGAATCGGTCAAATCTCGCTGTAGACGTGAGATTGGCAACTTAGCCGAGAGGTGCTCATAGATAGCGTTAGCGATACCGAAGTTACCCTCAGCATTCTCAAAATCGATTGGGTTAACCTTGTGAGGCATTGCGCTCGATCCAACCTCGCCAGCCTTGATCTTCTGCTTGAAGTACTCCATCGAGATGTAGCTCCAGAAGTCACGAGAGAGGTCAATCAAGATCGTGTCGATACGCTTAAGGGCATCGAAAAGCGCCGCCAACATATCGTAATGCTCAATCTGTGTCGTGTATTGCGAACGGCTCAGACCCAAGCTGTTCGAGACAAACGCATTGGCGAAATCGACCCACTCAACATCGGGATAGGCGATATTGTGGGCGTTGAAATTACCCGTAGCGCCACCAAACTTAGCTGCATAGGGAACCTCACGCAACATCTTGATCTGCTTAGTGAGGCGCTCCACATAGACCATCATCTCCTTGCCCAACTTTGTGGGTGATGCAGGCTGTCCGTGGGTGCGAGCCAAGAGCGAAATATCGGCCCACTCCTCAGCCATCGTCTGAATCTTCTCAACAACCTCGTCAAGAGCAGGTGTCAAGACCTCCTCCAGCGCCTCCTTGATCGACAACGGCACCGAGGTGTTGTTAATATCTTGAGAGGTTAGGGCGAAGTGGATAAACTCCTTATATTCAGAGATCCCCATCGCATCCATCTTCTCCTTGATGATGTACTCGATAGCCTTCACATCGTGGTTCGTGACCGCCTCGATCTCCTTAACTCGCACAGCATCAGCCTCCGAGAAGTTGACGTAGAGGTTGCGAAGATCGGCAAAGCGCTCCCGTGGGAACGATGCAAGCTCGGGCAGAGGTAACTCGCAAAGAGCGATGAAGTACTCCACCTCAACACGAATACGATACTTGATAAGAGCCGCCTCCGAGAAGTAACCCGAGAGCTTTGCTGTAGCCTTGTGGTATCGACCATCGATTGGCGATATGGCTGTAAGTGCGTTTGACATAATTATATATGAATTAAATTAGTACAACTAAAGGGGAGGCATATTTTCTCCCCAGAGGGTATCTGCACACAAAGTTAGTAATTTCGATTGAATACACCAAATTTTTATCAACTTCCTTTCCATCAATAGCCCACTGCAACGTTTCCGATAACTCACAGCAGCTCGCCCAATAACTCTCGGCAACTTGTCCGATAACTCACAGCAGCTCGCCCAATAACTCTCGGCAACTTGTCCGATAACTCACAGCAGCTCGTCCGATAACTCTCGGCAACTTGTCCGATAACTCACAGCATCTTGTCGCTAGGGAGCGATCCGTAGTACTCTTTGTAGCTCTTGGTGAAGTATGATGGCGATGTGAAACCAACCTCATAACCAACTTCTGATACGCTTTTAGAGGTGCTCTGCAGTAGCTCACGTGCACGTTGTAGCCTTGCGTTGCGCAACAATCGGCTTGGTGACTCTCCCGTCAGAGCCTTTATTTTGCGGTGGAGTTGCGCCCGTGAGTAGCCCATCTCTCGCCCCATCTGCTCCACGCCCAACTCGGGATCATCGAGGTGCGTGATGATGTAGCTATTGAAGTGCGCAAGCAGTCTCTGCTCCTCATTCAGTGACACCTCTTGGGGCGCAACTGATGAGTTCGCAACCTTTTGGTTCGCAGCCGATGGCTCTATCTTCTTATCTCTCAGGCTCTTCTTTCTCAAGCTCCGAACCCTCATAATCGCCACAGTAGCGCTCGCCACCCCAGCAATCGAGAGCAGCAGCAACCAACGCTGAACTCGATTTGTGCGGCGGTTGGTGTCGAGGCTCACATTCAACTCCTCAATTCGGCTGTCAAGCTCCTGTCGTTGTTCAACCTTTAGCAACTCGACACGGGCGTTGTTACGTGTGATGAGTGCCGCCTCGAAACGTGTCTCACGTTCGTAGGGCTCATTGTGGAGTATCTCGTGGGCACGCTGCATCACGATGTTGCCAAAGGTTGGGTAGAGAAACGACACCTCGATCGCCCCACGTGAGACCAAGTCGAGACCCTTGTTTGTGCCGGCAAGAGCATCAATCCCGATGAGCGTAATATCTCGGTTAAGCCTCGTGGTCGATTTGTATGCGCCATAAGCCATTGCGTCATTGTGTGCATAGATCATATCTATGTCGGGGTGAATCCTCAGCAGCGAGTCGGTGATCCGCTCGGCACGCTCCTCGTTCCACGCCCCACCGATCGACTCCACGATCTCGATATTCTCAGCCTCAGCGACCCTCTCCACAAAGCCTCGATGTCGCTCCTGTGCAACGGCGGAGTAGATGTTGCCCGTGAGCTCAATGACCCGACCGCCATCGCTGAGTGATGTCGAGGCGTACTCACCAGCAAGCCTGCCGATCTTGACGTTGTCTGCCCCGAGAAACGCCGTGTATTTGTCGGAGCCGATCATATTGTCGATGATGATGACCTTGATACCTCGGTCGTAAGCCGCCTCGATGGTGGGGGTTATGTAGCTCTCCACCCCCACAATCACGATGAGCATATCGACACCCTGATCGATGAGCTCCTCGATCTGTTCACGCTGCAGCTCGTTGTCGCCATTGGCGAGTTTGAAGCTGAGCGATAGATCTTCATAGAACGGGATCTCCTGCGCCATCTCACGCCCTATCTGCTCACGCCAATTGTCGTTGCTAAATTGCGACACACCGATGGTGAAGCGCTCGGGCGCACTTTCGCAACTAACCATCAGTATCGAGGCGAGGAGCAACATATATATATGTTTAATGCGCTGCATAGTTCACTTGGCAATAAATGCTTAGGTTGACAATAAATGTTTGGTTGGCATCAAATAGTTAGATAACGCCACCCAAAGTTACGAAAAAATTACGAAATGAGACAAATTTACCACTCAATGCGACAAATTTTACACACCTCACACCCTCAAGTCGCTACTTTTGTCATTGATCTCTAAGATGAATAACTTAAAAACTAAAATATGAGACGATTATTATTTCAATGCCTACTGCTAATCTTGTCGGTGGGTACACTCTCGGCTAAGCCGTCAGCTAAGCCGAGCGAGGCTGAGCAGGTGCGGGCGATCATCACTAAGGTTAACGACTATTGGCAGGCTAAGAAAAAACCTGAGGATACATTTTTTTGGCACGTGGCTGCCTATCATACGGGCAATATGGAGGCGTACAAACTTACGGGAGAGAAGAGATATTTGGACTACTCCCTAGCGTGGGCGGAGCACAATAAGTGGAGCGGTTCGGAGGGTACGAACAAATCTAAGTGGCTATACAAATATGGGCGCACACCTGACCACGTTCTCTTTGGCGACAATCAGATCTGTTTTCAGACCTATGCCGACCTCTACAACATATTTGGCGATGGGAAGATGATCAAGCGAGCTCGTGAGGTGATGGAGCATCAGATGAGCACCCCACGTAAGGATTACTGGTGGTGGAGCGATGGACTCTATATGGTGATGCCTGTGATGACTAAGTACTTCAAGATCACCAACGACGAGAAGTATCTCGACAAGCTCTACGAATATATTCAACACTCCGATGAGATTATGTTTGACAAGGATGAGAACCTCTACTACCGTGATGCGAAGTATGTTTATCCGAAGCATAAGAGCGACAACGGCAAGAAGGATTTTTGGGCACGAGGTGATGGTTGGGTATTGGCTGGATTGGCTAAGGTGTTGCAGGATATGCCTAAGGATTACAAGCACCGTTCATTCTTCGTGAAGAGGTTCCAAGATATGTCCAAGGCGCTCATCGCCCTACAGCAGAGGGGTGGATATTGGAGCCGTTCGATGATGGATGAGGCACACGCACCAGGGGCGGAGACTAGCGGCACGGCGTTTTTCACCTATGGTTTGATGTGGGGTGTGAACAACCATCTGTTGGATAAGGCGACCTATATGCCTGCGATCAACAAGGCGTGGAGGTATCTTTCGACCGTGGCGTTGCAAAAGGATGGACTTGTGGGTTTTGTGCAGCCCATTGGTGAGAAGGCGATCCCTGGGCAGGTCGTGAGTGAGAAGTCTACTCAGAACTTTGGCGTTGGTGCATTCCTATTGGCGGCGTGTGAGTATGTGCGTTACTTGGAGTCGGGCGACAAGGATAGCGACCGTGCCTATTGGGCGAAGTTGGCGTATGAGATGGCGGCACCTGTCTTGAAAAATATGGCTGAGGGTAAACTCTCTACGAATATGGAGGTCGAGGTTGGCGCTGATTGGGGAAAGAAGAGTAAGAGGATTGCATACATCGAGTGCTTTGGTCGTTTGATGTCGGGTATAGCTCCGTGGTTGACGCTCCCCGATGACGACACTGAGGAGGGCAAGATGCGCAAGCAGCTACGTGAGTGGGCTTTGAAGAGCTACGCCAACGCTGTAGATCCTGAGAATCCCGACTATTTAGTTTGGAATACGGGTCACGTAACGGTCGATGGGGCTTATGTTGCGGAGAGCCTCTTGCGTGGTTATGATGCGCTGTGGTTGCCACTGGATGAGGTCACTAAGCAGCGTTACTTGGAGCTCTTTGCATATCAGCGCAAGAACGACCCTCCATACACGAATTGGTTGTTATTCTCATCAACTATGGAGGCATTCATCGCTAAGGCTGGCGGTGAGTTCGATAAGTATCGCACCTCGATGGCTATCCGCAAGGTCGATGAGTGGTACGTGGGTGATGGTTGGTACGCCGATGGTCAGGGCGGTTTGTGCTTCGATTATTACAATAGTTATGTGATCCACCCGATGTATCTCGAAACGTTGGAGGTGTTGCGCAAGATGAAGATATGGTCGAACCTGAAGTATGAGCCGTACTACAAAAATGCGTTGAAACGCACACAGCGCTACGCAATGATATTGGAGCGTTTGATCTCGCCCGAGGGGACGTTTCCTGTCTTTGGTCGCTCGATCACCTATCGAATGGGGGCAATGCAGCCCTTGGCGATGTTGGCTTGGTACGACCGCTTACCTGCTACGGTTAGCCGTGCTCAGGTGCGCTCTGCATTGACTGCCGTGATGCACAAGATGTTTGATGAGGGCGATGTATATAATGATAAGGGATTCCTATCGTTGGGCTTCACTAGCAAGAGTCAGATGGAGGTTGTGAACCACTACACCAACAACGGAAGTCTCTATATGAATTCGTTGACCTTTATGCCGTTGGCGCTCCCTGCATCACACCCATTCTGGACAGATGCACCACAGCCGTGGACCAGCAAAAAGGCTTGGGAGGGGCTGCCGTTCCCCGAGGATCACACTTGGCACTAAGAGACCTGTTGTTATCTCTAAAGGGGACTTCTAATAATTCCCCAAATTACTTTTAGGCTACTAACCACCCCTTTTTGATTTTACAAAAATAGGCGGTAGAGCCACTACAGCCCACTTTTGCAAAATCAAAAATGGGCAATTATTAACCAAAAATTAAAATCGGGGAATTATTAGAAGTCCCCTAAAGGATTAGCGTCCGCCCCAAAAGGCGGACGCTTTGCTCGGCTTTGCGCTAAACGACATCTTCGCCACGCTCCGCCAAGATATTGAGACCCAACTCCCGAAGTCGATACTTCTGGATCTTGCCGCTAGCCGTCATCGGATACTCATCTATGAAGAAGATATATTTAGGTATCTTATACCTTGCAATCTTACCCTTGCAAAACTCCTCGATCGTCGCCGAAGTGATCTCATCAGCTCCCTCCTTCAATGTCACAAATGCCGCTACCTGCTCACCATACTTTGGCGATGGCAAACCAACAACTTCGACCCCTTTTATACCCGATAGGTTATAAATAAAGTTCTCTATCTCTCGTGGGTAGATATTCTCGCCACCCCTGATGATCATCTCTTTGATACGACCCGTGATGTGGAAATAACCCCTCTCATCGATCATACCCAAGTCACCCGAGTGCAGGAATCCATCCTCATCGATCACCTCAGCCGTAGCCTCAGGGTTGTTGTAATAACCCTTCATCACGTTCCAACCTCTACAACACACCTCGCCCTGCTTGCCCGCTGGAAGTATCTCGCCCGTCTCGTGGTCGATGATCTGAACCTCGATGCCGGGGAAGTTCTTACCCACCGTCGTTGCACGGGTCTCGGTCGTGTCTCGCTCAACATCTGAACCCGTCATTCCGGGCGAACTCTCCGTTAAACCATAGATCGAGATTAGGCTGCAATTCATCCTCTCCATCACCGCATTCATCGTCTCAATAGGGCAGACCGCTCCAGCCATAATACCCGTGCGCAGCGACTTATAACTGAAATCATTGAATTGAGGGTGGTTCAGCTCCGCAATAAACATCGTCGGCACTCCATATAATATAGTGCACCTCTCCTTATGCACACTCTCCAACACTCTCAGCGCATCGAAATCCTCCAACATAACCATCGTAGCCGAGTGTGTAATAACCGCACAGAGAGCCAGTACACAGCCAAAGCAGTGGAACATCGGCACACAAACCAACAGCTTATCATCAGCCGTGTAGCGCATAAATTCTCCCGTTGCCTTACCGTTATTCAAGATGTTGTAGTGTGTCAAAAGCACACCCTTAGGGAATCCCGTTGTGCCCGATGTGTACTGCATATTCACTACATCGTGCGTAGATGTCTCCGCCACAATTTTGCGCAAGAAGGTGTGATCCATCGTAGCCCCCTTTTTGATAAGCGCCTCCATTGAGAGGATACCCTCACGATCTCTGCAGTGACACGCCTCATCAGCCTCACAATCCCCAATTAACACCACGTTGCGCAACATCGGCAGACGCTCCGAGTGGAGCTCACCATCACCCTTAGTGCGTAGCTCGGGCACAATCTCATACGTTATATCTGTATAGCAGCTGTCACGATACTCATCGATCATACACATCGTGTGAATATCGGCATTCTTCATCACATACTCCGCCTCCGAGACTTTGTAGTTGGTGTTAACCGTCACAAGTACAGCCCCCAGCTTAGCCGTAGCGAAGAAAACAGTGATCCAGTCGGGGTGGTTATTCGCCCAAATTCCAACCTTATAGTCACGTCTCACACCTAATTCATAGAGCGCTGAGGCGAGGTTGTCGACCCTCTCATTAAACTGAGCGTAGGTGTATCGCACCCCACGGTATGGTGAAATTAAATACTCCTGATTTGGTCTCTCCGCCGCACACTTCTCAAGGATTGACCCCAATGTAAATTCGATTAACTCCATTTTATTTATTATTTGCTACATATCCGTATCAAAGCAAAGGTAGCCAAATATTTCAATATTCAGCTACCTTTCAATATAAAAATGTCGTTAAGATGCTATTTTTTCAATGAACAGCATCTATTCGCCGCCTTGCAACGCTCTACTTTCTCCAGAGTTTAGTCATATCCTCTAGGCTCTTACCCTTGGTCTCGGGAACCCACTTCCACACGAAGATGATCGATGCCAAGCAGAACGCTCCATAGATAAGATACGTACCGCCCAAGCTCCACTCCGACAGCGGAATAAACGTTGACGAAACAGTGTAGTTAGCCAACCACTGTGCCGCCACAGCGATAGCCACAGCCTTGCCACGGATCGTGTTAGGGAAGATCTCCGAGATCAAGACCCAACAGATCGGACCCCACGACATCATAAACGATGCTGTATAGATCACGATGAAGATCAAAGCCGCCAAACCGATAGAGTTCATAAACGACAACGCTCCCAACGCAACCATTCCGACCATCATACCCACAGAACCAACGATCAACAGCGGCTTACGACCCCACTTATCGACCGTCAAGATAGCCACCACCGTGAACATAATATTGATGATACCCATCACTACTGTTTGCAGCATAGCCACATCGCCCGTAGCGCCCATATTCTCAAAGATACGTGGTGCGTAGTACAACACAACATTGATACCGATCGCCTGCTGGAAAATCGATAACAGCACACCGATGATGACCACCGCTACGCCATACGCAAAGATCTTCTCAGACTTCTCTCGTGTTGTGATCTTAATATCCTCCAATATCTGCTTAGCTGTAGTTGCTCCATTGATACGTGTCAAGACAACAAGTGCATCCTTCTCACGCCCGATCATCGCCAAGTAGCGAGGTGTCTTAGGCACAAGCAGCAGCAGTAGACCGAACAAACCTGCAGGGACAGCCTCGCTGAGGAACATTCGTCTCCAACCGATCTCGATCATCGCCTCAGCGCCATCCAACGAGTTCTTGATCGAGTAGTTCACGAAGTAAACCACCAACATACCGAAGATAATCGCAAATTGGTTGCACGACACCAGCGTACCACGAATATTAGCTGGAGCAAGCTCCGCAATATACATAGGACAGATAGCCGATGCAAGTCCAACACCCACACCACCAATCACACGATAGATATTGAACGCCACCAAAAGGTTAGCCGTAGGCTCGCCATAAGAGAAGAATAGGAACTCAGGGTTGAACGATCCCAACGCCGAGAGAAAAAATAGACTCGCCGCAATAATCAGCGAGTTACGTCGACCGAAGCGACTAGCCAAGAGACCCGACAATGCGCCTCCAATCACACAGCCCACCAGTGCACTCGATGCCGTCATACCGTGCAGCGATGCTGTATAGTCGAAATCCTTAGCTTGACTAAAGAATTGTTGTAGCGCCTGCTCAGCTCCCGAGATCACCGCTGTGTCGTATCCAAAGAGAAGTCCTCCCAAGACAGCAACCATAGTGATACCCGCCAAGTAGATTTTGCTACCGTTTTCGTTATTGCTCATTTTTTTTTAGTTTTTGGTTAAAAGTATTCGAGGTCGATTTGTAGGTCAGTTTTGGGGCTTCGTGAGGATTTTTAACCGCAGCAGCCTAATGGCTGTGAGGATTTTTAACCGCAGCAGCCTAATGGCTGTGAGGATTTTTAACCGCAGCAGCCTAATGGCTGTGAGGATTTTAACCGCAGCAGCCTAATGGCTTCGTGAGGATTAAAAACCGGAGGGAAGTGCCGAAAATGACCTGCAAGGCGACCTCGAACGGGGGGACTAGATGTACATATTTACAATAGCCTCATAAAGCTCCTGCTTGCCGCTAATCTGCTGAGGCTCACCAGCCGCCTTAGCGTACTCTGCAACCTGCTCCAAAGTCAACTTGCCTGCCTCGAAGTCAGCGCCCATACCTGCGTCATACGATGCGTAGCGATCGCTCAACATCTTCTCATAAGGTGAGTTCTCCAACAAATCGGCTGCGCACAATAGACCACGTGCAAAGATATCCATACCAGCGATGTGAGCGATGAATAGATCCTCAGCATCAGTCGAGTTACGGCGTGGCTTAGCGTCAAAGTTAGTACCGCCACCCTGAATACCACCGCCACGAAGGATAACCATCATTGCCTGTGTAATGTCGTAGATGTCAACAGGGAACTGATCTGTATCCCAACCATTCTGATAGTCACCACGGTTAGCATCGATCGAGCCCAACATACCTGCATCGACTGCACACTGCAACTCGTGCTCGAATGTGTGACCAGCGAGTGTAGCGTGGTTAACCTCGATGTTCACCTTGAAATCCTTGTCCAAGCCGTGAGCACGAAGGAAACCGATAACAGTCTCTGTATCAACATCATACTGGTGCTTTGTAGGCTCCATTGGCTTAGGCTCAATAAGGAAGTTGCCTGTGAATCCCTTCGAGCGAGCGTAGTCACGAGCCATTCCCAACATACGTCCCATATGATCCTTCTCACGCTTCATATTGGTGTTCAAAAGGCTCATATAACCCTCACGACCACCCCAGAATACGTAGTTCTCACCGCCCAACTCGATCGTTGCGTCGATTGCGTTCTTGATCTGCAACATCGCTCTAGCCGCTGTGTCGAAGTCTGGGTTTGTAGATGCTCCGTTCATATAACGCTCGTGTGAGAATACGTTTGCAGTACCCCACAGCAACTTGATGCCTGTCTCCGCCTGCTTCTGCTTAGCGTAAGCAACGATCTCCTTTAGGTTCGCCTCATACTCCTGAGTCGATGCACCCTCCGAGATTAGGTCGATGTCGTGGAAACAGTAGTACTCGATGCCCATCTTAACCATAAACTCGAAACCTGCATCCATCTTATTCTTAGCCTGCTCCAACGCTGTCTCGCCTGTTTTCCAAGCCTGCTTGATTGTTCCGCCACCAAACTGGTCGCCACCCTCAGCGCATAGTGTGTGCCACCACGCCATTGAGAATTTGAACCAATCCTTCATCTTCTTACCGTAAACCACCTGCTCGGGGTTGTAGTAACGGAATGCGAGTGGATTCTTCGACTCTACACCCTCAAAATTGATCTTCTCGATCTCTGGAAAATAAACTTTCTGTGCCATCTTTTTTTAATTATTAATTGTTAGTATTGTGTTAAAAATTATAAATTACGCATCACGCATTATACGCATTATACGCATTATGAATTACGTATTAAGCATTATGAATTATTTATTGTAAACCTGCATCGTTACGGTGCTAACCGCTCCGCCATCGTCTGGGAACGTGAGCGATATTTTGTTGTTCTCCTTTATGAGCGACCACTCCACGGGGATCTCCAACACACCGAAGAATGTCTCTCGCATCTTCTGATCGTCACCCCTAACGTTGTCGGGGATCGAAACCTCTGTGCCGTTGACCAAAAGCTTAGGTTTGAGCGATTTGCCGTGCGCTCGTCCCAATCCAATGCGGAGCACCGCTCGTCCCTGCTCGCTCTTTTTCACGTCGTTGATCTCGAACTCGATCGCTCGCTTCGCCCACGAGATCTCCTTTAGGTAGTCCGTTGCGTAGTACTTCGTCTCCTCCATCAACTTGTTGATCTGCACCTCTTTAGCGAACTCATAGACGATGATTGCCGTAGCCTCGCCACCGAGTGTCAACCGCTCGATCGACTTTGGTTTTGTCACCCTCAACACCGCCTTACCCTCCTTGCCGTTCTCGTCACCACCCTCTAAGTAGAGCTCTCTGAGTTCGATGCTCTTTGCACCCTTGCCCACACCGTTTAGCTTTAGGTCAACATCCATCTGCTCATAGTCCAAGTTGTTGAGTATCAAGTACACACGCTTACCATCGATATAACAATCGCTCTGCAAATCGACATTTGAAACGCTGCTCTCGACACGCACACCCCTGACACCTTGCCAAAGCTGATAAAACAGAATTGCATCACCAAATATATAGTCGCCCGTAAAGCTCTCAGGCTCGCCCTCACGCCTCATAATTCGTGACGTGTGAGGTAGCCCCGTCTGAGGGTTGTAGCCCCAATCGGAGCGCAGCATATAGAACGGCATAGCGATATTTATGTTGTTCGCCCGCTGCATAAACTGCATCATCATTCCATTCATCGAGGCGATCTTCAACCAATCTCTGTAGGGCATCCAGGGTCTCCTGTTGAATTTGTGAGTCTGAGCACCATACTCCGAGATCATCAGCGGCTTGACCCGTCCAAATTTCATCTGGCTATACTGCTCAATCATATCCATCGTCGCCTCCATATTGCTGCCCTTGCGCATCTTCTTCACCTTGCCGCCACCGCCGAAGACGGGGAAATCATAGAGGTGAATACTCCAAAAATCGATCTCCTCGCCAGCAATATCGACAAACTCCCTCCAGCGAACCCGCCACCTCTCGAAGTTCTGCTCCTCGAAGTTAGGGAAAGCCGTCACGTAGCCACCAATCGGAATATCGCTCACCTCCTTACGCACCGCACGAGCCACATTTCGGTGAAACTCCCAAAGCTCACGGATCGAGCTCTTCGGTGCGCCCCTCATATCATATATGTCCCACAGCGGCTCGTTGATGATCTCCAGCCACTTTGGTCGAGGCTCGCCCGAGTTGCCGCCCGTGCCGAACACCTCCTTGACGTATCGACCATAATACTCGCCCGAGGCTGTTCCAAATGGATTCTCAGCCGTGTTTTCTCTCGATAGTGCCCAGCCGTTTTTGTTCTTCGTCCCATCGGGATAAAAGGGTGCAAACTGGTTGCAGAGGATCAAGTTTGAGTATCTCTCATACTTATATATGTTGCTCTTCTCGCTGTACGCTTTGCGCCTCTTCTCGCCAGCCGCCTTGATGTATGCAGGATCCACAAAGCCCTTACGCTCAGGATCTTCCGTTGCCGACATAAGTGTCCCCTTCAATCCACCCGTATCCCTGCCCATATAGACATCATACTTCGCCAATATCTCGTCACGCAAATTCTCAAAGGCGTTGCCTCTGTCCCAATACCCCTCGGTGTGAGTGGCGTGGAAATTGATGAATTTCGGGCGGTCAAAGCTATCCACATCGCCCACCTTATGACGTGTGTCGAGATTCACCTCGACAGCTGTTTGTGCCGAGGCTGTGGCGAACGATAGTGCCGCTGCAATTGTCAAAAATAATCTTTTCATAAGTTATAAGTGGGAGCTAGCTCCCTTTTGGCTTTGGCTTGCTACTCAGCTTTACTCAGTTTTACTCAGTTT
The DNA here is from genome assembly GCA_047174325.1 of Rikenellaceae bacterium. GTDB lineage: Bacteria > Bacteroidota > Bacteroidia > Bacteroidales > Rikenellaceae > Alistipes. The sequence goes on along the minus strand of JBCQUE010000026.1, from coordinate 10,361 downwards.
TACTCAGCTTTACTCAGCCCTACTCAGCTTTACTCAGCCCTACTCAGCTTTACTCAGCCCTACTCAGCCCTACTCAGAATTACGCCTTAAGCATTAAGTTGTCGGTTAAGTTCCGCTTTCCAATTTTCGTAAGCAGCCTCCAACGCCTCTCGCTCAGCCGCTACGGGCTCGATGCTCTCCAGCATCTCCAACGATGCAAACGCCTCGTCACGTGAGCTGTAGAGACCTGCACCCAACGCTCCGCCACGTGCTGCACCCAACGCCCCATCGGTGTTGTAGAGCTCGATACGTGCGCCACAGAGTGTCGACAGCGTCTGTCGGAAAAGTGGACTGAGGAACAAATTCGCCTTACCTGCACGGATGATGTTCGGTTTCAAACCCATCTCACGCATAATATCGATTCCGTAGCGGAACGAGAAGGCGATTCCCTCCTGTGTAGCCCTCAGCACGTGCGCCAAAGAGTGAATATTAAGATCCACGCCCGAGATCACACACTTCGTATATCGATTCTCCAAGACCCTCTCAGCGCCATTTCCGAAGGGCAAGACAACCACGCCACCGCTACCAACGGGTGCCGATGCAGCCTGCTCATTGATCTGGTCATAACTCAAGTGTGAGGCGAAGTTGCGCCTAACCCAAGCGTTTGCGATTCCTGTTCCATTGATGCAGAGGAGCACCCCGTAGCGAGGATCTTGCGCCGTATGGTTCACGTGCAGGAATGGGTTCACCCTCGAAAGTGGATCGCCATCAGGTGTGTCGATAACGCCATATACAACGCCACTCGTGCCGCCCGTTGCAGCGATCTCGCCAGCCGACATCACGTTGAGAGAAAAGGCGTTATTTGGTTGATCTCCAGCACGATAGGCAATAGGTGTGCCCTCAACGATACCCACCTCAGCCTCAGCCTCAGCCGAGGTGCGAGCCTGCACGCCAATAGCGATGCCGCCCTCGCAAATCATCTCTGTAGGGATTCCGTAGTTCTCAGCCACGAAGTCCGCCCTGCACTCACCCTTGAAGTCCCAAAGGATACCCTCCGAGAGACCTGTCGAAGTGGTTGATATTGAGCCCGATAGCTTGTATGCAATATAGTCGCCCGGCAGCATCATCTTGTCGATCTGAGCAAATATCTCGGGCTCATTCTCCTTGACCCACGCCAATTTCGAGGCTGTGAAGTTGCCTGGAGAGTTCAACAACCGCTCCCGACACTTATCCTCGCCAATCGCCTTAAACGCCTCATTACCAATCTCTACAGCTCGTGAGTCGCACCAAATGATCGCCTTGCGAAGAGGCTTGCCAGCCTTGTCGACCACCACCAAGCCGTGCATCTGATAGCTGATACCGATCGAACGGATCTGCTTTACCTCCGCCTCCTTACCGATCTGAGCGATTCCCTCCTTGACGTAGCCCCACCACATCTCGGGGTCTTGCTCCGCCCAGCCGCTCTGCTCAGCGTGTATCGCCATCTCTTGCGATGGGTTTGTTGCTGACGTTACGCAGCGACCTGTCTCTATCTCCATCAACGACACCTTGATCGATGATGAGCCAATATCAATTCCTAAGCTATACATTTTTAGTTATGAGTTATAAGTTATTCGTTGTTATTATTTTATGGGGAATTATTAGAAGTCCCCTTATACCTTTGCGGGTGTAATTACACCCGATCGGTTATATTCCGAGAACCCTTAGCCCTCGCCTTGTTATCTTCTTATACTCCGACAGATTGAACGTGAAGTACTCCGCTGGTTTGTGCGCCACCCCCTGTTCTCGCTCGCCCGTTGCATTTAGAATCCCCGAGCCGAGGATCTTTTTGCGGAAGTTGCGGTTGTCGATCTCGACCCCTTTGATTGCTGAGTAGAGATCCTGCAGCTCACGAATTGTGAATCGCTTGGGCAGCAACTCAAAGGCGATGTGTGAGTGTTCAAAATCCTCACGCAACATCTCTGTCGCCTTCGTGAGTATCTCATCGTGATCCATCACCAAACCCTTAGCCTCACCATATCGTTGCCAAATCGCCCCTTTGCGCTTGGTGTGGCGAAGTCGCTGTTGCGTGATCGAGATCAGTGCGTAGTAACCAACCGTCACCACACGTGTAGTCGAGACCCTGTGATACTCGCCGATCCACTTGAGCTCCTCGCCCACAACACGCTCGGGGTTGGAGAATATATCGATCTGTTTGAGATACACCTGCTCCAGCCCTGTATGCTCCAGCAGCACACGACGAGCCGCCTCAGGCAGGGTCTCATTCTCCAAAATCATACTTCCCGGGAGTTTCAATCGGCGCTCCACATTGGGCTGTGACGGGGGTGTGCGCTGCTCAACAAGCAGCACCTTAAGACCCTCGGTGTCATATCCGAAGATGACACAATCGACCGATAGTGAGTGGTTAGTTTCGATATTCATATTGGTTAGTGTAGCTCAAGTCTCTTTTAAATTTAGTGTAGCTCAACTCTCTTTGTAATTAGTGTAGCTCAACTCTCTTTATAATTTAGTGTAGCTCAACTCTCTTTATAATTTAGTGTAGCTCAACTCTCTTTATAATTAATGCTGCTCAGCTCTCTTTATGAATAGAGCCTTTAAATTAGGCACTTAAACAAAAGTATAAAAACTTTTTTGATTCTCCAAACTTATTGTAAACTTTACGCTAAGTTTTTTGAGGTTAATTTAAATTTGTCGCTATTTTTGCAGTGGATAGCGATAATTTTATTATATTTGTCAAACTCAAAACAGACTCAAAACAAATTTAACCGTAAATATGGAAAAGAGCAAAAAAAATACAATCGTCGATCTATTCGAGAGGGCGGTAGGCAGATTCCCAAACAACGTCTTTCTAAAGGAGAAGATCGGCAACGAGTGGTGCGAGACTAGCTACGCTCAAACTCGTGAGTTGGTCTACAGATTTAGTGCAGGTCTCACAGCTTTGGGGCTTGAGGCGGGCGAGAATGTGGCGCTACTTTCGGAGGGTCGCAACGCTTGGATCATTGGTGAGTTGGCGCTCTTTTACGCTGGGGCTGTCAATGTGCCACTATCGGTTAAACTCGACCAGAGTAGCGATCTGCTCTTTCGGCTCATCCACTCCGAGAGTAAGTTTCTGTTGGTCTCGGCAACTCAGCTCCCCAAGATCAGAGCCATTAGAGCCGAACTGCCCGAGCTACGCAAAATCGTGGTGTTCGATGAGCTGGCGAGCTACGAAGAGGGTGAGACCTCAATGAGAGAGGTCTGCGCAATGGGCGATGCGGTGATCGCACGAGAGGGTGTAAAGCGACTGCGTGAACGTGGTGAGGCGATCCAAAACAGCGACACGGCGACCATCACCTACACCTCGGGCACAACAGCCGACCCAAAGGGAATAATGTTGACACACCGAAACTATACAGCAAATGTCGAGCAGGCGTTGACACTGATGGATATTCCAAGCAGCTACAAAACACTGATAATCTTGCCGCTCGACCACTGCTTTGCGCACGTTGTTGGGTTCTATATCTTCCTCAATCAAGGTGCATCGGTTGCGACTGTGCAGCAGGGGCGTACACCGATGGAGACGCTCAAAAATATTCCTGTCAACATCCGTGAGATCAAACCAAATCTGATCCTCTCCGTCCCAGCGCTAGCCAAGACATTTAAGAAGTCGATCGAGACATCGATCCGTAGCAAGGGTCGTTTCACGGAGTGGCTCTTCAACACCGCCCTCGCAACCTCCAAACTCTACAACCGTGATGGCTGGAGCAGAGGCGAGGGGTGGGTCGTGGTGCTCAAACCGCTCGTTGATCTCTTCGATAAGATCCTCTTCTCGAAGGTGCGTGAGGGGATGGGTGGCGAGATCGATATGTTTGTTGGTGGCGGTGCGCTGCTCGGTTGCGACATACAGGACTTCTATTACGCTATCGGTATGCCGATGTTCCAAGGCTATGGGCTCTCGGAGGCGACACCCGTCATCTCGTCCAATTCGCTGCTGAGACACAAATTTGGCTCGTCAGGTTCGCTGGTCAAGCCGCTGGATATTAAGATCTTAGATAACGATGGTAATGAACTTCCGTTGGGCGAGCGTGGCGAGATCGTGGTGCGTGGTGAGAATGTGATGGCTGGATATTGGAAGAATGAGAGCTCCACGGCTGAGACACTTCGTGATGGGTGGCTGCATACGGGCGATATGGGTTATATGGATGGTGATGACTTTTTGTATGTGTTGGGTCGGTTTAAGAGCCTTCTAATCGGCGGCGATGGCGAGAAGTACAGCCCCGAGGGGATCGAGGAGGCGTTGATCGGTAGCTCGCCATATATAGATCAGATGGTGCTGCACAACAATCAAGACCCCTATACAACGGCACTGATCGTCCCAAATATCGATGCGCTAAGGCGTGATGTCTCGGCTGAGTGGGGCACAGATGAGGCGAGACGTGAGGCGATTATGTTGGTCAAAGGGTCGGTGGATGAGTATAAAAAGGGTGGCGAGTTTGCAGGTGAGTTCCCCGAGAGGTGGTTACCAGCGACATTTGCGCTGCTGGTTGAGCCCTTTAGCGAGCAGAACGGTATGGTCAACAGCACACTGAAGATCGTGCGCAACAGGGTTGAGGAGCACTATTCAGATCGAATTGCGGCGATGTACAGCGATGCTGATCTGCTCAACGAGGCGAACCTTGCGTCGATGCAGTAGCGAGGGCGCTGATGTTAACTTTTTGTAAATGTTGGGCTCACGATTTGGAAAACTCTAATTAATGGAGTATCTTTGCAGCGGATAATAATGTAAATAGAAACCGAGCTGCGATAGGCGTGGCTCACAGACGAAAAAGAAAGATGGAAAAAAATGTTAAGAAGATGTGCGCCAAGAGGGTAGCCCTAGTGGCGCACGACAATATGAAGAGCGACCTTGCAGAGTGGGTTGATTGGAACACCGCTGTGCTCTCTACGCACAAGTTGGTCTGCACAGGTACGACAGGTAAGATGGTCGAAAAGACCATCGTGAATAATCAGATCGAGAAGAAACACCGTGAGGGTGAGCCATCGAAGATGCTCGCTCCACTAGATATTACACTGCTTAAATCGGGACCATTGGGTGGCGATCAGCAGCTGGGTTCGATGATCGCCGATGGCGAGATCTCAGCGTTGATATTCTTTTGGGATCCGATGTCAGCACAGCCACACGATGTCGATGTCAAGGCGCTGTTGAGGTTGGCTACGCTCTATAATGTGCCGACCGCTATCAACCGATCTACAGCTGATTATATGATCTCATCACCGCTATTCTCGACAGATGACTACGAGCCAGTGGTGAAGGATTATAAGAGTTATATCGAGCGTATGCTCAAATAGAGCGTTGCAAGGCGGCGAAATTTCAAAGATCCTGCTTTGGGTTGATCGGTCACGTACATTAGTACGCTCCCTCACACCCCAAAGCAGGATCTTTAAAATTTCATCCACCTATCAACGCTCTACGCAACAGATTGCTCCTCGGGTTTTTTTCCTGAGGGGCTTTTTTTGTGGAGCTAAGTAAGGCTTAGTAAGGGCTGAGTAAGGGCTGAGTAAGGCTGAGTAAGGGCTTAGTAAGGGCTGAGTAAGGCTGAGTAGGGCTGTGAAGCTACTCAGTGTTACTCAGTCCTACTCAGCCTTACTCAGTTTTTACTCAGTTTTGCTTGATGGTTTTTGCGCCTCTTCGAGCCGCCGCCCTCTGGGGATTTTTTTTGAAAAATCCCTTTAACGAGGGAGGGCGTTTTGCTCAGCTCCATTGCGTACTGCCTTTCAGGCGGAGCAGGGGAGCTCCCCTGCAGGAGCGGGGCGATACTTTCGTATCGCCTGAGCAGCGGTGGGCAACTCAGTGTTACTCAGCCCTTCTCAGTGTTACTCAGCCCTTCTCAGTGTTACTCAGCCCTTCTCAGTGTTACTCAGCCTTTCCCAGCCTACTTCTTCTCATAGTCAAAGAGCTCCTTTGCGCACGATTGCTGCATCTCAGCGATGGCGCTCGTGTCGGTCGTATTCGCAACAACAGCCTGAAAAAACTGCTCAAAATCGTTATACTTAGCGTTGATCTTTCGGGCCAAGCATTTATAGAACGCACGCTTCTGTGGACGTGTTAAACCGCTGGGCAATACACCGTTACGCCTCAGCTCACTGTAGGGGTAGATGTGACGCATATTTGACCCATCAGCTTGCAGTTGCTCAACGATCGTGGTGGTCACATACATATCGATCGAGTCGCTTACAGCAGGAAAAGCAGTGAAGGTGGTGTAGAGCGGATGCACAGCCTCGATCTCATCGGTGACGTTGTTGGCGAAGATGATGAACTCAGCATCGGTCATCTCGTCCAAGTAAACCATATCTCGATATTGATGCAACGCACGACGCATCTCCTTGCGCTGCTGGTTCGTCCACTTCGATGTGGTGCTCTTTGTGACACAGCCGATTGTGACGAATGCGGCTAGGACTAGGAGGGTTGTGTAGAGACTTTTTTTCATAATTTTTTTCTGTTTTAAGATTTGTTTTTATCGGTTGGTGATGCAAGATTTGTGCCACGGCAATGGGGCGACTAATGCGAATGTGTGGCGAGTTATTGCGAAAATGGGCAAAACAGCAAAAAATCAGCACTTTAGGTGCGAAAAAAGTTGAAATATTTTGGCGGTTCGGAATATTATCTCTATCTTTGCAGTCCAATTGGGCGTGAAGTCCCCAGTTGGGTGAGAAATTATAATTAACAAATTAAAGGACAAACGTTAAAATGCCAACTATTCAACAGTTAGTAAGAAACGGCCGAGTTAAATTGGAGTACAAGAGTAAATCTCCAGCCTTGGCAGCATGTCCACAGCGCCGTGGTGTGTGTACTCGTGTGTACACAACAACACCAAAGAAGCCAAACTCGGCTATGCGTAAAGTGGCACGTGTGAGATTGACAAACGGCAAGGAGGTCAACGCCTACATTCCAGGTGAGGGACACAACTTGCAAGAGCACAGTATCGTATTGGTACGTGGAGGTCGTGTAAAGGATCTACCAGGAGTACGTTACCACTTGGTGCGTGGAGCACTCGACTCAGCAGGAGTTGATGGTCGTCACCAACGCCGTTCAAAGTACGGTACTAAGAGACCTAAACCAGGTCAAGCAGCTGCAGCAGCAGGAAAGAAGAAAAAGTAATTAACAAGTAATCAGTAGTTTTTTAAGCAATGAGAAAAGCAAAGCCAAAAAAGCACATTCTACTTCCCGATCCTAAGTTCGGCGACTGCGAGGTAACTCGTTTCGTGAACAACCTTATGTTGGACGGCAAGAAGAGTATTGCCTACACAATCTTCTACAATTCGTTGGAGCTTGTGAGCAAGAAGATGAAGGATGCTGAGAAATCTCCATTGGAGGTCTGGAAACAGGCGTTGGAGAATATCACACCCCAAGTCGAAGTTAAGTCAAAGCGTATCGGTGGTGCGACATTCCAAGTTCCTATGGAGGTTCGTCCAGAGCGCAAGACTTCAATATCTATGAAAAACCTTGTCCTATACTCTCGCAAGCGCGCTGGAAAATCTATGGCAGAGAAACTCTCAGCAGAGATCGTTGACGCTTACAACCAGCAGGGTGCTGCCTTCAAACGTAAGGAGGAGATGCACCGTATGGCGGAGGCGAACAAGGCGTTTGCTCACTTTAGATTTTAATATACCTATTAATATATATAAAGCAAATGGCAAGAGATCTTAAATATACTCGTAACTTCGGCATTATGGCGCACATCGATGCCGGAAAGACTACCACTTCGGAGCGTATTCTTTTCTACACAGGAAAGACGCACAAGATCGGAGAGGTACACGATGGTGGCGCAACTATGGACTGGATGGTTCAGGAGCAGGAGCGTGGTATCACTATCACATCGGCCGCTACAACGGCTTTCTGGGACTATAAGGGTAAGCAGTACCAGATGAACCTTATCGACACCCCCGGACACGTTGACTTTACTGTAGAGGTAGAGCGTTCATTGCGTGTGTTGGATGGTGCTGTAGCTACATTCTGTGCAGTGGGTGGTGTTGAGCCACAGAGTGAGACAGTGTGGAGACAGGCTGATAAGTACAACGTGCCTCGTATGGGATACGTTAATAAGATGGATCGTACAGGTGCAGATTTCTCAGCTGTATGTCAGCAGATCAAGGAGAACTTCGGCGCTAAGGCTATTCCTGTAGTGCTTCCAATCGGAGCAGAGGATAAGTTCGAGGGTCTTATCGACTTGGTTTACAACAACGCTATCTACTACTACGACGACAAGACTGTTCGTGATAACTTCGAGATCCGTGAGATCCCAGCTGAGATGGCTGAGGAGGCTGCTGAGGCTCGTGCTCTCCTTATCGAGGAGGTTGCAGCTACAGATGACGCTCTTATGGAGAAGTTCTTCGAGGATCCAGATTCAATCACAGCTGAGGAGTTGTTGGCGGCTATCCGTGTAGCAACAATCTCTATGCAGATCGTTCCTATGTTGTGCGGATCATCGTTCCACAACAAGGGTGTGCAGAAGTTGTTGGATTACATTATGGCGTTCCTTCCATCTCCACTTGATCTTCCAGCTGTTGAGGGTACTAACCCTAAGACAGATGAGCAGGAGGAGCGTAAGGCATCTTCTGAGGAGCCATTCTGTGGTTTGGCATTTAAGATCGCAACAGATCCTTTCGTAGGTCGTTTGGCTTTCGTTCGTGTCTACTCAGGTAAGTTGGACGCTGGTTCTTACGTACTTAACGCACGTAGCGGAAAGCGTGAGCGTATCAGCCGTATCTACCAGATGCACGCTAACAAGCAGAACCCAATGGAGAGTGTCGAGGCAGGAGACATCTGTGCAGCGGTTGGTTTCAAGGAGATCCGCACTGGAGATACTTTGTGTGCTGAGAACGCACCATTGTGCCTAGAGCAGATGACTTTCCCAGAGCCAGTTATCGGTCTTGCAGTTGAGCCAAAGACTCAGAAGGATGTTGATAAGTTGGGTCTTGCACTCTCTAAGCTTGCTGAGGAGGATCCTACATTCACAGTTCACACTGATGAGGATTCGGGTCAGACCGTGATTAGCGGTATGGGTGAGCTTCACTTGGACATCATCGTAGACCGCTTGCGTCGTGAGTTCAACGTTGAGATCAACCAAGGAGCACCTCAGGTTAACTATAAGGAGGCTCTTACAACAACGGTTCAGCACCGTGAGGTATTCAAGAAGCAGACTGGAGGTCGTGGTAAGTTTGCCGACATCATCTTCGAGATCGGTCCAGCAGACGAGGGCGCAGCCGTAGGTCTTACTTTCGTGGACGAGGTGAAGGGTGGTAACATCCCTAAGGAGTTTATCCCATCAATCCAAAAAGGTTTCACATCAGCTATGGCTAACGGTGCGTTGGCAGGTTATGTGATTGACTCAATGAAGGTTACACTTAAGGATGGTTCATTCCACCCAGTCGATTCAGATCAGCTTTCGTTCGAGATCTGTGCTCGTTCAGGATTCCGTGCTGCAGCGCCTAAGGCTGGTTCAGTGATCCTTGAGCCAATTATGAACGTGGAGGTTGTTACTCCAGAGGAGTCAATGGGAGACATCATCGGTGACCTCAACAAGCGCCGTGGTCAGATCGCAGGTATGGAGTCTAAGGGAACAGCTCGTGTGGTGAAGGCTAAGGTGCCTCTATCAGAGATGTTCGGCTACGTGACTGTATTGCGTACAATCTCATCGGGTCGTGCAACATCTTCAATGGAGTTTGCATTCTTCGAGGAGGTACCAAAGGGTCTCTCTAATGAGATCATCGAGAAGGCAAGTGGTAAAGTTAAGGGAATAGAATAACAAAGAATATGAATCAGAAGATTAGAATCAAACTAAAGTCTTTCGACCACAATCTCGTTGACAAGTCATCTGAGAAGATCGTTAAGACTGTGACAAGCACTGGCGCTACAGTTAGCGGCCCGGTGCCTCTGCCAACACGTAAGCAGATTTTTACTGTGAACCGTTCAACTTTCGTTAACAAGAAGGCTCGTGAGCAGTTCCAGTTGTGTACGTACAAGAGAGTACTCGATATTTACTCATCTACACCAAAGACGATTGACGCTCTAATGAAGTTGGAACTTCCTTCAGGTGTTGAGGTAGAGATCAAAGTCTGATTTTCGTGATTGAATAGGCGGCGATTTTCGGCACTTCCCTCCGGTTTTTAATCCTCACAGCCAAGAGGCTGCTCCGGTTAAAAATCCTCACGAAGCACCAAAACTCATCCACCTCTTCAATCCCGAGGGGGGGGCAACCAAGGGGGGCAACCAAAGGGGGGCACCCAAAGGGGGGCAACCAAGGGGGGGCTGAGAAAACTCAGTAATACTCAGTAATACTCAGTAATACTCAGTAATACTCAGTAATACTCAGAATTACTCAGAAACCCCAAGAAACAACAAA
>JBCQUE010000025.1:0-29198 GCA_047174325.1 Rikenellaceae bacterium | reverse complement strand
TGAGAGGTTATTCACTGGTCTAATTATAGCGTTGTTAGCACTACAATATAGTGAAAATCAGTGAATTAACCAACTTTTTAACCACTTATTTTAGGTTGTTTTCAAACCTTAATTCGCATTAGTTATTAGTTATTAGTTATTAGTTATGGTTTGCCTATATGAGCTGAATGAGCTGAGAGCAAGCCATAACTCATAACTCATAACTAGTTTATAGATTTGCAGGCAAACGTAAAAAATAATTAGATAATTTGGAGCGCAATTTAGGAATATAAATTATAATTGTGTATATTTGTGAGAGTAAACAACTAACCAAATAGAATGAAAACATTAGATTTTGTAACAATCATCGGCTTCGCCTTGGGTATCATTGCGGCTGGATTGTCATTCTCGAAGAGTGGCAAGAGTATGAAGAGTTTCTTTGCGGCTGGAGGCGAGGTGCCGTGGTGGATCAGTGGATTGTCGCTCTTTATGGGTTTCTTCTCGGCAGGCACTTTTGTGGTGTGGGGGTCGATTGCTTACTCTCAGGGGCTGGTTGCAATCACTATCCAGATGTGTATGTGTATCGCTGGATTCATCGTTGGGTTTCTGATCGCTCCTAAGTGGAAAGAGACCAACGTACTCACGGCAGCGGAGTATATCTCGACCCGTTTCGGGGTGGGTACTCAGAAGGTCTACACCTATATTTTCTTGTTGATTTCGCTCTTTACGACAGGTTCGTTTTTGTATCCTGTGGCTAAGATTGTGGAGGTCTCAACGGGGTTGCCACTTCAGGCGGCGATACTTTTGTTGGGTGTGATCTCTATTCTTTATGTTGCGATTGGCGGATTGTGGGCTGTGGTTGTGACGGATGTGTTGCAGTTTGTGATCTTGACGGCAGCGGTTATCATTGTTGTGCCGTTGGCGTTTCTGAAGGTTGGCGGTGTTGGAGGATTTGTGTCGCAAGCCCCCGAGACATTTTTCAATATATTTAGTGACGAATATACACCGTGGTTCTTGGTGGCGTTCTGTGTCTATAACCTCTTCTTCTTGGGCGGTAACTGGTCTTATGTGCAGCGTTATACATCGGTTAAGACAAAGGGCGAGGCTCGCAAGGTGGGTCTCTTGTTTGGCGCTCTCTATCTCATTAGCCCAACGCTTTGGATGTTGCCTCCGATGATCTACAGGGTCTTTAATAGCGGTGGTTTGGATGGGCTGGCTAACGAGGGGGCTTACCTCTTGATGTGTAAGGAGGCGCTCCCGAGTGGTCTACTTGGACTTATGTTGGGCGGAATGATCTTCGCTACAGCGAGCTCACTCAATGGTGCGCTGAATATCTCGGCAGGTGTCTTTACGAATGATATATTTAAGAGGATTGTCCCCACGGCATCGGATGAGTTGTTGATGAAGGTGGCTCGATACTCTACACTCGGTTTTGGAGCGTTGGCTATTGTTGTTGCATCGTTGATTCCTCTGATGGGCGGTATCGTGAATGTTGTGATTAGTGTTGCGGCGCTTACGGGTGTGCCGATCTATTTGCCTATTATCTGGACACTCTTCTCTAAGCGACAGAGCCGATTTACACTGCTCTTCACAACTCTATTTTCGCTGTCGGTCAACGCAATTTTTAAGTTCTTGACACCAGCGCTGTTTGGCTTCTCGTTGTCACGTACGGAGGAGATGGTTACGGGTGTGACCATTCCGTTTATTCTCTTGCTCGGCTTTGAGGTGTATCAACGTAGCCGTGGATTTGTCGATCCAAATATAGAGCTCTGTAGGGCGGCAGCTGAGAAGAAACGTGCTGAGGAGCGTGAGGAATTTGAGCGAGCTGTGGCGGCTGGCGAGGGCGGATCGTCTGAGGAGTCGAAGAAGAGTTTGCGAGTGATTGGGCTCGGTATTCTGCTTACGGGGTTGGTTATCACGCTGTTGGGTGTTATCTCTCAGGGTGTTAGTCGAGGTATCGTTGTTTGTGTCGGTGTTGTGTTGGTGGCGCTTGGAACTTATATTTTTAGAAAGAGATAATAATTAGAACAGGATAAGTATGTCGATTACGGTTAGTGATTTTGCAGCTGTTAAGCGCAGTTTTGAGCTTGTTGAGCAACTCTCTGATGTTGTTGTTGTTGGTGGTGGTTTGAGTGGTGTTTGTGCCGCAATAACTGCTGCACGTGAGGGGGCTACGGTCTCGCTCGTTCAGGATCGTCCTGTGTTGGGCGGTAATACATCGAGCGAGATACGTGTCTGGGCGTTGGGCGCAACGTCTCATATGGGAAACAATAATCGTTGGTCACGTGAGGGTGGTGTCGTGGATGAGATCTTCTTGGAGAACCTCTATAGGAACAAGGAGGGCAACCCGCTGTTTTTCGATATGTTGTTGATGGATAGGGTGTTGGGCGAGGCGAATATCTCGCTCTACCTCAATACGGTGGTTTATGATGTTGAGAAGTCGACAGATCGCAAGATCGCAAAGGTGATGGCTTTCAATCCACAAAATGAGAGACGTTATGAGTTTACGGCTCACACTTATGTCGATGCCTCGGGCGATGGAGCGCTCGGTTACTTGGCTGGAGCCGGGTTTAGAATCGGCTCTGAGGATGCTGAGCTGCACGGTGAGCGCTTTGCACCCGATCAAGATTATGGCGAGGTGTTGGGTCACTCGATATTCTTCTATAGCAAGGAGTGTGCAGCGCCTGTGAAGTTTCACGCTCCCGATTTGGCGCTGAAAAATGCTGAGCTACACATCCCTAAACTGCAGAACCCTAACTACTTCAACGTCAAGCAGCACGGCTGTAAATATTGGTGGCTGGAGTATGGAGGTCGCTTGGATACGATTGGCGACACGGAGCAGATCAAACAGGAGCTATGGAGAGTTGTCTATGGCGTGTGGGACTACATCAAAAATTCGGGCAAGTTCCCCGAGACGGCAAACCAGACGCTGGAGTGGGTCGCACCAATCTCGGGCAAGCGTGAGAGCCGTAGATTTTATGGATTGTATGACCTTGTGCAGCAGGATATAATCGAACAGCGAAGTCATTATGACGATGTTGCGTTTGGTGGTTGGTCGGTCGATCTTCACCCAGCTGATGCGATCTATTCGCCTCTAAATGGCTGTAATCAGTGGCACTCGAAGGGAATCTATCCGATCCCTTATAGATGTTATGTAGGGCGAGATATTGATAATTTATTCCTCTGTGGACGAAATATTTCAGCGACACACGTTGCACACGCCTCATCGAGGGTTATGTGTACGGCAGCTCACGGTGGTCAGGCGGTGGGTGTTGCGGCGGCGTTGTGTGCTGAAAGCGGATTATTGCCGAGTGATTATGCAGATGAGAAGAGGGTTCGGGAGATCCAAAAGAGACTTGTTAAGCGTGGTCAATTCATTCCGCAATTGGCTGATATTGAGCTTGATAACATTGCTGCGGAGGCGACTATCGAGTGCTCGTCAACATTTGCGTGGGGTGAGGTTGGAGCTACTCAGTGCCGTCCGTTGATCGACTCGGTGGCTCAGTTGATACCTGTACCAAAGGGTGCGCTGCCGAAGATCACGTTTGAGGTGGAGGCTGATGAGGCTACTCAGTTGGAGGTTGTGTTGCGAGGCTCACTTAAGGCTGGAAACTTTACACCCGATCGAGATATTGCGAAACGAGTTGTTGCTGTGCAGCAGGGTGGGGGTCGCTATGAGGTTGATTTTGAGTATGTTGCAGAGTGTGATGAGTATCTCTTCGTGACGTTTATGAAGAACGAAAAGGTGAAGTTGGGCTATACAGATCTCAGGATCTCGGGCAGCTGTGCAGTCTATAACACGGTGAATCTTGATGTCTCGAATTATGGATGTCAAACACCGCCTGAGGATATTGGTGTCGATGCTTTTGAGTTTTGGTGTCCTAAGCGTTGGGGTGCGGATGAGAGTGTAGCGCTGAGCTTTAGCCCTGCACTGAGGAGTTTCGAGGGTGAGAATCTGAAAAATAAGCAATTTAGACCCGTGGCAAGCTCAAATTGTTGGATAGCCTCAGCGGAGGATAGCGAGGCAACGGTGACGTTGAAATGGAGCGAGCCAAAGAGGATTAAGAGTGTGACACTATTCTTCGATGCCGATGCAAATCAAGCGTTGGAGAATATCCAGATGGGGCACAAATATAACACGATCCCCGAGTGCGTAAAGTCGTTCACGATAGAGAGCGCAGAGGGTGCTGAGTGTGCTGAGTGTACTGAGTGTGCTGAGGGTGCTGAGTGTGCTGAGGGTGCTGAGGGTGCTGAGGGTGCTGAGGGTGCTGAGGGTGCTGAGGGTGCTGAGGGTGTGCTGCTCGCCAAAGTAGAGGATAACTTCTTGGCGAGAAGAGAGGTTAAGTTGCCCGAGAATTTTGAGGCTAAAGAGTTGATTATAAGGCTAAAGCAGAGCAACCCAAACACACCAATCTCATTGATGGGTCTCTTGGTCAACGCCTAGAGGTGAACTCAAAATTAAGCATCAAAGTGGGGGTGCAACCATCTAAGTGTGTGTAGTTGTTGAGCGATAGTGGCTGCCTGCCCGGCATTAGGGCAGTCCAGCCGTGACCACAGCCGTGACCAAAGAGTTGACCATAGCAAGATCGTTAGATTAGAACTGCACAGTAGGGGCTGTAGCGGCTGATTTGTCAGCTTCGAAGTATGGTTTACTTTCGAAGTCGAAGTAGTTGGCGATGAGGTTTGCGGGGAATCGGCGGATCTGAGCGTTATAGTTTCGTGTGACGTTGTTGAACTCGCCTCTTGCGACAGCGATTCGGTTCTCAGTGCCCTCTAGTTGAGCCTGTAGCTCGATGAAATTTTGGTTCGCCTTAAGGTCGGGGTATCTCTCGGACACCGCTAATAAGCGCCCTAGGGCTGAGCTGACTGCACCCTGTGCTGCTTGATACTCAGCCATACTCTCCTTGGTTAGCTGCTTAGGGTCGATATTGATTGATGTCGCCTTTGATCGAGCTGCAGTGACGTTTGTCAACGTCTCGCTTTCGTGCTGAGCGTAACCCTTGACGGTGTTGACCAAGTTGGGGATTAGATCTGCACGGCGCTGATATTGAGTCTCGACATTTGCCCACGCCATTGCGACACTCTCATCCATTGTAACCATATTGTTGTAGCTCGAACAGGAGCTCATCTGGCTCGCAAACGCAACCACTGCTGCAACAAAAACTAAAAATTTTCTCTTCATTTTATCCAATTAAAAATATTAAAAACAACTATCAATGTAAGCCAGCCAAGCAAACCAAAGCCAGCCAAAGCAAACTAAACCAAAGCAAGCCAAAGCAAACTAAACCAAAGCAAGCCAAAGCAAACTAAACCAAAGCAAGCCAAAGCTAAAAGGGAGCTAGCTCCCACTTATAACTTAAAAGGTTACCAACCTGATCCAGCGCCACCGCCTCCAAAGCTGCCGCCGCCGAATCCGCCTCCGCCGCCAAATCCACCGCCACCCGAGAAGCCGCCAAAGCCACCTCTAGCGCCACGTGTCGCTCCATAAGCACCGCCAATGATCACACCTCTCTGTAGTGTGCCGATGTCGTTTCGCAATCGGCGCACCACTCTCTTCTCGCTACTCTTACACTTTGGGCAATAGAAGGTGTGTTCAACCAAATCGAAGTTGTCGCCTCGCTGTATAACTCGCTCACCTACAGAGTGATAACATAATTTACCACACTTCGGACAACGTGCATTTTTGAAGTATGCAGCCAATGAAACCACCGCTGGAATACCGACAATGAAGATCATTATCAACATAATTGTGAACCACGAGAGCGATCCACCGCCTGCACGTCCAGCCGTTGGGTAGTAATCACTTCCGCCTGCATTGAGCTCACTACGCACCAACACCGACTCGATAGCTCGCACTCCGTTGAGCATACCTAAATCGAAATTTCCCTGTCTGAAGTAGGGCAACATATACTGCATCTGAATACGCTTACAAATTGCATCGGGCAGCACACCCTCGACACCTCGACCCGTCACAAAACGGATCTGTCGCTGGTCGCCAACGAACAATATTCCAACGCCATTATCTCGACCCTCACGTCCCACACCCCAAGCCGAGAAGAGTTTGTAGGCGAAGTTAAACGGGTCGGCTGTGATCTTGCCGTCACTCTCTTTGATCTGATCCACTGCAACGACCGCCACCTGAGCTATGTTGCTAACTTTCAGCGCATAACAGATAGAGTCGATACGTGCAACGGTCGATTTAGAGAGTATTCCATCGGGGTTCGACACAAAGTTGTATCGGCTCTTAAGCTGCACATTAGGCACACTCTCCACGCTATACTCGCCTGCAAAAACCAACGGCGAGATAGCGACAAAGAGAAGTATAATAAGGAGTTTGAATCCTCTCATTAAGTTACTTTTTAAGTGTCAAAACTCGGTACGACCACGGGAGCATCAACTCATCGACATTTAACGGTAAGTAGAGCTCCTTGCCACTCACCCCATCGATATAAGTTCCCTCATAGATGCCAACGTTATATTTCGCCTCGATAGTGTATGGCGAGAGGTTCATAATCGAGATTACACGATCCTCGCCCGACTCCCTAACCAATATCATCAAGCAATTCTCAGCGTTGTTGTGGATCGTGCACCAGCTGCCGCCCAACTCACCTGCACGGAGCGAAGTGAAGTTGTGTTTCAGATCGGCCAATTTACGATACAACTCGGTCTTCTCCCCCTCGACATAACTCTCCGCAGGGATCGGATCTCGATCGAAGAACTCAAACGAGTGGTCGTAGCCAACCTCCTGACCTGTATAGATGAGCGGCATACCTGTTGGAGCGACAAACGAGAAGAGTGTCATCACATCCAAAGAGTTGCCAAAGCGCACGTACTCAGTATCTTGCCAAGAGTTCTCGTCGTGGTTCGAGGTGAACATCATTCGCATACTCCACCGTGGGTAGCCGCCATCTCTATAGAGCCACTCCGTCAAAGCATCTGCACGTCTATTGCCCTTCGCCACATCACACATCAAGTGGTGCAGCTCCCAAGCGTAGCAACAGTCAAAAGCCCTATCGAAGAGGTTGGTCTCCTCCGCCTCAGCCAACATAAATATATCGTTATTGAGCGTGTGTAGCTGCTCTGATGCCTCACGCCAAAACTCGATGGGGACTAACATCGCCATATCACACCTAAATCCATCTACGCCCCTCTCGACCCAATACTTCATAGCGTCGATCTGACCCTGCCAAACCACGTGGTTCGCATAGTTGAGCTTAGCGGTGTCGCTCCAATCCCACGGAATCAGCGCTACGCCACTCTCATCACGTTCGTACCAATCGGCAGGTCGCTCAGTAATCCATCGTGCGTCACGAGCCGTATGGTTAGCCACCCAGTCGAGAATCACACGAAAGCCTAAGCGGTGCGCTTCAGAGAGAAAAGCATCGAAATCAGCCAGTGTGCCGAACTCGTCATTGATACCCGTATAGTCCTTAATCGAGTAATAAGAGCCCAACGAACCCTTGCGCCCCTCCTCGCCAATTGGATAGATAGGCATTAACCAAAGGATGTCGATCCCCAAGCTGCGCAAAAAAGGCAGACGCTCACTCGCTGCATTAAATGTACCCTCGGGCGTAAGTTGGCGAATGTTCATTTCGTAAAGCACCGCCGAGTAGCTCCACTGTGGATGTATCATAATTTACTCGTTTTAAACTGTTAATGGATCAATGTCGATCACTCTTAAGTGGGCAACCGCAATCGAGCCTCTTCAAATAATTTAATTGCTGCAAAATAATTACTGCAAAATAATTATCACAAAAATAATTGCTGCAAATTTACATAATTTTTTTGAAAGAATCATATATATCGAATCATTTCGTTATATTTGCGAGATATAATCGCAAAATTAGGGATGGATATTATAGATAATATAGGTATTTGGTGGGAGGGACTACTGCGTCGCCGCCGATTGTCACTGCTCAACACACGTGATAATCAGGAGGTTTGGCACACTCATATATCGCCAATGAATATCATTATGGCGCTGATCTCGACACTTCTCGTCTTGTTTATCTTTGTGCTCACTTTGGTTGGCTATACACCTATCTTGGACGTGTTGCCTGGCTACAGCGCTGAGGTGCATAGATCTCGACAACTCATCATCGACAATATCGTTAAGCTCGATTCGATGGAGCGTATCATAGATGATATGATGCTCTACACCGACAATATCTCGCTAATTATGGAGGGCAAAACCCCCGTTGTAAGGGCAAAGGGATCGAAGGATGGTCGTCCAATATCAAAGAGTTTAGTAGCGCCAAATAGTGCCGATACAGCCCTTAGACGACAGATGGAGGGCGAGGGTCGATATAATCTTCGTGCAGCGATGGCGATCAGCACCACGCCAATTGTTGCCCCAGCCGATGGTGTCATAACACGTCACTTTGACCTTGGCGAAGAGAGCTTTGGTGTGGAGATTGTCACCTCTTCGGAGCAGCGTGTGATGGCGGTGCAGGATGGTGTGGTTACGCTCGTGCTTTGGAGCCCTGAGATTGGCTACACTATTCAAATTGCGCACAGTAATAACCTGCTCTCTATATATCAAAATGTACCTCACACAACCATCTCACGTGGTGATGTCGTTAAATCAGGTGAGGTGATTGGTTATAATGGAGAGGTGAAAATCGAGATTGATCAAAACGGCTCGACATCGACCGTAGCGACACAATCTGCAGCGACACAATCTACACAGAGCAGAGAGGTCAGCTTTGAGCTGTGGCGAGATGGCAAACCGATTGATCCCGAGAGATACATCATATTCTAACCCCAACATATGAGAGAGAGATTAACAATATTAGGGTCGACAGGCTCAATCGGGGTGCAGACACTCGATGTAGTGCGTGAAAACAGCGAACGTTTTGAGGTGAGGACACTCACGGCGATGAGCCGTTGGGAAGAGCTTTCTGAGCAGGCTATCGAGTTTGAGGTGGATAGCGTGGTGATTGGCGATGAGCGGCACTACAAAGCGCTCAGCGAGAGGTTGGCAAACCACCCCGTAAAGGTCTACGCTGGTGAGGATGCTGTGGCTCAAGTCGCTGCAAATTCTGAAGTCGACACGCTCGTCAATGCGTTGGTCGGTTACGCTGGATTGAGACCAACGGTGAGAGCTATTGAGGCTGGAAAACGAGTTGCACTAGCTAATAAGGAGAGTTTGGTTGTGGGTGGCGAGTATGTGATGCAGCTCGCTCGTGAGCGTGGTGTGCCGATCCTGCCTATCGACTCGGAGCACTCGGCTATATTTCAATGTTTGATGGGCGAGTCTTCGCCTATTCGCAAACTGATACTCACCTGTAGCGGCGGTTCGTTCCGAGATCTGAGCCGTGAGGAGTTAGCCAATGTAACGGTTGAACAGGCTCTAAAACACCCTCAGTGGAGTATGGGCGCAAAGATCACAATCGACTCATCGACACTCGTGAATAAGGGCTTTGAGGTGATTGAGGCGCACTGGTTATTTGGCGTTGAACCCTCAAAGATAGATGTTATACAGCACCCACAATCGGTCGTTCACTCGATGGTTGAGTTTGAGGATGGGGCGATCAAAGCGCAATTGGGTACGCCCGATATGAGGATGCCAATATCGTTAGCGCTGATGTTTCCTCACCGAGCTAATCGACCTGAGGAGCAGTTTAGTTTCCTCACAAATCCGTCACTCACTTTTGAGGCGGTGGATCGTGTGAAGTACCCAGCGCTCGATATTGCTTATGATGTGTTGCGCCAAGGGGGAACAGCTCCCTGCACGATGAATGGAGCGAATGAGGTGGCTGTAGCAGCGTTCCTCAACAGGGAGTGTCACTACCTCGATATTGTTCGGTGCATTGAGTATTCGCTCAAACGGGCTACATTCTCAAAAGAGATGTCACTCGATTGCTACGCTGCGGCTAATGATGAGGCTCGTGCATTGGCTCGGGAGTACCTTCTTAAGTTATGAGTGGGAGCTAGCTCCCTTTTAGCTTTGGCTTGACAGTAAACAGACTTGACGGCTTGATGGTTTGACAGCTTGACAGTAATGAGTTAGGAGTTTTTTTTAAAAGAGATAGAGATTAAATTATTATGGATATTTTAGTAAAGGTTATACAATTTTTCTGCTGCTTCACGCTGCTGGTTGGAATTCACGAATTTGGGCACTTTATAACGGCTCGCATCTTTAAGATGAGGGTTGATAAGTTCTATATCTTCTTCGACCCGTGGTTCTCACTCTTTAAATTCAAAAGAGGTGACACGGAGTATGGTTTGGGTTGGCTGCCGTTGGGTGGCTACTGCAAAATCGCTGGAATGATCGATGAGAGTATGGATACTGAGCAGATGGCTGAGCCCGCTAAGCCAGACGAGTTTAGGTCGAAACCAGCTTGGCAACGTCTGATCGTTATGTTGGCGGGCGTTATAATGAATGTGCTGCTTGCTATCGTTATATATATAGGTATAAGCTACACTTGGGGCGAGAGTTTCCTGCCTAACGAGAGTGTTAAGTGGGGATACAACTTCAACGATGCAGGGCACGAGATGGGCTTTCAAGATGGCGATAAAATCTTGTCGATCGATGGCGAGATGATTGAGGATGTGAACCAGATCGGTACACGATTGATACTCTCGGATGGTGATCGCCGTGTGGTTGTGGAGCGAGCAGGTCGTGAGGCTGTTGTGACAATTCCATTTGAGCAGCTCATCGAGATGCGCAAGGAGAAGAGCTACAAAGATCTATATGTGCCGAAGATGCCCTTTATCATCGATTCGGTAGCCTCTCAGGGCGCAAATTTGCTTAAGCGTGGTGACGTTGCTGTTGCACTCAATGGTGAGGCTATGAGTGACTATACAGCCTTCAGAGAGGGGTTTGGTGCGGCGAAAGGTGAGAGTGTGGAGATGACTGTTTTGCGTGATGGAGCAGAGTTAAATATCTCTGTAGCGGTGAATAACGATGGTGTGATTGGGGTCTACACTCGCAATCCATACAGCTACGAGACACGCCACTACACGCTCCTAGAGGCGATCCCTGCAGGGCTCAATCGAGCGGTGGATGCAATCGGCTCATATTGGGGTCAGCTGTCGTTGATTTTCCAACCTAAGACGGAGATGTATCGTGAGTTGGGCGGATTTATGGCGATTGGAAATATGTTCCCGAGTGTTTGGGATTGGGAAGATTTTTGGCTTAAGACGGCGTTCTTGTCGGTGATGCTGGCGGTGATGAATATCTTGCCGATACCGGGGTTGGATGGTGCACACGCAACATTCACGATTTATGAGATGGTTACACGCCGCAAGCCTAGCGATAAGTTCCTTGAGGTGATGGGTTACATCGGGTTGATCTTCATCATCACGCTGATGCTTTACGCCAATGGAAATGACTTCTACAGATTGATATTCGGGTAGCGATGGCAAAGGTCAAGAAGGCATATTTCTGTCGCTCGTGCGGTTACGAAAGCGTCAAGTGGTACGGTCGCTGTCCCGTCTGCAACGAGTGGGACTCGTTCACGGAGGAGATCATATCTAAGGAGCACACCAGCTCAATATCTTCGGCTGTGGCGAATATCCCTACCTCGAAACCGCAGCGTATTGAGGAGATTGAGAGCAATACACAGCAGCGTATCGACCTTGGCAATAGCGAGGTGAACAGGGTGTTGGGGGGCGGTATGGTCGCTGGGTCGTTGATACTTTTGGGTGGTGAGCCCGGTATCGGTAAGTCGACATTGAGCCTGCAGTTGGCGCTGCAGAATAGCGGACTTAAGACGCTCTATGTATCGGGCGAGGAGTCGGCTGAGCAGATTAAGATGCGAGCATCGAGGATCGGGATGAGCGACAGTGAGTGTCTGATCTACACCGAGACGCTGTTGGAAAACATCGTTTCACAGATTGAGAATATTCGTCCCAATTTGGTGGTCATCGACTCCATTCAGACGATCTACACCTCACTCATAGAGTCCTCGGCAGGCAGTGTGTCACAAATTAGAGAGTGTGCAGCGGCGCTGCTTAAGTACGCCAAGGGTCGCAATACATCGGTGATAATCATTGGTCACATCACCAAGGAGGGTGCGATCGCTGGACCGAAGATATTGGAGCACATTGTCGATGTCGTGTTGCAGTTTGAGGGGGACGGAAACAATATCTACAGAATATTGAGAGGTATCAAGAATCGTTTT
Source organism: Rikenellaceae bacterium (assembly GCA_047174325.1). GTDB lineage: Bacteria > Bacteroidota > Bacteroidia > Bacteroidales > Rikenellaceae > Alistipes. The sequence goes on along the minus strand of JBCQUE010000025.1, from coordinate 17,091 downwards.
GGAGCAACGTTTGAGATCGGTGTTTTCGAGATGAACAACAACGGGCTGAAGAGCGTGGAGAACCCCTCGGAGATATTGTTGTCTCATTACGACACACCGCTGAGCGGTATTGCTGTCGGAGCATCGGTCGATGGAATACGTCCATATCTGATTGAGGTTCAAGCGCTTGTGAGTAACGCTACCTATGGAACGCCACAGCGCAACACAACGGGTTTCGACTCAAAGAGGATGAATATGTTGGTGGCGATTATGGAGAAACGCTTGGGGATGAAGATGTTCCAGAAGGATCTATTTCTCAACTTCGCTGGCGGTTTCAAGGTTAGCGACACGGGGTTGGATCTCTCGATCATCGCCTCGGTGGTCTCATCTTATTACGACAGAGCCATTGACGAGGGTGTCTGCTGCACGGGTGAGGTTGGATTGTCGGGCGAGGTACGTCCAGCACCACGTAGCGACCAACGCATAAGTGAGGCGGCGAGGCTTGGGTTCAAAAGGATCATTGTTTCGAGCTACTTGCCCAGAAATGTGATTGAGACAGCAGCAATCGAGGTGGTTGCCATTCAGAGTATCGATCAGCTGCCTCGACAACTATTTCGTGGAAATTAGATCTAACCAATCTTGATCCACGCTTGCTCCTTACTTTAAATTATATAAAACGCTCATTAATATAAACTGAATGTAACACACTTTTGCGTTGCGTGTTGCTTTATGTGATAAGGATATAAGTAGTGTAAAACAATTATTGCCATATTTTTAAAAGCACTCTTGAAGCGATATTTTTCACTGTTAAATCTCAATATAGAATAACTATACTTTCGATTTAATAGTAAAAAATCTCATCTCCAATAGCACTCTTAAAAATACACCAATAATTATTTTACCCTACTTAATAAGGAGCTAAAATATATAAGGAGACAAAACCGAACAACCTAAAACTAAAGATATGAAGAGTGTAGCGAAAGCATTTATTTTGATGGTGGCGATAGTGGTCACCGCCACAGCTGTCGAGGCGAAAAAAGCACCCGAGAGTTACAGCAACCCGATATTGACGGGTTATCATCCCGACCCTTCGATCTGTCGAGTGGGTGATGATTTTTACCTAATAAACTCATCGTTTGAGTGGTTTCCCGGTATCCCGATCCACAAGAGTAAAGATCTGGTTAACTGGGAATTGATAGGCTATGCAATGAAGGATAAGGAGCAGTGTTACAACGGTAACAGGATCAATATCTTCGCCCCAACGATCCGTTACCACGATGGTCTTTTCTACATCATCACCACCTCGGTAGGTTCGGGTGGTAACTTCTATATCACGGCTAAAGACCCAGCTGGGGAGTGGAGCAAACCGACTTGGTTGGAGGGTGCACCAGGTATTGACCCATCGATCTTTTGGGACGATGATGGAAAGTGTTACTACATTGGTCAGCACCACGCCAACCCTCGTGAGTGGCTGGGTCACAACGATATATGGATTCAGGAGCTCGATCTTGAGCAGGGTAAATTGGTTGGCGAGCGTAAAAACGTAACCTCTGGACACGCCTCAAACGCAATGTGGACTGAGGGACCTCACCTCTACAAAATCGATGGGCGCTACATATTGTTGGTTGCCGAGGGTGGAACGGGTTATTACCACGCTGTGACGATCTTCCATAGCGAGAATCTTTGGGGTCCCTATACTCCCGACCACTCGAACCCGATCCTTACACACCGCCACTTGGGTATTGATTACCCAGTTTTTGCGACAGGTCACGCAGATTTTGTCGATACACCAAACGGTGAGTGGTGGATGGTGGCGCTCGGTAAGCGTCTCAAAGATGGTCACACCTATCTATCTCGTGAGACGTTCCTCGTGCCGATGAAGTTAGAGCCACGTAAGCCGTCGATCAGAGAGGAGCGTGGCGATTACCAAACGATCATAGTTAGCGAGGGTAAGGGGGTAATACCTGACACTCATCCACTTCCCAAACTTCCGTGGACACCCGTTGCACCCGTTGCCGAGCGAGATGAGTTCGATGGTGAGGAGCTAGCGTTGGTGTGGAACTTCCGCTGTGTGCCGACATCTAAGTGGTACTCATTAGAGGGCGGAGCGCTAAAGGTCAACCTTCGCAAGGAGGTAGCGGAGAAGAGGGCGCAAAACCCATCGCTACTGGCTCAGCGCATACGAGACTACGAATTTCAGGCGACTACAGAGATGAAATTTAAGAGCGACAAGAGTAATGAGCAGGCTGGTTTGACGCTCTACCGCAACGACAAGTGTTATTTGATGTTCACTCGCAAGGGTGGCGATGTTGTGCTCGAAACGAGACTGCAGGGCGAGGATAAAGAGCTATTCAGAGCGCCTTATACGTCTGATAACGTGGTGCTTAGATTGGTCTCTGACGGCACAGATGTGGCGCTTTATTACGGCGAAAGCGTGAAAAAGTTGACGAGAGTATCGGCAACTGTTCCGCTCACGATCATCTCTGATTTGGCGCAAAATTTTTATAATGGTCCGATGGTGGGTATCTACTGCTCATCGAACGGAGCGGAGAGCACGAATAGCGCTACATTCAATTGGTTTGAACTTATGGGGAATTATTAGAAGCCCCCTTAAACACAGATAGAGATGAATAACTACATTTATGGAGTAACGGCTGCAGCTGTGTTGATCCCTACGCTAGCAACTGTTGCTGCACCGAAGGGTGGTAAACCCAACGTAATAATAATCTTCACTGATGATCAAGGCTACCAAGATTTGGGCTGCTTTAACTCGCCAAAGATCAAGACCCCAAACATCGATAAGCTTGCAAGCGAGGGGCTACGTCTGACCAGCTTTTACGTCTCAGCATCGGTTTCAAGCGCCTCACGTGCAGGTTTGATGACGGGGCAATTGAACACAAAGAATGGTGTTACAGGGGCACTCTTTCCTGGCGATAAGGGTCTTGCATCGAGCGAGGTGACACTTGCCGAGGCACTTAAGGAGGTGGGCTATGCAACAGGTGTATTTGGAAAGTGGCACTTGGGTGACACCGATGGGTACTTACCCAAGGATCAGGGGTTTGATACATTCTTTGGATTGCCCTACAGCAACGATATGTATATCGGTAGCACAAACAAATTTGCTGATGATGCACTCTTCCGTGATGGTTACACATTGGAGAGAGCGAAGGCGGATCAAAAGCTCACAGCCACAAAGGCGTTAGTAAAGGCGAATCGCCCAGCGATCATCAGCAAGTCGCCGCTATTTAGTGGTGATAAGATCGTTGAGTATCCTTGTGACCAGTCGACACTAACGAGACGATATATAGATCGAGCGATGAGCTTTATTAAGGAGCACAAGGATGAACCATTCTTTGCCTATATAACTCCAAATATGCCGCACATTCCGCTCTTTGCATCGGAGCAGTTCATAGGCAAGAGCGAGGGTGGCTTGTATGGCGATTGTGTCGAGGAGATTGATTGGAACGTTGGTCGACTGCTGAAGATGTTGGATGATGAGGGGTTGCGTGACAGCACGATCGTCATCTTTGCAACGGATAATGGACCGTGGATCAACCTCAAAAATCGTTCGTTGGCTGGCTATGCAGATCCACTTAAGGGGGGTAAATTTTCACAATATGAGGGTGGTGTCCGCACCCCCTGCATCGTGCGCTTTCCGAGGGTCACAAAGGCAGGCAGCGTGAGTGATAATATTGTTGCGAGCATCGATCTATTTCCAACGATTATGCACTACGCTGGCGTAGATAAGATCGACCACGAGATTGATGGCGTGAGTGTAGCTAAGCTGTTTAAGAGCCCGAAAAAGGTTGTTAGAGATGAGTATCTATATGTACGTGGTGGAAAGCCGTATGGGGTGCGAAAGGGTGATTGGATCTATCTTCCAGAGTCGGGCGCATACAAACCTGCAACGAAGATTGGAGCTGAGCTATTCAACATAACGAACGACATTGGCGAGGATGAAAATCTCTACTCTAAGTACCCCGAAAAGGTTGCTGAGTTGGAGGCTGTGCTGAAAAAATATTCTGAGTAAAGAGGATTTTAAGCACTCAGGCAAGTAAGCACGCAAGCAGTACGCAAGCAGCACGTAAGCACGTAAGCAGTACGCAAGCACGCAAGCAGTACGCAAGCAGCACGTAAGCACGCAAGCGAATAGGCAAGCAAGTAAATTGAGTAAATAAACATAGAGTTAAAGAGTTAAGCGATGGAGTACATTAACGAGTTACTTAACATCCTGAACGCAATGTCGCCCTATCTATTGTTGGGTTTCTTCGTTGCAGGATTGTTACACATCTATCTACCGAAGTGGAGGTTTAGTAAGAAGTTGTCACGCAAAGGGTTGAAGTCAGTCTCTCTTTCGGCGCTCTTTGGTGTACCGCTGCCGCTCTGTTCGTGTGGCGTTATCCCTACGGCAATGTCGCTCAAAAAGGAGGGGGCTACGGATGGTGCTACGGTCTCATTTCTGATCGCTACGCCTCAGACGGGTGTCGATTCGATATTGGCGACTTACGGAGTTCTAGGGCTGCCGTTTGCGATCATTAGACCTATTGTTGCACTAATTGTGGGCGTGGTTGGCGGACTCTTTGTTGATCGATTCTCGGGCGATAAAGATAAAGCTAAGGATAAAGATCAAGACAAGGCTAAGGCTAAGGAGGTGAGCCGTATTGAGACGAAAGCCGGGGTGAAAGTTGAGACGAAAGCTGGGGAGAAAGTTGGGGCGAAAGTCGGGGCGAAAGTTGAGACGAAAGTTGAGACGAAAGTTGGGGAGAAAGTCGGGGTGAAAGTCGGGGCGAAATCTAAGGAGCAAACAGAGTGCGGATCATCGTGCTGCAGCTACTTAAAGGGTGCGAAGGAGTTAACCTTTATCGATGCGCTAAAGTATGGTTTTGTAGATATGTTGCAAGATTTGGGCGGTTGGCTCACAATCGGACTTGTTGTTGCGGCGGCTATCACGGCATTTGTTCCATCGACAATTTTTGAGGTTTTGGGCGACCACTACGCTCTCAATCTCTTGGTTGTGTTGCTGCTCTCGATACCTATGTATATCTGCTCTACGGGCTCTATTCCCATCGCTTTGTCGCTCTTGATGAAGGGTCTTTCGCCAGGTGCGGCATTGGTGTTTTTGATGGCTGGACCGGCGACTAACGTTGCGACATTGACGGTGCTTAATAAGGTGCTCGGTCGACGCACCACTATTTTGTATCTGTTGTGTATAATATTGGGAGCTATTGGTTTTGCGGTTGTGATAGACTTTGCGCTGCCTGCAGAGTGGTTTATCCCGAGGGTGACAACACTCTGCACAACGGATCACTGTGATGGTGGTGTGCATTGGTGGCAAACGCTCTCAACGATTCTCTTTCTCCTGTTATTGATTAATGCTTATATACTTAAATTTTTCAAGGGTGGTTCGCATAGTCACGAGGGTCACAATAATGACGATGGTCACGATGGTCACGATGGTCACGATGGTCACGAAGTGGTTAGTGCGGTGAGAGTGCAGAGATTCAAGGCGACAGGTATGCGTTGCAACCACTGTAAGGCTAATGTTGAGAGGGCGATTATGGCGTTGGATGGCGTTAGCTCGGTCGCAATTGAACTCACGGATGGCACGGTGGAGGTCGTGGGTGATGTCTCGGTTGATGAAGTGTGTAGCACCGTTAAGGCGTTAGGTTTTGAGATTGAGGAGCTGAGGAGCTGAGGAGCTGAGGAGCTGAGGAGCTGAGGAGCTGAGGAGCTGGGGAGCTGAGGAGCTGAGGAGCTGGGGAGCTGAGGAGCTGGGGTCGTGATGATTGAGTTAGTGAGTTGACAATCAGTTGATCGTATAACTCTTTGACGGTTAAAACTACAGTTAAATTTACATTTTAGGGCATATTATTTTGGTGATGAACATTAAAGTGTTATCTTTGTGTTAAATAATAAATTTGAATTGCAGTGAAACCAAACTTACCAACCTTACTCGTTAGCGGCACAGCGCTGTTGTCTCTAAATTCGATAGTGGCGAAGGAGCAGCAGCAGCCAAATATCTTGTTTGTATGTATAGATGACCTTCGCACCCAGATCGGAGCGTACGGAAACAAGTCGACAATCACCCCAAACCTCGATAAAATTGCGGCTGAGGGGCGGCTATTCAACAATCAATATGTCCAAGTCCCAACGAGTGGACCATCTCGTGCTTGTATGCTTACGGGACAACCGATGAAGAGGATAGAGGATATAAATCACCACTTTTTGGCGAAGAAGTTGGCTGGAACAGAGGAGGGTGTAGAGCCCGAGACCTTTGTTCATCATCTACGCCGAAATGGATACTACACGGTGGGAATGGGTAAGGTGAGCCACAATAGTCGTGGGCACGTGAGACGAGAGGGCAAGTTGGAGATGGAGTTGCCGCACAGTTGGGACAAATTCATATTTGACGAGCAGTCGATATGGAAGGGAGTTGATCCGCTCCATAGCTATGCAGATGGCGTTGGGCGACAGAAGGATAGAACCAAAAATCCATCGTTTCAGTTCCTCGATGTGAGCGATGAGCGTTACCCCGATGGACGATTGGCTGAGGTTGCTCTCGGTGAGTTGGATGAGTTGGCACAGAATAAGGGCGATAAACCATTCTTTATGGCGGTGGGTTTTTATAAGCCTCACTTGCCCTTTTGTGCACCTAAGAAGTATTGGGATATGTATAGTGACGAGGATATTGAACCCTCTCCAAATCCACTTCTTCCCGAGGGTGTTTCAAGCCTATTTCTACACAATAGCGATGAGTTCAATGGGCAATACAACCACCCTGAGGGCGAAAAGGCAGGGATGGGCAAACAGCTCTCGGCTGAGTATGCACGGGACTTGAGACACGCTTATTGCGCTGCACTAACCTATTCAGATGCACAGCTGGGCAAGCTAATGGCGAAACTAAAGGAGACGGGGCTCGACAAGAACACAATCATCATCGTCTGGGGCGACCACGGTTGGCACTTGGGTGAGCACACAATTTGGGGAAAGCACAGCTCGTTTGAGAGAGCACTGAACAGCACGTTTATGGTGAAGATGCCAAAGCAGAAAAAGGCTGGTGTAGCGACAGATGGGCTCATTGCAGCTATCGATATTTACCCAACGGTGTGTGATTTGGCTGGTGTCGAAAAACCAAACTGCATAGAGGGTGAGAGTTTCGTTAAGTTGATCGACAATCCAAAGGCGAAGGGCAAGGATGATGTTATAAGCTACTGGCGTAACATCCTCTCAATCAGAACTGATCGCTACAGAATGGCTCTGTTCAACAACGGCACAACTGAGGAGGTGATGCTCTTTGACCATAAGCTTGACCCAAATGAGACACGCAATGTTGCAGCAGAGAACCCAGCGGTCGTTGCCGATCTAAGAGCGAGAATCAAGGCGCAAAACAATGGATTCTTGCCCGCACTAAAGTAGATGTAAAATATAATTACAAAACCACACATAAAAGATGAGAAGATTAACAACATTAGCATTGTTGCTGCTCGGCAGTTGCAGCAACTTCGATTACAGTCGAGAGGGGAGTACGGTATCGGTACAGCAGGAGGATATGACGATCCAGATAACCGTTGTAAATGACAATATAATTAGAGTCAAAAAGCGGCTGAACGATGCAGCGCCCGAACAGATCAAGGAGTACGTAGTGACACTTGAGCCACAGAGTGTAGAGTGGAGCGTGAAGGAGAGGGGTGGCAAGCTGGTTGTAAAGGCAAAAAACATCTGCGCAACGCTTGACCAAGAGGGTGTGATTAGCTATACAACAGCCGATGGACGGGCGCTAACTTCGGAGCTAGCTGACCAGACCTACATAACACCGATTTCGGAGTGTGACAACCAAGTTGCACAGTCGTTCTCGGTTGGTGATGAGGCACTTATGGGGTTGGGTCAATATCAAAATGGTTTGATGAATTGGCGAAATACACCTGTGAGGTTGCAGCAGACGAACCAAGAGATCGCCATCCCGTTCTTCGTCTCAACAGCTGGGTACGGTATCTATTGGAGCAACTATTCAGTTACGGATTTCAACTTGCCTCAAAACAAGATGGTGTTAGGGGAGATTGTAGATGCAAAGAAGAAGATCCAACGAGGCAAATTCAGACCGACAAAATCGGGCACTCACTACTTCTTGGTCGACAGCAAAACACCCGAGAAGAAGAATAGACGATTGGGCGATGTGAAGCTGATATTTGATCAAGACACAGTGATTAATTACCAAACGATGTGGTTCCCCGACTCATTCTCAGGTCGTGCAGAGTTGGTCGCTGGTAAGGAGTACGACGTTACATTCATCGACACTGGCGCACAGGTCGATGCTGATGTACTCTACAGCGAGCCTGACTACAACCGCACACGATTCAGCAACAACCACGGTGAGTCGATCGATTACTACATAATCGGTGGTGAGAACCCAGCTCAGATTGTTGGCGAGTATAGTTCACTCACGGGTAAAGCACCGCTCTTTCCACTCTCAGCGTATGGTTTTTGGCAGTGTCGTGAGGCGTATAAGACACAGGCACAGCTCTTGGAGAACGCTAAGGAGTATCGTAAGCGCCGTATCCCTGTAGATAATATCGTGCAGGATTGGGACTATTGGCCAGAGGGAAGAGGTCCTCAGTGGGATCGCAAACGTTATCCAAATCCAGCACAGATGCTTAAGGATCTCAGTGCGATGAATTTCAACCTATTGATCTCTGTTTGGCCTGCTGTAGATATACCTGTCATTAGAGAGCGATATGGAATGAAGCAGATGGAGAAGTCATCATATGTCGATATATATGATGCAAAGAGCGCTAGTGGCTATTATAGGGCGCTGAGCGACTCGATGTATAAGATAGGTGTACAGGCGATCTGGACAGATGGTAATGAGCCAATAGTTGAGCCAGCACCCGAGAGTAAAACGGCTGGTGGTGAGTTCAGACAGGTGGCTAATAGTTACTCATTGCACGTAGCTAAAGCGCTCTATGATGGTCACCGTGAGGAGTTCCCTGATAGGCGAGTTATCAATCTCTCTCGCTCAGGATTCTCGGGGCAACAGGCGTATGGTTCGATGGTGTGGTCGGGCGATGTGGATGGCTCTTGGGAGCAGTATCGTGAGCAGATCACAGCTGGTTTGAACCTCACCGTTGCGGGTTTGCCATACTGGACGACAGACATCGGTGGCTTCTTCAGAAATATGACACACTGCAACACGATCGATCGAGATCAATATAACGATCCGAACTATCGAGAGCTCTTGGCACGCTGGTTTGAGTACGGCACATTCTGTCCGATATTTAGAATCCACGGCTTTCGATCTGAGACTGAGGTGTGGCGTTTTGGCGCTGAGTTTGAGGCAATTGCACGCAAATATATCGACCTTCGTTACCAACTGATGCCCTACATATATAGCGAGGCTCGCAAGGTTACAAGTGATGGTTCGGTGGTGATGTCGCCAATGGCGTATCAATATCCAGCGGACAAAAAGGTGTGGAACATTGGCGATCAATTTATGTTTGGTGAGTCGATAATGGTTGCACCCGTCACAGAGTTTGGAGCTCGTAAACGTGAGGTCTATCTTCCCGAGGGTGAGTGGTTTAACCTGTGGAGCGACCAAAAGATCAAAGGCGGTAAATCGATCGTGGCTGATGCTCCGCTCGATGAGATGCCGCTCTACATCAAGGCTGGTTCAATCATTCCATACGCTCCAAAGGTGCAGTATGCAGCCGAGCCGACAAGCGAACCCACGGTGCTGAAGATCTATCCAGGCAAGGATGCTCAATTCGTACTCTATTATGATGATAACACCTCATATAAGTATGAGCAGGGTAACTACTCAGAGATCACGGTGAGTTACGATGCAGCAAGCGGCAGTGTCACACTCACCACTCCGCACGACAAATACATCAACTTCGCAAAGAACCCAAAGAGTTTCGTAATCGAGATCGTTGGCAGCAAGCAGCGCAAGGAGACAACATTCAATGGAACAGAGTGCGTAGTGAAGTTGTAGCCTCCTAAATTGGTGTCCATTAAAGGTATCCATTAGATGTGTTCACTAAAGTTGTTCATTAAAGGTGTCCACTAAAGTTGTTCATTAAAGGTGTTCATTAAGGGTGTCCACTAAAGTTGTTCATTAGAGGTGTTCATAAAGAGAGACCACTGCTCAACGAATAGGGGCAGTGGTCTCTCTTTTGGGGTGGAGTAACGTTAATCGGCTAAAGTTAGTTTGACACGTTGGTTGTTAACAACGATGAAGAAGTCGCCATTTTCGAGCAGATCTTTGCCTGTTGCATCTACGAAACTCAGGTCTCGCATTGGGTCGATTTTGAATGTAAATCGCTCTGTGTCACCAGCTTTGATCTCACGTTTCTCGAAGTGTTTTAGCTTTAGTGGCGGCTGAGTTACCGATGCAGCGACATCGTCTACGAACCAAAAGACGGTCTCCTTGCCGTCAATTTTGCTGCTGTTCTTCACCTCAATTGACACCTCAATCGACACCTCTATTATTGGCTCTGTTGTTGGCTTAGTTGTTTGTTCCGTCACCTCGTTACGTGAGATTGTGTTGCGTGAGATTTTTGGCTCGCTATACTCAAATTTGGAGTAGCTCAACCCGTAGCCAAATGGATAGAGTGGCTCGATCGGTGCATCACGATATTTGCCCTGCATACCGCCCCAAGCCATTCGGGCGTTGACCCTTTGGTTATAGAAAATCGGCACTTGACCCGTCTGGTGAGGCATCGTGATTGCGAGACGACCCGATGGATTAACATCGCCAATGAGGATCTTTGCAACGGCATCACCACCGTAGAGACCCGGTTGCCACATCTGTATAATTGCATCAGCGTAGGGCTCGATATTAGATAGCGCTAGGGGTCGGCCGCTAGAGGTTAGCAAGATTGTTGGGCGGTTATATTTGCTCACCATCTTCATTATATCGCACTGAGAATCAGGAAGTTCAAGCCTCGCCTTAGCGCCATTCTCGCCACTCCACGCCGCCAATTCACCCAATGCAACGATTATTATATCGGCTCTCTTTGCCGTTGTGTCGAGCTTTTTCGCTACGTTTTTATCATTTTTCAAGAGTTCAACGCCATCGACATAATCGATCGTGCAGCCCGTGCCGAAGTGTTGTTTAACACCATCATAAATTGACACGACATCTTTAGCCTTGGCGTGAGAGCGCCACTGACCCATCATATTTTGGCGTTCCTTAATCATCGGTCCAACGAGCAGAATACGTTTGCCATCGACCTTTAGCGGAAGTGTCGCATCATCATTTTTAAGCAGCACCATCGACTCCTCGGCAAAGCGCAATGCAAGCTCTCTACTCGCTGGTGTCATATATCGCTCCTCATCGCTAACCACCTCTGTATAAGGCGATTCAAACAGACCAAGGTCAAATTTAACCCTCAGCACTCGCCTCACAGCCTCATCCAGATACGCCTCATCCATCACCCCCGTCTCAATCGCCTTAGGTAGGTATCGGCGATAAGTTTTGTCGTACATATTCATATCCGTTCCTGCAGTGATCGCCTTGACCGCTGCATCGAGTGAATCGGCTGCATAGCGCTGAGTTATAAGCTGCTCCACAGCTCGCCAATCCGATACAACAAAGCCATTGAAGTTGAGTTTGTCACGCAATATCTCCGTGAGCAGGTATCTATTTGCCGCTGTCGGCACTCCATTTAGATCGTTGAACGAGCTCATCACAGTCGCTGCACCGCTCTCGATTGCCGCCTTGAATGGAGGCAAAACTCGCTCCCACAGCATCTGATCCGACACATTTGTCGGGTTGTAGTCCCGTCCACCTTGCGAATAGGCGTAGCCTGCAAAGTGTTTCAAGCAGGATGCAATCGAATATTTATCTTTGAGCGACTCACCCTGATAACCCCTCACAACCGCCTTTGCAAACTCCGCATTTGTGTATGGATCCTCGCCATAAGACTCCGACACTCGTCCCCAGCGACCATCTTGCGCAACATCCAGCATCGGTGAGAATGTCCAGCGCAACCCCGATAGATAACTCTCCTTGGCAGCCACCTGTGACGCTTCGAGCGCTAAATCCAAATTCCAGCTACACGCCTGAGCCAACGGAATCGGGAAGAGTGTTCTGTAGCCGTGAATAACATCCTGCCCAAGCAGCACGGGAATCCCCAAGCGAGACTCCTCTAACGCTCTCTTCTGCAGTGTATTAGCGCTGTTCACATCTGTGTCGAAAAAGATAAATGCACCCATCCCTGCCGAGAGCCGATTTCCATCTTTATCTTCAAAGTTATTCATATTGTCGCTCTTACCCAACACCAACATATCGAGCTGATCGAGCTTCTCTTCGAGCGTCATTTGGCTCAAAAGCGACTCTACACGCCTCTCAGTCGGTTGCGTAGGGTCTTTGTAGAGCTTCCTGTTTTGATCGCTACTACAGGATGCAATGAGCAAACATAGCGATGCAATTGTTGTTAATCTTTTCATCGTTTAGGTTGTGTTTAGGTTTGTATTTGTGTTCGTGTCCGTGTCCGTGTCCGTGTCCGTGTCCGTGTCCGTGTCCGTGTCCGTGTCCGTGTGCGTGTCCGTGTCCTGTTGCGGTTAAAAAATAAGGTGAGGCAATCAAAATCACCTCACCTCGATATTGAAATCAAAATGTTTTAAGCATCGATATTCGCATAGTGCGCATTCTGCTCAATGAACTCACGGCGTGGCGGAACCTCATCGCCCATCAACATAGAGAATACTCTGTCAGCCTCTACAGCGTTATCAATAGTGACCTGTCGCAAGATACGTGTCTCGGGGTTCATCGTTGTATCCCACAGCTGAATCTCGTTCATCTCGCCAAGTCCCTTATATCGCTGAATATGAACACCTTTCTGTCCAAACTCCTCGATCGTAGCCTCACGCTCTGCCTCGCTCCAACAGTACCTCTCCTGCTTTCCCTTCTTGATGAGATACAACGGTGGGGTAGCGATATAGATGTGTCCACCCTCGATTAGCTCCTTCATCTTGCGGAAGAAGAACGTAAGAATCAGCGTAGCGATGTGGCTACCGTCAACATCGGCATCGGTCATAATCACAACCTTGTCATAACGCAACTTCTCGGTGTTGAGCGCCTTGCTATCCTCTGGTGTGCCGATCGATACACCCAATGCTGTGTACATATTCTTGATCTCCTCATTCTCCCACATCTTGTGCTCCTGAGCCTTCTCGATGTTTAGGATCTTACCACGCAATGGAAGGATCGCTTGGAACTTCGGATCACGTCCCTGCTTAGCCGTTCCACCCGCCGAGTCTCCCTCGACTAGGAAAATCTCCGCTATCGAACGATCCTTGCTTGAACAATCGGTAAGCTTTCCAGGCAATCCACCGCCCGAAAGAGGCGATTTGCGCTGTACAATCTCCCGAGCGTGACGAGCAGCGTGACGAGCCGTAGCCGCCAATATAACCTTCTGTACAATCGCACGAGCATCCTTGGGGTTCTCCTCCAAATATGCGCTGAGTGCAGCCGACATCGCTTGGTCTACAGCTGCTGAGACCTCATCATTTCCCAACTTCGTCTTAGTCTGACCCTCGAACTGAGGCTCGGCAACCTTCACCGATACAACAGCCGTAAGTCCCTCACGGAAGTCATCACCGCTGATCTCAAACTTCAACTTAGCCAACATTCCCGACTCATCAGCATACTTCTTAAGCGTACGAGTGAGTGCCCTGCGGAATCCCGTTAGGTGAGTACCTCCCTCGTGTGTATTGATGTTGTTTACATAAGAGTGTACATTCTCCGAGAATGAGTTGTTGTACTGCATAGCCACCTCCACAGGTACGCCATTCTTCTCAGTGTCGATGTAGATAATCGACTCCACGATAGCCTCGCCACGTGTTGCATCTAACCACTTCACAAACTCCTTAAGTCCATCCTCTGAGTAGAACTCCTCAGTGCGATCGCCCTCACGACCCTCCTCCTCACGCTTGTCGGTGAGCGAAAGGTGGATACCCTTATTCAAGAAGGCTAGCTCACGTAGGCGCTTAGCCAAAATATCATACTTATAGACTGTCGTCTGTGTAAAGATCTCAGCATCAGGCTTAAACGTAACCGATGTTCCACGATCCTCACACTGACCGATTATATCTACTTGTGATGTTGGTGCACCCTTGCAGTATGATTGACGATAGATATTTCCATTCTTGTGGATCTCCGCAACGAGAAGTGTAGAGAGTGCATTCACACACGATACACCCACACCGTGCAATCCTCCCGAGACCTTATAACTCCCCTTGTCGAACTTACCTCCAGCGTGTAGCACCGTGAGCACCACCTCCAAAGCCGACTTCTTCTCCTTCTCGTGATAATCCACAGGGATTCCACGACCATTATCACGAACCGTGATCGAGTTATCCTCGTTAATCGTAACGTAAATATGTGTACAGTGACCAGCCAACGCCTCATCGATCGAGTTATCAACCACCTCATAAACAAGGTGGTGAAGTCCCTTCTCACCCGTATCACCAATATACATCGCTGGGCGCTTACGCACCGCCTCTAATCCCTCAAGTACCTGTATGTTTGACGCTGAATATTCGCCACTCTGTTGCATTACCTCTTGTTCTGTGCTCATTCGATATGTGTTATGTAAAAATCTCTACAAATATACGATTTTTTATCGACTATTTCAAAACTTACCCGATCTTTTTTTAGCTAATTTTTAACGTTTTGATTCGACTCCGTTTGTGTCTTTGTTCCTACTCCGTGATTGAACATAGATCGACATCTTTGATCGATCCATTCGAGAAGAGTAGCGCACGTGCAGGATAGCTCTCCAACAGGCTCGTGTTGTGGGTAGACATCACCACAGCACAACCTTGAGCTGTAATCTTCTGAAAGAGCTCCATAATCCCCTTCGTAGTCACTGGGTCGAGGTTGCCCGTAGGCTCATCCGCCAAGATCAGATCGGGCGAGTTGAGTATCGATCGAGCAATCACCAAGCGCTGCTGTTCGCCTCCCGACAGCTCGTAAGGCATCCGATACCCCTTGGATTGTAGACCCACCAACCCCAACACCTGTTCGATACGGGTCTTGATCTCCGCCTCACGTTTCCATCCCGTTGCCCGCATTACATAGTCGAGATTCATATAGGCGTTGCGGTCGTTGAGTAGCTGGTAATCTTGGAAAACGATACCCATCTTGCGGCGTAGGTAGGGGACATCCTTCTCCCTTAGGTCATTGAGTTTGTACCCCGCCACACACCCCTCACCAACCATCAGCGGCAGCTCGGCATAGAGCGTTTTGAGAAGTGACGATTTGCCGCTACCCACACGACCGATGAGAAATACAAACTCCCCAGGTTGGATCTCGATGTTGATATTGCCCAAAACGAGGCAGCCACGCTGAACAAGTTGTGACACGGAGAGGTTGCCGCCAAACTCACCCGAGTTATATATCGATACGTCTTTTAGTGAAATTACCGCTTGGTTCGATCCCATAATTTTGTGCGTTATATTTTCTACAAATGTAGCACAAATTTTTCACTTATACAACCTGTAGCTAGAACTTAACACCAAATATTTTGCGCTCTCCAATGAGTATCGCCGCAACGCCAAATAGACCGATCAACATTGGGTAGTAAAGTGACGAGATGATCTCAGGCGGTGTCGAGCCGCTCAGCTGCGAAGCCATCAAGAGCTGTGCACCGTAGGGGAGTAATCCCTGTATAAAGCAGGAGAATGTATCCATTATACTTGCCGAGCGGCGTGGGTCAACTCTGTAGCGTGTGGCAATGTCTCGTGAGATCTTGCCCGTTGAGATGATCGCCACCGTATTGTTTGCCGTGCAGAGGTTCGCCACCGAGACCAATGCGGCGATGCTAAACTCAGCCATACGTCGATCCTTAACACCTCGTGTGATGCTCTGAATGAGCCACTCCAAACCACCCTTCAAACGGATTAACTCCAACAATCCGCCAGCCAACATCGTGATGATAATGAGCTCGCCCATAGAGCCGATTCCTACGCCCATCGCCTCAGTGCAGCCCCAAATGTGGAAACCACCCGTCGCCAAACCAATCACACCGCTGAGGATGATTCCAACGACCAACACCGCCATCACATTAAGCCCAGCAATCGCTAACGCAATGACCGATAGGTAAGGGATCACCTTGACCCACTCAACACTCTCTATAACAGCTGGATAGCTTACGCCGCTGCCCTTTATGGTGTAGATCACTATGGCGATGAGTGCTGCAGGTAAAACGATCTTTAAATTGGCTCTGAATTTATCTCTCATCGAGCAGCCTTGGCTTTGTGTTGCAGCGATCGTTGTGTCTGAAATAAACGACAGATTATCACCAAAGAATGCGCCTCCAACGATGATAGCCGTAAGGAATGAGGCATCGAGACCGATCTTCTGAGCCATACCTTGGGCAATAGGAACGAGCGCCACAATCGTGCCCACCGAAGTACCCACCGAGAAGGAGATGAAACAGGCGGCAACAAAGATACCCACCAGCAGCATATTGCTCGGCAGAATATCCATCGTAAGGTTAACCGTAGCCTCCACAGCACCCATCGCCTTAGCCGATTGTGCAAATGCTCCAGCGAGGATAAAGATCCAAACCATCAACATAATATTCTTGTCCGATGCTCCCTTCGAGAAGTTCGTGATACGCTCAGAGAGTGGGTAGCCGCTACACATCGCCACCGATACAACCGAGGCGATGGTGAATGCAACCGTGATAGGCATCTTATAGAAGTCCCCAACGACAATCGATACACAGAGGTAGAGTGCGAAGAATAGAATCAGTGGAAAGAGAGCGATGAACGATGCTCGTGGTTTTGTTGTCATTATTATCTGTGTTAGCTTTTTTATCGTGTAAAGTTAGAAAAAATATCGTGCAAAGTTAGAAAAAATATCGTGCAAAGTTAGAAAAAATATCGTGCAAAGTTAGAAAAAATATCGTGTAAAGTTAGAAAAAAATGAGGAGTTTGTCTATATATTAATTATAATTTTGTAAGTTTGTGAAACGACTAAAACGAAACTTGCTGAATTCAACCTGCAAATGCAACTGAATTGAGGTCAAGAAACTATAGGGACATAAGAAAAGGCGAAACAAATCGGAGCCAGGCTCAAATTTATTCCGCCTAAGCGATAAAATTTTC
>JBCQUE010000024.1:0-29813 GCA_047174325.1 Rikenellaceae bacterium | reverse complement strand
CACCAGCGAGCGAGAGCCACACACCAACGAGCGAGAGCCACACACCAGCGAGCGAGAGCCACACACCAGCGAGCGAGAGCCACACACCAACGAGCGAGAGCCACACACCAACGAGCGAGAGCCACACACCAACGAGCGAGAGCTATACACCAAGGAGTGTCACAACATCTCGAACGGGCTACCCAACAACTGTGTCCAAGATATTATACAGGACAGCTACGGCTATATGTGGATTGCAACGATGGACGGCATCTGTCGATTCGATGGCTACGACTATCAGACCTTCTCGATCGGCGATGTTGGTCTGAGCTCCAACCTCACGAACTGCATCGCTGAGGATAAGTGGGGGAACATTTGGGTCGGCACAACTCACGATGGTGTACTCTGTTACGTGAGGCGTGAAAACAGGTTCTACAACTACACCGAGCTACTCTCCAGCAACGATAGACTACTCAGCAGCACACGGCGAGTTGTAGTGGATAAGCGTGGGCACATTTGGTGTTACGACATCCTCTCTTCACGGCTCATAAGGTTCAAATTCAACAACAAGGAGCTCAGAATAGAGCAGACCGATGAGTATAGGTTACCCGACCTACGAAGCTCAATCATCACAGCGATAGCCACAACAGAGAGTGGTGATCTCTACGTTGCACTATCGGGCAAGATATATGAATACTCATACCGCAGCGACAAATTCAGGGCGCTCAATTCATCCACAAAATTTTCGAGGATCAACGCAATCAAACGGCGAGGCGACCTACTCTTCCTAGCCGACCGCAACGATCTGCTGACACTCAACCTCAACAATGGCGAGGTGAAACGACACAAACGATTCACATCCAACATATACCTCTGCTGGGTAGATAACGCCCTGTGGGTAACCTCGACTAGCGGAGTGTATAGCGCTAAATATGTAGAGCAGAGTAATGAGTTCTCACGATTCGAGACGATCGATGAGTTTGACGACAGTCGCCTACCGTGGGTCATCACAAAGGATCACACAGCGGGTGTTTGGGTTGGCTACAGGAACAACGGCATCAAACGTTATGATCTCAACACCACACCTTTTCATCACAACCCATCGTTGGAGGGGATCTGCACCTCAGCTATCTACATCACCCGTAGCGGCAAGATATTGATAGGCAGCGAGGCAAACGGTCTACTTCAGCTCGACAAAATAGATGGCGAGGCTCGCAAGGTGACAAGCCTACCACACAACGCTAGCACCGTGATCTATTCGATCTGTGAGAGTGGCGAGAGCACCATCGTAGCCACAAATAGGGCACTCTACAGGCTTTGGGGCGATGAGCTACAGAACATCGAGACACTGCTTAAAACGGGCGGTGTACGCAAGGTTATTGCCGATGGCGACTACATTTGGTTGGCTCAATATCGAGGTGGATTGGTGCGTTACAATATGAAGAGCGGTGAGTCGCTACAGCTCACCGACAGCAATAGCTCACTCCCGTCCGACATCATACGCAACACTCTGCTCGACAGCGAAAAGAGGCTATGGATCTGCACAAGCGCAGGCTTAGCGATGATCGACAAGGAGAGCCGACACAGCGACCAAATCATTGTGACACAGATAGATCAGAGCATCTCTGAGAGCCACTACACGCTATCGATAGCCGAGGATAGCAAGGGCGACATTTGGTACGGCACACTGGGCTTAGGTCTCTATCGCTGTGAACCAAGCGAAAACTTCCGTCTTAGGAACTTCACAAAAGATGATGGTCTGACTTCAAACATTATAGATGCAATCGAACAGGACAATAGGGGCGATATATGGATCTCGACAAACCGAGGATTGAGCCAAATCAGCGCAACTGATCGGGGTGTAGAGGTGACCTCATACAACCAAGATGATGGGCTACAGGATGGTGGCTTTAGGGAGTTGGCAGGGGCTCGCTTAGATGATGGAACGCTTATATTCGGTGGGCTCAACGGTGTTAACTACTTCAACACGAGTGAGTTTAGATACAACAGAGCGAAGATAATCCCGACAATATCAGACTTCAAGATTGCGGGTGAGAGCATCTACCGCAAGAGTGGTGTAGGCGAGATCATCACAGGCGGAGTGGCAAGCGAGAGAGGCATCAACCTAAAGTATGACCAAAATAACTTCACCATTAGGTTTGCGGCACTGCACTACTCCAGCCCATCAAAATATAGATATAGATATATCTTGAATGGTGTCGACAGGCAGTGGATCACCACCTCAGCAGATATGAGAGATGCGAACTACACCAACCTCAAATCGGGACGCTACACCCTCTGTCTACAGGTCTCGGCAAACGATGGACACTCGGCTGGAAATGATGGGCACACGGCAAACGATGGACACACGGCTGGAAACGATGGGCACACGGCAAACGATGGACACACGGCTGGAAACGATGGCGAGTGGAGCAGTGAGCAGCTAACCATACCTATATATATAGAGTATCCCGTTTGGCAAAGGTGGTACGCTGTACTTCTCTACGCCATACTCTTGATGATGGGGGGCTACTACACGATCCTCTACGTACACAATCTCAACGAACGGCGCAATGCTGCGGTCAATAACTCTCCGATCGAGACGAAACAGGAGAGAGATGAGCTCTCAATTGTGGATCTGTGCGACAGCGCAACCACGGCGGTCGACAGGGCTCTACTGACGAAGCTCTTGAAGTACATCGAGGAGAATATCGGCAACTCAGATTTGACGGTAACAGATGTGTGCGACCATCTAGGTTACAATCCGTTGGCACTCAACAAGAAGCTCAAATCGCTACTCAATATGACCCTCATATCCTTGATCAGGACGATCCGTTTGCGCCGTGCAGCGACTCTGTTGCGGAGCTCACGCTACACGATTTCGGATGTGACGTATGACGTAGGCTTCAGCGATTTGAAGTACTTCAGACGCTGTTTCAAGGCTGAGTTCGGAGTGCTCCCACAGGAGTACAAAAACCAACACACCCAAGAGAGCGAGCAGGAGTAGACACAGCACTATAGAGCAAATCGATCGCCCCCAAAAGAGCAGCTACAGCAACTTTGGGGGCGATCTCCATCCAACCTAAATCCACTTACTCCTCAACCTCAGGAGTACTCTTTGCAGCCTTTTTAGGCTCCTTTACTTTTGGCTCTTTCTTAGCCTTAATCTCTTTCTCAGCCTTTGGCTCTTTAGTTTTTACCTCTTTGACCTTTGGCTCTTTCTCGGCTTTGGGCTCTTTCTCGGCTTTGGGCTCTTTCTCGGCTTTGGGTGCTTTTTCAGCCTTAGCCTCCCCCTTTGACGCTTTGGTTTTTTTGGCTGACTTTTTATCGCTCGTCTCTTCGGCTGCTTTGGTTGCTGCGCCCGTTGCTCCTGCTGCACCTGCTGCGCCTGCTGCGCCTGTTGCACCTGCTGCACCTGCTGCACCTGTTGCCTCAGCTTTTAGGTCGACTTTTTTGTCACCCTTTTTGCTCGCCTTTTTACCCTTTTTACCCTCCTCTGCGGTTGTGGTTGTTGCAGCTGCGGCAGGGTTCTTCTGAGCCTCCATCATCGCTGCTGCTGCACGTTTTGCCTCCTCGGCATCTGCTGCACGTTTCTTGGCTAGCTTCTTCTGCTTATCGTAGAATATGTGACCGAACTTCTGCAACAACGTTGGTTTGCGAGGTGGACGGCGAGATATACCCAGCTGCTCGCCCTTCTCAACCTTATCAGGTGCAACGATCTCCAACAGGTCGAGCACATCACTATCGATCTTGGCAATCTCAATCAATTCGGGTTCAAACGCCAGCGCATTGGTCATACCGATGATCGCCCAAGTCATATCCTCCAACCTATTTGCGCAGTTTGCAAATGTGTACCAAATCTTACCGTTGATAGCGTTCATAGGATTCTCGACCAGCAATTTAGCCTTATCAAACGCCTCTGCATTGCGGTTCAGAGCCAGCAATAACAGCACCTCGTTCAGCCCTCCATCCTTGCCCAACACATCGAGTGCATCGGCATAGTGACCCGACAGGGCGCTAGATATTGCCCTCACATAATCGAAACGAGTATCATCTTCGGGCAGCACCCTAACCAGTGAATCACCCAATATTAACTCCCTCATTCTCAGCGCTGTGATAGCTTGATTGTGGATGATTTCGAGTGGAGCATCCTTGCCCAAACTTGGTTCGAGGATAGCGAGGTTTAGCGAATCTTTGTTGAGCATACGCACCGCTACGCTGTTGGCTACGAGCTCCATATTTGGGAATTTAGCGAGTGTCACATCCTCAAATTCGATCTTCTCCTTAGCGTTCTTAGCGCTCTTGACCAGCCTCCAATGCTCATAACGGTTGAGTGTATCTTTGTCGAAATAGAGTTTGCGGATCTCGTCATCGGTCAAGTTACGAAAGACCGTGTAGTCGAAGATGTACTCCACACGGCGCAATGCAGGCAGGTACTTCTTGGTGACCACCTTACGATACTCGGGCAGCCGCATAATGCTGTATTGACACTCAGCGTAGCTATCTTTGTATTTGGTAACTATGTCGCCGATCTTCTTAGCTAGTGCCGGATCTTCGCCAGCAGCCACCTCCACTACCCTACTCCACGGCTCTACTTTATAGTTGCTCGTGAGCTTAAGGCTCTTCTTGCGGTCGGCAGGCATTCCGCCCGAGATCTTGTTGAGGATCAGCGCTGTACGGTTCTTTGCCAAGGATTGGTTTGTGAGGAAGTTACCCTCGGGCGATGAGAATCCACTCACCGAGATACCCTTCATATCGGCATATTTGTTGGCGAGGATCTCACGCAATTTACCCTCGATCTGCTCAAACTCACGCTTATTGTTCTCGTCCTTATCGTCAATAGCCGCCTTTCCGACCACGAATTTGACGTTTGAAGTACCCACCTCCGAGACAAGTTTAGGGATCGGTTTCGGCTCAAGTTTTGGGTCGTTGAGCCTCATAGGTGCAAACTTATAGTCGAGGAAACGGAGTGGATTTTTCGTACCCTTAGCTATGACCATCGTATCACGGTAGTCGTTCTTCTCGTCCATATAGACACCAGTTATGACCAACATACACTCCGACTTGAAGTCGTCATCGAACTGTGTTTTGTCGATGTAGAGCGAATCTTTGTAGGCGTACATATTGTTCTCGGGCGTGATCTTCATATCGAGGATATATGGCTGCAAAGGGTCGTCCGATACATCGAACTCATTTATTCTGAGGTAGTTAGCCTTCATCACCTCGCCATCTATGACCACAGGACGGAAGAACTGTCGAGTATCCTTCGAGAGGTTTATGAGCGTGGGTTGAAACACAAACCGTTTGTCTGTGTTGAAGAGGTTAAGCGGAATGGTAAACTTAGGTGTGATTTTGAGGTAGTTACCCACCATCTCAATATCCGTAGGTTCAACGCTCACCACATTAGCCTTGACCTTTTTAGCCTTCACCACGACGGTCTCGATACCGATACTCTTCTCGCTCATTATGACCTTGATCTCCTGTCGGTTGTTGACCTTTACGACAGCCTCGTCATACTGATTTTTATAGAATTGCAACACACCATTACGAGCGACCATAGCCGAGGCGAGACCATCACGGTCGGTCGATGTAACACGAGCCTTGGTATCGTCATAGATGATCTCAGCATTACTCACAGGCTTACCATCGGATGTCACCACGGTGAACTGCACAAATATCTCATCGGCAGCATACGAAGTGTGTATAACGCCAAATATGATTAACGCCAACAATGCTATTCTATGTACTCTCTCTCTCATTGTACTGGTGCTCTGTTACTTTATTACATATTGCATTCTCACGCCAATATCGGTGAATGATGGTTTGATTTTTGCTTTTGATGCTGCTCCGTAGCCCTCTTTTGTGAGTGCCACACCATAACCTATGTTTGGCACAAGGTTCCAACGGCTACTGAGCACGATGCTGTAACCATAGGTAAAGCCTATTCCCACACGCCTACCCGAGGTGTAGTAGTTGTTGAACAGCGCTATATCATACTTTGTCGCCATAGCCTGCACACCGATAAATGCTGCAGACATAGGCTGTGTGAACCACCAACGATAGCCATATCTGAGGGTGGTAATATTGAAGCTGTAACTCTCTATGCCCTTGTTTATGGGGTTGTGAGTCAGATCCAATGTCATTGATCTTTTTGGAGCGACAGAGATCTCGCACTGCAAGTTAGGCGAGAGCATCAACCACTCGACACCATTCGATGCCACAGCCACACGTTGAGCGTGCAGCGAGTTCACCGAGCTCACCAAAGCGATAATAAGTATCGTGAGTAGTTTGATTGTTTTCATTCTCTATCGTTATTGATTTCGATGCTACCCCGACCAACACTGCTGCTGGTCGGGATCGCTATCGTCTCTGGATTATCTGTTAATTAGCATCAGCATCTTTAGCTGAATCAGATGCGTCGATTGATGCAGTCACGTCAGCAAGTGTTCCGATCTCTGGGCTGAATGTAAGGTCGCTAAGCTCTACCTTCAATGAGTAAGTCACACGTGCATTAGGAGCGAGTAGTGAGTTCAACGACTTCTTGATTACTACCAACTCGTGCTTGTTTGTATCTGTTGAACCACCATCGCTATTGCAGTCGATGTAGAATGAGATCTGCATATATGGCTGAGTTGCAGAATCAAACTTATTTGTGTTCATATAATCATTAGCAACCACACCATTAGTAGTGTAATCATCAAATGGCGAGATCAAGAGTGGGCGGAAGAATGGGTTCATTGCACCAGTTGTACTGGCTACATAAGCATCGTAGTCATCCACTACATCACCTGTGCTTGTGCTAGTCCATTTCTCACCATCAACATCACGAGCTACACCCTCAGCGATTGTAGTAAGCAGGTGACCACCCTTAAGCAATGCGATTGCATCAGCATCATTTGTTGCATCCAACTTGTTGTAGCAACCACTTGCACGAAGATCGTCACTAATATATGTTGATATTGCATAATCTCCATTTACATAGATTGTGTACTCACCAAGGTCTGAACCAGCAGAGGCAAGTGCCCACTTAGTGCTGTAATCACTTGTGCCATCATCTGTCACCGTGCAGTTACCCTTAGTAGGGATATTCACGAGCTTGATCTCCTGTAGATATACATCTGCTCCTGTGTAGACTTTGTATGCAGAAGTCGCTGCTGCCGCTGCGGCTGGAAGTAGCAGATCTGTATTTTCGTAAACTGCTGCCTTCTCCCCATTTGAGATGCTACCTACTGCAATCATCGAAGTTGAGTTCGTTGTAGGTGTCTCACCCGTAGGATCAGCCAAAGCGATGTTAAAGCTAGCCTGTGCAAGTGCACGGTAGAATGTAAGAGCGATCTCGTTTCCACCTGTTACATATCCATTGGCGTTTACCTCTCGCTCGTTGTCAAATGCCAATGCTGTCATAAGGTTTGTTGTACCAGCTGTATTGTCATAACCCTCGATTGTCATACTTGTTGCAGTGAACTTTGTTGGGTACTCAGCTTCTGTTGTGCTGTGTGGCGAGTAAGCATATACATTGATACGAGCGCTCTTGTCGTTAGGCCACATCGAAACGTCACCCGATGTTCTCCAAGCGTTGCTCTGGTAATCCTCTGTTCCCTTTGAGTATGTAACCATACCCTCTGTGTTGGTGATCACTGTGCTCACACCGTCCAAGTTATCAATTTCAGACTCTGTAGACTCTTCAGTCAACGCAGTAGCCCACTCATCAAGCGTAGTGAATACGATAACACCGAAGTCGTCAGTACCTGTTGCATCACCATTCGTGTCCAAACTAGTATCGAACGTTGAGACATCCTTATCCACAGCTGCCTTAGTCATCTTGTTACCCGATGGGTCGAATGTCAACTCACCATAGCTAGTCACCTCGGTGGTGGTGGCCACATCACCCAAGAGCTCCTCGCCCGATTGGCAACCCACCAACGCCGTTAGCAGTGCTGCCGAGAAAATTAATCTCTTCATAATTGTAATTGTTTAATTTGTTTTTGTTTGTTTATTTTAATTGTTTTTATCTAAATTATATATTGTGTTGTCTATATTATCTAAACCATCAAGCCCAGCTAAAAGGGAGCTAGCTCCCACTCCTAACTCCTAAAGAACCATATCAACCGATTCATCCTCCCAGTCCTCGATCGTAGGACCAATCTCTTTCATATTCAGCAGCAGCAGCATATCTGCCTTACCGCCATACGTAACCTCACCACCATTGGGCAGAGCTCGCAACTCATCATATAGCTCCTGCATCAAATCGGGGTCGAGACCCTCCTTGCTCGATGCCCAAAACTCCGAGACCGTAGAGCCATAGGACGAGAGCGATAGCCACAGGTCGACCTCGCTATCTTCGTTGAATCCCAACGAGTAAAACTCCGCATAGAAACAGTTATTCTCAACATCGATGGTGATCTGCATCCAATCGGTATCGGTCTGATAACCAGCTATCTCGTGTGGGTACTCGCCCGTGTATATGTTCGATGTAGTCTTGACACCATACGCCGACACGGAGCCACCTGCCAACAGATCGATGCTAGTGGCAGGGAAGTTAATGCGGTACTTCGGAACACCCAGCTGCATCTCGAACCCTGCATCACCGCCAGCCGAGAGATCAAACCCCTCACGTATGCAGTAGAACATAGGGTCGGGCGCTGATACGGTCAACTCCGTGGTGACAGCCGAGCCCGCACGAGACTTCAAACGTGACTCACCCGACTCATATAGCGAGACCTCGAAATCCTCCAATGAGGTCATATTCTGCTTATACTTCAAACCGCTAATGTCGTAGAAATCACTGGTGTAGACCAACACATCATACGTACCTGGTGTGACCGTTACATCGCCCTGCAAACCATCCTCAATAGAGAAATCGACCGTCTGTGTCGTAGAGACCGCATACTTACTCGTGCCAAAGAAACTAAAGGTGATAGAGGCAGGGATCAGCGCATCATCCAGCAGCTCGCCATTCTCGTCGTATATCAAACCCGACAGCACCGTGCCGAAGTCAAACTGAATAGTGATGGGCTCGGAGTGGTCGACATCGTAATCCGACAACGAGTTCATCTTGCAGGAGCTCAAGAGAGCCGCCAGCATCACCACCATATGCAGTATGTATCGCCTCATCTCTCTCATCACTTATTAGGATTAAAGTCCAACATCCACACCAACGTCACCGAGGCATCGACTACATTAACAAACTGCTGACGGTACTCCAACTCACGTGGCGAGATGAGCGTATAACTGAATCCATCCCAACGATACTTGCGATAGGTAGCCGAGAGCACACCGCCCGTCACGGCATACTCCAAATGGAGATTCTTCTTAAGATGGTGAGCAAATCCAAACGTTCCACCACCCAACATAAAGCTACCCTGTCGACCCGTCTCAGGATCAAACATAATATCGAACTTACCGCCACCAACACGTGCACCCATAAAGAACCCAATGAGGTATCCCCTACGCTCACGGCTCTCCTTGCTGCCCAACCAATAGCGACCCTCAAACGAGTAGCGATTGATACGGTACGCCATATGGTTCTTGGTGCTGCCGTACCACGGGAAGAGCATATCGACAACCACCGAGTAGCGCTTAGTGATCGGTGCTTCGAGACCAAGGTTGAGACCACCAACCAAGTCATAGAGCAGGTTATTACGCACACCAAGCGGAGTGAGCACCTCGTGCATATAGAACTCAGGATCGAAGAGCGTGAAGCTAGCGCCCGCCATCAGCGACATCGCCAAGCGGCTATCCATCAGCGCACTCGTATCGAGATTGAAGTTAATACGTGGCTCAATATATAGCGCCGTATTCTTAAACACAGAGTATTGCGCCCTCACACCATTATATAGAGAGAGTGGGTCGTCACTGCCACCCACTCTTAGACCTGCCGTGTAGAGAAACTCATATCGGCTTGTATGTATTGCACGAGCACCATAGTTGCTCAAATTGAATGCGTAACCCAACTCGAAGCTTAGTCGTGAACCGCTTGTTATGTCCAACCCTGAGATCTTAGTCGCCGAGCTGCACTTATGGTTTACGTAGTAATTCAGTCGAGCCTCAGCGCTATGAATTGGGGAGAATTTGTAACCAGCACCAACGCTGTAACCCACACGTGCGGTGTACTCGCTACGCCACCCCTCGGTGATCGCTACGCCCGTGAGGATGTAGACCCTATCACGCAGTCGAGTGAGTGAATCATATTTTGGAAGAGACCTGTCGTAGCTCCTGTGTGCCCAATCGAGCGAGCTGACATTGACGAGCGGTGTGTTGGGGTTCTGAGAAAATAGTGAATTTGCGGCAATGATCATCACCACAAAAAACGCACAACATATTTTAATCAAACTACGAAACACAACGACACAATAAAATAATACGGAAACCCCACTGAAAACTACAAGATTATATAAAAAGAACCAAATGATTGTAATTTTCGTCTGCAAATCTATAGCAAAAAAAATTAATATCCAAACATTTTTTAAATTTTCTTATATTTTTTCTAAAATCTTTAGCCGACGAAAAGATTATGAGTTATGAATTATTGGCTTGCTTGTATGAGCTGAGCAGGGCTGAGTAATACTGAGTAATACTGAGTAGGGCTGAGTAGGGCTTGCTCTCAGCCCTACTCAGCCCTACTCAGCCCTACTCAGCCCTACTCAGCAATTACTCAGAATTACCGAGAGTAAGCCTAAGGTAAAAGGGAGTTAGCTCCCCCGATGCAGTGGTAGTCGAAGTTTGCTTTGGCTACCTCCGCTGGGTCGTAGATGTTTCTGCCGTCAAATATTACGGCTCTCTTCATCGATTTGTGTAGCACACCCCAGCTGGGTAGGCGGAACTGTTTCCACTCGGTGAGCAGCAGTAGTGCATCAGCATCCAGCGCTGCATCATACATATCCGTAGCGTACTCAACCCTGTCGCCCACTATGCGCCTACACTCCTTCATAGAGACTGGATCGTAGACCTTGACTGCGCACCCTGCTTCCAACAATAACTCAATGGTTACCAACGATGTAGCCTCACGCATATCATCCGTCTCGGGCTTAAACGCCAAGCCCCACAGCGCTATCTGCTTGCCCTTTAGATCGTCTCCGTAGTACCGCTTAAGCTTGCTGAACAGCACACTCTTTTGGTTGTCGTTGACCCTCTCCACAGCCTTTAGAACCTCCATCGTGTAGCCGCTCTTCTCAGCCGTCTTGATCAGTGCCTTGACATCCTTCGGGAAACACGAGCCTCCATATCCGCACCCTGGGTAGAGAAATTTACCGCCAATGCGGCTATCCGTTCCGATGCCCTTGCGCACCATATTCACATCAGCACCAACGATCTCACATAGGTTCGCTATATCGTTCATAAACGAGATACGTGTCGCCAACATCGAGTTCGCCGCATACTTAATCATCTCCGCCGAGGGAATATCCGTAAAGATCACACGGAAATTATTCAACAAAAATGGACGATAGAGCGTTGTCATCAACTCACGTGCACGATCCGATTCAACACCCACAACCACACGATCGGGCGACATAAAGTCCGCAATAGCTGCTCCCTCCTTAAGGAACTCAGGGTTCGAGGCTACATCAAACGGAATCGCTACACCTCTCTTATCGAGCTCCTCTTGGATCGCCGCTTTCACCCTCTTAGCCGTACCCACGGGCACAGTCGACTTAGTGACCAGCACCACATATTTATTCATATTGCGACCCACCGTGCGAGCCACCTCCAACACATACTGCAGGTCGGCACTTCCATCCTCATCGGGCGGTGTACCCACAGCACTAAATATGATCTCCACATCATCGAGGCAAGTAATCAGATCTGTCGTGAAGTTCAGTCTACCCTCACGATGGTTACGCAACACAAGCTCATCCAACCCCGGTTCATAGATCGGTATCTCACCACGGAGCAGACTCTCAATCTTCGCCTCATTAACATCTACGCAGGTCACATTCACACCCACCTCCGCAAAGCAGGTTCCCGAAACCAAGCCTACGTATCCTGTTCCAACTACAGCTATCTTCATATCTATCTCTATTTTTGTTTTGCAAATTATTTGGCAAAGGTAGTTAACTTTTTTTAGATCTCAAATTTTTTTTATTAGAAGTCCCCTTATCTTTTTTGGCTGAGTGAGAATGAGAGTCCTAACTCAAAATCAGTCTTGATGAAAGACCTCCTCCATTGGTGCCCACCAATCCTCCTCGGCAGCTGTAGCGACCTTCTCTTGGCACGGGATACACTCCTTCCACCACTCCTGCACCACGGGGTCTGCCGCCATCTTCTGCATATCTCCCTCGTAGTCATCACCAATATACTCGAAGTGGCTAAAGAGCAATCCGTCCCTGTAATAGATTGTGTAGTTGCGAATATTACACTCGTGGTTTCTCTTCAACACACCCTCCCAAGTAGCTGCGTGTAACTCTTTGTAGCGCTCCAACTTCTCTGGACGCACCTGAATAACTGATCCGTAACGTTTCATTTTTGTTTAGTTTTTAAATTAATATTTGATTTAAAATGGCTCTCTAACACCGCCACAACTATTTAGCTATGAGCAACTTAACATTATCAATAAGCAGTGGATTTGTAGCCCCCTTACCTGCAGGCACACCAAACGCCACCGTCACCTTTTTCACGCCCTTAGGCACAACAAACTCCGCCACATAATTTTTATACATCACACCGCTAACCCTCACCTCAGCCAGCATCGTATCCCTGCCCGACTTCACACCGACAACAACACCATCGCCAATCTTCTTCGTCATTCGACCATCAAACGAGAGCGTCATCTTCGCCCCCTCCACAACATCAACCTGCTGCGAAAGTGTCATCTTCTCAGCGATCGAGCAGCTATACTTGCCCGACTTCACAAAGCGTGGGTCACCAGTCAACGCAATTTTGTATGAGCCTGTCCAACCCGTCTTACTCAGCTCAAAATCGCCATTATATATGGTCGTCATATCTTTACGCTCAGGGAGTGGCTCACCCAATTCGGGCACTAATTTCAGCAGCTCAGTCCTCATCTCAGCCTTCACAGCTCTGTACTTCTTATCCTCCGCAAGGTTCGTTAGCTCATCGGGGTCTTGCTTACAATCGTAGAGCTCCTCCGCCCCATTCACGTAGTGTATGTATCTGTATCTCACACCCTTAACTGCATAGTTCTGAGTAGCCGTAAGCAGCGGATCACCTCCAGCCCTCACCATACTCAACGCCACAGGAGCACCGCCCCACTCCGTAGCCTTAGGGTTCTCGATGAATGTGCGGATCGAGTGACCCGACAATGGCGCACCCTTATCGTTTTTGCGGTTGTCACCCTTGATTCCGCAGTAGTCCAACACCGTTGGATAGATGTCCGTTAGGGCGATTGGATAGCCACACTCCCGACCAGCGTTCTCACCGCTTGGCATCCTCACCAAGAATGGCACAGTGGTGCTCGTTCCCCACAACGAGTTCTTAAAGAAGTGCTCCTTCTGTCCAAAGTCATAACCGTGGTCTGAGGTGAAAATGACGATTGTATTATCAGCAAAACGGCTATTTTCAAGAGCCATAAGCACAAGTCCGATCTGGTCATCCACGAAGCTCATACACGCCAAATACGCCTGTAGATATTTGCGGAAACCCATCTTCACATCTTCGCCATAAGCCGCCTGCATCGCCTTGAAGTGTTCAAATCCCTTAGTTCGTCCGCCAACCTCTCTAAAGTGCGTATCATCAGCATCACCCTCGACCCAATCGGGCAACTTGATACTCTCCAACGGGTACATATCGAAGTACTTCTGAGGGGCGACCAACGCTGTGTGAGGCTTCGAGAATCCAACGCCCAAGTAGAACGGTTTGTCGCTGTCACCCTGCCCAAGATCCTTGAGTTTATTCACTGCCCACTGAGCGATCTTCTCATCGCCCATCTGGTCTCGATCCTCATCGTTTACATATCTAAACGGCTTCTTATCAAGCGTGTTCCACCACCCTGTATAACCATCGACCGTAGGCACATCAGCCAACGACCCAAACGTACCGTCAAGTGGTCCAATCGAGGCGAAAGCCTCAGGCACTGAGGGGTGTAGCGCAACCTTCTTGCCGTCATAAGCCAATGGTCCTGTATTCTGTTTCTCGCCAAATTCGGTGTACTCCGAGAGCTTTTGGTGGTGCATAAGTTTACCCGCTCCGTAGCTATCGTAACCCTCCTCCATCAACTGACCCATAAAGGTTTTGCAGTGCGCCAACACAGGGGTGTTAAACCACGGTGTGAAGTGAAAATTCTCCGACACCGATGGATAGATTCCTGTGAACAATGCCCCACGACTAGGTCCACTCACAGGCGCAACACTATGCGCATTTGTGAAGTTAACCGACTGCTTAGCCAAAGCATCGAGGCTCGGCATAAAAGCCTGAGGGTGACCATTATAAACACCGCTAAAGTCGATCAAGTCGTCACACATAATCAACACCACATTCGGGCGAGACTGAGTTGCCGCCTGAGCCCCAACACTCACCAAAGTCGCTACAGCCGCTGCTGCGCAGATTCCTTTCGTATTCATATTTTTAAGATTAGTTTTCTCTATTAATATTAATGCTTCCTTCAAGCCGTCAAGCCAAGCTAAAAGGGAGTTCGCTCCCCCCCTCGAACCATCCCGTAGAAGAGCAGATCAGCAAAGGCGCTGTCATCATCCACGTGATAACAGGGGTTCAATATGATCCGCCCATCACCATAATCCAGCGTAGCCAACAGCACCGCCATCGTGGGCTCTAACTCCTTCATCCTATAGCCAATTGCAGGTACTCGACACAACCACTCACGACACATATAAACCCCGTAAACGCCCATCTTATAGTCACTTACAAAGGGATAAAAGCCGTAAGGATCGCTCGGCACTTCCCACGAAGTAGTCCCTATCGCCCCCTCGTTTGCCGTTGATCGATACCCGACAAAGTGGCTCAAATAACCCCATCCATTGCCCAACCACTCGGTCGTTTGATTGCCTCCCCACTCGGTCACTCGCTCGCTCAAAACGCCGCTGTGATAGAGCGCATCCGCCCAATATCTGTCGAACCGAACGATGAGTGTCGCACCCTCCCGAACCTCCTTTAAGAGGCTCTCTAGCTGCTCCATCGAGTTGATTTTCTTGGTGCTCATCTTCCCATCCTCACGTGTCAAATCGCCCACAACAATAACCTTTGCTCGCCCCTTTTTGGTGCTCTCCACCGTTGCGCCAGCTTGCTCTAACGCCTCGTGCGCCTCGTCCCACTGCCTCACATCGACCGCCAAATCCTTGAATTCCGAACTATACGAAGCTCTATTTCGCAACAATATCTGCTCCGATCCATCCGCCACAACTCGCTCACCACTCTGCAGTTTAGCCGAGATGGTCACGTAGCCTGCAGCCCAACTCTCCGCAGTCGTAAACGTCACATCTCCAAGCTCTTGCGCATAACACTCACCACCCTCAACCCTCACCTTTTGGCTCTTCAACTTCGCCACATCTCGCCCCTCACCATCGGTGATGCTGTAGCTCAAAGTGTACTCACCAGAGGGCAACAACCCGTGGTTAATCAAGTTCGCCTCAAAGGTAACCTCCTCATTCACACCGAAATACTTCCCATTCTTACGAGCCAAAGCAACCTGCAGAGGTCGAGCCCAATAGGTGTAGCTCTCCACTGGCGCTTTGATGTTCCGCCCCTCATCCAAGATTCCCGATGACCAATCGAGTGCCGAACCCTCCGACTGAGGGCCCGGTGTCCAACCATTCAGTGCGTACCCATCCGCCGAATTGTTACACATAATAGACTGTGCGTGACGACTATGCGCATACATCATACCTCGACCACACTGCTGCGAAAGATCCTCGGGCGAGTGAATCACACGATGCTCCTCACGCCCCACACGAGACACGTTCCACCGCTCGAAGTTCTCCACCGTCTTGTCGTGGTTCGTCTTATATATATTGGTGTCGTAGCCCACCCTGCCGCTCGCCTCAATATCTCTGTAGGTCTGAAACCAATTCTCAGGACCCGACACCGAGTTAACCTCACCCAAGAAGTAGGGACGGTCATCATACATAACCTCCCGATGCTCAGGCTGATAGAAGTCATCATCGCCATATCTCGGCGAACGATTATAGGCTGTGTGTCGATCGAGGTAATCCATCCTGATCTCACTCTCGTAGGGTCTGATGTGCGCAATCTCCTCGTCCCTCCACGGGCCGCTAGTGTTGATTATGAGCTTTGAATCGTCCAAACTATTGATGAGCTGCAGAGCCTCACGCCTCACCTTATGATAGACATTATCCTCATTCGAGAGGCTAAAGATAATCATACTCGGGTGGTTACGATCCCTCACAACCATTCGCCGTATCTTCTCCAACAGATGGTCGGGCGTGAAACCCACCGTATCGATCTTCATCGGCCGCTTACCCTTGACAACGTGAAATCCACCCTGCTCCTCATAGATGCACAAACCCAACTCATCAGCTGCCGAGAAGAGCAACGGTTCGCCAATATTTCTGTGACACGAGATTCCATTCTGACCCATCGCCTTAGCCGCCAACACACTCTTGCGAGCCAACTCCTCGGTTGCATAGTCACCCGTTGGAGCGTAGTAATTCCAATCTATCGCTGTCTTGAATATGAATCGTTTTCCATTTAGATAATAGTTGTGACCGCCACTCTTGCCCGCCTTGAGCTCAAACGTCCTTACTCCGAAACGTACACTCTCCGTATCGCTGCCCAACTTAGCTGTGAGGCTGTAAAGATTTGGCGTATCGGGCGACCAAAGCTTAGCCCCCGTGAGCAACATCTTGATCTTAAATGTATTACGACCAACATTAGCCTCCTTGTCGATCCTTGCCGTAGCGATCCGTTCACCACCCTCAGCAGCTCTCACCTCGATCGGAATCTTCACCCGTTGGCTCTTACCCGTTGTGTTATTCACCTCGATCGACACCTCCACCTCACGTCCATTCACAGGCAAGATATTCTTCACAAAGATGTCATCTATATAGAGCCTCGGTTTCACCTCCAACTCCATCTCGCCCAGCGTAGTGAAGTTACGCCCACCACTAGCAAAGCAGCTCTCACCCCAAAACAGGCCGCTATCATCTCTCCATCCACGCCGTCCACCGGGGTTGGTCAACCTCACCGCAATCCGGTTCTCCTCACCACCCTTAATGAACCGTCCAACCTCGAAACTAAAGGGTGTCTCACCCACAACATCATAAGCCACCAACTGCTCATTTATAAAGACCTCAGCCCTCATACGAGCCTTTGAGACATTCAAAAAAACAAGCTTATCACCGATACCCTTAGGCGCAACAAAGCTCCTCCAAGCCCAGCTAACGCCCTCATAACTAGCTGTATTAACACCACCCAAAAGATGCTCATCAATAGTCATTGGCAACGATACACCCCCCACCTCACCACGCAACGAAGCCCATCCACCCGTTGGAGGATTATAGGGCAACGAAGCAAGGTCGCTCGGCAGATCCTTAGGCAAGTAGAGCCTGTCGCTCCGCCACTCCGCCTCACGATCCAACATTAGCTGCCAACAATTGTCGCTGAGCGAAATCGCCTGTGAAATAGCCGCCTTGAAGGTGAGCAGCAATATAATGGTTAGAAGTCGTCTCATAGGTTTTTTAGATCCGTTCGTGGTTTTTAGAATCTGTTCTTGAATTTCAATTCCGTTTGTGGTTTTTGAATCCGTTGTTAGCTAGGGTTTTCGCATACAAATATAATATTTAATTTGCGAAATAACAAAAAAAACTATACCTTTACAGAACGACCAACCTAAAAAAACATCTACACTCTCAAAACAAAAAAAAAGATCAAAATGAGAAACATTTTCAAATCACTAGCGGCACTACTGTTGCTAGCCATCATCACACCCAGCCACGCAGCGTGGTATCAAGGTAAAAAACCATCAGCCGACAGCGTCTACTTCTCAACAGGATTCAAGGTCGGCGATGTAACCCCCACCTCAGCAGTCATCTGGACAAGACTCTGCTCCGAACCCAAACCAGTCGGCATACACCACGAACGTATGGATAAGGAGTTTCGTTCACCGATCAAGTTCAACCGCTCAGCACCAGTTAGCGAGTGGGAGGGATACGTAGGCGGTTCGTATGGTCAAGTACTCATCGAGCTAAGCACCGTGCGTAACCAACGAGTTAGCAGCGGTTGGCAATTTGTCTCGGGATACAAAGATTTCACCTACAAACAGCGCTTCGATGGCTTGCTACCCAACACCAAATATAGAGTGCAGATTATGGGCTGCAAAGATACAGGCTCACCCGTGACACACATCGAGGGCGAGTTCACAACAGCACCAGCTCCCAACCAAGAGGCAGCGATCTGCTTCACCTCCGTTTCGTGTCAATATTATTGGGACTATGACGATGAGCATCGAGGCTTTAAGGTCTATGACGCAATGGCGAAACTAAAACCCTCATTCATCTCACACACAGGCGATTACGTCTATTACGACAAAGCCCCAGCAGCAAACACAATAGAGCAAGCGAGACATAAGTGGCAAGCGAATAACTCGTGGAGCGGCACAGTGGATTTCTACCGCACAACACCCTGTATAATGCAGGCTGACGACCACGATATTCTCCGTGACGATGCCTCGCCAGGTAGCCGCCCGATGCTGGATATGACCTTCGAAGATGGCGTAGCGATTTGGGAAGAGCAGTCACCATTCATCGGCGAGACGTACCGCACATTCCGTTGGGGCAAGGATCTACAGGTTTGGGCTGTTGATGGACGTAAATTCCGTGATGACAACTGGGTCGAGGATGGCAAGGATAAGACGATTTGGGGCAAGGAGCAGTGCGAATGGTTCGAGAGGACGGTCAAGCAGTCCGATGCAACATTTAAGATCCTCCTCTCGCCAACACCCGTAGTGGGTCCTGATCGTGAGACCAAACGTGACAACCACGCAAACCCTCCATTCAAACACGAGGGTGACTGGTTGCGTAAACTCTTGGCAGCCAACAATATGTATGTGATAAACGGAGATCGCCATTGGCAATATGTATCGGTCGACAAGCAGACAGGCGTAATGGAGTTCAGCCAAGGACCACAGAGCGATTCACACGCTGGAGGGTGGAAACAGAGCGAACTAATGCCCGAACATAAGTTCCTAAGGGTCAAGGGCGGATTCCTATCTGTATCGGTAAGCCGCAAGGACAAAAAGCCTCAAATCATCTTCCGCCACCACGATGTAGACGGCAATGTAGTCCACGAAGAGACAATCCTCCGCAAGAGGTAACCTAACAATATTTTGACAATGAAAAAAGAAATAATTTTACTTTTTTCGCTTTGCGCAACAGTCACTTCAGCCGTGGCTAAAAACCCCAATGTCATTCTTATCTACACGGATGATATGGGTTATGGCGACCTATCTATTTTAAATAACAAATCAAAATTCGAGACACCCAATATGGATGCCTTGGCTCGATCGGGGGTCTGCTTTACCGATGCACACACCGTCTCTTCGGTGAGTACTCCATCGAGATATGGGCTTATGACAGGTGAGTACTCGTGGCGAAGTCGCCTCAAAGCAGGTGTTACTTGGGGTTTCTCGTCTGCACTAATCCCCGCAGACAAACCAACCATCGCAACGATGATGCAGAGACAGGGCTACAAAACCGCCTGTGTGGGCAAGTGGCACTTAGGTATGGAGTGGGCTACGACCGATGGCAAGCCAGCCAAGAGCGATGGCTCGAATGTCGACTACAGCAAGCCACTGAGCGATACCCCAACATCACGTGGTTTCGACTACTTCTATGGGATCTCCGCCTCGTTGGATATTCCGCCATATGTGACCATCGAAAACGATCGGGTCGAGACGCTACCTACGGCTCGCTACGAGGTGACGACATTCAACCAAAAAGATGACGAGGTGGTCGAGAATCCATTCCTTAGAGCAGGAGACTACGTCAAGGGTGAGCAGCCCGAGGATTTCCTACCTAAATTCACGAAAAAGGTGAAGAGCCTACTCTCGAAGTATAGCAGGGAGGATGATCCATTCTTCATCTACTTCGCTGCAAACGCACCTCACGCACCGCTAGCACCGAGCAAAAAGTTTCGGGGCAAGAGCGGCATAGGACGTTACGGCGATTTTGTGTTGGAGGTGGATGACGTGGTTGGGCAGATCGTTAAACATCTGAAAAAGTGCAAGATATATGACGATACAATCATCATATTGTCGAGCGACAACGGAGCAGAGCGCTTTGCATATTACCGCTATCCCGACACCAACCACAGCAGCTCAGCCCAATGGAAGGGTGTAAAACGAGACCTTTGGGAGGGCGGTCACCGAGTACCGTTCGTGATGTCGTGGGGGGAGAAAATAGCGCCCAAGATGGTGGATGAGACGGTCTGTCTGAGTGATGTATATGCAACCTTAGCCGATATTACAGGCGGCAAACTGCCTGCAGATGAGGCGCAGGATAGCTACTCATTACTACCACTCCTTGATAACCAAGGTGAGTATGAACGAGAGTACACAATACATCACAGTTCGAGCGGTCGTTTTGCCATTCGCAAGGGCGATTGGGTATTGATCGAAAATGGCTACGGTGATGACAATCGTTGGTTAGAGAAGATCGAATACTACGATGCTTTGGGCTACCCGAAGTTCTCTAAGGAGCGACCCAAAGGTGAGCTATTCAACCTCAAAGATGATCCACAACAGTTCACCTCACTCTACGAAAAAGAGCCACACAGAGTAGCTGAGCTAACAAGCATACTCGACCGTGTGACAAATGGGTGGAATACAAGACGTGATAAATACAATAAGAGGTAACCAACCAAAACACCGCTGAAAACAAGTCTCCCCCAACTGCTGACAAACCGAGAGCAATCGAGCTCGCTCGAATTGCCGAGGTGCGGAGAGCAGTATGTAACGGTTTGGGGGCGATTTAGGGGAGCTAGACGATTTACAAGTCTAACTCCCCTAACCATTTATACTCAACTCTGCACTATAGAATCCACTCGTCTGCTTGACCAATCAGACCTCTAAAGCATCTTTTGAATTTCGCCGCTTTGAAACCGCTCTCATTTTCGTTTCACAACAGGATTCTCCATAATCTCTCGCAACATATCTACGTTGCTCTTCTCCACGCCTGTCAACATATAGAGCACTAGACCTGCATCTGAGACATCGAATTTGCCCTTGTGTCCGTGAACTAACAGCCTCTCGTAGAGCCAATACCAACTGTCGTAGCTGTAGGGCGGCTTGTTCTGACCCTCAAAGGTTATGAGCCACTCAAACCTGCTCATTGGCGCTTGCAGACCCTCATAGTCGTCACCTCCGTTTTGGTCTAATATCTCGATAAACTTCGCCTCACCGCCTCGCTTTGTGCCAAACTCACTCTTCATCTCGGCAAATGTCCAGCCACTGTGTCCGTCCCACGATTTAGCCTTCAGCGATGGGAATGGTCGATCTATATCGTCACTCCACCAATCGCTGTGTTCATTGTTCCACCACGAGTGCGACACCACCGTCACGAACTCTCGACACTCCTTTTTCGCCCGATTCAACCCCTCGCCAACAACCTGCATAGGTCCTCCAGCGAGTATGATTAGAGGGTTCTCAGCTGTCGACTGATTTATCACCTCAGCCATCGCATCGTACGCCCTCTCGGGACAATCCACCGCACAGATAAAACGGCTCTTATCAAAGCCAAAGCGGCTCTTTCCACCAAGCGCACTCTCACGCATATGCTCATACGCAGATTTGCCGTGCACACGAGCCCGAGCCTGATTGCTCCCCCAAACGTGGTCACTATAGGTGTAGAGAACCAAATCGTTCTGCATACCCCGAGCAGCCAACAGAGCCAACGACATCGCCGTAGCCGACCAATCATCCGAGTCGTGTTCATTACCATCGGAGCTAATCACAATACGACCCTTACCCTGCCAAAGCGGCGTTTGAGCCGAGGCACTCCCGAGCGACAGCATCACCATCGCCACGAGAGCCATCTTACAACTTAATCTCTTCATAATCATTATTTTACATCAATATCAAAAAAAACACCTCAGCAGTCAATTTGCCAAACAACTCAATTACTTCTTCTCACCGTAACCCTTAGCACGAGGTATCTGAGTAGATGATTGCCAACTCTCGCCATCCTCGCCTGTAACCATCGGGAAGTAACGCAAATAGTTACCGTTGGTGTACTTAGCGATCGAGGCAGCCTCCTGCTTATTCATTGCGTTCATCACCTTCGTAGCCTCCTTTTGGTCGCCAATCAAGAAGAAGTAGTTATTAGCTGAGAGCTCCTTACCGCTCTTATCCTTCAGCGACATCTCGACATAGAACTTCTCTTTAACGCCACTCAACACCCTCCAATTTATATCCTCAAGTTTAAATGCGCAGTTCTCACCGATGCTCTTCACAGCGAACTTCTCGCTCTTCACAACCTCGCCCGAATCACTCTTTACACACATCTCCACCGTCAAATCCTTATAACTCTCATAGAGGTCGTTGATGATCCACACAGAGCCCTTAAAGTTCTCATCCGTGTGCCAACGTCTACGCTCAAAATCGAGGTTAACCAAGAGTGGCTGATAGGCACGTTTCACATAGTCATACGAGAGTTTCTTCTGCTGATAACCATCCATAATTCCCCACTTCATATCGGGCCAATAGGTCATCCAGTGACACAGTGCGATACCGCTCAACTCCGGTTTTTGACGACGGAAGAACTCCACTCCATTTTGGAAGATAACACCTTGAGTGATCTGTGATGCCTCGACAAACTTCTCCAATCCATACTCCACCATCTCGTCACCAAAGATGTCATAATTCTGCATCCTCAACTTATTGAGGTCAGCCCAGTGGTGTCCCCAACTCACACCCGGTGTCCACAACTCATCCTCGGGGATAAACTTCTTCAGGCTCTCCACCGATGGAACAGAGGTAATTGCAAACTCAGGAACGATCGGATACTTAAGTCTTCGGTACCAATCCTCCACCAACCAACGACCCATTCCGTAGAAGTAAGCCAAAGCGTGGTGCGCCTCCTTATTCTTGTATCCAGCCTCACGAGATGCCTCGCAATTGAGTGGTGAATCGGGAACGTAAGGGATCGGCAAGTAGCTCTGCAGCGAATCACCCAACCTAGTCAACAACTCATTAGCAAGCTTCGCATCACGTGTACGCAAGAAGTACTCCTCGCCACCCTCCATCATAATCAACGATGGGTGGTTGCGTCTCTCCTTAACAGAGGCTACTCCACTCGCCAAGATCTTATTCATCTTCTCAGGCGTGAAGTCGATGTTTCCCGACCCCAACGGAATCATATCTTGCCACACCGAGAGACCCAACGAATCGCAAATTTCGTAGAACTCAGGGATCTCAGTATTG
Source organism: Rikenellaceae bacterium (assembly GCA_047174325.1). Taxonomy (GTDB): domain Bacteria; phylum Bacteroidota; class Bacteroidia; order Bacteroidales; family Rikenellaceae; genus Alistipes. The sequence continues at coordinate 6,490 of JBCQUE010000024.1, read as the reverse complement.
TGCCAACCAAAGATACGTATATTATTGAGGTTAGCCTCCTTAGCCGCAACCAACAACTTCTCATAAGTGCCTGCCGTGGTGCGTCCAACAAAGATGTTTGGAGGTCCACCCCAACAAGCCGAGCGGATAAAGATCGGTTTGCCATTCAACACCGTTGTACGTGGGAAACTTAGGTCGACACCCTTCTTGAACCCAGGGTTCCACGCTGAAGTGACCTCACGAATACCGAAGTTAAACACCTTAAGATCGTGGTTTCGCTTGCCCTCATTCACAACGACAGATGCTTTATAGAGGTTTGGTTTACCCAGATCCCAAGACCACCAAAGCTGTGGATTCTTCACATCGATTTTCTGCTTAAAGGTGTGTTTACCCTTCGGCACATCACAACTAAACTTCACCGTCTGAGGCTTCGACTCAAAGTTCTTACCCTCGATCGTAGCCACAACATCGATCTTGCGACTCTCCTCAGAAGCGTTATTCAGAGTAACCTCCATCAACACCTCAGCGCTCTTATGATCCTTGCTAATAGTCGTACGAGCAAAGGCATCATCGATATTCACCGCACCACTAGCCACCATCTTCACATCTCGCCAGATACCGATCGGGATCAAATCTCGCCAATAGTCGCCAAACCAAGGGGTCTTAAGTCCACCCAACTCAGTGTTGATATGCGTAGGAGGGTTGATCCTCACGAAGAGCATATTGGCACTCATACGAGCATTCTTACCCGTACGGATCACTCCTGTAACATCGAACTCAAAGCCCTCAAATACACCCTCGTGTGCACCCAAATACTCACCGTTGAGCCATACATCACAGCTATAATCTACACCCTCAAAACAGATACGTATCTTCTTATCCTTCAGATCTTCACGCACATAGAACTGCTTAGTGTACCACCACTCGTAGTGCTGCACCCACTGACACTTATATGAGTTCTGACCGAAGTACGGATCTTCGATAGCCCCTGCTTTCCAAAGGTCTGTATATACATCCCCCGGCACCTTCGCTGGAATCCACACCGATGTCTCCAAATCCTCTGGATAAATCTTGTGCAACCCCTGCTTCACACCCTCACCCTTGGGCATCATCTTCACCTTCCAGTTGTACCCGCTCAGGTTCTGCACCATCTGACCCTTAGCGATACCAGCCTCAGCAAGACCGGGTTGAGCCGAGAGTGTCACCACCCCCAGCACCATCGCCGCCACTGTCGTCAATAATCTCTTAATCATACTTTATTTTACTTCTTTAGGTTAGCCTTATACTTCTTGTATGGCTCAGGCAGTGCATCTTCGGCAAACTGCTTTTGAGCCTTGTCATACTTCTCGATCGCATAGAACGCCGATGGAATATTATCTTTGTTCCACTCCGTCCACGCCGCCTGCATCTGAGCCGCCTTAGCTGCCGACCCCTCCGCTATATTCTTCTCCTCACCAACATCTTTGCGTAGGTTGTATAGCTCCACAGGGTTCTTTCCCTTAGCGATAAACTTGTAACCATCAGCCGTTACAGCGCCCTTTCCATTGCCGTCACCACCACGCCAAAAGATCACATCGTGAGGAGCTGTCTTGATCTCACCATTCGCATAAGGGATTAGGTTCGTACCCTCCATAGCGGGCTTAGATGTTGCGTTACCACCAGCAACCTCAACAGCTGTGCGAGAGATGTCGATAGCGTTCACAGGGTAGTCATACGTAACACCGCCCTTAAGTTTAGCAGGCCAGCAAGCCATAAACGGAACGTGAACACCACCCTCATACATCGTTCCCTTCTGACCCTTAAATGGCTTATTATTCGAGGCGTTACCAAACGGACCTCCATTGTCGCTCATAAAGAAGATGAGTGTATTCTCATACAACCCGTTCTTCTTCAACGACTCGACAACCTCGCCGATACCACGATCCATCACATCGACCATCGCAGCATACGTTCTACGCTTCTTATCTTCGATATGTGCATATCGCTCGATGTCCTCCTTGGGCGCTTGCAGCGGTTGGTGTGGAGCGTTGTACGCCACATACATAAAGAACGGATCTTTTTTGTTGTCCTCGACAAACTTCACAGCATCACGGCTCAACGCTGTCGTGAGGTAGCCATCGAATGTTGCAGGGAGCTTATTTCGCAATAGAGCATCCTTATAACCGTGGCTCACAGGCTGTGTAAGGTCGATTGTGAAGTAGTCGTGACCGCCACCCAAGAATCCATAGAAGTAGTCGAAACCACGGTTACAGGGGTGAAACACCGATGCCGAACCCAAGTGCCACTTACCGAAAGCCGCTGTTTTGTAGCCAGCCTTCTGCATCCTCTTTGGGAAGAGCACCTCGCTAGTGCTGATTCCAGCATTCTCGTTGTGAGCATCGTGAGGAGGGTTTGTCTCGAAACCAAAACGGTGTTGGTAACGTCCCGACATCAACGCTGCACGACTAGGACCTGAGAATGGATGGTTAGTGTAACCCTGTGTAAAGACCACACCCTCACGAGCCAACTGATCGAGATTTGGTGTCTTGATGTCTGTAGCTCCTGTGAAACCAGCATCTGCGTAGCCCATATCATCCGCCAAGAAGATTATTACATTTGGACGATCCGTAGTCGCTCCCGTAGCCGCTGCAACTGCTGTGCTGAGCGCCAATAGTGTTGTGATTCGTTTTCCGTTCTTCATACTTATTTTAGGTTTAGTTAGTTATGAGGGCAGTTAACAACTTCATTAACCGCCCTCTCTATTAAAATGTTTCATTATAACATCCTGTACGCTCACTCACACCTCGAAACGGGATCTTTGAAATCTCGCCACCTTGCAATGCTCGAACTAGTGTTTCATTGGGACAATCACGTTCGGCACGTTCGTCTTGTTCCACTCATCTATTGCTGCCTTCATCTTCTTCGTCTTATCTGCCGACCCTGCCGCAATACTCTTTGTTTCGCCAATATCCTCACGAAGGTTGTATATCTCGACTGGGTTCTTGCCCTTCTTTAGATATTTGTAACCATCAGCAGACACTGCCGACTGAGAGGCGTTGTTTCCAGCTCTCCAGAAGATCATATCGTGTGGCTCGCCCTTCTGCTTACCTGTGAGGAATGGGATCAAATCAACACCATCCATACCGAGAGCTGAGGTAGCGTTAGCTCCTGCAACAGCCACAGCCGTACGTGAAATATCGATCGAGTTCACTGGATACTCGTAGACCCTACCGCCCTTGATCTGAGCAGGCCAGCTAACCAAGAATGGCACGTGCACTCCACCCTCATTGAGCGACCCCTTCTGACCCTTGAATGGTTTATTACTCGATGATGTTCCCTCAGGACCACCGTTGTCGCTGAGGAAGAAAATCAGCGTATCCTCATAGATCTTATTTCTCTTCAACGCCTCCACAACATCACCCACACCCTCATCCATAATATCAACCATCGCTGCATAAGTCTGACGCTTAGGGTCTTTAATATCTGCATAACGAGCCTTATCTGCGCTCGGTGCTTGAAGTGGTGCGTGAGGTGCGTTGTATGACAAATAAATGAAGAATGGATCACTCTTGTTCTCCTCCACAAACTTCACAGCCTCGGCACTCAACACCCTCGTCAAGTAGCCCTCAAACGTCTCGGGCTTATTGTTACGCATCATTGCGCCTGTCAAACCGTTATCTATCGGATCGGTCACCTTACTTATATAATAGCTGTGGCTACCGCCAATGAATCCATAAAAGTAGTCAAATCCTCTGTTCCAAGGCAACAACGGCTCGGCTGCGCCCAAGTGCCACTTACCGAATCCAGCGGTCTTATATCCAACCTCTTGCATCCTCTGTGGGAAGATCTTCTCAGTGGTTGGCACACCCTGCATCGAGTTTGGATCGTGCCCTGGATTCATCTCAAAACCAAAGCGATAGGGGTATCGTCCCGACATCAACGCTGCACGACTTGGACCCGAGAATGGGTGGTTTGCATAACCATTTGTGCAGACCACACCCTCCTTAGCCAACTGGTCGAGGTTTGGTGTCCTAATATCTTTGCAACCCGTAAATCCAACATCTGCATAACCCAAGTCATCCGCCAAGATGACAATAACGTTCGGTTGTTTCTTTGCCGCCTCAGCACTTGATAGTGAGGCACTTAGCGCCGCTACAGCTAGCGCTCCTGCTTTGTAATTCATAATTGTTTGGTTTTTAATTTGTTTTTAGTACTGTTGTGGTTTTTGTACTCTTGTGGTTTTTATTTTTATCAGAGTAGGGAGGAGTTGAGCCATCAAAAAACAGCGCAACTCCTCTACACTCATAACATTGACATTCAGCAGATTACATACTTCGGCAGATTACACGCCTCAGCAGATTACACACCGCTAAAAGCAGAGAATCCACCATCGATAGGCAGAACAACACCCGTGATAAAGCTAGAGGCATCTGAGCACAAGAACTGGATCGCTCCATTCAGCTCATTGATGTCGCCAAATCGACCCATCGGTGTCTTAGCAATAACCTTCTTACTACGATCGGTCAACGATCCATCGGGGTTGATAAGGATTGCACGGTTCTGATCGCCAATAAAGAAACCTGGAGCGATTGCATTTACACGCATCTTATCGCCAAACTTCTGAGACATCTCTGTAGCCATCCACTGCGTGAAGTTCGATACAGCGCTCTTCGCTGCCGAGTAACCAGCCACACGTGTGATAGCCGAGTATGCTGTCATAGATGATACATTAATGATAGAACCCTCGCCTCTACGAGCCATATACTCGCCAACGATCAACGATGGATAGACCGTTCCATTGAGGTTCAACCCAACAACTTTGTCCCAGCACTCTAGCGGCATATCGAAGATAGTCTGCTCCGCTGTAAGTGTAGCCCCCGGCATATTTCCACCAGCAACATTCACCAAGATGTCGATCTGACCCCACTGCTTCACAACATCCTCAGCCAACGCTTTGAGGCTCTCCTGATCCAATACATTACAGGTGACACCGATCACCTCACCACCTAAGGCACGTAGCTCCTCAACACGCTTTTCGAGTGGTTCTTGACGCAAGTCCGATGCTACAACCTTCACACCCTGAGCCACAAAGCTCCGTGCGATACTTCCTCCGAGTACTCCAGCAGCGCCTGTTACGATCGCCACCCTTCCCTCGATACTAAACTGTTCGTTCATAATTTTTTTTATTTGGTTTTTAATGTGTTAATTTCATCTTTCACTACCGCCATTACGCCCTCCATTTGACCCAACGCCAGCATACGTCCGTGGAACGAGTAACCAGCGTTGTAACCCTCATCGCCCAACATCAACCGCCCGTGGTCAACCCTCATCGGCACACGTGGTCTGAGCCGCTCAAACACCCTCACAACATCGATCAACTCAGCTCGTCCACCAAGGTGTGAAGCCTCCATAAAGTCACCCCCAGCCAAGGTCTCCGTACTCCGAAGATGGACAAAGTGTGTACGAGGAGCAAACTCACGAGCCATCTCCGCCACACGATTATGCACCCCAGCACTCAACGACCCTGCACAGAATGTCAATCCATTATGAGGATTGTCCACCGCACTCAACAGCCACTTAATATCCTCACGTGATGTAACGATTCGAGGCAACCCCAACAGCGCAAAGGGCGGATCATCGGGGTGTATCGCCATATCTATGTCGTAGCGGTCACAGACAGGCATCACACGCCTAAGGAAGTAGCGAAGATTCTCCCTCAGCGCCTCTCGATCGATCCCATCATAGAGCCTCAACAGCGAACGGAACTTCTCCACAGGGTTCAAGTCTCCCTCCGAGATGTTTCCATTCACAAATCCCTGTGTCTTGACGATGATCGTATCGACCAACTCCTCACGCTCCGCCTGAGTGATTGTCTCTGCACGGCGAGCCACAGCCTTAAGCTCCTCAGCGCTGTAGTCCGCCTGAGCCCCCTCACGCCTAAGTATCGCTATATCGAAGTATGCAAAATCTATCTTGTTGAAATAGAGCGTCTGTGTTCCATCTTCGAGCTTGTGACGAAGCTCCGTCCTCACCCAATCAATAACAGGCATAAAGTTATAACAGACCCTCTTCACACCACACCGACCCAAGTTCTCTAGGCTCGTAACGTAACGCTCAATGAGCTCATCCCGAGGCGCACCGCCATACTTAATAGCCTCACTCACAGGCAAGCTCTCCACCACCGACCACTCCAAGCCGTGGCTCTCGATGTAGCGCTTCATCTTCGAAATCTCCTCCACGCTCCACACCTGACCATTAGGAATATGGTGCAACGAAGTAACCACCCCCTCAACTCCGATCTGACGAAGTTGAGAAAGGGTGGTCTTATCATTTAGCCCAAACCAGCGCCAACTCTTCTGCATTGTATTAGTCTTTTAGGTAATAGTCAAAAATCCGCCTCAGAATCCAATCAAGGCTCTACATCAAACCCACTCAAGGCTCTGCATCAAACCCACTCAAGGCTCTGCATCAAACCCACTCAAGGCTCTGCATCAAACCCAATCAAGGCTCTGCATCAAACCCAATCAAGGCT